>NZ_JBDTPB010000048.1:0-49405 GCF_039932935.1 Polaromonas sp.
GTGTGTCGGTGCTGTCCTCTGCGCTGCCCCACATCGAGTCCGGCAAGATGATTCCCCTGGGTGTCACCACGCCAACACGTTCACGTGCCGCGCCGCAAATCCCTGCGCTCGGCGAAAACCCCAGGCTCAAGGGTTACGACATGAACGTCTGGTTCGGCCTCTTCGGCCCCGCGAAATTGCCCGCGCCCATGGTCGCGCGGCTCAACCGCGAGCTCAACGAAATCCTGCGCGAGGAAGCCGTCTGGCAAAAACTCCAGAAAGCCGGCATTTCGAATGAAGGCGGTACGCCCCAGGCACTTACGGCTTTTGTGCGCGCCGAAACACAACGCGTGCGCGCGGTGGTTAACAAGGCGGTGGCGACCGGTACCACTTCATGATCGGGAGGATCACCAAAGTCCATGCGGTGCAGCTGCAGCCACCAGGGCTGTCTTTTTGGGCGGCGTCCTCCACGGGGATAGCGCATGTGCAGGAGCGCACTTCAACCGAAGCCGGTCCGGAAGTGCTGGTGACGGCGTTGGTGCACGGCAATGAATATTCGGGCGCCTGGGCACTGGATGCGTTTCTTCTCAGCGGGTTGCAGCCGCGCCGCGGGCGAATCACTGCTGTGTTCTGCAACACCGAGGCCTTCATCCGGTTCGACCCCCGCAAGCCCGACGCCTCCCGCTTTGTTGACGAGGATTTCAACCGCGTATGGTCCGCCGACCTGCTGGATGGCCCCAGGCGCAGCGCCGAGCTGCTACGCGCCCGCGAAATCCGGCCATTTGTTGACCGCGCCACCCACCTGCTGGACCTGCATTCCATGCATGAGCCCGGTGGGGCTTTGCTGGTTACAGGCATGTTGCCGCGCAATATTGCTTTTGCGCAAGACTTGGGTACGGCGGGCCAGGTGGTCGTCGATGCCGGCCACGCCGACGGTGTCCGCATGCGGGATTACGGGCTGTTTGGCGACGAAAACAGCGACCGCATTGCCCTGCTGCTGGAGGCGGGCCAGCATTGGGAGCTGGCGTCGCTGCAGGCGGCGCGCAACGTGCTCATGCGGTTTCTGGTGTGCTCTGGGGTAATTGATCGCGGCGATGTCCCCCCTGGCTGGTTGCTTCCTGATGCGGCGCCGCCTCCACCCGTGACGGTGACACACCGCGTCGTTGCGCAGTCGATGGACTTTGCGTTTGTGCAGGATTTTTGCGGCGGCGAAACCATAGGCCGCGCCGGTACACCGATCGCGCATGATGCGGGCGAAGCGGTGGTGACACCCTACGATGATTGCGTGCTGGTCATGCCGTCGGTGCGGCAATTGCGGCCTGGTGTGACGACAGTGCGTCTGGGCCATCGGGCTTGACACGCCCCGCTTCGCGACGCTCCGTTACAGCGGGTGCTCGGTGTAGAACTTGCCGCCGTGAAACAGCAGCGGTGCGGCGCCAGCGCGGTGGGTGCAACGCTCCACCTCGCCCACAAAGATCACGTGGTCACCTTCTTCATACCGGCTGCGGTTAAAGCATTCGAAAGTGGCTGCGGCGCCTGTCAGCAGCGGCGCGCCTCCGACACCCTCCGTAAACAGCACACCTTTCCAGCGGTCTTCGCGCCGGCTGGCGAAGCGTTCGGCCAGCTCTTTCTGGTCAGCCGCGAGGATGTTGATGGCGTAGTGTGATCCGGTGCTGAGCGCGGCCATCGAACCGGCCGCCTGCGCCAGGCTCCAGAGCACCAGCGGCGGTTGCAAAGACACTGAATTGAATGAGTTGGCCGTCAGGCCGACCAACGCGCCATCCGCCGTGCGCGCGGTGACGATGGTCACACCGGTGGCAAACATGGCCAGCGATGCGCGGAACTCCCGCTGTGAGAAGCTGGGGCTGCTCGCTTTGCGAGGGGTGGCGGGGGTCGGCATAGGCGGCTAATTTAACTGAAGCGCCACGGGCGTACCGGCGGCAGGGTTTCGGCGGGCCCCGCCGAAGCGCGGATGGCCTGACAGTTAAACTTGAAGCCATGCACCTTGCCCGCCCTGTCGTCTGGTTTTTTGCTATCTATTTAATAGCTGCTGGCGCTCGTGCTGATTCGCCTTGCGCCGAATATGCCTCCAAACTTCCGAATGTAAGGCGTGAGCTGTGCGAAGCGGCGCAGCTGCAGCCGTCGGGCGCGCGTTCGGTCAACGGCCGGGCGCTGTGGGTGCGCGACATCAAGCCGGAGAATCCCAGCTTGCGTGTGCTGGTCGTTGGCGCGATTCATGGCGATGAGCTGTCTTCAGGCGCCGTGGCGCTGCACTGGATCAGGCTGGCTGCGCAGCCGCCGCTGGATTCGCCGCAGGCCATTCACTGGCGATTTGTTCCCTTGCTCAACCCCGACGGGGTGCTTTCCACGCCGCCGCGCCGCGTGAACGCGCACGGCGTTGATTTGAACCGCAATTTCCCCACCCCCCACTGGGACCGGGACGCCAAGGTGTACTGGGAAAAGCGCACCGGCAAGGATCCGCGCCGCTGGCCTGGGCCGAAGCCCCTGTCCGAGCCGGAATCCCGCTTTTTGCATGAGCAGATGCAGAGTTTCAAGCCGCAGCTGATCGTCAGCATCCACGCGCCTTACGGGGTCCTGGACTTTGACGGCCCTTCGGTTCCACCGTCGCGGCTGGGGCGGCTTTATCTCGATCAGGTGGGCATTTTCCCGGGCTCGCTGGGCAACTACGGCGGCGTGCACAAGGGAGTGCCCGTGGTGACCATTGAGCTGCCCAATTCCACCCGCACACCGCTGGATGCGGAAATGCGCCAGATGTGGCTGGACCTGTTGCGCTGGATGAGTGAGAAGGTGGCGGTGCAGTCCCATTTGCCTGGCCCGGGTGTGGCGCCTTCTTCGCACCCGGTGCCCTGAGCGCTTACAGCTTCTTGTAGGCCCGGTCCAGCTCGGCGCCTTTGCTGGTATCTTTCAGCCCGCGCGCCACATCGTTACCGGCCTGTTCAATCACGGGATGGGGCTTGGCGTTCGTCATGTCCACCGCCTGGTCGCGCTCATGCGGCAATTCGAGGCTGGACTCCACGGCGCCGTCCTTTAAGGTGTCCTGCTTGCCGGGGCGCGAACGTTGCGCCCGCGGGTTTTTGGCCGGCATGCCTTTTCCGGCGGGGGGATCCGCTGGGGTACCGGGATCGGGATTGCCGTGTTGGGAAGAATTCATGGCTTGACTGTGCAGCGGCCGATTCGGCCGGGCTGTCAGCCCGCCCGGGCAGGTCCTGTAGGAAAAAGCCACCTTGCGTGGGGTGGCGCCCCCTGCTCCCAGCCTCAGCCGGCGAGGAAAGTGGCGGCTTGGGCGACGGCCGCTGCATCGGCCTTGACCGCATCGGGCGGCCCGCCTTTGCCCCATAGTTCGCCGCGATAGTTCATGGCCATGAACTGTGCGCACAGCCGGATCGAGTCCACCATGGGCTGGGCCTTGGTGCGGTCGCCGCTGGTGGTGATCAGCCACAACGCCTTTTTCGCCATTTCTTCCTTGAAGGGCAGGCCGGGCACGCGCATCCAGGCGCTCCAGTGGTCCAGGTAAGTCTTCAGCGGCGCCGGAATGCTGTACCAGTACACCGGCGCGACGAAGACGATGTCGGTCGCGGCCAGGGTGGCGTCCAGCAGGGCTTTCATGTCGCCCTCGGGCATGGGGTATTGGCCCGTGGTGTGGCGCTGGTCCACAAAGGGAGGCATTTTCATGCGCGCCAGGTGATGCCATGTTTGGGCCGTGCCGGCCGGCAGCGCCGCTGCTGCCTGTTGCGCGAGCCATTCGGTGTTGCCCAGCGCGCCGGGCTCCCGTGTAGAGGTGGTCAGAAAGAGGAATTGAGGCTTGGAAGTCATGGCGGCATGGTAGCGGCAGCCGCCGGCTCGCGCTGGTGCGGGGTCTGGGCCTCCATGCCAGAATGAATCATCAAATTTTGAGGCCCTTGAGGCGCTCTTTTCATGATTCATATTCGCGATATCGACCACATCGTCTTTCGGATCTTGAACCTCGACAGGATGATGGCGTTTTACATCGATGTGCTGGGGTGCTCCGTTGAGCGCCGGCAGGACGAGATCGGCCTGGTCCAGCTGCGCGCAGGGCGTTCACTGGTGGACCTGGTGCCGGTGGATGGCAAGCTGGGCCGGGCCGGCGGTGCTGCGCCGGGCAAGGAAGGGCGCAACGTCGACCATGTCTGTTTTCGTGTGGAGCCTTTTGACGCCGAGGCCATACGCCGTCACCTTGCCGCGCACGGTGTGGACCCGGGTGATGTGGAGTCGCGCTATGGCGCTGAAGGCGAAGGCCCCTCGATTTACCTCAACGACCCTGAGGGCAACACCCTGGAATTAAAAGGCCCGGCATGGCCCGAAGGCGGCGCTCCGCGCTAGAACCGGCTCCAGCCTTGCCAGGCGGTGAAGGCGGCGCATACGATCAGCACCGCGCCCACTGTGCGTGCCATCGCCACACTGGCGCCAGGCCTCTCGGCCAGCCACTGGCGCGCCCCTGCTACGGCCAGTGCGAGTGAGCCGTACACGCCGGCCTGGGTGATCGCAATGATCAGCCCCAGCGCTGCAGCCTGCACCCAGAGCGAGCCGTACTCCAGTCGCAAAAACTGCGGAAAGATCGCCAGCATGAAGAGGTAGGCCTTGGGGTTGAGCAGGCAAGTCAGCGCCGCCTGCCGGAAGGTTCGCCACGGCGAGGTTTCTTCAATGTCGGGCAAGGCGCCAAACACAGAGGTGCTGCGCATGAGCGACCAGCCTATCCAGGCGATGTAAAGGCTGCCCGCGAGCAACATCACGTTCACCATGCCCGGCACCAGCTGCAGCAAGATGCCCAGCCCAAGGGCGCCGGCCACAACATGGCAAATGCCGCCGGCCACGATGCCCCCTACTGCGAAGAGCCCATACCGGCGCCCGCCGGTCAACGAGCTGGCCATGACAAACGCCATGTCCATGCCGGGCAGGATGATGATGCCCAGCACCATCAGGAAAAACAGCCAGAGGTGTGCAAAGTGGTCCATGAACAAGCCCGTTCTTTTTAGCGGTGCACCGCGTGGTAAGCGGGGCGCGACAGCCGCATGACCCAATTGGTTTCCCAGTGGCGGCCGCCGTCGGCCGAGAATGCCCGCTCCCAGCACGCGTGGCTGGGTGTTATGCCGGACCAGGTGAAGCGGACCCGCACCGGCCGGCCTTCGTGGCTGTCGTTTCCTTCGAACTGGCCGGTACCGTTGGCAAAGCAGCCGACCACGGGCGGCTGTAGCAAGCCGTTGTTGTGGCTGACCCAGTAAAGGCTCCACATCCGCGTTTGCGGGTTGAAAAAGCGCAGGGCCATGCCAATGGTCTTCCTGTCCTCGGTGACCAGGTCGTTCATGTTGCCCAGTCCGCCGAGCAGCAAAGCGCCGTCCTGCACAGCGTCGAAGCTTTCCCAGTCGGCACTGCCCTCCAGGCACCGTCGCAGGCGCTTGTTGCTGACCAGCCAGCGCCCGGTGATGAAATTGAAGTCGTGACGTCCGTCGGCGACTTCGGCCAGGTCCGGCGTGGGTGTCAGGGTAGTGGTCATGGCTTGGAGGGCGCAGGCGCCTGCGGTGAATGCGTGGCAACCCAGTCTAAAAATGTAATAGGGCTATTTCGGCCCTAATTTCCCGTTAGACTTTTTCACCATGTATTCACCCACCACGCGCGTACTCACCGTCCTGGAGCTGCTGCAGTCCCATGGCCGGCTGAGTGGGGCCGAACTGGCGCGGCGGCTGCAGGTGGATGGCCGCACCCTGCGCCGCTATATCGCCAAGCTCGAAGAGCTGGGTATCCCGGTGGTGGCCGAGCGTGGCCGCTATGGCTGCTACAGCCTGATTGCCGGGTTCAAGCTGCCGCCCATGATGTTTACCGACGACGAAGCGCTGGCCTTGTCGCTGGGCCTGCTGGCCGCACGCGGCCTGGGCCTCGCCGAGGCGGCGCCCGCGTCAGAAAGCGCGCAGGCCAAGCTGGAGCGGGTGATGCCCAACAACCTGAAGAACCGCATCCGCGCCTTGGGTGAAACCGTGACGCTGGACATGCGCCAGGCAGACGCCCCTGGCGACAACACGGCCTTGCTGGCGCTCAGCATCGCCGCGCATGGCTGGCAGCGCGTGCACATGGCCTACCGTTCGGCCGACGGCGACATCACCGAGCGCGACTTTGACGCCTATGGACTGGCGTTTCGACGTGGCCGCTGGTATGTGGTGGGTTGGTGCCATCTACGCGGCGCGTTGCGCTCATTTCGCCTTGACCGGGTGAAAGAGGTCAAGCCGCTCAACGTGGTGTTCACGCCACCGGCTGACTTCAACGCCGCCCAGCACCTCGTCTTGGGGCTGGCCACCATGCCGCGCAGCAACGCCGTGCGCCTCTTGCTGCATACCGACCTGCAGACCGCGCAGAAGGAACTTCCCGACAGCATTGGGGTGTTTCAGCCCAGCGACGAAGGCGTGCTTCTGCACAGCCAGACCGATCACATTCCCTGGTTTGCGCGACAGCTTTCGCGCCTGCCGTTTGCTTTCGAGATACAGGAGCCCGCTGCGCTGCGTGTTGCGCTGCGCGAGCATGCCCAGCGCACGCTGGACCAGCACGCTGCGTAAGCCGGCCGCTCAGGCGGTTGTGGCCTGCAGGCGGCCGCGCGCGCGGTCCAGGCCGTAAAAGCCGAAATCCATCGCCGGCACCTCGCCGCAGATCAGTTCGGCCATGGCTTTGCCCGACCCCGCGCCGTGCGTCCAGCCCAGCGTGCCGTGGCCCGCGTTCACCCACAGGCGGCCGACTGTTGTCTTGCCGATGTAGGGAATATTGGTGGGCGTGGCGGGGCGCAGACCGGTCCAGAAATTCGGCGTGCCGCCTTGCTCTTCAAGGCGGGTATCGCACACGCCCGGCAGCACCTCTTCGATGCGGTCGGCCAGCATCTTGCAGCGCGCTTTGGCGAGCGGCGTGTCCAGCGAAAGGTCATAGCCGCCGACCTCAATGGTGCCGGCAACGCGCAGGTGGTCGTCCAGGCGGCTCATGGCGCATTTGACTTCGTCGTCAATGGTGCTGACAAAGGGCGCCCGCTGCGGTTGCAGGAGTTTGAAGGTGGCGCTGTAGCCCTTGCCCGGGTAGATCGGCAGGTCTACCCCCACCGTGCGCAACAGCGGCGCTGTGTAGGACCCGCAGGCCACCACGAACTCGTCGGCCTTGAGGTTGATGGCAGGCTTGTTCCCGCTTCCGGCGCTGCGGTCACGAACAGCCACCGACTGGATCGCACCGCCGGATTTTTCCAGGCGCTCAACGTCGTGCCCATACAGGAAGCGCACGCCCCTGTCAGCGCAGCGTTGCGCCAATGCCTGGGTAAAGATGCGCGCGTCGCCGCTTTCGTCGCTGGCGGTGTAGGTGCCTCCCACGATACGGTGCGCAAACGATTTGAAGGCGGGTTCAATGTCCAGCAGCTCGGCCGTGTTCACCACACGGCGCGCAACACCGTATTTCTGCATCAATGCTGCCGCTTCGCCTGCGGTATCAAACGATTGCTGGTCGGTGTAATAGTGGGCGATGCCTCTTTCGAGGCGGTTGTACTCGATGCCGGTAGCCCGGACCACTTCCTTGAGCGCGGCGTGGCTGTAGGCGCCCAGCGCCACCAGTTGCTGCACATTTCGCTCGAAAGCGGTGTCGTTGCATTGCGCCAGAAACTGCAGGCCCCAGCGCCACTGCTGCCACCCGTCCCCCAAAGGCCATTGCGGCCGGAACAGCAGGGGCGCGTCGTCGCGAAACATCCATTTCAGCGCCTTCAAGGGCGCATCCTTGTTGGCCCAGGGCTCGCAATAGCTGACCGAAATCTGCGCGGCATTGCCAAAGCTGGTTTCCAGCGCCGCGCCGGGCTGGCGATCCACCACGGTCACCTCGTGACCCCGCTCAAGCAACTGCCAGGCTGTGCTCACGCCGATGATCCCCGCCCCCAAAACCACTACTTTCATACAACCCCCTTTACAACTTTCGAGTGTGAAGGATGTTGCTTTCAATTAATAGAAAAATTAAACTATCAGAGAAAACATCAGAATAACTAATAGAGAGAAGGGGTCGTATGAGTACTTTTGATCCTGATGCGCTGGAGTGCCTGGCCGCGATTGTGGAGGAGGGCGGCTTCGAGCGAGCAGCCCAACGCCTGTCGATCACGCAGTCGGCGGTGTCGCAGCGCCTGCGTGCGCTGGAAGCTCAGGTCGGCACGGTGCTGATCGTCCGCAGCCGGCCACTCAAACCTACCGCGGCCGGCCAGCTGCTGCTGAAACACACCAAGATGCTGCGCCTGTTGCGCGCTGACCTGGAGCGCGACATGAAGGAGCTGGCACCGAGCTCGCTCGGAGGCTCGCGCGAGGAAGAGCGCATCTCGATCGCGATCAATGCCGACAGCATCGCCACCTGGGCTTTGCCGGCGCTGACCGATCTGGCGCAGCAGGGCCTGCCCATGGAGATCATTCACGATGACCAGAACTTCACGCACGAATGGCTGCGTGAAGGCCAGGTGCTGGGCTGCGTCACTACGCTCAAGCAGGCGCTGCGCGGTTGCAAGGTGGAGCCGCTGGGCGCAATGCAGTACATCGCGGTGGCCACGCCGGACTTTGCGCGAAAGCGGCTTGGCTTTCGCGACGATTCCGGCGGCCGGCAAACGGCGCCCGCCTTGACGCAATACAACTTCCGCGACGTGCCCTTCATTGCTTTCAACCGCAAAGACGAGCTACCGGTCGATTTCGTCAGCAAAGCCTTCGGACTCAAGCGGGTCACGCTGAACCAGTTGTTTGTGCCGTCGTCAGAAGGCATGGTACGGGCGGTGCTGGCGGGCTGGGGCATCAGCGTGGTGCCGCGCCTGTTGGCGCAGGGCCTGATTGACGAGAACCGGCTCGTCAATCTTGCACCTGGTTACACCTTGCCCATACAGCTCTATTGGCATTGCTGGAACCTGGAGTCCGAGGTGCTGGACGCCCTGACCGCCGCGCTCAAACAGTCGGCAGCGGAGTCGCTGGTCCCCTGAGCACGGGCCGCGGTGCCGCCGTCGGGAAGCCGAAGGCGCAGCGATCATGCGATGTCGTGTGGCCCGCATTCGGGCCGCAGCGGCGGTCCCTGCCGAGGTTGTTTTTACTCACTGGCCAATGCCAGGGGGGAGTAATCCCATTTACAAAAGGCACCGGTTTCCTCACACTGCACACTGTGACGAGATACGCGCGTGGCGCCATATTGCAGTGAAAGGCACGAGGTAACGAATGCTGGGATGGCTGGGGCTGCGTACCCGTCTGGTTTTGTTGGTGCTGTTCGCGCTGCTCCCGGTTTTTGGGTTGCTCGTCTACTATGCCGAGCGGGACCACCAAGCTGCATTGGCACACGCCAAGGTCGACCTGCAGTCGCAGGTCTCTTTGCTCGCCGTTCATCAGCAGCGCACGGTGGAGCGGGTCCATGAGCTTCTCAACGGCCTGGCCAGTGCGCCCCATATCCAGAGCCACGGGCCCGGGTTGTGCGGGCAGCAGCTGAAAAACCTTCATCGGGACCATCCTGAGTTCACCCATGTGGGCGTCGCCGCGCCGGACGGCCGGTTGGTCTGCAGCTCATTGGATCTGTCCGCGGGGAACGTTCAGGTCAACGATCGCTCATTCTTCCAGCAAGTCATGGCAGGGCAGCGGTTTGCTGTCGGCACCTACGGCATAGGCCGCAGCACCGGGTTGCCAGGCCTGATCTTCGCCATACCGCTTCATGACAGCGCCGGCGCCTTGGCCGGGGTGGCTTTCGCGTCTCTGGGCTTAACGGCACTTGCAGAGCCCTTGACTGCAGCGGCCATGATGCCGGGCGCAAGGTTGACGGTGCTTGACCGTGACGGGGTGGTGTTGGCCGTCTCCCCGGCAGCTCCTTCCTGGCTCGGTCGGAGGCATCCAGACTCCGCCGTGCTTCAAGGCGCACAAGCGCGCGATTCGGGCATGTTGCAAGCGGCCGATGCGCAAGGAAGCCAGCGTGTTTATGCCTTTGCGCCCGTTGTGGGGGGTGGCCGCGACGGGCTATTTGTGGTGGTGAGCGTCCCGCAGGAAGTCATTGCCGCAGAAAGCAATGGCAACCTGCTTTCGGAATTGGCGGCCTTGCTCGCCATGGCCGTGGCGAGCGCGGTCGGCGCATGGTGGATGGGAAACCGCCTGATCGTCAATCCGGCCAAGGCCATCCTGAAAGAAGCCAATGAGGTGACGCAGGGCAATCTCGCAGCACGCATCAGGCTGGGCCCGCTGTATCAGGGTGAGCTGGGCGATATCGGGCAGACTTTCAACCGCATGGCCGCGTCGCTTCAGGCCAGGCAGGAAGAACTCGACGCCATGCTCAGCCGCGTGGACAAGGAGCGCTCCCTGCTCGACCTCATCCTCAACAGCATGAGTGAAGGCGTGATTGCGGCGGACACCGAAGGCCGCTTTCTGGTATTTAACGCCACAGCCCGCAAACTCTTTGATGCGGCACCCGGCCCCGGCATTCGCGTCGAGGAATGGCGCCGCAGCCACGAGCTGCTGATGCTGGACCGGAAGACCCCCTTGCCCGAGGCCGACCGGCCGCTGACACGCGCTGCGCGCGGCGTCAGCACGGACAATTGGGACCTGGTCATTCGCAGGCCCGGTGCCGAAGACCGGGTGCTCCGGATGAGCACCCGACCCCTGCAGGATGATGCAGGCGGGTTGGTGGGCGGCGTTGCGGTGTTCAATGACATCACCGAGGTCAAGGCGGCAGAGGACTTCGCACGGGCCCAGGCGCAGATACTGGCGCTGATAGCAGGCAGCGCGTCCCTGCAGCGTTCGCTGGAGGCGGTGGTGCAACTGATCGAAACCAGTTCGCCGGACAGCCTGTGCTCGATCCTGCTGGTTGGCGGACAGCAACTGCATCTGGGCGCAGCGCCCAGCTTGCCCGAGAGTTACAACCAGGCCATCGAAGGCCTGCAGATCGGCGAAGGCGTGGGCGCTTGCGGCACAGCAGCGTTTCGCAATCAGACGGTGATTGTCGAGGACACCCAGCAAGACCCCTTGATGAAGGACTACCGCGAACTCATGCTGACGCACGGCCTGCGTGCATGCTGGTCCACGCCGGTGGTGTCAACGGACGGTGAAGTGCTCGCGACATTTGCGATCTACCGCCGTTATCCCTGTGCGCCCCAGCCTCACGACCTCGAGCTGATCACGTCCGCCGCGCGGCTGGCCGGCATCGCGCTGGTGCGCGCCCGCGCAGAGGCGGCCTTGATCAGCAGCGAAGCCCGTTTTCGCGAACTGGCGGAAAACATCAACGATGTTTTTTACAACGTGGACCCCCGGTCGGGCCAGTTGCTCTACATCAGTCCCGGCTATGAGAAGGTTTGGGGCCGCAGCCGCGAGAGCCTGTATGCCGATCCGCTGTCGTATGCCCAGGCCGCGCTGCCGGAGGACCAGCCTTTGCTGAAGCTTGCCAGGCAGCGTAACCGCGCGGGGGAGGTTTCCGACACGGAATACCGCATCCTGTCTGCGGATGGCCATCTGCGGTGGATACGCGACCACTCTTATCCGGTGTTCGACGCCTCCGGGACGCTTGAGCGCGTGGTGGGCACTGCGCGAGACATCACCGATCGCAAGCTGGCCGACCTGGCGCTGGCCAGCACCAACCGGGCACTGCAGATGCTCAGCCAGTCCAGCATTGCCATCAATCGCATCGAAGACGAGGAGGCCCTGTTGACTGAGGTCTGCCGCGTTGCCGTTGATGTGGGCGGCTATCGCATGGCATGGGTGGGCTACGCCCAGAACGACGAGGCACACACCATACAGCCCATGGTGCACGCCGGCAATGAAGGCGGCTATCTCACGGTGATCCGCCTGACCTGGCGCGATGACCAGGTGACGGGCCAGGGCCCCGCGGGCCAGGCCATTCGCACGGGGCTACCGCAGCAAAGCGGAGACATCAGCCATGCCGAGAACCATTTTCACTGGCATACCGATGCGATGAAGCGCGGCTACCAGAGCGCGGTCTGTCTGCCTTTGCGTGAAGCAACCCGCAGCTTCGGCGTGCTGTGCCTCTATTCGGCAGAGACGCAGCACTTCACACCTGAAGAGGTCAAACTCCTGCAGGAGCTTGCCGACAACCTCGCGTTCGGCATTGTCAGCCTGCGCGAGCGGCTGGAGCGCCAGCGCAGCCAGGAGGCCGCGCGCCAGGCCGCCGCCAAGTTGCGTGAACAGGCCTCGCTGCTGGACCGGGCGCAGGACGCCATCATGGTCCGCAACCTGGACCGGACCCTGCGCTTTTGGAACAAGGGCGCTGAGCGCCTTTACGGGTGGACAGCGGAGGAGGTGTTGGGCAAATCGATGGAGGAGTCCATGTACAGCAGCCCCCAGGTGCTGAAAGACGCCATGGACAGAACCCTGAGCAATGAGGGGGACTGGACAGGGGAGCTGGAGCAGCGCGCGCGGGACGGCTCCACGGTAAGCATCGAAGCGCGCTGGACCGTGGTGCGCGACGAGCACGGAAAAGTCAACGGGGTGCTGGGCATCAACACCGACATCCGCGAGCGCAGGCGCGCGCGGGAAGAAATATTGCAGCTCAACGCCAGCCTGGAAGAGCGCGTGCAGCAGCGCACTGCGCAGCTCGAATTTGCCAACAAGCAGCTGGAGGCGTTTTCCTATTCGGTATCGCATGACCTGCGCAGTCCATTGAGCGCCATCGACGGCTTCAGCGACCTGCTGCAGCGTGCTTTGACCAAGGCCGACAACGCGTCCTCGCTGGAGCGCAGCCGGCATTACCTGGCGCGCATACGGGCCGGGGTGGGGCAAATGGGAGAGCTGATCGATGCGATGCTGTTGCTGGCGCAGGTGTCGCGCTCCAGCCTGCGCTGGGAGCCCATTGATCTCAGCGCGATGGCGCGCGACCTGCTGGAGGGCTACCGCGAACGTGAGCCCGACAGGCCCGTGGTGCTTCATGTGGAAGACGGCCTCACCGGACAGGGCGACCCACGCCTGATCAAGCAGCTGCTGGACAACCTGCTGGGCAACGCCTGGAAATTCAGCGCCAACCAGGCGCGCACCGAAATCAGCGTCTGCCGCGAAACCGGTGAGGCCGGAGAAACGGTGTATGTGGTGCGTGACAAAGGCGCCGGGTTTGACATGGCCTACGCAGAGAAACTTTTCGGCGCCTTTCAGCGCCTGCATTCGCTGACGGAATTCCCCGGTACCGGCATTGGGCTGGCCACCGTGCACCGCATCGTGACACGCCACGGCGGCAAGGTCTGGGCCCAATCATCCCTTGGGCAGGGTGCCGCGTTCTATTTCACACTAGGAGAAACACTGTAATCACCCCCGTCCAGGCTCACTGCGTGTAGCCTGTTCCCCCAAAAATTGGTACGCCCCTGTCCAAGCTCACTCCGTGTAGCTTGTTCCCCCCTCAGGGGGGGGGCGGCGCCTGTGGCCCGGCTAAGCCGGTTCCACGGCCCCCACTGGTAGTGCCAAAAGAACTCTTAAAGCCAGCATGAGCCGCGGGACTGGCTTTGCCAGACCGCAGGCGGGTGGCCCCCTCAGGGGGCAGGGAGCTACGCGCAGTGAGCGATCGTGGGGGCTGTATTAGAAACTCTGCTGTTGCAGGGTTTCGCGCAGGGTTTGTGCCTTGTCGGCGTCAAACTGACCTTCGAAGCGTGCCAGCACTTCACCCTGGCGATTCACCACCACGGCATAAACCTGGTCGATGCTGTTGAGTCCGGCAGAACGCACAAAGCTGGCGCGGTCAGTGAATACCGGCACCAGCCTGGCGCGCTCGGTATCGGCCGGGTAGTGTTTGAGCAGCTTGTCTTCGACGGCGCTTCGTCCCGTCAGCGTCCCGGGGTCATTGACGACCGGCATGCGCATCCAGGTGATCGAGGGATCGTTTCGCAGGTTCATCCCCTGGATCCAGCCCTCAACCTGCGCGTGCTGGCCGCGCTGAAAAGTGATCAGTGCCAGCGTGCGGTCTGAAGGCAGGCCCTCCGGCACGGTGACAGGCTGTCGCAGGAGCGTCTGCGCCATGAATGCAGGCAGGCGCCCCATCACGCTGGAGTCGTTGGGCGACGCAATTGCGAGCCCGAAAGCCAGGCCGACGGCCAGCAGCCAGGCGGCAAGGTAGGACACATTGCTTTTCATGATGCTCTCCCGATGCGGGTCTGGTGCAAGAGATATTGCACAAACCCCTCTTGCAAGATACATGCAAGCCGAAGGCCGTGCAAACCCCCAATTGGAACAAAGTGTTCGGTGTTGCTGATGCCTGTTGGGTTGCGCGCCGGCCGGGAAGTTCAAAAAGTAAATACAAAGGTAAATACATCACATCCCCGGGCAATGGGCGGCCGGCCAGACGGCGATCACGCGTTGCTATCTTTTTGGTAGCTGATTGCGGGTGTGAAATAAGGGCTAGAGCCCGACACCGATCAGCATGTTGGGCAAATACCCTTCTTGTTCGCCCTTGCGCGCATAGCCCAGCGGGTTAGCCACCACGCGGCAGTTACGGCTGGTGTAATCAATGGCGCAATGTAAATGTCCGTGCAGCCACAGTTTGGCCAGCGGCAGCAGCTCGTCAAGTGAATTGCAAAACCCCGCAGTGCCGGCCGCCAGCCCGTAGCGCGGGTCCGCGCTCAGCAGGCTGGGCGCAAAGTGCGTCACGGCCACGGTGGGGCCGTCAAAAGGCTGGGCCAGCACCTGCCGCAGCCATGCCTGGCTTTTGAGGCCCTGCTCACGCACATCGGCTGCCAGAAGGGGCTCGCCGTTCCTGAAAGAGTGGTTTTTGCCGAGGTAGAAATTGGCCGCGCGAAAGGCTTTTTCACGTGCCTTCAGCTGCTCGCCCAGCGTGATGTCCGCGCTCTGGGGCTGGCCCGCGCTCAGGGCGTCGAAATCGGTCCACAGCGTGCTGCCGACAAAGCGCACGCCCTGCAGCACCAGGGTTTCCTCTTCCAGCCAGACAATGCCAAGCCGCTCGCAGGTGCTGCGCAGGCGGCTCCGGGTTTCGTCAAAGTCCAGTCCGTCGTATTCATGGTTGCCAGGCACAAACAGCACCGGCGTGGGCCAGCCCGCACCGCCTTCGGCAACCGGCAGCGGTGAAAACCGCGCAAGTCCGAAGTCCGGGATGTTCAGCTCGGTGAGGAGCGAACCCTGCTGGTACGAGCCAATATCGCCGGCCAGCACAAGGAGGTCGGCGCCCGGCACAGGCTGCGCCACAAAGTGCGGATTGGATTCAAGGTGGAGGTCGGAGAGCAGCTGGATGTTCACCCGCCCGATTGTGCGGGAAGACACCGGGCACCGGCGCCGGCGCTGCGTCACCCTTGCGCGTTCGGTGTTAGGCTTTTGGTGGGGTGACACGGGTTTCGCACCGATATTCGGGCAGTGATGCATCTCATCCGCAGGAGGCGCTGTTGCAGCAGATTTTGAACGCAGGGGTTGCCCAGGTTTTTGCGTCTTACCCGCCGGACCTGCGGCGCAAGCTGATGGTGCTGCGCCAGTTGATACTGGAGACGGCGGCCGACACGCCCGGCGTCGGTCCGATCGAGGAAACGCTCAAGTGGGGCGAGCCCGCCTACCTCACGCCACACAGCAAAAGCGGCAGCACGCTCCGGTTGGGGCCGGTGAAATCCAGCCCCTCGCGGTACGCCCTGTACTTCAACTGCAACACCACCCTGGTGGACACCTTTCGCACCGTGTTTCCGCACGAACTGCGCTATGAAGGCAACCGGGCCATCGTGCTGGAGGTGGCCGACGCCTTGCCGCATGACGCGCTGGCGTTTTGCATCCAGGCGGCCCTCACCTACCACCGCAAAAAGCCGCTGCGATAAGCACAGAGTGCTGCGCCAACGCAGAGTCGATTCCATGAAAGAGAAGGACACACCATGAAACCTCGCCTCACACTGATCACCCTGGGCGTTGACGACCTCCAGCGCGCGCTGGTTTTTTACCGCGATGGCCTGGGGCTGGCGACGCCGGGCGTCGTCGGCGAAGAGTTCGAGCATGGCGCGGTGGTGTTCATCGAACTGCAAGCCGGCCTCAAGCTGGCGCTGTGGCCGCGCGGCAGCCTGGCACACGACAGCGGTTTGCCGCTTTCGCAGCGTGGCGCACCGTCGTTTTCACTGGCGCATAACGTGGCCTCGCAGCAGCAAGTCGACGCCGTGATGGCCGAAGCCGCGAGGGCGGGCGCCACGATCACCAAGCCGGCAGCGAAAACTTTCTACGGCGGCTACGCGGGCTACTTCCAGGACCCGGACGGCCATCTCTGGGAGGTCGCGTGGAACCCGCAGTTCGACGTGGCGGATTAGGCGGCGTGCGCTGGGCGAGGCTGCACGTGCAAGAAATTTCATTGCTGAATTTACAAGAAATAGGCCTCTACCCCAATACCAACGGGCGCAAGCAGCTCCTGAATTGATAGCGCTGAATGAGGCGCTGGGGGCAGGCCTCCTCAGGCCGGTGGTGCGGCCAGGCGTACGGTGAAGGTCGTGCCGAGCCCCAGCTGGCTGTTCACCTCGATGTCGCCTCCGTGCAGGGTCACACACTCCTTCACGATGTGCAGACCGATGCCGGTGCCGGAGATGTTGCCCACATTGCTGCCCCGGTGAAAACTGCCGAAAAGCCGCGGCAGGTCGGCCTCCGGAATCCCGATGCCCTGGTCGCTGACGCGCAGGTGGATCTGGTCGTCCACGCCGCGAACGGCAAACTGCACCGGCGTGTCCGGGTTGGAGTACTTCAGCGCGTTGCTCAGAAGGTTGATCACGATGTAGCGCAGCAGCTGCTGGTCTGCGATGCGCGCTGCGTCCAGCCCGTCGCAGGTCAGCGATATGCGCGTCGCCTGCGGGCTGCCGCGCTCCAGTTCGTCCATCACCTGCACCAGCCAGTCAGGCACCAGAAGGGGCGCGGCTTCAAACCTGAACTTGCCCAGCTCCAGGCGGCTGGTCAGCAGCACCTGTTCAACCATGCCGTTCATGCGCGCGACGGCGGTCTTGATTTGCCCGAGAAGCTCGCGGCGCTCGCCCGCCGGAAAACTCGCTCCGTAGGTGTCCAGCAACTCCACTGACGACAGGATGGCGGCCAGCGGCGTGCGAAATTCGTGGGAGGCGACGGCCACGAAACGCGATTTGAGCTCCGACAGCTCGCGCTCGTGGGCCAGCGCTTTGCGCATGTCTTCTTCGGCCTGGCGCTTGAGCGTCACGTCGGTCAGGAAGTTGAGCGTGGCAGGTGCGCCTTGCCACTCGAACATCACCGCGCTGATCTCCAGCCAGCGCGTGGCAACCTGGCTGTGCTGCACGCGGAACTGGTAATAGTTTTCGACCGTTTCGCCGCGCAGGCGCTTCATGTGGTTGCCCAGCACCTTCTCGCGGTCGTCCGGATGGATGAATTCGATGAAGGGCCGCGATTTGGCGGTTTCCTCGTCCAGCGAGGTCAGCTCCAGCGCCTTTGGGTTGGCGTACAGAATGCGCCCGGCTGCTGTCACCAGAATGCCTTCGCTGACGTTTTCCACCACTGCACGGTACTTGGCCTCGGAGTCGGTGCGCCGGCCGATTTCCACACGCAGCTGCTTGGAGGTGTCGAGCTGCCAGGTGATGTTGTTGGCCAGGTGGATGATGCGCAGCAATTCGCCCGAGGGGCTGTGCATGGGCAGCGCCCGCTGGCTCAGCCGGGCGGTACCGCCTTGCGGCCGAATGACCTTGTACTCTTCGCTGCGCTTCACGGGGCTGGTCTGCAGGCTTCGTACCCGCTCACGGTCTGCCGACTCCACGTGTTCCAGCCATTGCCAGGGCTCGTCTGCCAAAGTGTTGGCCGACAGGCCCCAGAACGCCTCGAAAGCCGGGTTGGTATAAGAGATGCGGCCGTTTTGCGGGTCCCAGGACCAGAGCATCGCGTCAATATTTGAGGCGATCTGCTGCAGCAGCGCCAAGGCTTCGCCCGGCGGCGAAGTTGGGGTCCCCGCCATGGGCGGAGAAGGAGGACGCGGGGGATTGGACACCGGCCAAGCATAGCCTCCGGCTTCGTGAAGTTCTCCACGGAAATCACCTAGACGTGACATACATGTGCCGTGGCGGAGCACGTTATGCATTCTCTGCATGGGTTTGGGCCCGGGTTAGGCTTGAAACCCTAGGGAAAACCCTTATTCTTGGTTCATCGCAACTTTTCGCCCCCATGGGGTGACCCTGACATGTACAGCCTGCTTTCCCAGATCGCCCGTTTCCTGCCTTCCATCGCTGGCGTGGCTCCGGTCAATGGCGTGGCCCACAACCTGATGGAGCGCGCCGAAGCCCGCGCGGGCCGCAACCCGCTGCAAGCCCAGGAACTGCGCACCGCCGCGTACGCTTACCTCAGCGTCGTTCGCTGAAGTTTCAATCCGGCGTTTTTTTACGCTACCTGCGGCCGCGCCGCCAGGTCCTGGACTTCAGGCTGATAAAGCCTCACGCCAGCGCCTTTGACGGCCAGCACCAGCACCTCCCCCTGCTCCGCACAAAAACGTCAACGTGACGGGGCGACCGGGTGGGTGGTATTGCCCAACTCCAGCTTTTTCCTTTTGATGTCACTGCCGGCAAACAGGTCGCTGGTGGTTTGGGCTGCTCCCTTCGTACCTACCAGCGACTGCGCAAGCCCACCAGCACCGCCAGCTTGCGTTGTGCCGAATTGTGCTCGGCCTGCACGTCCGCGAAGAGATCCACTCCCTTGCCAATGCTGCCTGTGGCGCCCAGCCCGAGGATCAGCGTGTCGCGCTTGAGAGTTGCACCCGAAATCTGGAACGGTGAAGCCGCAGCCGCGCCCTGGAACTGCACCGTCATCGGTGTGTTCAGGTCGCCGAACTCATGGGCCCAAATCACTCTTGGTTCGAAGCGTATACGGCCTGCGTCGAAGGATGCTTTTGCACCCAGCAGCGATTTGGATGAGTTGATGGTTTGTTCTGCGACTTGCAGATTCAGTGCGCCTGCGCCGGTTTCAGTAAAACCGTCAGCCTTGCTTCTGCTGAGTGAAAGCCCGGCTAGTGGCTGCAGCGTCCAGCCATTCATCGAAATTGAATAGCTGGCCTCGCCGTAGGTCGCCAGCGTGTTGCTGTCGAAGTCTGACGAAGCCACGCGATTCAAACCACCCACGACGACGTTGCGATCAAGATGGTTCTTGCCCCAGCCCATGCTGGCTGAGCCGCTGAAACTCCACGGACCGTTGGCGTAGCTGCCGTAAACCGCCACTGCAGTTCCGCGAGTCTTGCCGCTTTCGTTGTTGTCAGTAGAAAGCCGCGACGTGCCGCCGGTGGCCGCGACGCCGATGCGAACGCCGTCCTGCACTTCAGCATCAAAGCCAACGCTCAGGCCGCTGCTGCGAATCCGGCTGGCTGCGGCGTTGCCGTCGCTATCGGTATTGCCATAGCCGCCGTTGCCGCGAACCCAGAAGCCTTTGCCCGCTGCTTCTGATGAAGAAGAAAGTGAAGAGGCACCGCCGGCTAATGAAAACTTCTGCGGTGCCGAGTCAGAAACAGGCGCCATCAGGTCCGCCAAATGGTCGTTGGCTGCAAGCAGCACCGGTCGGCTGTTGAATGAATTGGCAGCGAAGCCCGATGCTGCGTTGGCTTGGGCGCCCAGCCGCGCGTGCAGCTGGCTGCCGAAGCTGGCAGCGAAGCCCGCACCCGCGCGCCGCAGGGCGACGATGCCGGCGCCGCTGGCTGAGTCATACGCAGCCTTGGCCTGCGCTGCTGAGAGTCCAGTCAGCGCGGTTTGCACTGTGCTCATATCGCCCGTTGCACCAGCGTTCGCATTCTGCAGCGCGGTCGATGTGGCGATCTGGTTAGGCGTGACCGCCACGGCGCTGAAGCTGATGTCGTTGCGCGCCAGTGTCAGGAAAACGTTGTTGGCGTCGTAGCCCAGCGTGGGGGTCAGGAAGGCGAGGTTGGAAGTGACGCCGGCAAAGTTGCCGGTGCGCCCGCCAGCGGCATTGAGGATGGTGTACTGCGTGCTGGCCTGGTAGGTGCCGGCGCTGGCCTGCACATCGACGGTGCCGCCGTTGATTGTTGCCGTGCCCGTGGCGTTGATGCGGTCGTTCGCGCCGGTGGCGTCGACTTCCACGCGGTAGATGGAGCCTGTCGCGAAGCTCAGGTTACCGTTGACCGTCAGCGTGCCGATGGAATTGCCCGGCGCCAGCACGCCGCCCGTGGCGATAGTGGTACTGCCTATCGTGCCGCTGCCGCCCAGCGTGCCGCCATTGTTGACGGTGACAGCAGAGTTGCTGGTGGAGCCGTTGACCGACAGCCTGCCGGCGTTCACGGTGGTGGCGCCGGTATAGGTGTTCACGCCCGACAAGGTAAAGGTGCCGGTGCCGGTTTTGGTCACGCCGCCGCCGGGGCCGCTGATGACGCCGCTGAAGGTGGTGCTGGTGTTATCGCTGCCGGTAGTCAGCCTGCCTCCTCCCGCAGTGACGCTGCCGCCGCCCGCCAGGGACCCGATGCTCTCGTCAAAGTTATTCAGGTTGAGCGTTGCGGGGGCATTCACGGTGAAGGCGCTGCTTTGCGAGAAGGCGGCGGAATTGAGCGCCTGCAGGGTACCGGCCGAGAGGGTGGTGGCGCCGCTGTAGGTGCTGGCGCCACTGAGGACGGTTATTCCCGTGCCCGTCTGCGTGAGGCTGCCCGTGCCGGCCACGTTGCCGGTCACGGTCGTCACGCCCAGGGCGTTGAAGACCAGCGAACCGTTGGTGGTGATGGCCGTGGTGCCTCCCAGGGCACTGACGTTGTCGATCTGCAAGGTGCCGCCGCCGGCCACCGTGGTGGCGCCGACGTAGCTGTTGTTGCCCGACAGGATGACGGTGCCGCCGGCGACGGCCAGGGTGCCCGTGCCCTGGATGGCGTTGGCAACAGTGAGGGTGTCGCTGCGGTTGAAATTGAGCGAGCCGTTGTTGGTGACGGAGCCCGTCCCGAGGGTGCCGGTGGTGCCGCCGTTGCCGATCTGCAAGGTGCCGGCAGAGATGGTGGTGCCGCCGCTGTAGGTGTTTGCGCCCGTGAGGATCAGGTTGCCAGTGCCCTGCTTGGTCAGGTTGCCCGCGCCTGAAATGACGCCAGAGCCGGTCAGCGCGTTGACGCTGGTGTCCACGGTTCCATTGCCGCCCAGAACAAGGCTGCCGAATGACAGGCCGGTGTTGCCCGCCACGATGCTGGCCGTTGCGCCGCTGTTGATACCGATGGCGCCCGTCAGCACGGAGCCGGTCTGCAGCGTCAGGCTGTTGCTGCCGCCCGTAAAGGTGATGGCATTGGCCCGCACGCCTGCCGCGGTGCCGCCCGCGATGGTGCCGCTGTTGGTGAGGGTGATGCCCGCACCGGTTACGCCCACGCCGCCTGTGCCTGTTTGGGGCGTATTACCCACAAAACCCAATGCGCCGCCACTGCCCGTGCCGCCGTTGGACCAGGCCACTCCCCCGCTGACCGTCCCTGCGCCATTGCCGCCCTGGACGATGCCGGCATTGACGAGGGTGCCGCTTGAGAGCAGGGCCACACCCGTGCCGCCTAAACCGATGCCGCTGGCGTTGCCGCCGGCAATCACACCAGTCGCTGTGGTGTTGATGCTGCCCGCACCGACCATGAGCACGCCGGCACCGGCGTTCCCCCGGCGGCTAGGGCTGCCAGAGGTGTTGCCATCGCCCCCGGTGATGCCTGCGGAAGTGGTGAGCTGCCCAGCGCCTTGCAAAATCACGCCAGCGCCGCTGCCGCCGCTGCCACTGCTGCCGCCGCCGCCGCCGATGCCGCCAGATACCTGCGCCGAGGTGGTCAAACTGCCATTGCCCAGCCACACCACGCCAGCGCCGCCGCCGCCGCTGCCAATGATGCCGTCGCCACCGTTGCCGCCGGTCACGGTGGCCGATACCGACACCGGACCCGGGGCTGTGATTCGCACACCATCGCCACCGCCACCGCCGCCGCCGGAACCAATGCCGCCAACAATGCCGATGCCGCCGTTGCCGCCCTGGAGCGGCGAATTGATGTCTCCGGTTGCTATGTTGCTGTAGCCGCCGCCGCCGCCGCCTTCGCCAAAGTTAATTCCGACACCTCCATTGGGTGATCCCAATGTCCCCGCCGCCCCGCTCCCCGCTCCGGCCCCTGCGGCACCGGCAGCACCTCCGTTAGGTGCGCCGCCGGTAGCCCCGTAGTTTTGTGCCCGGCCCATCCCGGGCGCCAGCAGCAAGCTCAGCGCCAGCACGCCACCGGCCACCGCCGTCAGGCGGGACCCGCCGCTGCGTTTGCCGCAAACCCGGGTAATTTCAGAGACGGCGACCCAGGCGCCAAGCGAGGGGTTCCAGAGACTGCGGTGGGATGTGTTCATGGTTCAGACAAAGCGTGACTGCAAACGTGCCACGCGATTAAAGACGGGTGCAGCACCGCCGTAAATACCGCAAAGGGGTTAGATGGCGTTTTGGAACGGCAACGGTCGGGCTGGCATTGCTATGCTATTAATAGCAATTGATCCGCGCAGTGATTGGGCTGCAGTACTATTTGATTCAGAGAACCGGTGCCTGGCAGCTGCAGGCCCGGGAACTATTTACGCGTTCCAGGTTGCCGCCAGCACCTCGCGCAGGGCCGATTGCAGCGCCTGCGGCTGGCAGGGCTTGCGCACCACAGGCACGCCGCTGTGGGCGATGCGCTGCAGCTGGGCCGGTGCGGTTTCACCGGTGATGACCAGTGCGCGCAGGCCGGGCAGCCGTTCGCGAAAGGCGGCGAGCACCGTCAGGCCGTCGCGGTTTTCGGCATCGTTCAGGTGCAGGTCGGTCACCAGCAGGTGAAGGCCTTGCTTTGCTTCACGGCCTGCTTGCCCCAGCCAGGCAAGCGCGGCTTCGGCGCTGTCAAACGGCTGCACCGGCAGGCCGAGGTCGCTCACGGCTTGCGTGGTAGCGGCCAGCGCCATCGGGTCGTCGTCAAGCACCAGCGCCTGCCAGCCGCTGAATGCGCCGGACGATGCGTCGCCTGCTGCCTGCGGTGGACTGACGCGGGGTGTTCTGCCTGCATGCAGGGGAAGGTTGACGCTGAAGATGCTGCCACGACCCGGTGCGGACTTCAGCGTCACGCCGGCGTCCATTTGCGCGGCCAGCCGCTTGACGATGGCCAGGCCCAGGCCAAGCCCGGCCTGCTCTTTGTCTTGCGGCAGCCGCACAAAGGCGTTGAACAGGCGCTGCTGGTTGGCTTCTGAAATGCCGGGGCCGGTGTCAATGACGCCGATGTGCACGCGGCCGGCCTGTAGTCGGGCACACAGCAGCACCGCGTTTCCGCTCGTGAACTTGATGGCGTTGCTGGTGAGGTTGAGCACGATGCGTTGCAGCGCATCGGGTGGCGCGTTCACCCACAGGTCGGGGCGGGCGCGCACACGCAGCCGGATATTGCGCTGGGCGGCGGTGGCAGCCAGCGTGCCGGCGACGGAATCCAGCAGCGCATTCACGGGCAGCGGTGACGCGGCAAGCGGTGTGGCACCGGCATCGAGCTGCGCCAGGTCGAGCAGGCCTTCAAGCAAACCGTTGAAAGCCATGACGCTGGCTTCCAGCTGGCCGGCCATGCGCTGGGCCTGCGCAGCCGCGGGCTGGCCGCTGCCCGTGAAGGCCTTGGCCAGCGTGGTTTTCAGCCCAGTTGCAAACAGGCCTGCGGCATACGCGGGCTGGCGCAAGTCATGCGTGGCGGCGGCCAGCAGGGCGGTCTTGTCGGCGCTGGCCAGTTCGGCCCGGTCGCGTGCGGCCGCGAGGTCGCGCACCAGCTGGGCGTTTTCAAAACGCAGCGCGATGGAAGTGAGCAGGCTGCGGTTCAGACCGCGGCCATAGCCCAGGCACACCAGCATGAAGACCAGCGTCAGCAGGCCGAAGCCGGCAAACTCGCGCGGGCCTTCGGTCATGCAGCGTAGGGCAAACGGCAGCACCGATGGAATCGAATAGGCCATGAAGGCCGGGTAGTACACCGAGAGCGAACCGAGTGCGCCGCTGACCATGCCGCCGAGCAGAAAACCCAGAAACAGCGTGGGCACATAGGCCTGCGGATCAAACGCCATCAGCCCCAGGATGCCCCAAAGGCATCCCGACATGAACGAGCCGGTGGCAAAAGCGCGTGCCGCGCGGCGCGTGCTGCTGATGTCCAGTCGCGGCTCCGGCGCCGCCTGTACCCGTTTGAAGAAGCGACGCACCAGGGCGAACCGGCTGGCCGTAAGTAACACCACAGCGCCCAGCCAGCCCCAGAGCAACTGGCTGGCCAGCGGGTTGGTGTGGCCAGACGGCTGCAGCACCACCGCAGCGACGGTGCCCGCCAGCAACGTGCCGAGAAAGGTGCTGGTGGACTGTCTGTAGAGCGTCTGGAGCTGCTCGAACAGCACAGGATGGGCAGAGGTCATGGTGCGTAGAATCCGTCAGGGTTGGCGTGGCGATGCCGGTAGGCGCACAGCCTGCGCTGCCCTCTGCCCGTTTTTCCGGCCCCGCCGATCGTAGTTGATTCCCTTGCCTGACGACATGACGCAAACACCCATACGCCTGCTGCTGGCCGACGACCACGACCTGGTTCGCGAAGGTCTTGCTGCGATGCTGGCGTCGTGTGAAGACATCGAAGTGGTGGCTTCAGTCGCCGGCAGCGACACCGCCATCGCCGAAGCGCTGGCGTTGGCGCCCGATGTGGCGGTGGTCGACTTTCAGTTGCCGCCCGCAGACGGCGTGGTCGTTGCGCTGGCCCTGCAGGCGGCGCAGAGCCCGACCCGCGTGCTGTTGATCACCGGCAGCCAGGAGCGCGCCGACATTGAACGCATTTTTGCGAGCCCGGCGCAGGGTGCATTGCACAAAAGCGGCGCAGCGGCCGAGCTGATTGCCGCCATCCGCGCGTTGGCCGAAGGCGACCTGCACTTTTCTGAATCCATCGCCGCACTGCGCCAGCCGCCGGGCATTGACGCGCTGGTCGAGCTGCACAAACTGACCGAACGTGAAAAGCAGGTGCTGTGCTCGGTGGCGGAGGGCGCGTCCAGCAAGCTCATTGCCGCAAGCCTGCTGCTGCAACGCGAAACCGTGCGCACGCACAGGCGCAACCTGATGCTGAAGCTGGGCATGCACAACAGCGCCCAGCTCACGGCTTTTGCGATTCGCGCCGGCTTGATCTAGCACCCACGCTTAAAGCCGGACGCCCGCGCCCTTGACGGCCGGCGCCAACACCGCCACCTGCTCCCGCACAAAACCGGTGAACGCTGCCGGGCTCATGGGCTGGGTGGTGATGCCCAACTCCAGCATCTTCTTTTTGATTTCCGCCGTCGCCAGAATTTCATTGCAGGCGCTGTTCAGCCGTGCCACGACATCGGCCGGCATGTGCGCCGGGCCGCTCAGGCCGAAAAAGTTGTCGAGCACCAGCTTGCGGTAGCCGAACTCGACCACGCTGGGCACGTCCGGCACCAGCGGTGAGCGGGTGGCCGAGGTCACCGCCAGCGGCACCAGCTGCCCGCTCTTGAAATAGGGCACAAACGCCGTCAGCACATCAATGCCCACCGGGATCACCCCGGCGATCAGGTCGGTCGTCATGGGTGCGCCGCCGCGGTACGGAATGTGCACCAGGTTCACGCCCATGGCTTTTTTCATCAGCTCGCCGTAGATATGGCCGATCGAGGCGGGCCCGCCCGAACCGAAGTCGAGCCGGCCGGCCTTGCGCGCCTGTGCTTCGACGTCGGTGATGGTCTTGATGGGTGCGTGCGGGTTGGCCATGACCACGCAGGGCGCATTGCCGATCAGCGCAATGTGGGTGAAGCTTTCCACCGGGTCATACGGCTGCTTTTCCAGCGCGAACGGGCCGATGGACACGGGGGTGGAGTTGCTCAGCATCAGCGTGTAGCCGTCTGCCGGGGCCTGCGCCACCACCAGCCCGCCCACGCTGCCGCCGGCGCCTGGGCGGTTGTCGACCACCACCGCCTGCCCCAGCTTTTTGCCCAGTTGCTCGGCCATCACACGCGCGACGATGTCGCTGGCGCCACCGGCGGGAAAGGTCACGACGATCTTGATCGGTTTGTCGGGCCAGGCGGCCAGGGCCGGCAAGGCCATGGCCGCTGCGCCGCTGGCGAGGATCTTCAGCGCAGTGCGGCGCGGGAAGGCGCGCGGGGATTGTGGATGGTCTGGCATGCGAGGCTCCTGCGTACAGTTTGTGTGCAAAACTGTGTGCAAAAACCATGCCCTTGGGACACCAACCATCCAAACCGGATGGCTGGCGCGCACTGGGTGCCGCGCGATGCTACTAAATTAATAGCTGCTGGCGCTCGTCCCTGTTGGGCTGTGACCCGATTGGGTACCTAAAAATGGCGATTCAAGGGCTTTTTGACCCTCAAATTTGCGTCTGGACGCCGCGAAATTCCCCTTGGGGCTGGAAAATCCGGAAAACCATCGATTTTCAGTGCCAAAAATGGCCGCGGCCCAATAAGACAGTGCGCCAGCAGCTATTAACTTGATAGCAATCAACATAATGGCCACCCCCTGGCTCAGCCTGCCTCTCCAGGTGCATGCGCACGATCCCGTTGCAGGCTCGCGATTAGCGCCACAGCTCTCCATTGAAAGAGACGCTTTTGACCATGCGCTCTTCTAAATAGGCTTCCTTGTACGCGGATCGCACGGTTTTCCAGGTTTCGCTGGTGGCGGGGAGGTCCGTGCGCGCCGAGACGGCAGCGCGAAACGGGATGTTGCCGACGCCGGTAAAGGTAGCCTCGGAACGCAGCACCACATGGCAGTTGATGGTCTCCCCCGGGCCGATCAACCCGGCAGGGCAAATGTCAGCCTGTACATCGCTGGATTTGAGGGTCAGTCTGGTATTGGGCAGGGGGTTGAGGGTCAGCGCGATGCGCGGCGGGGTCACCCGGACGGCGCGGCGGCCTGCGTTGGTCAGGGAAAAGTCGAAGGAGACGGTGCGGTCCAGCCAGGTGACCTTTTGCTGGAACTTGACCTGCAGGTTAGGCGCCAGGGAGTCCACCAGTTCGTCGACCACCTTGACCCGTTCCAGCCGCTTGCGTTCTAAGGCCTGGGCGTCGGGGACAGGTTTCGGGGCGGGCTCCGGAACCGGTTCCGCAGCGGCTTTGGGCAACTGGATCTCGGCCTTCATCTGCTCCACGTTGGCGCGCAATGCCTCGGTCTGGGCCTTCGCCTCGGCGAGCTTTTGTTCTAGCTGCTGCTGGTTCTTCTGGTTTTCGGCCATCAGTTGCTGCATCAGCCACTGGGCCTCCCTTTGCGCCTTGGCCGCAGGCCGGTCCACCAGGACGTAGCGCGCCGCGCCGCCGGCCACCACCATCACGAGGCTGACGATGAGCAGAAAAACAATGGTGTCGTACCGGCGGGCCCCTGCGTCTTTGCCGGGGTTTAAGGGCTTGAGGGGCTTGAGCGGCGGGTTTGCCGGGGGGATGGGGGGCATGCTTTTGTAGGGCATGGGTTGTGCGCGGGTCATGTGGATCAATCGGTTTCAAACGGTCAAACGGTCAATTGGCCAAAAACGGATCGACAGGGCGCAGCCGGGGCTGGCAGACCAATGCGAGGGCCGTGCTCACCATTTGCCGCGCACCCCCATCAGCAGGGCCAGGTTGCGCTGGCGTGCGTTCTGTTCGGTTTGAAGGTCAGCGAAGAGCTTGAAGTTGTCATGGATGCGGCCCGAGGCCCCGACGCCGAGGATCACGGTGTTGGCATTGAGGGCCACGCCTGCAATCTGGAACTGGTAGGGTGTGGCGGCGCCCTGCAGCTGGGCCGTCATCGGGGCGTTGTATTGGCCAAACTCGTGCGCCCACATCAGCCGCGGCTCAATCCGCAGCCGGCCCACGTCAAAGCCGGCCTTCAGCCCCAGCAATGATTTCGTCGAATACACGGTTTGCGCGGCGACCTGCAGGTTGAGCGCACCGGCGCCCTGTTCGGCAAAACCGTTGGTCTGGTTGCGGCTGAAGGCCAGCGCGGCCATGGGCTGCAGTATCCAGCCGGCCATGTCCAGGTCATAGGTCAGTTCGCCGTAGCCCGTGGCGGTGCTGCTGTCGAAATTCGACGAGGCCATGCGGCTGATCGGCCCGACCACGATGCCGCGGTCCATGTGGTTGCTGTGAAAAGCCAGGCTGGCCAGGCCGTTCAGGCGCCAGGCGCCGTCAGCGTAGCCGGCGTACATCGCCAGTGCTGCGCTGCGGGCCCTGCCCTGGTCGCCTGAATCAAAGCCGACCTTTGATGTGCCGACCGTGACGGCGCCGCCCAGCATCAGGCCCGGCGCCACTTCGGCGTCGTAACCCGCGCTCAGGCCGGTGCTGTTCAGGCGGCTGGCCATGGCATTGCCGTCGCTGTCGGTGGTTTGGAGGCTGCCGTAACCGCGCAGCCAGAAACCGCAGCCGTCCTCGACGGCCGGGAAAAGTGCCCGCAGGGCTTCGCGGCCCGCTACATCGTCGTTTCCGCATAGGGTGCCCTGGCTGCTTCGGCCCATGCGTGCCTGCAGCTGTTCGCCAAATGCGGCGGCAAAGCTGGGGCCGGCGCGGCGCAAGGCCACGAGGTTGGCGCCGCCTATGGCGTCAAAGGCGGCCAGGGCTTGCGGCGCCGACAGGCTGTTGACGGCACTGAGCACCGTGCTCATGTCACCGCTCGCGCCGCCGGAGGCATCCTGCAGCGCGTTGGAGGCCGACTGCTGGTTGGGCGTCATGCCTGGCAGGTTGTTGTAGCTGACGTTGTTGCGGGCGAGTGTCAGGTACACATTGTTGGGGTCGTAGGTGAGCGACGGTGTCAGGAACGCCAGGTTGGTGTTCACGCCGTTGAAGAGGCCGGTGCGCCCGCCCGCGGCATTGAGGATGGTGTACTGCGTGGTCAGCGAGTAGGTGCCGACGTTGGCCAGCACGTTGACCGTGCCGCCGTTGATGGTCAGCGTGCCGGTGGCATTGGTGCGGTCGTTGCTGCCCGCTGAGTCGACCTCCACGCTGTAAACGGAGCCCGCATTGAAGGTCAGGTTGCCGACGACGGTGAGTGTGCCGATGGAGTTGCCGGGTGCCAGCGTGCCGCCCGACTGGATGGTGGTGTTCCGCACGGAGCCGGTGCCGCCCAGCGTGCCGCCATTCAGCACCTGCACGGCAGAGTTGGTCAGGCTGCCGTTGACCGACAGTGTGCCGCCACTGACGACAGTGCTTCCGCTGTAGGTGTTGGTGCCGGAAAAGTTGACGTTGCCGGTGCCGCTCTTCACCACCGGGCCGATGCCGCTGATGACCCCGGCAAAAGTGCCGTTGCCTGGCTGCGAAAACTCCAGGTTGCCATTGTTGGTGATGAATCCCTGCAGGCTGCTGGTGGTGCCGCGCAAGGTACCGCCGGAGATGATGGTGGCGCCTGTATAGCTGTTGGTGCCGGACAGAATGACCGTGCCGCTGCCTTGCTTGAGCAGTGTGCCGGTGCCGCTGATGGATCCTGCATAGGTGCCGTTGGCGATCTGGTCGAATTCCACTCTCCCATCGTTGCTGATGGTGCCCTGAAGGCTGGTGGTGGTGCCCTTCAGGTGCCCGCCGTTAGCCACGAGAGTACCGCCGGTATAGCTATTGGCGCCGGTCAGTATGGTGGCGGCGGGGCTGTTACCGAGCACAACGACCGATCCGGTGCCTGAGATCGCGGCGGAGAATGTGTAGTCCGTGCTGTCGTTCTGGTTGAACCTGATCAGGGAGCCGGCAGTGCCAAGGACCACGGCGCTGGCATCCAGGGTGCCGCTGGGACCGATGTTCCCGATGGTCACGAACCCGTCGGCGGCGCCGCCGACGTGCAGCGTGCGTGAGCCGTTGACAATGACCGTGGCACCCGATCGAATGTTGAGGGAGCCTTCGCCGTTCTTGCCGACCACAAACTGGTCGGCGGCAGCCAGGCTGGCGGGCGCGAGGACCAGGCTCGCGCCTGCACCATCCACGACGATCTGGCCACCCGCTGCCACCTCGCCCACGCTGCCGCGAGTGGCGCTGACCGTGCCATTGATGATCAGGGATGCCGTGCTTGGGGAGGCGACGCTGCCGACCTGGAGCGTGTCCACCGTCAGAGTTCCGCCGGGATTTACGACAACTTGCCCGGTGTGCTGGATCTGCAAGGTACCCGCCTGGGCGCCTGGCGCAGTCACATTAACTTCCTCGTTGATCGGGACCCGCACGACGCTGGCTGCTGTGGGCACGCCGGTGCTCCAGTTCGTCGGGGTTTGCCAGTCCTGGTCGGACGTGGAAGCGAAGTCATTGTTCTGGGCACGGCTTGTACCTGACGCCATCAGGGTCAGCCCAGCCAGGGTGAGTGCCCGGTGAAGCGGGTGCGGCGACAGCTTGAGGCGCAAAATCATGGGAGGCGATTGGTGTGTTCGGATGCCTCCGGGGCGAACTCAAGGCTGAAAGCCAGCCCGTTTTCCCGACCCGGGGATGGCTTCAACTTTGCTGTATGTTACATTTTTTTGCAAGTAGGGCATTTGACCGAATTTATGCGGGTCGAGGCTGAATGCCAGTACAAAAGTACTAAATTTCGGAATGAGCAGGGCTTTGTGTCCATGATCCCCAGCACCATGAGAGGAAAAAGGGGGTCGATCCACGCTGCTACCGTCCAATGTCAGGCTTGGTTTGCGGCGAAAGTACACGTAAGTAGTTGTGATGATGTGCCCGATTCGCGCACTTTCGGTATCCGGCCTGCCCGGCAAGTGCCATTAAATTGGTAGCTGGTTGCGCCCGCCCTGTATGGACCAGGCCCCGAATCTTCGGGGAACAGGTGGGGTCAGCACGGCGTCAGGCCGAAAACGCCTTGTCGGCAGCCCGCGCCACGGCGTGCCGCAGCCACATGTGGGCGCTGCGCTGTTGTGAGCGGCGGTGCCACACCGCGTCCACATGCACCGGCGACACATCAAAGGGCAGGGGGCGCAGCACCAGTTGTTCAGCGATGCCGGTGACGCGCACGAAGTGGCGCGGCAGCACGGTGAGCAGGTTGGAATTGGCCACCACGCGGCCTGCGGTGAAGAACTGGTTCACGGTCAGTACGACCTGGCGTTCACGTCCTAGCGAGGCCAGCGCTTCGTCGATAAAGCCGTAGGGTCGACCCGAAAAGCTGACCAGCATGTGGCGCGCGGCGCAAAAGCGGGTGAGCGTGAAGGGACCGGTGGCCAGCGGGTGGTCTTTGCGCATCACGCAGACGTATTCGCCGTCATACAGGCGCTGGTGCAGAAAAGGCAGGGGTTCGCCGCTTTGGGCGTGCGCGGTCAGGTCGGCCAGAAATGAGGGAAAGTAGCCAACGGCCAGGTCGCAGGTTTCTTCGTCCAGCAAACGCCGCGGGTCACGCGTGGTGAGCGGCAACACCCGCATCGATACGCCGCGCGCTTCCTGGTCCAGCGTTTCCACCAGGCCCGGCACCAGTTCGGCCGCCGTCGCGTCGGCCATGGCCAGCACAAAGGTCGTGTTGGCCTTGCCGGGCTCAAATTCGTTGGGAATCAGCGACTCCTGCAGCTGCTGCAGGGCCTCGCGGACCGCCGGCCAGATGGCCACAGCGCGCGGCGTGGGGGCCATGCCCTGGCCGCTGCGCTGCACCAGCTCATCGCCCAGGGTTTCGCGCAGGCGCCTGAGCGCGTTGCTGACGGCAGGTTGCGTCAGCGACAGGTTGCGCGCGGCCCGCGTCAGGCTGCGCTCGGCCATCACCTCGTCGAAGACGCGAAGCAGGTTGAGGTCCAGCGTCCGGAAATTGAGGGGGGTCAACGGGTTTTTCATGGGGTCTGGCCGTGGATAGCCGGCGGAAGAGATGTCTGATAACTGGCTACCAGTGCAAGTTATCACTAGTATGAATGAATCTCATCATAAAGATAAAGTTGAATAACATCAGTGATAACCCTAATATCCTCCTACCCGCTGCAATTTTGGTTTGGCGGGAACCGTTAAACCAGGGAGTCCATCATGACCAGCTTCGTCAATATCAAACATTCCACACAGCACCCCGGCGTTGTCCGTGCTGAGTCGGCCTTTGGTGCCGCACGTCAGCTGGTGCATGCTTTTTCCGGCACCCGCGGGCTGGCTACGCTGCTGCTGTCCGCCATTGCCGCTGCCGTCATGGTGGTGGCCTACCAGGTGATGGACAGCGTGACCGAAGGCCACTTGCTGGTGATGTGGATCGGTCTGTGGGCTGTTGCTTTTGCCGTTCTGGCAATTTTTGCCAGCGCTGCCCGCAATGCAGCGATCAGCCTCAAGGCCGGCCTTGACGGCTGGTCACGCAGCCTGGCTGAAGCCCGCGCCGACCAGCGCCTGTGGCAAGCCGCCAAGAACGATCCCCGCGTGATGGCTGACCTGCAAATGGCTTTGCTCCGTGCGCAAGCCGATGTCGAAGTTGCGGCTGACGTCGCCGTGGCAAGCCCTGCTGCCGTGGTATCCGCCCCTGCTGGCCTGACACAGCGTGCCATTCGTATGGGCGGCGCCGAACTGAAGGCCTTCCTGCAAAATGCCAAAGCTGACGCACAAGTCGCTACCAGTGCACCTGCTGCGGCGGCTGCTGCTGAGTCGGCTCCCGCCGGCCTGACACAACGCGCCATTCGTCTGGGCGGTGCAGAACTGCGCGCCTATCACCACTACTACGTGTAAGCGTCTTTTCACTGTGCCGCTCTTGCAGCGGCCACAAAAAAGCCACCCGATGAGGTGGCTTTTTTATGCCCCGGAGATGTCAAATCAACCGTGGCAGAGGTGCAGCGCAGGTTATGCGCAACGCCCCCGCGCGTGGTGTTGCCGGTCAGGCAGCCAGGCGGCGCTCGATCGCGGTTTTGGTCTCCTCCAGCTCTTTCGGCAGGTGATGTTCGAGTTGCTTGAACAGTTCGGCGTGCAGCGCCAGCTCTTTGGTCCAGGCGGCCTTGTCGATGCTGGTCACGGTGTTGAACTGCTCGGCGCTGAAGTCAAGGCCGGTCCAGTTCATGTCTTCGTAGCGGGGGCTGACGCCGGTGATGTGCTCCACGCCCTGGCCTTTGCCTTCGATGCGGTCGATCATCCACTTCAGCACGCGCATGTTCTCGCCGTAGCCGGGCCAGACGAACTTGCCGTCTTCACCTTTGCGGAACCAGTTGGCGGTGAAGATCTTGGGCAGCTTGGCGCCCGAGGTTTCCAGCTGCTTGCCCACATTGAGCCAGTGCTGGAAGTAGTCGGACATGTTGTAGCCGGCAAAGGCGATCATCGCGAACGGGTCGCGGCGCACCACACCGACCTGGCCGGTGATGGCGGCGGTGGTTTCGGAGCCCATGGTGGCGGCCATGTACACGCCTTCCACCCAGTTGCGTCCCTCGGTAATGAGCGGTACGGTATTGGAACGGCGGCCGCCAAAGATGAAGGCGTCAATCGGCACGCCGGCGGGGTCGTCCCAGGCCGGGTCGAGTGCCGGGTTGTTGATGGCGGCGACGGTAAAGCGCGAATTGGGGTGGGCTGCCTTGGCGCCGGTTTCCTTGGCAATCTGCGGCGTCCAGTCTTTGCCTTGCCAGTCGATCAGGTGCGCCGGCAATGCCTTGCCCGGGGCGTCCTGCTCCATGCCTTCCCACCAGACATCGCCGTCGTCGGTCAGGCCGACGTTGGTGAAGATCACGTTTTTGTCCAGGCTGCGCAGGCAGTTGGGGTTGGTCAGCATGTTGGTGCCAGGCGCCACGCCGAAGTAGCCGGCTTCCGGGTTGATGGCGTAAAGGCGCCCGTCCTTGCCCGGCTTGATCCAGGCGATGTCGTCGCCGATGGTGGTGACTTTCCAGCCCTCAAAGCCTGCAGGCGGCACCAGCATCGAGAAGTTGGTCTTGCCGCAGGCTGACGGGAACGCCGCCGCGACGTGGTACTTCTTGCCTTCAGGTGAGGTCACGCCCAGGATCAGCATGTGTTCGGCCAGCCAGCCCGGGTTGCCGGAGCCGTCTTGCGAAGCCGCGCGGCCCATGTTGGAGGCGATGCGCAGCGCAAAGCATTTTTTGCCCAGCAAGGCGTTGCCGCCGTAACCGGAGCCGTAAGACCAGATCTCGCGCGTCTCAGGGTAGTGCACGATGTACTTGGTCTTGTTGCAAGGCCATTTCACGTCTTTCTGGTCTTCGGCCAGCGGTGCACCCACGGTGTGCACGCAGGGCACAAACTCACCGTCGAGGCCAAGCACGTCAAACACGGCCTTGCCCATGCGGGTCATGATCTTCATGTTGACGGCCACGTAGGGGCTGTCGGACAGTTCGATGCCAATGTGCGCGATGGGTGAGCCCAGCGGGCCCATGCTGAAAGGCACCACATACAGGGTGCGGCCCTTCATGCAGCCGTCAAACAGGGGCTGCAGGGTGGTGCGCATGTCGGCGGGCGCCATCCAGTTGTTGGTCGGGCCGGCGTCTTCCTTTTTGGCTGAGCAGATGAAGGTGCGGTCTTCGACGCGTGCGACGTCGGTCGGGTCGGAGCAGGCCAGGAAGCTGTTCGGGCGCTTGGCTTCGTTGAGCTTTTTGAAGGTGCCGGCATCGACCAGCTGTTGGCACAGCCGCTGGTATTCGGCGTCGCTGCCGTCGCACCAGTAAATGTTGTCGGGCTTGCACAAGGCCACCATGTCGGCGACCCAGGCGATCAGTTTGGCATTCTTGACGTAGCTGGGCGTATTGAGATTCAGCCCTTGCATCGCGGGGTGGTTCATCGAAAAAACTCCAAAGTTAAAAAGCGTTATTTCGGGAAACGTCGCGCGGCAACCTGGGCGGTGACGGCAAGGAGGCGTTTGTCGAAATAAAGCTTGGGGGCGTAGAACGTTCTCGGGCCAGAAACTTCCTCGTGAGCAACCAGTCCCGCCGGCGGGCGAAAAGCCGCAGCTTTGAGGGATGCTGCGGCGTCGGTGGAAAAGCCCCGGCAGAGTGACGCTTTTCCATCTCCACGGGTCGGCTGGAAAATTCATTTTAAGAACATCAGGCCCAGTTACCTTGGAGTTACACCCAAAAGTTATGCATAACAAGCATGAGGTTATGCATCACAAAGTTTTGATTCAGGCCGCCATGATCTAACGGTCATGAATCCGCAAAAACTGGAATGAGTGTTGGAAGCCCGGGCTCGCCTGACGGGGGAAGGGCGCCCAATATAAGAGGGACAGTCGGGGTCAGCGCTACGGTGACAACGAGGGGGAAGGAGAGTCAGGAAGCAAAAAAGTCCGCACGAGGCGGACTTTTGGGGGTGACCGGGGAGCGGTCTTCAGGCCATGTAGATGGCGATAAAAGCCAGCAGGAACATCAGCACGCCGCCAACAAGGGGCAGAACAATCGGAATCATCGGGACGATGGCGTCAACGGCTTCCTGCTCCTGGACTGGAGTAACAGTGTCGTGTGCGGCGTTGGTGGTGTGGCTGGTTGGGCTGGACATGGTGATTCCTGAATGCTTGAAAGTCTTGCGGTATTTTACCTATTTGGTGTGCCGCAGGGCAAAGGGGCGGGTTTACTGGTTGCGGTACCCTTTAAGCATGATCATTTTGTGGAAAGACGCATGAAATCTTCCCTTTCTTTTTTTTCGGCCTGTGCGGCCCTCTGCGCAGTGGCCCTTGTCTCGGCCTGCGCTTCCAGTGGGCCGCAAAGCGCTTCAGCCCGGCCCGTGCTGTATCCCAACGCCACCCTTCAGCGCGTGGGCGATGCGCAGGGCCAGGTGGAAGTCAGCGGCTGCATGTCGCGGGCCTCGGCCGCCGGGCTCAGCCCGTCGCAAAGTACCAACGAAGTGGGCCGGCGTGCCGGTGAAGGCGCGGCCGTTGGCGGCGTGGCTTCAGCTGTAGGGGCGCTGATCACGGGGCGCGGCGGCGAGGGCGTATTGCGCGCCGGTGCCGCAGGTGCTGCCGTGGGCGGTTCGGCCGGCGCAGTGTCAGGCGCGTTTCACAACGACAGGCCCAACAGCACCTACCGCAGTTTTGTCCAGCGCTGCCTGAGTGAAAGAGGCTTTGATGTGATTGGCTGGAACTGATAGGCCCCCACGCTTTTCACTGCGTGTAATGCGCTGACCCCCGAGGGGGATGTGCGGCCCCAAGGGGTACTCAGTGCTGCTCTGAAGCCTCAAAACCGGCAGCATTCAGCGCGGCCAACACCTGCTGGATGTGATCGCGCCCACGCGTCTGGATCACCAGCTCGATCTCGACATTCTGGGCCGACAGCATGGTGAAGGCCCGTTGGTGATGCACCTCGTCGATGTTGGCGCCCGCGTCGGCCACGGTGGCCGTGACCTTTGCCAGTGAACCGGGAATATCGCGCACGCTGACCTTGATGCGCGCCAGGCGCCCGGCGCGTACCATGCCGCGCTCAATGATGGCAGCCAGTAAAAGCGGGTCGATGTTGCCGCCGCACAGGACCAGGCCCACTTTCTTGCCGGCGAAGCGCTGCGGGTACTTGAGCAGTGCGGCCAGTCCGGCCGCGCCGGCGCCTTCGACCAGCGTCTTTTCAATCTCCAGCAGCATGACCATGGCCTGCTCGATGTCTCCTTCGTCCACCAGCAACAGGTCATCGACCAGCCTGGCGATGATGGCCTGCGGGATGACGCCCGGTGTTCCCACCGCAATGCCCTCTGCAATGGTGCTGGTGCCTTGCGGATGTTTGGTGCCCTTGATGGCGTTGACCATGCCGGGAAAGCGCGAGGTTTGCGCACCGATGATCTCGATGTCCGGCTTGATCGCCTTCGCTGCCGTAGCCATGCCGGCAATCAGGCCGCCGCCGCCTACTGCGATGACCAGCGTGTCCAGGTCGGGCACGGCGCGCAGCATTTCCAGCCCCACGGTGCCCTGCCCGGCGACGATGGCTTCGTCGTCATAGGGGTGCACGAAGACCAGCCCATCCCGTTCAGCCAGCGCCAGCGCATGGGTGCGGGATTCATCAAGCGTGTCGCCGTGCAGCACCACTTCAGCGCCGAAGCCACGGGTGCGTTCGATCTTCACGCCCGGCGTGAAGCGCGGCATCACGATCACGGCCCGCAAGCCCAGGCGCTGTGCATGGTAGGCCACGCCCTGGGCGTGATTGCCTGCGCTCATCGCGATCACGCCGCGGCGTCCATCCTCGCCCGAGAGCTGGGCCAACTTGTTACAGGCGCCGCGCTCCTTGAAGGAGGCTGTGTACTGCAGGTTCTCGAACTTCAGGTAAATCTGTGCTCCGGTCAGCTGCGAGATCGTCTTGGACTCTACGCAGGGCGTATCGAGCAGGTGGCCCTGCAGGCGTTGGGCGGCTTGTTCTACATCGTAAAGACTGAGCATGGGGTTCCTCTGCGGGGCGTGGGCGATTGTGCCGGGTCATTTTCCGTGTCTTTGGAAGAGATTCTGTGGCGCATTTCACACCAGGGCATTCAAGTAGTGTCTTCCATGATGCTTCAAGCTGCGTTATGGTGGAGTCTCTTCGAATCAGGTCGCGCCTGTGGTGCTTTGGTGTCCAGTCAGTGGGAGTCGGTCCCAATGCAGGCACCTCACCGTATGTCGACCCGCCGTGCCGTTGCAAAGGGAGTCTGTCCATGAGCAAGCGTTCCGTTAGCGAGCAGCAGTGGCTGCTGTCCCCCGGGCTGAAAGAGGCCCCGGTGCTGGACCTGATGTGCTCGCACTTCGTGCTGACGCTGGCGGCAAGGCAAGGCGCCAAGTTCAATGTGCGCCGCGACCTCAACAGCCTGCTTTCACTGTCGGGCCGGCATCTCGTGTGGCCCTTGCCGGCCTTGCAGCGGCTGCGTGAGTTCCTCGGTCGGCGCTGCAAAGACAATGAGTTTTGGCGCGGGCATGAGAGCCTCACTGACGCGGAGTTCATGGCACGCCACGGCGCCTGGCGCGGGCCTTATGAAGAAGGCACCCTGTTCTTCTACCTCGACGAACACGCGAAGGACCAGCCCAAGGACTTGCTCTCGGTGCTGGCTGCCACCGGAGAATGGCTCACGCATGCGCTCAAGAAGCAATCCACGCTGGTCGAGAAGAACATCGACGCGCTGGCCAACCTGCTGCAACTGAACCGCGCCGAGCGGGCGTTGCTGCTCTACGGGACTCTGGCGCGCTACCAGCGTGACCTGCGCTCGCTGCTGGTGGAGTTCAAGGTCAGCAACGCACCGGAGGCCTACGCGGCCATTGCGGATGTGGCCGGCGTGAAAGCGCCCGAGGTTGCCGAGGCTCTGCGCGCCGGTTCGCGCCTTGAGCGCATCGGCATGGTCGAAAACCTGATCTCCGAACACAACATCACCGACCTGGCAGATCTGATGAAGGTGAGCGAGAAACTGCCGCCCGTGCTGATGCGCGAATACCGCGACCAGAACGAGTTGATGGCCGTGTTTACCCGGCCGGCCGCGCACAGCAGCCTGGGGCTTGCGGACTTCGCCTTCGTGCATGAGGACACGCAGGTGCTGGTGTCGCTGCTGCGCAATGCTGTTGCCGGCAAGGAGCAGGGGGTCAATGTGCTGCTTTACGGCCCGCCCGGAACCGGCAAGACCGAACTCGCCAAGGTGGTGGCGCACGCCGCCGGCCTGGATTTGTTCGAAGTCGAATATGCCGACCGCGACGGCAATTCGCTGAGCGGACGCGACCGCTACCGCTCGCTGCAAATTGCACAGGTGTTCCTCAAGGGCAGCACCCACTCCGCCTTGCTGTTTGACGAAGTGGAAGACGTCTTCCCGCCGATTTCCAGCGAAGCTGCGCAACTGATGGCGCGGTCCGAGCAATTGCCCGTACCCGGCAGCAGCTCGGTAAGTGGCAAGGCCTGGGTCAACCAGATCCTGGAGTCCAACACGGTACCCACGCTGTGGGTCACCAACCGCATCGAACAGATCGACCCGGCGTTTCGCCGCCGCTTCGCCTATCACCTGGAGCTCAGGTCGCCCCCGCCGGGTGCCCGCGAAGGCTTGGTGCGCAAGACCCTGGAAGGCGTTCAGGTCAGTGATGCATTTGTTGCCAAGCTGACAGCGCGCAAGGGACTTACGCCTGCGCAGATACGCACGGCCGTGCGTTTTGCCCGGCTGGCCAGCGCGCCCGAAAACACGATGGACGCAGACGTGGACGCCGAAGGCATGCGGGCCATCCTGTCGGGCGGGCGGTCGTCGCTGACGGAGTCGCTGATTGAGCGCCAGCTCAAAAATGCCGATGTCGCGCTGGGCAACCGCTCAGAGACCTCGGGGCGGCGCAACGTGACGACGTACGACCTGTCCATGCTCAATGTTGAATCCCGGTTCGAGGTGCCGCGCATCGTGGAAGCACTGAAGAGCCGAAGCCACGGGAGCCTGTGTTTCTACGGTCCGCCAGGCACCGGCAAGACGGCCTTGGCCGAACACATCGCGAAAGCGCTGGATCTTCCCCTCATCATCAAGCAGGCAAGCGACCTGATGAGCAAATACGTCGGTGAAACCGAGCAGAACATGGCGGCCATGTTCCGTGAGGCCGAGAGCGAAAAGGCTGTGCTGTTGCTCGACGAGGCCGACAGCTTTCTGCAGGACAGGCGCGGCGCCCAGCGAACTTACGAGGTAACCGAAGTCAACGAAATGCTCCAGGGCATGGAGCGCCACAACGGTATCTTCATCTGCACCACGAACCTGCTCGAAAGCATGGACCAGGCGGCGCTGCGGCGGTTTACTTTCAAAATCAAGTTCATGCCGCTGACGCAGCCGCAGCGGGAGCAAATGTTCGTGACCGAAGCCCTCGGCGGCGATGCAGGCAGGCTTGCAGCGCCACTGGGAGAGCGCCTCCACAAGCTGACGCAACTGTGCCCGGGCGATTTTGCCGCGGTCAAGCGGCAGGTGGATATTCTTGCGGCGGAATTTTCCGCTGAGGAATTTCTGGCCCAGCTGGAAGCCGAGCACCGCATCAAGCCCGAGGTGCGCGAAGGGCGAACCATGGGTTTCATGCAATAGGTGTTGCCATGACCGTTGCGGAGTGCTATCAAAAAGATAGCTGCCTGCGCACGTTGTTATTGGGCAGAACGCCAATAACTATACGCAAGCCAGATTGGCTTCATTCTTTCGCTGCACGTCCTCACTGACTTTCAGTTGTGCCTGCCGCACGATGCGGCCGCCCTCAATCCACAGCAATTGCCCAGGCTGCAGCTGTTGCCAGTTTTCATTGAGCGTCAGCGGCTGGGTGGCGACGACGCACAACCGGTCTTCCTGGGCATTGGTCTGGGCAAAGTCGATGCTCAGGTCGGCATCAACGAGCTTGGCGTTTGAAAACGGCCACTCCCGCACCAGGTAATACAGCCGCGTGGAACAGTGCGCAAACAGGGCCTGTCCGTTGGACAGCAAATAGTTGAACACGCCGTACTCGCCTGTGCTTTCACTCATGCTGCACAGGGTTTCAAACACTGTGTCCAGCGAGCAGGGCTCACGCGGGCTGATGGCCTTGAGTTTTTCCATCAGCGCGCAGAAAGCCCGTTCACTGTCGGTGGTACCGACCGACTGGTAATTGCCGCCCAGGGCCGGAACGTAATTGATCAGGTCGCCGTTGTGGGCAAACAGCCAGTGGCGGCCCCAAAGCTCGCGGGTGAAGGGATGGCAGTTTTCCAGGCGATGCGCATCGCCCTGCGTCGCCTTGCGGATATGGGACACGACATTGCAGGACTTGATGGCATAGCTTTTGAGCAGCTCGGCCACGGGTGAGGTGGCCGCGGGCTGGCTGTCCATGAAAATGCGGCAGGCCTTGTCTTCAAAAAAACCGATGCCAAAGCCGTCACCGTGGTGGTCCGTCAAGCCGCCGCGAGCGGCAAAGCCGGTGAAAGAAAAACGAAGGTCTGCCGGTTTGGCCGAGTTCATGCCGAGGAGCTGGCACATTCGCTCAGTGCCCCAGGATCTTGGAAAGGAAATCTTTCGCCCGGTCAGTCTGCGGGTGATTGAAGAAGTCCACCGGCGTGTTCTGCTCAACAATCTGGCCCTGGTCCATGAAGATCACACGGTCGGCGGCCGCCTTGGCAAAGCCCATTTCATGCGTCACGCAAAGCATGGTCATGCCCTGCTCGGCAAGCGAGATCATCACATCCAGCACTTCCTTGATCATCTCCGGGTCCAGTGCGGACGTCGGCTCGTCAAACAGCATGATCTTGGGTGTGAGGCACAGCGCGCGCGCAATCGCCACGCGTTGCTGCTGGCCGCCCGACAGCTGCAAGGGGTACTTTTGGGCCTGCTCTGCGATGCGCACGCGCTCGAGCTGGTGCATGGCCCGCTCCGTAGCTTCCTTTTTGGAAAGGCCCGCCACCCAGGTGGGTGACAGCGTCAGGTTTTCCAGAACGGTCAGGTGCGGAAACAGGTTGAACTGCTGAAATACCATGCCGACCTGCCGGCGCACCGCATCGATCGCCTTGACGTCGTCGCCGAGCACCGAACCGGCCACGGTCAGCTTGCCCTCCTGGTAGTCTTCCAGCGCATTGATGCAGCGAATCATCGTGGATTTGCCCGAGCCGGAGGGCCCACAAATTACCAGGCGCTCGCCTTGCCGCACGTCCAGCTGCAAGTCGCGCAGCACGTGAAAGTTATTGCCGTACCATTTGTTGACTTTGTCAAAGCGGATGATGGGTTCGGTCATGGGGGTCCTTGATCCTTGGTATTAGCGGGCTTTGCCCACAGCCAGCCGGCGTTCAACCCACAGGCTGTAGCGAGACATGGCGAAGCAGCAGGTAAAGTAAATGGCGGCGATAAAGAGGTAAGCCTCAATCTTGAACGGCCGCCAGTTGGGGTCGGAGCCTACCGCCAGCGACAGGGCGCCCGTGAGCTCATACAGCGACACGATGGTCACCAGCGAGGTGTCCTTGAAGAGCGAAATGAAGTTGTTCATGATGCTGGGCACCACCGCACCCAAAGCCTGCGGCAGGACAATCTTGATCTGCGTTTGCCAATAACCCAGGCCCAGGCTGGCGGCCGCTTCGGTCTGTCCCTTGGAAAGCGACTGCAGGCCGCCCCGGACAATTTCCGCCATATAGGCCGCCGCAAACAGCGTGATGCCGACGATCACGCGGATCAGCACGTCGGGTGATTTGCCGATGGGCATGAACAGCGGAAACATGAAGCTGGCCATGAACAACACGGAAATCAGCGGTACGCCGCGGATCAGCTCGACGTAAATGATGCACAGGGTTTTGATGGCCGGCATGCTGGAGCGCCGGCCCAGCGCCACCGCCACCGCAATCGGGAAGGCCGCAGTCATCGAAATCACCGTCAACATCACGGTCAGCGGCAGTCCGCCCCACTGGTCCGTAGAGACCTTGGACAGGCCGAGTATGCCGCCGCTCATGAGCGTGAAAAACACGGTCAGCACGACCAGCCAGATTAAGGCCAGCCAGGGCTTCCAGAACCAGCGGCTGCAGCTTGCCACCACCAGGCCCAGCAGCAAAAAGGTGGCCAGCGACGGCCGCCAGTGCTCCGCCATCGGGTATCGCCCCAACAAGATGATGCGGGCTTTCTCATTGATCACGCCCCAGCAGGCGCCGATGCCGCGCGCGGCCTGGCAGGCGTCCGCGTCGGCGGCCGTCACGGCGTTCAGCACTGCCCAGCGGAAGGCGGACACGGCCGCCCACAGCAGCAGCATCACTACCGCGGCCGATACCAGCGTGTTGCCGGCGCTGGAAAACAGGTTGTTGCGCAGCCAGGGGCCTGGCCCTTCCATTTTGATGGGGGCGGGGCGTGGCGCCACGGGAACAAAGGTCTGGTTCATGTCAGCGCTCCTTGATCGCGGCACGGCTGTTGAACCAGTTCATCAACGCCGAAGTGGCCAGCGAAGTGGTGAGGTAGATCAGCATGATGATGGCAATGCATTCGACGGCGCGGCCGGTCTGGTTGAGCGATGTGTTGGCAATCGACACCAGATCGGGATACCCCACGGCGACTGCCAGCGACGAATTTTTTGTGAGATTCAGGTACTGGTTGGTCAGCGGCGGAATGATGACCCGGAGCGCCTGGGGCAGCACCACGAGCCGCATCGAGTGGCTGCGCGACAGCCCCAGTGATGCACTGGCTTCATGCTGGCCCAGCGACACCGAAGCAACGCCCGCGCGCACCACTTCGGCCACAAAGGCCGAGGTGTACAGCACCAGCCCCAGCAGCACGGCCAGGTATTCGGGCGACAGCGCGCCGCCGCCTTCCACCTGGGTCTCCGTCAGCTTCGGCAGGTTCCATTCGGATGGTGCTCCGCCAGCCAGCCAGCCCAACAGCGCACCCGCTGCCACCAGCGCCAGCACCACCCACAGCACGGGGCGCGCCTGGCCGGTCTGGTCAAAGTGCCGGCGTGCCCGGCGCGCATACACAAAGCCCGCCACGCCGCCAGCTGCCGCACCGCACAAAGCCAGCGTCTGCCCCAGATGCCAGACCGGGAAGGGGTACGAGAGGCCGTTTTTGCTGACATACACCAGGCTGCCGATATGCAGCGCCTGGTCAATGGCAGGCAGATACTCGGTGAACAGCAAGTACCACATCAGCAGCTGCAGCAGTACCGGGATGTTGCGAAACAGCTCGACATAGCCGTAGCACAGGCCGCGCACCAGCGCATTTCGTGAAAAGCGGCCCACGCCCAGCAGGGTTCCCAGGATGGAAGTGAGCACAATGCCCACCACGGCCACGCGCAAGGTGTTGACCAGCCCCACCAGGAAGGCCTTCCAGTAGGGATCGATCGAGTCGTAGTTGAGCCAGCCTTCTCCAATGTCAAAGCCGGCCGGCTGCAACAGGAAATCAAAGCCGCTCTGGATGCCGCGCGTTTTCATGTTGCCCAGCGTGTTGCTTACGAGCAGCCACACCAGCAAGACAATCAGGCTGACGGCCAGTATCTGGTAAACCACAGCGCGTGCCTGCTTGCTGCGCCACGAAAAACCTCCGCGCCGCAACGCCGGCGCAGGCCGCGCGGGAATTAGTGAATGCTCGGACATATGGTGGACATAAGGCGGTACCCAAGTAAAACGGGCCGCTCGCCAACGAATGGTTGGGAGCGGCCCGTTGCGTTCAGCGCATCGGAATCAGGCGATCAGCGCACCGGCATGGCGTACATCTGCCCGCCCTTGTTCCATTGGTTGTTCTGGCCGCGCGGCAGTGCCAGGGGCGTTTTGGGGCCGACGTTGCGTTCGAAGACTTCACCATAGTTGCCGACGGCCTTGACGGCACGCACCAGCCATTCCTTGTCCAGGCCCAGCAGTTTGCCGGTATCTTCGCCGCTGCCGGTCAGGCGCATGACCACGGGATCCTTGCTGTCCTTCACCATGGCATCGACATTGGCTTGCGTCACGCCATATTCTTCCGCTTCGATCAGCCCGTAAATCACCCATTTGACGATGGCGAACCACTCGTCGTCACCGCGGCGTACCATGGGGCCCAGCGGTTCCTTGGAGATCAGCTCGGGCAGGATCAGGTGATCGGCGGGGACCTTGGCTTCCTTGTTGCGGACGGAGGCAAGACCCGAGGCGTCGGTGGTGTACGCCTGGCAGCGGCCGGAAAAGTAAGCGGCGTTGACGGCTTCCTGCTTTTCAAACACGACCGGCTTCATGCCGAGGTTGTTGGCTTTGGAGAAGTCAGTCAGGTTTTTCTCGGTGGTGGTTCCGGACTGCACGCAGACCGTGGCATTTTTCAGTTGCTTTGCGCTTTTGATCTTGCTCTTCACCGGGACCATGAAGCCCTGACCGTCGTAATACGTAACGGCCGTCATGTGCAGGCCGAGTGAAGCGTCACGCGTCAGCGAGAACGTGGTGTTGCGCGACAGTACGTCGACTTCGCCGGACTGCAATGCGGTGAAGCGCTGCTGGGCATTCAGCGGAACCCACTTGACCTTGTTGGCGTCGCCCAGCACGCTGGCCGCGACGGCCTTACAAACATCCACGTCAAGTCCGGTCCAGGCGCCGTTGCTGTCGGCAGAGGAAAACCCCGCCAGCCCGACGTTCACGCCGCAGATGACCTGCCCCCGTGCTTTGATGGCATCCAGTGTCTTGCCGGCATGGGCAGGAGCCATGGCCGCAACAGTGAGGCCGGCAGCCGCCAGGGCGACCCAGCCATGTTTTTTTACGAGTTTGATCACGGGGATTCTCCAGTCAATAAGTAGGCCAACATCAGCATGAACCATGCCAATGGGCGGATGCTAGCGCAACTCTTGTGCGCGCCCACTCAGGGCAACCCCCTACGGCATGGCACAAATGTCGGCCGGAATTGCATAACCTTATGCAGCAAGCCGGCCGCATGGCGGGGCACTTCGGCGCTCGTCATCAAGGCGTGCATGCAGCTTGTTCAGGCACCTGGCAGTGCCTGACCTTCCCCACACATCGTGCTTCTGCACTAAAGCAACTCTGCCGCTTACTGGTACGAATCTTGCGCTTCATGCGTCGGGTGGCAAGGCCGCCTGCATCTTTGCCGTGCTATGCACCTTTCGCGGGCGGCCTCCGGGCGTTGAGCCCCAGCCTGTAGCAGATCTGGCGTGCGGGATTGTCACGTGAACGTATGAAAGCTCAATAGCCATGGCTTTTTTTGAGGATTTGCGTGTGGCGCAGGAAGGCGTCTTGTCACTGGGTTTCTGGGCCTTGCAGGTGTACCGGCTGGGGCATCTGCGATACCGGTTTCAATCCCGCTGGGTGCGTTATCCGCTGGGCGCAGTGCACCTGGTACTGGCCAAACTGGCCGAAATGTTTTGTGGCGTCACCATCGGCGTTTCGGCGCAGATCGGGCGGCGCCTGGTGATAGAGCATTCCGGCGCGATTGTGGTGCATGGCCGGGCCGTGATCGGCGACGACTGCATCATCCGCCAGGGCGTCACCATCGGCAACCAGCGCATCGACAAGCCGCTTGAGGCGCCCCACATCGGCAACCGCGTCAACATCGGTGCCGGCGCCAAGATTCTGGGGCCGGTGCGAATCGGAGACGACGTCGACATCGGCGCCAACGCGGTGGTGATCACCGACGTTCCGGCCGGGGCCCTTGCCGTGGGCGTGCCCGCCCGCATCATTTTGAGGCGCCGTGATGATGCCACTTCGTGAAGCCAACGCCGCGCCTTGCACGGTCAGCATTGTCATCAAGGCGTTAAACGAGGAAAAGCGCATCGTGGCCGCGGTGGAAAGCGCGCTGGCCGCAGTCCAGAGGGTCGGTGGCGAAGTGGTGCTGGCGGATTCCTGTTCGAGCGACCGCACGGTGGCGCTGGCCAGCGCCTATCCCATCCGTATCGTGCAGCTTGCGCGCGCCCATGAGCGCTGCTGCGGCGTCGGCCCCCAGCTGGGCTACCAGCATTCGGCGGGCGAGTTCGTATACATCCTGGACGGCGATATGGAAATGCTGCCCGGTTTTTTGCCGGAAGCGCTGGCCTTCATGCGGGCGCACCCCGATGCGGCCGGCGTAGGCGGGCAGGTCGTGGAAATGAATACCAGCAGCCTCGAATACGTCGCCCGCGTGGAGCGGGGCCTTGGCCACATGCAGGCCGGCGCGGTAGACCGGCTGGACATGGGCGGCCTGTACCGGCGGGCCGCGGTGCAAGAGGCCGGGTATTTTTCAGACCGCAACCTTCACAGTTATGAAGAGTTTGACCTGGCCATGCGCCTGCACGCCAGGGGCTGGAAGCTGTGGCGTCTGGACATCGATTCCGTGCGGCACCACGGCCACGATGCGCCGCCCTACCAGTTGCTGGTGCGCCGCTGGCGCAGTCGCTACATCTGCGGCCTGGGGGAAGTTTTGCGCGCCGCTTGGGGCGAGTCGCATCTGGGTTTGGTGTTGATGCGGGTGCGTGAATTGCGGCTGTATGTCGCGGTATTGGTGTGGTGGGCTGTTTTGCTTGCCATCTGGGCGGCTCCAATGCCCTGGACGGCGCGCGCCCTGGTTTTCTCTGGCATTGCGGCGGCGCCGGTACTGCTGATGGCATGGCGAAAACGCAGCGCCAGAAAAGCCGTGTTTTCCGTCGTCTCGTGGTGTTTCAACGCTGCGGGGCTGGTGCGTGGGTTGTTGACACCGCAGCGCTCTGCGCGCGCGGCGATCGACAGCATCGAGATCCGAAACGCGCCCGGCCCCTAGCGCTGCGGCGCCGCAGGTGGGCTGGGGCGCCTAATCGTTTGCGGCGCAGACGCGCAGCACCTCAGCACCGTAAGCCTCAAGCTTCTTGACGCCGATGCCGCTGATGCCTTCGAGGTCGGCAATGTCTTGCGGTGCGCGCTCTGCGATGGCACGCAAGGTCGCGTCATGAAAAATCACGAAGGCCGGCAGGTTGTGCTCACGAGCGACTTCGGCGCGCCAGGCCTTCAGGCGGGCCAGCCGCTCCAGTGCGCCGGCATTGAGCGCGGCTTCTGCCAGGCCCTTGACCGAGGTTTTGGTCACGCGTTTGCGGCCGCCGGCCTTGGTGCCTGCTGCCGCCTGTTCGCGCAGCACCACGCTCACCTCGCCCTTCAGCACCTGGCGGGCGTCGGGCATGAGCTGCAGCGTGCTGAACGCCTCGGCGTCTACACGCACCATGTTGCGTGCGATCAGCTGCCGCAGCACGCCTCGCCACTGCGGCTCGGTCAGGTCGGCGCCGATGCCGAAGGTGCTGAGCTTGTCGTGCCCGTACTGCGTCATTTTTTCGGTCATCTTGCCGCGCAGGATGTCCATGATGTGCCCGGCGCCGAAGCTGATGCCGCTGGCCTGCTGCACACGGTAGATGCAGCTGAGCATCTTGCGCGCGGCCTCCGTCGCATCCCAAATAGCAGGCGGGTTCAGGCAGTTGTCGCAGTTACCGCAATAATATTTGGCCCCCACGCTTGCCACTTCGTGTGCTGCGCTGCCCCCCGAGGGGGCTAATTTTCCTTGGGGCGGCCCGGCGGAAAATTGCTCGCAGTCTTCACCAAAATAGCCCAGCAGGCCGACGCGGCGGCAGCGCGTGTCTTCGGCCAGCGTCAACAGGGCATCGAGCTTGCCGCGCATCACCTGCTTGAACTCCTCGCTGGCGACCTCGCTGGTGTCTATCATGCGGCGCTGGTTCACCACGTCCTGCAGGCCGTAGACCATCCAGGCATCCGCGCTCTGGCCGTCGCGGCCCGCGCGCCCCGTCTCCTGGTAGTAGCCTTCGATGTTTTTCGGCATGTCCAGGTGCGCCACGAAGCGCACATCGGGCTTGTCGATGCCCATGCCGAAAGCAATCGTGGCCACCATGACGATGCCGTCTTCGCGTAAGAAGCGGTCCTGCCGTTGCTGGCGCACGCCTGAGTCGAGGCCGGCGTGATAGGCCAGCGCCTTCAGGCCCGCGTCCTGCAGCATCCCGGCGATTTCTTCCACGCGTTTGCGTGACTGGCAATACACGATGCCCGCTTCGCTCTCGTGCTCGGACTCGATAAAGCGCAGCAGCTGTCGCGTCGGATCGGTTTTCTCGACGATGGTGTAGCGGATGTTGGGCCGGTCAAAGCTGCTGACGAACTGGCGGGCGTCTTCCAGCTTGAGCCGCTCGATCATGTCCTGGCGCGTCAGCGCGTCGGCAGTGGCCGTCAGCGCCATGCGCGGTACGTCCGGAAAGGTCTCGTGCAAAAGGCTCAAGGACCGGTACTCGGGCCGGAAATCGTGACCCCACTGGCTCACGCAATGCGCCTCGTCGATGGCAAACAGGCTGAGCAGGCCGCGCTCATGCAGCGAGGCCAGCAGGCCTTTCATGCGCGGCGTGTTGATGCGCTCGGGTGCCGCGTACAGCAGCGTCAACTCGTTGCGCAGCAGCTGCTTTTCGAGCTGGCTGCTTTCATCAAAGCTTTGCGTCGAATTCAAGAACGCCGCGGACACGCCGGCCTCGTGGAGCGCGCCCACCTGGTCATGCATGAGCGCGATCAGCGGCGAGATCACCACCGTCACGCCGTGGCCGGCGTTCTGGCGCACGATGGCCGGGATTTGGTAGCACAGCGATTTACCGCCACCGGTGGGCATCAGCACCAACGCGTCGCCCCCTCCCACGACGTGGTTCACGATGGCCTCTTGCGGACCGCGGAAGCTGCCGTAGCCAAAGACCTGGCCAAGCACATCCAATGGCGTCGGCGCGGGCGGAGAAAGGGGCAATGAAGACAAGGAAATAAAGCGGGAAGTCGCGGTAGACGAAGATAAGTGCTATGAAAAGAGGAGCTGCTTGCGCAGGCGCATAAAGGGCTGGAGGCCTATTTGATGCATAGACAGCCGCCAGGTGGCCGTACTGGCAATTACATTTGCTCCCAGGGCAGCCCGTCAAAACGCCAGCCGGAAAGCGTGGAGCGCTGGAACTGCTCGTCCAGCTCGCCCTCAAACCCGTGCACCACGTGCTGCACGTTCGAAAAACCGGCCGCCTCCAGGGCCAGGCCCGCGTCGAGCGTGCGCTTGCCGGAGCGACAGATCAGCAGCACCGGCTGCGCCTTGCCGTCGGCCTCACGCGCCACCGCGTCGGCAAACTTTTGCGGGTCCGGTTGCAGGTCGGGGTATTCGTACCATGGCACGTTGACGACTCCCGGTGGGCGGCCGACATACAGCGACTCGATTTCCATGCGCACGTCTACAAACAGTGCGTCGGGGTGGGTCTGGAGCCAGGTCCAGGCTTCCTTGGGTTGAAAGTTTTTCATGATGGGGCCAATCCCCCTATTGTCGTCTAAGGCTACGCTGAATAAGGCCCGTCAAAGCACCGGCTCGGGTTGATGCGGATCGATT
>NZ_JBDTPB010000049.1:0-127008 GCF_039932935.1 Polaromonas sp.
CGTGCGCACCGTGTTCGCCGGCCTGCGCGCCACCTGCGAGTCGGTCGCGATGACCGGCCATGTGCAGAACTTTGACGTGTTCGTGCTGTCGGACAGCAACAACCCGGCCATCATCAAGGCCGAGCGCGCCGCGTGGGAAGACCTGCGCACGCAACTGGCCGGACACACTGACCAGCCGCAAATCGAGGTGTACTACCGCCTTCGCAAACGCCGCACCGACCGCAAGGCCGGCAATGTGGCCGACTTTTGCCGCCGCTGGGGCAATGACTACCGCTACATGGTGGTGCTGGACGCCGACAGCGTGATGAGCGGCGACTGCCTGGTCTCCATGGTCAAGCTGATGGAAGCCAACCCCAAGGCCGGCATCATCCAGACCGCCACCCAGGCCATCGGCCATGTCACGCTGCATGCGCGCGCGCAGCAGTTCGGCTCGCGAGTCACCGGCCGCCTGTTCACGCTGGGCATGCAGTTCTGGCAGATGGGCGAGTCGCACTACTGGGGCCACAACGCCATCATCCGCCTTGAGCCCTTCATGAAGCACTGCGCGCTGGCGCACATCAAGGGCACGGGCGGCATGGCCGGCAGCATCATGTCGCACGACTTTGTGGAAGCCGCGTTGATGCGCCGCGCCGGCTACCACGTCTGGCTGGTCGGCGACCTGGTAGGCAGCTATGAACAGCAGCCACCTGATTTGCTGGCCGAGCTGCAACGCGATCGCCGCTGGTGCCAGGGCAACCTGCAAAACTCCCGCCTCATTGCCGAGCCAGGCATCCACCCGGTGCACCGCTCCATGTTTGGCACCGGCGCCATGGCTTATCTGTCGGCGCCGCTGTGGCTGTGCTTTCTCACGCTGGGTACGGCGCTGTGGCTGTCGGGCTCACCCATGATTGCTGACTGGATGCTGCTGCCCGGCGAGTTAATGGCGCTCTGGGGATGGACGCTGTGCATGCTGTTCTTGCCGCGTGTCCTGGGGATCGTGGCCGTGCTGGTGAACCGCCAGCAACAGGCCTACGGCGGCACCGGCAGCCTGCTGCGCAGCGCCTTGCTCGAAACCCTGATCGCCCTGCTGCAGGCGCCTATCCGCATGCTGGCGCATTCGCTGTTTGTGGTGGTGGCCCTCACCGGCCTGAAGCTCGAATGGAAGTCGCCCCCGCGCGAAGCGGCCGCTGTGCCCTGGCGTCATGCGCTGGCGCAGCTGGCACCCATGTCAGGTGTGATCGTGCTGCTGGCCATCGGCATTGCCATGATCGACGCACGCGCGCTGGTCTGGCTGATCCCTGTGGGCCTGCCGCTGCTTCTGGCGATTCCGATGACGGTGCTCACCAGCAAGGTCGGCGTGGGCACGGCCCTGCGCGCGCAAAACTACCTGCTGATTCCGGAAGAAACCCGCTCGCCTGCGGTGTTGCGGCGCGCCTGGCTGCATGCGAGCCGGCTGGCCAAGCCGCGACTGAAAGCAGCCTGAGGAGCTTCAAAACCCACAAAAAAAGCCGCTCAATGCGGCTTTTTTATGTTGGACTTGCTATTGATTCAATAGCTGGTTGCGCCCATCAATATTGGGCTGCAGGCCTTTTTTTCTTAAAACGCCTTTATCAGAACTTGGGCATGCCCTTCATGCCGCCCATGCGCTTCATCATCTTCATCATGCCGCTGCCCTTCATCTTTTTCATCATGCCCTGCATCTGCTCAAACTCGTTGAGCAGGCGGTTGACCTCCTGAACGTGCACGCCGGACCCGGCGGCAATGCGCCGCTTGCGGGTGGCTTTGATGAGTTCGGGCTTGCGTCGCTCCAGCGGTGTCATGCTCTGGATGATGCCTTCCTTGCGCTTGATGTCTTTCTCGGCTTTGTCCATGTCGACCTGGCCGGCCTTGGCGGCCATCTGCGCGGGCAATTTATCGAGCAAGCTGGACAATCCACCCATGTTTTTCATCTGCTGCAGCTGGCTCAGGAAATCATTGAGGTCAAAGCCGTCGCCGGACTTGATCTTGGCCGCGAGCTTCTGGGCGGAAGCCATGTCCACCCCGGCGGCCACCTGCTCGACCAGTGCCACGATGTCGCCCATGCCGAGGATGCGCCCGGCGTGGCGCTCGGCATCGAACACTTCCAGCCCATCAATCTTCTCGCTGGTGCCCGAGAACTTGATGGGGGCACCGGTAATTTGCCGCACGCTCAGCGCCGCGCCGCCGCGCGAATCGCCGTCGGTCTTGGTCAGGATGATGCCGGTAAGAGGCAACGCCTCCTTGAATGCCTTGGCGGTGTTGACCGCGTCCTGTCCCTGCATGGCGTCGACCACGAAGAGGGTTTCGACCGGGTTCAGGATGGCATGCAGCTCCTTGATCTCGGCCATCAGGGCTTCGTCGATGGCCAGCCGGCCGGCCGTGTCGACCAGCAGCACGTCGAAGAAATGCTTGCGGGCGTAGTCAATGGCGGCGCGGGCGATGTCGGCCGGTTTCTGATCGGGCGTGCTGGGGAACCATTCGGCACCGGCCTGTTTGGTCACGGTTTTGAGCTGCTCGATGGCCGCCGGGCGGTAAACGTCGCCGGACACGGTCAGCACTTTCTTCTTGCGCTTTTCAATCAGGTGCTTGGCCAGCTTGGCGGTCGTGGTGGTTTTACCTGCGCCCTGCAGGCCTGCCATCAGGATGACCGCGGGCGGCTGGGCCGCCAGGTTGATGTCGCTCACGCCTTCGCCCATGGTCGCCGCCAATTCGCGGTTGACGATGCCGACCAGCGCCTGCCCGGGCGACAGCGATCCCATCACCTCCTGGCCGAGGGCCTTGTCCTTGACGCGGGCAATGAAGTCGCGCACCACGGGCAGGGCCACGTCGGCCTCCAGCAGCGCCATGCGCACCTCGCGCAGCATGTCCTGCACATTGGATTCGGTGATGCGGGCCTGGCCTCGCATTTCCTTGACGAGGCGGGATAACTTGTCGGTAAGGGCTGAGGCCATGAGAGGGCTCCACGAGCGTGGCGCAGTTAGGTGGAAAAGAAGAGAGCCGCAAAGGCTGCCAGAAAGGCGGTAAAGGCTAAACTCTAGCCATGATTTTAGCTTTGAGCGACTGGTGGGGTCTTGCGGCAGCAGCCAGCGCCGCCATCGCCTACGCAGCATTGGCGCTGGCTTCCCCGCGCCTGGGCGCCGCCACTGTCCGCGGTCTGCTGCTGGCCGCCTGGCTGCTGCATGCTCTTGCGCTGGCTGACGGACTTCTGGGCGAGCCGCCGCGCTTTGGCTTTGCACCCGCGCTTTCCATGACGGTCTGGCTGGTCCTGACCGTCTACGCCATCGAAAGCCGCCTGTTTCCCCAGCTGCAGGCCCATTGGGCGCTGGCCGGCCTGGGCAGCGCCGCGGTCGTCCTGACCGTCATTTTCCCCGGCACCACTTACCACGCCATCGCGTCCCCGTGGCTGCCGCTGCACTGGGCCCTCGGCATCGCGTCCTATGGGCTGTTTGCCGCCGCTGTGGTGCACGGCTGGTTGATGACGCGCTCCGAGCGGTCTATCCGGCTGGCCGCACAAACCGACGCGGGCGTGCCGCTGCTGACGCTGGAGCGGCTCACCTTCCGTTTTGTGGAGGCGGGCTTTGTGTTGCTGTCCGCCACGCTTTTTGTGGGTTGGCTGTTCGCCGAAACGCTTTACGGGCCGGGCCTGGCCTGGAAGTGGAACCATAAAACCGTGTTTTCGGTGTTGGCCTGGCTGACCTTTGCCGGCCTGCTGATTGGCAGGGCCCGACTGGGCTGGCGCGGCCGCAAAGCGGTCCGTGTCCTGTACCTGGGTTCCGGCCTGCTGTTGCTCGGCTATGCCGGATCCCGCTTCGTGCTTGAAGTCATCCTGAGGCGCGCATGAAATATTTGCTGGTTGCTGCGCTTGTTCTGGTGGTGTTCTGGCTTTGGCGCCACAACCGCGATGCCGAGAGAAATGACGCGGCCGCCGCCCGCCCCTTTGCGGCGCCGACCCGTGAAACCGCCGTTGCGGAGATGGTCGCATGCGACATTTGCCATGTGCACCTGCCCAAGCCCGACGCGCTGACAAGCGGCAAGGGCATCTATTGCAGTGAGGCACATCGCCGGCAGGCGGGGGTCAAGTGAGCACCCCATCCCACTGGTTTGAGTCGGGAGACAAGAACTCAGGGGTATGGGAAACCGCTTCCGAGACAGGCTCTTTTGGGCGCCTGTGGCGCGTCTTCATGACGGCCCGCGTGACCATCGCCACGGTGCTCGTCATTCTGCAAGCGGTCATTTATGCATTGGGCAGTATCACCAACCGCTGGTCCATCGCTGTGTGCCTGGCCTACCTCTGTGCCACGCTGGCCGTGCGGGTCTGGGCCAAGCCGCGGCCCCCTGGAAGCACCTTTGACGCCCAGTGGGCTCTGACCATTGGCGTAGACGTCATCACGTTCTCCGCACTCAATGCGCTGCAATCGAGCGGCATCAACTACACGCCCTTGTTTGCGCTGCCGGTGCTTCTCGCGTCCATCCTCGGGCCGATTTTGCTGGCCTTCGGAACGGCTGCCAGCGTGACCCTGCTGTTGCTGGTCGACGCCTGGTGGACCTCGCTGCAGCTGATGGGCGACTTGAATGCACGCTTTCTCCAGGCAGGGCTGAGTGGTTCCGGATTTTTCCTGGTCGCGCTGCTGGCCAACCATCTGGCGCTGCGCCTGGCACGTGAAGAACAACTCGCAAAACGCAGCCAATCCGCTGCACGCATGCAGACGCAGGTGAACGAGCTGGTCATTGAAACATTGGCTGACGGTGTGCTGGTTGTCGATATCAATGGCATAGTCCGCTCCGCCAATCCTGCCGCCAGGCGCCTTCTCGGAGCCAGGGACGTGGTTCGCAGCGCACCGTTCATTCTTGTCATGGAGACAGCCTGGCTGCCCCTGGCCGAGATGATGCACAGCACGTTCAGCACACAAGCTCCCCAGGAAGCAGATGTCGGCCTTAAATACGCAAACAGCAATACTCGAAGGCTTCACGTCCGCACACGCCTTGCGTCCTCCCGCAGCGGCAACCATGAAAGCCTTTGTGTGATGTTCCTGGAAGATCTGCGTGAAATGGAAGCCCGCGTGAGGACCGAAAAAATGGCGGCCATGGGCCGCATGTCGGCCGCCGTGGCACACGAAATCAGGAACCCCCTGGCCGCCATCTCACAGGCCAACGCTTTGCTGGAAGAGGATTTGCAGGACGAAACGCACCGCCAGCTCACGGCCATGATCCGCCAAAACGCGCAGCGCCTGGCCAGAATCGTCGATGAGGTACTGAATATCTCACGCGCCCAGGCACACCTGCCCTCACCGCAAACCACCACGCTGGCGCTGGATGACACCGCACAAAGGATTGCGACGGACTGGGCAGAGCAGGCCGCGGCGACCGGGCGCATGCAGATCGCCGCGGACTCCGGCAATGCCGTGGTGTGTTTTGAACCCGAGCACCTGCGGCGCTTGATGATCAATCTGCTGGACAACGCCTTGCGCTATGCCAGCATGTCCGAACGGGCTATTGAAGTGTCGACCCAACTCGTTACGCCCGGCCAAGCGCGTCTGTCGGTCTGGAGTGATGGCCAGCCCATGGAGCAAACCGTGCAGACGCATCTGTTCGAGCCGTTTTTCTCGTCTGAAAGCCGTTCCAGCGGACTGGGCCTGTACATCTGCCGCGAGTTATGCGAACGCTACGGCGCCTTGATTGGCTATCAGCGCGTGCAACGCGGCGGCGTTGACGGCAATGAATTTTTTGTCATATTCGGGCCATCCGGCGTGCCGCTGAGCTTGCCCGCCGCTTCTTTTGCCACAATGGCCTCTGAACCATGAGCACCCCCGGCCCCGTTCCCCAACAAGCCCGCATCCTCGTGATCGACGACGAGCCGGACCTGCGCACCCTGTATGAGCTGACGCTGCTCAGGGAGGGGTATCGGGTAGAGGCGGCGGGCGATCTTCTGCAAGCCCGCGAACAGCTCAAGGCGCACCGCTTCGACGCGGTGATCACCGACATGCGTCTTCCCGACGGTCTGGGTCTCGAGTTGCTGCGCGATATGGTCGACCAGCAGAGGCCCGAACGGTGCGTAGTGATTACGGCCCACGGCTCGGCCGAAAATGCGGTGGAAGCCCTCAAGGCTGGTGCCTTTGACTACCTCACCAAACCGGTGGATCTGAAGCAGTTCCGCAGCGTTGTGGCATCTGCCGTGCAAGGCAGCAGGCAACCCGCCGCCGCCCCCAGAAGTGACCGGAACGCCTCCGAGCCGGGCATGGCATTTTCTTCTGCGCATGCGCAACAAAAAAACGGGGACGGAGCCTTGATCCTGCAGCGGCTGGTGGGCGAATCAGCCGTCATGCGCGCTGTGAAGTCGCGCATCGTCAAAGTGGCCGGGAGCATGGCTCCTGTCCTCATTCAGGGCGAGTCGGGCACAGGCAAAGAGCTCGTTGCACGGGCCGTGCATGCGTGCAGCCACCGCGCAGCCGGGCCTTTTGTCGCCGTCAATTGCAGCGCCATCCCGGAGAACCTTCTTGAAGCGGAATTTTTTGGTGCCCGCAAAGGCGCCTACACCGGATCAGCACAGGACCGGCAAGGCTATTTCCAGGCGGCCAAGGGCGGGACCCTGTTTCTCGATGAAATCGGTGATCTGCCGCTGGCCATGCAGTCCAAGCTTCTGCGAGCCATTCAGGAGCGCACCGTCAGGCCCCTGGGCTCGCCGCAGGAAGATACGGTAGACGTACGCATCGTCAGCGCGACGCACAAAAACCTGGCGGCAGAAGCCCAGGAGGGGACCTTTCGCCAGGATCTTTATTACCGGCTCAACGTGATTGAAATTGCCGTGCCTGCGCTGCGCGAACGAAGGGAAGATCTGCCAGCCCTGTGCAACGCCCTGCTTTCCAGAATCTGCCAGGAATCGGGGTTCAAGATGCCCGAACTGACTGAGTCCGTGATGGAACAGCTGCAATGCCGGCCTTTCAACGGCAATGTCCGGGAGCTGGAGAACATCCTGCATCGGGCCGTGGCGCTCGGTGAAGGAAACGCCCTGCATTTCGACGCACCGGCCGAAGCCCACGTTGCTATTCCAGAAAACCTGCAAGACTACCTGGACGGACAGGAGAGAAACATCCTGACCAAGGTGTTGCTGGAAACCGGGTTCAACCGTACGGCGGCGGCCGCCAAATTGGGCCTGAGCCTTCGTCAGATCCGCTATCGCATTGCCCGCCTGAATATTGCAACCCCCGGCAACGACGACCTTGCCGAGGGGCTTGACGCTGCCGATGATCCAGCCTGACAGCAGCCACGCCCTTACGCCGCCTTTATGGCAAAACGGCTGGTACCGTTACGCGCGTGCGCTGGCCTCGCCCAATTTCGGTTCACGCCCCCACGGCGCGCAAATCGACCTGGTCGTCATTCATTCGATCAGCCTGCCGCCCGGCGAGTTTGGCAACGGCAACGTCCAGCGCCTTTTTACCAATGAGCTTGACTGGGAGGCACACCCTTACTTCCAGGGCATTCGCGGCCTGCAGGTTTCTTCGCACTTCTTTATCACCCGTACCGGCGCGCTGTGGCAGTTTGTGAGCTGCGACGACCGCGCGTGGCATGCCGGAGAATCCAGTTACCGCGGCCGCGCCAATTGCAACGACGACTCGATCGGTATCGAGCTGGAAGGCCTTGAAGGAAATACCTTTGAGGCGCCCCAGTATGAAACCCTCGGTGGGCTGTGCGCCACTTTGCTCCAGGCCTATCCCATCGCGCACATTGCGGGACATGAGCACATCGCACCCGGACGAAAGCAGGATCCGGGTCCTGGCTTTGACTGGCCATTGCTGAAAAACCCATTGTCATTACCGGCTAGGTGTTTTCCCCAAAACACTTAGGCGATTGAAGCCGCCAGGCTCTTTCACACCGTACGTCTGGCTTTAAATATTCTGGTTATTTTTACCGCACTGGAATGTGCGGCAGCTCAAGCCGCGTGCCTGTGTGACATCCGCCGCAGCACCTCATCAGCGGCCGCAAGCCTTCATGCTTCGCGGCTTCGCATGGCAAATGCACCGTCGTCAATGCCGTGCCCATGCATCGAAATGGCGCATAAAAAAGCCACAAAACGTAACGGTCAATTAAGACAGCGATACACTACCTGTAGTGGCTTGTATTCCCCCAGTACCCTAGGTATAGTGTCTAAGCCCTAATTCAGTTTGACGTAATTCGGGTCAGGAAATGAAGGAGCAGGTTGATAGGCCTGTGCAATACCTCAAGATGTCCAGAGACCCCGAACAGCACGTCAAACCACCCACAAAACAAGCAAAGAGGAAGTCATGCAAACAGCACAACACGCGGTGCCCGTCACGTCGAGCGTTCTGGCAAGCAGCCCAGCAACCGGCGATACCAACGCGCAAAGCAACCCGCTCGCTCACTACCAGATCATCCGTCGCAATGGCGGCGTGGTGCCTTTCGAGCCTAACAAAATTGCCGTGGCCATGATGAAAGCCTTCCTGGCCGTGCACGGCACGCAGGGCGCAGCTTCGGCCAGCGTCCGCGAAACGGTTGACGGCCTGACCCAGGCGGTCATCCGCGCGCTGATGCGTTCGCGTCCTGGCGGTGGAACCTTTCATATAGAAGACGTGCAGGACCAGGTCGAACTCGGCCTGATGCGCGGCGGCCACCACGAGATTGCCCGTGCCTATGTGCTGTACCGCGAAAAACGAACGCAAGAGCGTGCGCGCCAGCCGCAAACCCAGACGCCCGCAGCGCCGCTGCTGCACGTCACTGACCGCGGCAATCGCGTTGCCCTGGACGTTCGTAACCTGCAGGCCCTGATCGAAGCCTCCTGCGCCAACCTGGGTGCCGACATCAAGCCGGACCCGATCGTTGCGGAAACGATGCGCAACCTCTACGACGGCGTGCCCATCGACGAGGTCTACAAGGCGTCCATCCTGGCGGCGCGCACCCTGATCGAAAAAGACCCTGACTACACCTACGCCACCGCACGCCTGCTGATGCACACCATCCGCCGGGAAGTGCTGGGCGAGGAAGTCAGCCAGGAAGACATGGCGATCCGCTATGCCGAATACTTCCCGCAGTTCATCGCCAAAGGCGTGCAAAACGAATTGCTCGACGAAAAGCTGCAGCAGTTCGACCTGGCCCGTCTGGGCGCTGCGCTCAAACCCGAGCGCGACCTGAAATTTGACTACCTCGGCCTGCAGACGCTGTTTGACCGCTACTTCCTGCACGTGCGCAAGCAGCGCATCGAGCTGCCCCAGGCTTTCTTCATGCGCGTGGCCATGGGCTTGTCGCTGAACGAAATCAATCGCGAAGAGCGCGCGATCGAGTTCTACGAAATCCTGTCGTCCTTCGACTTCATGTCGAGCACGCCGACCCTGTTCAACGCCGGCACCCTGCGTTCGCAGCTGTCGTCCTGCTACCTGACCACGGTCGCCGACGACCTGGGCGGCATTTACGACGCCATCAAGGAAAACGCCCTGCTGTCCAAATTTGCCGGCGGTCTGGGCAATGACTGGACGCCTGTGCGCGCCCTGGGCGCCCATATCAAGGGCACCAACGGCGAATCGCAAGGCGTCGTGCCTTTCCTGAAGGTGGTCAATGACACGGCAGTTGCCGTCAACCAGGGCGGCAAGCGCAAGGGCGCTGTCTGCGCCTACCTGGAAACCTGGCACCTGGATATTGAAGAGTTCCTGGAACTGCGCAAGAACACCGGCGACGACCGCCGCCGCACGCACGACATGAACACCGCCAACTGGATTCCCGACCTCTTTATGCGTCGCGTGATGGAAAAGGGCAGCTGGACGCTGTTCTCGCCGTCCGACACGCCCGACCTGCACGACAAGTTCGGCAAGGACTTCGAGAAAATCTACACCGCCTACGAAGCCAAGGCCGAGCGCGGCGAGATCAAGCCTTCCCGCAAGCTGCAGGCCACCGACATGTGGCGCAAGATGCTGTCGATGCTGTTTGAAACCGGCCATCCCTGGATCACCTTCAAGGATGCCTGCAATGTGCGCTCTCCGCAGCAGCACGCCGGTGTCGTGCACTCGTCCAACCTGTGCACCGAAATCACGCTCAACACCAGCGACACCGAAACCGCCGTCTGCAACCTCGGCTCAGTCAACCTCGTCCAGCACTTGAAGGACGGCGCAGTCGACCACGAGAAGCTCAAGAAAACCATCACCACGGCCATGCGCATGCTGGACAACGTGATCGACATCAACTACTACGCCGTGCAGAAGGCGCGCGACTCCAACCTGCGGCATCGCCCGGTCGGCCTGGGCCTGATGGGCTTTCAGGATTGCCTGTATGAGCTGCGCGTGCCTTACGCGTCCCAGGCTGCCGTCGAATTTGCCGACACCTCCATGGAAGCCATCTGCTACTACGCCTACTGGGCCTCCACCGAACTGGCCAAAGAACGCGGCCAGTACGCGAGCTACAAAGGCTCGCTGTGGGACCAGGGCATCTTGCCGCTGGACACCCTGGACATGCTGGCCAAAGAGCGCGGCGGCTACGTTGAAGTTGACCGCTCCGCCACCCTCGACTGGAATTCCCTGCGCAGCAAGATTGCCAGGGACGGCATGCGCAACTCCAACTGCGTGGCCATTGCACCAACCGCGACCATCTCCAACATCATTGGCGTGGACGCCTGCATCGAGCCCTGCTTTGGCAACCTCTCGGTCAAATCCAACCTGTCCGGCGAGTTCACGGTGATCAACCATTATCTGGTCGAAGACCTGAAGCGGCTCGGCTTGTGGGATGAAGTCATGGTGGTGGATCTCAAGCACTTTGACGGCTCGCTGCGCCCCATCGATCGTGTACCGAACGACATCAAGGCTTTGTACGCCACCGCGTTCGAGGTGGAAACGTCCTGGCTGGTCGAAGCCGCGGCGCGACGCCAGAAGTGGATTGACCAGGCACAGTCACTCAATATCTACATGGCGGGCGCATCGGGCAAGAAGCTTGACGACACCTACAAACTGGCCTGGATTCGCGGCCTGAAAACCACCTATTACCTGCGCACGCAGAGCGCGACACATGCAGAGAAGTCAACGGTTCAGGCCGGCAAGCTCAACTCGGTTGCGTCCGGGAACACCAGTGACACCGGGAGCATGAACGCCCTGGATGCAGCCGCAGCTGTCGCGCGTGCACAGATGAATTCAGTCCCGGCGACCGACATCAAGTTCTGCGCGATTGACGATCCTGGCTGCGAGGCCTGCCAATAAAAAACAATGAATCGCGCGATGAAAATTTCTCGCGCGATTCATGGCAAAACCCATGCAGAACTCGATGTAATTGAGCAACAAAATTCACGGTGATGTGAATGAACACTTTTCATTTTTCATCGCTGCTTTCATAATCCCAAAGTATTGGAAACCTCACATGTTGACCTGGGACGAAGAAGTCAAACCATCTTTGCAAACATCTCACAACAGCGGCCTGCCTGAAGGCCGCTCGATGGAACTTCCGCCTCTTTCTTTAAACACCGCCGAGCAACCCCAAGCGCAAGTGCGCATGCTCAACGACGGCGCGTTCACACCTGCGCAAGCTGCAGCCCCTTCGGCTCCTGCCGCCGCACCCGCCAAGGCGCAGCGCGTCAAGGCCTCCGACAAGCGAATCATCAACGGCCAGACCGACGTCAACCAGCTGGTGCCGTTTAAATACAAATGGGCCTGGGAGAAATACCTTGCCACCTGCGCCAACCACTGGATGCCGCAGGAAGTGAACATGACGCGCGACATCGCGCTCTGGAAAGACCCGAACGGCTTGACCGAAGACGAACGCCGTCTGGTGAAGCGCAACCTGGGTTTCTTCGTGACCGCCGACTCCCTGGCTGCCAACAACATCGTGCTGGGCACCTACCGCCACATCACGGCGCCTGAATGCCGCCAGTTTCTGCTGCGCCAGGCTTTTGAGGAAGCCATCCACACCCATGCTTACCAGTACATCACTGAGTCGCTGGGCCTGGACGAGGCCGAGATCTTCAACGCCTACAACGAAGTCCAGTCCATCAGGGACAAGGACCAGTTCCTGATCCCCTTCATTGAAGCGATCTCCGATCCGCACTTCAAGACCGGCACCACCGAGACCGACCAAACCCTGCTCAAGTCGCTGATCGTTTTTGCCTGCCTGATGGAAGGCCTGTTCTTCTATGTGGGCTTCACACAGATTCTGGCACTGGGCCGCCAGAACAAGATGACCGGCGCCGCCGAGCAATACCAGTACATCCTGCGCGACGAGTCGATGCACTGCAACTTCGGCATCGACCTGATCAACCAGCTCAAGCTCGAAAATCCCCATCTCTGGACCGCCGAGTTCAAGGCAGAGATCAAGGCCTTGTTCATGAAAGCCGTTGAACTCGAGTACCGTTACGCCGAAGACACCATGCCCCGCGGCGTGCTCGGCCTCAATGCCTCCATGTTCAAGGGCTACCTCCGTTACATCGCCAATCGCCGCGCCACGCAGATCGGACTTGAAACTCTCTTCCCCAACGAGGAGAATCCGTTCCCATGGATGAGCGAAATGATCGACCTGAAAAAAGAGCGTAACTTTTTTGAAACCCGTGTGATCGAGTACCAATCCGGTGGTGCCCTTTCCTGGGATTGATTGACCAGAAAAATACGCGAGACAAGCAACAATGATTTCAAGAATTGCAAAGACCAGTGACGCTACCGAAGAGTGCGCGTTGGGCTTTGCTCCTGTGTTCGCGGCGCTGGGCCCGGTTTATCCGCAGCCCAACGCCGTGAATCGCTTTACGTACTCCAACCGTGAAGTGCTCTTTGCAACGTGATCAAGGAGAAAACTATGGCAACTGCGAAAAAAACTGCGGCTAAAAAAGCTGCTCCAAAGAAAGCCCCTGCTAAAAAAGTAGCGGCTAAGAAGGCTCCTGCGAAAAAGGCAGCAGCGAAAAAAGCGCCGGCTAAAAAAGCTCCAGCGAAAAAAGTAGCGGCTAAGAAGCCAGCTGCGAAAAAATCGCCAGCTAAAAAGGCCCCAGCGAAAAAAGTAGCGGCCAAAAAGCCAGCTGCGAAAAAAGCTGCCGCGAAGAAGCCGGCTGCCAAGAAGGTAGCGAAGAAGGTAGCGAAGAAACCAGCGGCCAAGAAAGCCGCTGCGAAGAAGCCTGCCGCCAAGAAAGCAGCGAAAAAGCCCGCTGCGAAGAAAGCCGCGAAAAAACCCGCTGCCAAAGCACCTGCTGCACCGGCTGCCCCTGCGGCTCAGACTACTCTGAACCCGCAAGCTGCCTGGCCGTTTCCAACAGCCAGCAAGCCGTAAGCAGTAAGGTATTTCTGCTTAGAGCCCGATATCGAAAGATGTCGGGCTTTTTTCATGCCTGAGTCGAATAATGACCAGCCCCTTGCTGCGCCCCTGCCTTGAGTCATCCCCCGTCATGAATCCGCTTTCCGCATTACCCGAGCAACCCTTTTTGCATCGGGAAAAGAATGGTGATGTCCTGATGGACATTCACGTGGTACCCAACGCCGCCAGAACCATGGTGACGGGTCTGTATGGCGAAACGGGCCAGTTGGCGCTGCGATTGCGGTTGCACGCCCCGCCAGTAGATGGCAAAGCCAATCAGGCGCTGTTGAAATGGCTGGCCGGCTACCTTGGCGTTCCACAGCATGCGGTCACACTGGCTCGCGGCGACACTTCAAGACGCAAGCAGTTACGCATCAGCGCCGCAGCGGCAAGCCAGGCTAGGTGGAGTGAACTGCTGAAAGCCCTTGCGTAGTCGCTGCCATGGGCGCGACACCAAAACATCGCGCGGGCAAAACACGGACCGCTATTGATTTAATAGCTGCTTGCGCCCGTCCGGCTTAGGCTAGCCGTTAATTTGCTTGGAACTCAGCGTGTAGTTCTGGCCGCCGCGTGTTGCGATCTTGTGTGCGCCCACGCGGTTACCCAGCGCGGCGCAGCGGTCAAGCGCCCATCCTTTTTCCAAGCCAAACAGCAAGGCACCCCGGAAAGCATCGCCACATCCTGTCGGGTCGACCACCGCTTCGGCCTTCACCGGTGGCACCAGGGTCTTCTCACCGCCTATCCAGACTTCGCAGCCTTCGGCGCCCAGCGTCACCACCAGGCCCTGCACCCGCCGCGACAATTCAGCGCAAGACAGGCCCGTGCGGTCGCACAGCATTTTGGCTTCGTAATCATTGACGGTGACCCAGGTCGCCAACTCGACAAAATGCGAGAGCTCCTTGCCGTCAAACATCGGCAGACCCTGGCCTGGATCAAAGACAAACGGAATGCCGGCCGCCTTGAATTGCTCGGCGTGCTGCAGCATGGCATCGCGGCCGTCGGGCGAAATGATGCCCAGCTTGATGTCATCACGCGCCTCAATGCGGGTGATGTGGGCTTGCATCATGGCGCCTGGGTGGAAGGCCGTGATCTGGTTGTTGTCGCGGTCGGTCATGATCATCGCCTGGGCGGTATAGGTGTCGCCCACCTGCCGCACAAACTCGGTACTGACGCCCAGGGTCTTCATGCGTTCCACATACTCGGCGCCGTCGCTGCCGACCGTGGCCATAGGCAAGGGCTTGCCGCCAAGCTGCTGCAGGCTGTAGGCGATGTTGCCGGCACAGCCGCCGAATTCACGGCGCAAAGCCGGGACCAGAAATGACACGTTCAGGATATGCAGCTGATCGGGCAGAATCTGCTCCGAAAAACGGCCCTCAAAGGTCATGATGGTGTCAAACGCCAAAGAGCCACAAATAACAGCAGACATTCAGTTCTCTCGTTTCAATCAGGGGTAAAAAACCAGGACACGGTAACCCGCAACCCGCAAGGGAGCAGCCGGCGCGGAAGACGGTGAAGACGCTGGGGAAAGCCCCGCGTCTGCGGATATTTTCATGATGACCATGGCGGGCAGCTCTGCACGGACGGCAAGGGTCGGTGACTTGGCGCCGAATTGTGCCGGCGCCAGAATGCGGCGCACCACGGCCTGGTCCTGGGTATCGGTCAGGGTCACTTCCAGGGAAGGTATTTCGAGAGGCGTTACCCCCGTGTTTTTGAGCGTGAAGCTCAGACGATACGCATCTGGCCCGATGCGGTTGAACGTCGAGCTGTCAATGACCACGGACTCAATATGCCTCGGCGCGCGGATGTCGCAGTGCAGCTGGCCGCAAATGGCCTGAAGCCCCGGCACGAGTCGGGGCTCCAGCGCGGCCAATGTATCTCTTTGCTGGACAGCCCATTGCAATACCAGCACGGCCAGCAACACCAGAGACGACAGCGCCAGGGCCCATCGGGTCAGCGGTCTCCGCCAGAAAGCCTTGCGCTTGGCTTCGCGCACAAAAGAAACATCGTGTTCCACGCGTGAATCCGGCATGTCCGAATCCACGTCCGAATAGGCAAAGCTGGAATCGTCCTCGACCGCGGGGCGCATCACCGCAGAACGGCGGGCTGAAGATTCTTGCGGCAACACGCTGTCGGGCAGTTCCAGCGGATCGTGCTGCCGCTCCTGTTGCGCGCGCTTCCATCGTCCCGGGTCAAAGTCAGCCGCACTGTCCTGCGCTTCGGCAAAACCCGCACTGGAAGGCCGCAGCGGGACCCTGTCGGCAAACGATCTGGCTGGCGCCCACTCCTGCGGGTCCGGCGCGGCCGCGACCTGTGGCGGCGGGCTGGGCGGCATGGATGCCGGCAAAGGCATCGGCTCGGTGTCGGCCACCGGAGTCGGCAGGGGGAGGTCGAGCGATGCCATGTCTCGCGGCAACAGATGCGCGGACGCATCGAAGACATTGGCACAATGCCCGCATCGCACCCAGCCTTGTGAGACTTTGAGTTGGTCGGTCACGACTTTGAACATCGTGCCACATGCGGGGCAGCGCGTAATCAGGCTCATTTAGCGCTGTATTGTAGGGGTCGCGACACACGTGATGGCCGGTAAAAACCGCCATGCGCGGCGGCCGGCCAGCCTAGAAGCTGGCGGTCATCAGGATCCAGCCTTCTTGCGCATCGTGCACCGTGAGCTGGCAATAGGGCGCGTAGGCTTCTTTCAGCTCTTCGGCCTGACGGTCCAGAATGCCGGCGAGCACAAGGTGGCCGCCCTTTTCGACATGCGCGCACAGCAAAGGCGCCAACACTTTGAGCGGCGTGGCGAGGATGTTGGCCAGCACGGTCTGATATCGGCCGGACGCCTTGTCGGGCAAGCCCGCATTGAGCGCCACGTGGTTGGCTTCGGCATTGGCGCGCGTCGACTCCACGGCGGCCGGGTCGATATCGACAGCGTCGATGTCCAGCGCGCCGAACTTCGCTGCGCCAATGGCCAGGATGCCGGAGCCGCAGCCGTAGTCCAGGACGCGGCCCAGATCTTTTCCCGCCGAGCCCTGGCTGGCAATCCAGCGCAGGCACATGCGTGTTGTTGGATGGGTCCCCGTGCCGAAGGCCAGGCCAGGGTCCAGGCGAATCACCTGTTTTGCCTCGACAGGCGGCTCATGCCAGGTCGGCACGATCCAGAACTCAGGCGTGATGTCCACCGGCGTGAACTGCGATTGCGTCAGGCGCACCCAGTCCTGCTCGGGCACTGGCTGAACAGCAACCACGCTGCAGCCCGCAAAGAAATCCTGCGCCGCCAGCACGCCGGCCGCGTCGCGCGCCAGAGCTTCGGTGGCAAACAGCGACACAACGCGCGAACGCTCCCAGCCTGGCTTGGGCGGCGGCATGCCAGGTTCACCGAACAAGGCCTGCTCAGCCGGCGTCTGCGCGTCGGCATCTTCCACCGACACGCTGAGCGCATCGAGCGCGTCCAGCGCCTCGCTCAGAGTTTCGACTTCGTCGACGGGAGCCAGCAGGATCAGTTCAAACATTGTTTATCACCAGTTGTACGCCCAATGTATGCAGGCATCCGTTCAAGCAGGGGCCGCGGGACTGGCTTAGCCAGACCGCAGGCGCAGCGACCCCCTCGGGGGGCAGGGAGCTACACGAAGTGAGCGACCGTGGGGGCCACCCTCACCGTGGGGGGCTAACGCTCTCGCTTTGACAGCCACTCTTCCAGGTAATGGATGTTGGTGCCGCCATCCATGAACTTGGCGTCCACCATCAATTCACGATGCAGTGGGATATTGGTGTTGATGCCTTCGACCACGGTTTCAGCCAGCGCCGTGCTCATGCGAGCCAGCGCCTGCTCACGCGTGTCGCCGTGAACAATGATCTTGCCGATCATCGAGTCGTAGTTGGGCGGCACAAAATAGTTGGCGTAAATGTGCGAATCCACGCGCACGCCCGGCCCGCCCGGCGTGTGCCAGGTCGTGATGCGGCCCGGCGAGGGGATGAACTTGTACGGGTCTTCCGCGTTGATGCGGCATTCGATGGAGTGGCCCTTGAGCTCGATGTCGCGCTGGGCAAAAGGCAGTTTTTCACCGGCCGCCACCATGATCTGGGTGCGCACGATGTCGACGCCGGTGATCCACTCGGTGACTGGGTGCTCCACCTGCACGCGGGTGTTCATCTCGATAAAGTAGAACTCGCCGTTTTCGTAGAGAAACTCAAAAGTGCCCGCGCCCCGGTAGCCGATCTTCTTGACGGCTGCAACACAACGCTCGCCGATGCGCTCGATCAGCTTGCGCGGAATGCCGGGCGCCGGCGCTTCTTCAATGACTTTCTGGTGGCGGCGCTGCATGGAGCAGTCGCGCTCACCCAGCCAGACCGCATTTTTGTGCTGGTCGGCCAGGATCTGGATTTCGATGTGCCGCGGGTTCTGGAGAAACTTCTCCATATAGACCTCGGGATTGCCAAACGCAGCGCCGGCTTCGGCCTTGGTGGTCTGCACCGCATGCAGCAAAGCCGCCTCGGTGTGTACCACGCGCATGCCGCGCCCGCCACCGCCGCCCGCCGCCTTGATGATGACGGGGTACCCCACCTGCTTGGCGGTGCGCTTGATGACGACCGGATCGTCGGGCAAAGCGCCTTCGGAGCCGGGCACACAGGGCACACCGGCCTTGATCATGGTCTGTTTGGCCGAAACCTTGTCGCCCATGATGCGGATCGACTCGGGCGAAGGGCCGATGAACTTGAAGCCGCTTTTTTCCACGCGTTCGGCGAAGTCGGCGTTTTCGCTCAGGAAACCGTAGCCGGGGTGGATGGCTTCGGCGTCCGTCACCTCGGCCGCCGAGATGATGGCCGGCATGTTGAGGTAGCTGTCTTTGGAAGGCGCCGGGCCGATGCAGACAGACTCATCCGCCAGCTTGATGTATTTGGCCTCGCGGTCGGCTTCTGAATAGACCATCACGGCCTTCACGCCGAGCTCGCGGCAGGCGCGCTGGATGCGCAGGGCAATCTCACCCCTGTTGGCGATCAATATTTTCTTGAACATGCGTCGGTAAGCCTGGTTTGAAAAGGAGGCAAAGCGCCCGCTTACTCAATGATGAAGAGGGGTTGGCCGTATTCGACAGCCTGGCCATTTTCTGAAAGGATCTTGGTGACCGTGCCCGATTTGTCGGCCTCGATCTCGTTGAGGATTTTCATGGCCTCGATGATGCAGATGGTGTCGCCTTCCTTGATGACGCTGCCCAGCTCGACAAAAGGCTTGGCGCCGGGGCTGGCAGAGCGGTAGAAAGTGCCCACCATGGGCGACTTGACGGCGTGGCCGGCCGGTGGTGCTTCGGCAGCCGCTGCGGCGGGGACGCCGGCAACCGGAGCTGCGGCAGGAGCTGCTACCATGGCAACCGGCTGCTGCATGACCAGGGGAGCACCGCTGGATTTGACGATACGCACCTTGCCTTCGGCTTCAGTGATTTCGAGTTCAGATACGTTGGACTCCGAGACAAGGTCGATCAGGGTCTTGAGTTTTCGTAAATCCATGGTTTCTCCAACAGCGGTAGATGCTGGGCGACAGAGTCGGCACGCAGCTTTGAACGAAAGTCTTGAAATAGCGCTATCGCGAGGCGGTAACGATCTTCTTTCTTTTTTGACTTACTTCTGCTTTTTACGCTCTAAAGCGCTTATCAGTTAATTATTCCAGGATGGCAGCCGTGCGGGCTGGCCTGTGAAAGCGCAGAGTGTACATCAAGCCAGGCAGGATTCAGCCTGAAAATTTCCGAATACCGAAACCCAGAAAGCGCTTCGAAGAGCGCCGTTAAGGGCTTTTTGACGGATGTTAGCGCGTATTTGCTCCGGTACTCCGTGAAAACCTATTTCAGCGCAGCCCACTGCGCGAGCTCTTCAGGCAGAACCTTGCCCATCTTGCGATGGATCAGCTCGCCGGCTGCACTGAACACCACGGAAAAGGGAAGACCGCCCGACAGGTTACCGAGCGACTTGCTCAGTTCCGTGCCCGCCAGGCCGGCCATGCCGACGGGGAAATTCAGGGGCTTGGTTTGCAACCAGGTTCGCACAGCGCTGGGCTGGTCAACGGCCAATCCCACCACTTGCAGGTTTTTGTCTTTGTTTTCCTGGAAGAAGTAGTCCAGCAGCGGAAGCTCTTCGACGCACGGAGGGCACCAGGTGGCCCAAAAATTCACCAGCAACACCTTGCCGCGAAAACTGCTCATCGACAGGTTTTTACCATCCGGCGTGTCAAAGTTCAGTCGCCAGAACGCGTCTGACGCACTTCCCGCCGCCCCCAACAGGCCCGTATCGGCCGGCGCGGAGGGTGCAAGCTGGTGCGGTTGAAACTTCCACCAGGCAACGGAAGCACCGGCCAACCCGGCGACTGCCGCGGCAGCCCCATAAAGCATGTTTCTGCGTTTCACGTGACTGAAGCTCCGGGTTAAATCAATAATTTTTGCACCGCCGCCAAGTCGCCGCGGGGCGTTCGGCCTTTGGCATCGGGCCGCAGGGCGCCGCGCAGGTCATCATGGTCATAAACCATCAAATGAACGCCGACGGTTTCATTCAAAGGTTTGCACACACTTCGCAGGCTGAGCGCCTCCACGCTATCCCCGGTGAAACCGGTCACCGTGCGCGGCTCATAGTCCACATTGTGTTCAATCAGCGCAATCTCGGCTGATTTGGGGTCATCGCAGAACAGCTGGATATAAATATCTGACAACCGTGTGGCCGTACCGTGCCAGACGGCGCCCCCCAGATAAGGCCGGAATTGCACGAGTCGCTCCATCCAGACCAGCGCCAGTTCGCGCAGCGCCATCAGCTCGGCGGGCTGGGTGTCGGCGCAAAAAAGCGCGATGTATTCGCGGACAGCGTCCTCCAGCTCGTCATTGCCGGGTAATTCGGTACGGGCGGGCAATGCCATCTGCTTGACGGCGCGGCGCTTGGCGGGACCGTATTCCAGCCCCTCTTCCACCACCAGCGCGGCGGCCGTAGCGGCGATTTCGGATTTGAGGGTATGAGGTGTCAAGATCAGCTGGCTTTGACCCAAGAAATGGCAAGGATCGGGGAAAGGTCAGGAGGATAAGTGCAGAAAAACGGCACTGGCAAAGCGATTGTGCCTTTGGGTTGGGTTCCGGTCGAAACCGAAAGTTCATCGTTCCTCACAGCACATTGGCTTGCTATGAAATCAGGAGCTGCTTGCGCTGGTTAGCATTGGGCTACAGACATTTTTTGCTTGAAAATTAGGCCGCACACCAGGTCCGGCGCTGCAGGCTCCGGCAAAAGCCCTGCCTAGAATACAGGCCATGCACATACATATTCTGGGAATCTGCGGCACTTTCATGGGCGGCCTGGCCGCCCTGGCGCGGGAGGCGGGCCACAAAGTGACGGGCTGCGACACCGGCGTCTACCCGCCCATGAGCGACCAGCTGCGCGGCCTGGGCATTGAATTGATCGAAGGCTACGGCGCCGACCAGATGGCTTTTGAGCCCGACGTGTTTGTGGTGGGCAACGTGGTGTCCCGCGCGCGCCTGGCGGACGGCAGCCCCAAATACCCGCTAATGGAAGCCATTTTGAACAGCGGAAAGCCCTACACGAGCGGCCCGCAATGGCTGTCGGGCCATGTGCTGCACCATCCGACACACCACGCCACCGGGCCGCGCCACGTGCTGGCCGTGGCTGGCACGCACGGCAAGACCACCACCACAGCCATGCTGGGCTGGATTCTGGAGCACGCCGGGCTCAAACCGGGCTTTTTGGTGGGCGGCGTGCCGCTCAACTTCGGCGTGTCGGCCCGGCTGGGCGACGGCAACACCTTTGTGATTGAGGCCGACGAGTACGACACGGCATTTTTTGACAAGCGCAGCAAGTTCGTTCACTACCACCCGCGCACCGCCATCCTGAACAACCTCGAGTTCGACCACGCCGACATCTTTGACGACCTGGCGGCCATCGAGCGGCAGTTTCACCATCTGGTGCGCACCGTGCCTTCCCAAGGCCGGGTGGTCGTCAACGCGGCTGAAGCCAGCCTGCAGCGCGTGCTGGCCAAGGGCTGCTGGAGTGAGCAGATGCTTTTTGGCGGTGGCGCACTCAATAAGGACGGTTTTACCGCCCAGGGCGAGCCGCACGACTTTCAGGTGCTCAAGGCCGGGCTGGCTGTGACCCATGTCCGCTGGGACATCAGCGGTGTGCACAACCAGCTCAATGCGCTGGCGGCCATTGCCGCGGCCGAGCATGTAGGTGTGGCGCCCGAGGCTGCCGCCCAGGCATTGGCCGGGTTCCAGAACGTCAAGCGCCGCATGGAAGTGCGCGGCGTGGTGGTGCAACGCGGCGGCAACATCACGGTGTATGACGACTTTGCCCACCACCCGACGGCAATCCACACCACCGTGGACGGCCTGCGCCGCCAACTCACGGCCACCGGCAAGGGCGCCGAACGCATCCTGGCGGTCTTCGAGCCACGCAGCAACACCATGAAACTGGGCGCCATGACAGCCCAGCTGCCCTGGAGCCTGGAGCAGGCCGACCTGGCCTTTTGCCACGCCGGCGGGCTGGACTGGGACGCACGCGCCGCGCTGGCACCCATGGGCGACCGGGCGCAAGTGGCGGGCACGATCGAGCAGCTCATGGAGCAGGTGATGGCTGCGGTGCGGCCGGGCGACCATTTGCTGTGCATGAGCAATGGCGGGTTCGGCGGGATTCACGCCAGGCTGCTGCAGGCGCTTGAAGCGTAACGACAAGCGCCAGGTACCTCAAGCCCGTTTGCTATCAATTTAATAGCTTATGGCGCTTGATCTGTATGGGCTAGAGGCATAAATCGCTTGAGAAAAAACAGGAAACTCTAAAAGCTGATACTGAGCGTGGAGACATCCACGTGCACGACGGGTTTACCCAGCGCCGCACTGGACGCCCGGGCAAATTCCTGAGCCCATTTGGCCTCGGCAAATTTCGCCGGCCCCGCCGCCTGGGCCACCACGACCACCTTGTCGGCGGTCAGCAACTTGCCAGTAGGCCGCAGCGGCTCGCAACCCATCTGCGTGAACTGGTCGTCCAGCCACCAACGCGCCACATCGTGCGGCATGGGCTGCACTTCGTTGAGGTCCAGCCGCACGGGCGGGCTGTCCTTGAAGGTCACACTGACTTCGCTGCGCATGAGGGGCTCCCGGCAAAGGATAGGGTGACCCCATGGTCGCGACCTGAAGTGCCGGCGGCAATTCGCGGAAACCCGCGAGCGGGACTTAAACTCGGGTCCCTGCCCATTAACACCACCTGTGAAACTTCACCCATGACTATTTTCCACGCAACCGCAAGAGTCCTGTCGTGCCTGCTGGCGGCGATGGCATTGACAGCGTGCGCGGTGAAGTCGTTTACATCGACAGCGATGGAGACGGCGCAAACACCGATCCGGATTCTGGATGTGTACTGGAGCCCCAAACTGCCGGCAAACTACAAACTGACAAAGAGCGCCCAAGGCTATAAGCCGATGATCACCGACGCTGACCGCAAGGTCGCCGCAGACTCTCTGGTGGCCTTGAGCCGGACATTTGATGGGGGCTTCAGAACCCTCTTCAGTGAAAAAATGAAGGCGTCAGGGGTCAAAACCGTTGAGGTCATTTCCGTTCCGCAACAGCGATTGCCTAACCCGGTGGAAGGCCGTTATCAGCTGTTTATCGACGTCGAAGACATGGCGGTAGGCTGCAACGGCCTTGGCTGCGTCGCCACTTTTGATATCAAGGGCATGCTGCGTGCACCTGCAAGTTCAGCGCCTGCCATGACCTTCACCACCAAGGTCGGGCAACCGATTGTGGGCGCGAAAATCGATGACATGCTGTTCAGCTCCTTTGCCAACGCGCTCGCAGATGACCTGAGTACCAAAGGTTTTTTGAAGCGGTGAAGCTCAGATTGCCGCGCAGCTGGACGACAGCATCACCTGTACCCTGTTATTGCTTCCCACGTCGTACCGGTTGAACGTGCCACTTTGAGCGGAGCCGTAGGTGTAAGCCTGTGTCCATTTCGGCGAGGCGGTGTACAACTTGACCACCTCATCTACCAGATCGGCCACTTTCGCCTTTGGCACCATCTCTGGCAACTCCGCCACCCGCTGTTTGGGCAGGTCTTTGCGCCGGGCCATATCTTCAGCATCCAGAAAGCCCTGAAACGCCGGACGAGCAGGTTCGCCTTTGACGCGCTTGAGTTCCTCAAGCATCGCACCCGGGGCGATGCCGCCTATGGTGCCGGCAAATGGGGGCTCAAATCGCAGGCTGCCGACCTGCAGACTGCTATCGAAAAAGATCCACACGCCGCGATCTGGCAAATGATATTGATAGGCCGTGGCGCTGGCCAAGCCTGCACTGCTGTTAAAGCGCGTGGGCTCTGTCTGCAGCGCGTAAAAAGCCTTTACTTTGGTGATGGAGTCACCCTTGGAAAATGGGCACGCCTTTAATTGCGCTTCAGGTACCGCAGCGCCTGTTTGCGCAAAACCCGCTGCACTGGCTGTCAATAAAACCAACCCCATGCTGTTGCGCGCAACCTTCACAAGACGGGCCAGACTTTGACCAGCGTGCACACGAGTGCGTGGCGAATTCATGCGTTCATGGACTGTGCTCATCGTGGACTCCCCGTAGTAATTGATCTCGTTGGATTGTTTCACAGACGCGGCGGCACGCAGGCACACACCGGCGGCTCCGCCAGAAACCCGAGAACAGACCTGCCCTCGCCTACATCTTCTCGCGGCGGGTCTTCACAGCACTTGAGAGCGTATCCAGCACTTTGAGCGAATCGTCCCAGCCCAGGCAGGCGTCGGTGATGCTCTTGCCGTATTCCAGCGCTTTCGAGTCGTCCTTGCCGGGGGTGAATTTTTGCGCGCCGGGGTTGAGGTGGCTTTCCACCATCAGGCCGAACACGCTGCGCGAGCCGCCAGCCACCTGGCCTGCGATGTCGCGCGCCACTTCGACCTGCTTTTCATGCTGCTTGGAGCTGTTGGCGTGGCTGCAGTCGACCATCAGCGTGGCCGGCAGTTTGGAGGCTTCGAGCTCCTTGCAGGCCGCCGCGACGCTGGCCGCATCGTAGTTGGGCGCCTTGCCGCCGCGCAAGATCACGTGGCAGTCCTTGTTGCCGTTGGTCTGCACAATGGCGACCTGTCCGTTCTTGTGCACCGACAAAAAATGGTGGCCGCGCGCCGCCGCCTGAATGGCGTCGGTCGCGATGCGGATATTGCCGTCGGTGCCGTTTTTGAAGCCGATAGGCGCCGACAGGCCCGACGCCAGCTCGCGGTGCACCTGGCTTTCGGTGGTGCGCGCGCCGATGGCGCCCCAGGAAATCAGGTCGCCGATGTACTGCGGGGAGATCACGTCGAGGAACTCGCTGCCAGCCGGCAAACCGAGGCGGTTGATGTCGATCAGCAGCTGGCGGGCGATGCGCAGGCCTTCGTCGATGCGGAAGGTCTCGTCAAGGTAGGGGTCGTTGATCAGGCCCTTCCAGCCGACGGTGGTACGCGGTTTTTCAAAGTACACGCGCATCACGATTTCCAGTGTGCCTTCGTACTTCTTGCGCTGCAGGGCCAGCTTGTGGGCGTATTCCAGCGCGGCCATCGGGTCATGAATGGAGCAGGGCCCGACGACGACGAGCAGGCGGTCGTCTTTGCCCTGGATGATATTGTGGATGCTTTTGCGGGTTTTGCTGATCAGCGTCTCAACGGCGGTGCCGCGGATCGGGAAAAAACGGATGAGATGCTCGGGAGGGGGTAACACGGTGATGTCCTTGATGCGTTCGTCGTCGGTCTGGCTGGTCTTTTCGACGGTCGCATACCAGTTGTCACTGGCGGAGGTGGGCTTGGCATTCATCGCGGTGTCCTTTTCTTTCGAGTATCTTTTTCGAGGGGCCGGTCGGCAAATTCAGGGTGGAGGCATCAACAAAAAATAATGGGCAAAAAAAAACCGCCGGGGTCCGGCGGTTTCTGGAGAATCGGTGCGTTTTATCGGGTCACGCCATGATCTCTCTACCGCCGGAAGCGCTTGAGAACCAAAAGTAACCGAAGTAAAACTTGGCCGAATTCATGATCTGGAATGTAGCACAGGTCCGAAAAGGCCCGGAATTTGCCTTTTTCAGGCTGTTCCGCCAACAGTCAGGCCATCAATGCGAAGTGTCGGCTGGCCTACGCCGACCGGCACGCTTTGGCCTTCCTTGCCGCAGGTGCCCACGCCGCTGTCGAGCGCCATGTCGTTGCCCATCATGGTGATGCGGGTCAGCGCGTCGGGGCCGTTGCCGACAATCGTCGCGCCCTTGACGGGGTACAAAATCTTGCCGTTTTCCACCCAGAAGGCTTCGCTGGCCGAAAACACAAACTTGCCCGACGTGATGTCGACCTGGCCGCCACCGAAGTTGGTGGCGTAGAGGCCCTTCTTGATGCTGGCCACGATTTCTTCAGGCGGCTTGTCGCCACCCAGCATGTAGGTGTTGGTCATGCGCGGCATGGGCACATGGGCGTAGCTTTCGCGGCGGCCGTTGCCCGTGGGCTTGACCTTCATCAGGCGCGCGTTCAGCGAGTCCTGGATGTAGCCCTTCAAGATGCCGTCTTCAATCAGTACATTGCGCTGGCTGGCATTGCCTTCGTCATCTACATTGAGCGAGCCGCGGCGGTCGGCAATCGTGCCGTCGTCGAGCACCGTGACGCCCTTGGCAGCCACGCGCTGGCCGATCTTGCCGGAAAACGCGCTGGAACCCTTGCGGTTGAAGTCGCCTTCCAGGCCGTGGCCGATGGCTTCGTGCAGCAAAATGCCGGGCCAGCCCGAGCCCAGCACCACCGTCATTTCGCCGGCCGGCGCGGGGCGTGCATCCAGGTTGGTCAGCGCGGCTTTCACCGCGTCGTTCACATATTCAGCGATCTGCGCGTCGTCAAAATAGGCCAAGCCGAAACGCCCACCGCCGCCACCTGAACCGACTTCGCGGCGGCCTTTTTGCTCGGCAATCACCGTGACGCTCAGGCGCACCAGCGGTCGCACGTCGGCGGCCAGCGTGCCGTCGGCGCGCGCAACCATCACCACGTCGTATTCACTGGCCAGGCCGGCCATGACCTGCACGATGCGCGGGTCTTTGGCTTTGGCGAGTTTTTCCACTTTCTCGAGCAGCTTGACCTTGGCTGTGCTGCCCAGCGTGGCGATTGGGTCCAGGCCCTGGTAGAGCGAACGGCTGCCGGCAATCTTGCGGACGGGTGTCTTGACGCGGGCCGACTTGCCGCCCGCCGAGATGCTGCGCACGGTGCGCGCTGCATCCAGCAGCGACGCCTCTGAGATGTCGTCGGAATAGGCAAAGGCGGTTTTCTCGCCGCTCACGGCGCGCACGCCCACGCCCTGGTCAATACTGAAGGAGCCCGTTTTCACGATGCCCTCTTCCAGGCTCCAGCCTTCGCTGCGGGTGTACTGAAAATACAGATCGGCATCGTCCGCGCCGTGGGAGGTGATTTCTCCCAGCGCCCGCGACAGGTGTGCAGGCGTCAGGCCAAACGGCGCCAGCAAGAGCTTTTCGGCCACTGCAAGCCGCCCCGAAGTGGACTCCACGGTCGGCCGCGCAGCGGACGACACAGTGGATTTGTTAGCGGCGGAGGCGGGCGTGGAGCGAAGTGAAGTCATTTGGCCATTGTAGGCAGTCTGCCCGCTTCAGGGGTGAAACCGGCGGGGCCGCCCTCGGGCTATGGGGTCTTGCGCGAAAGACCTGTTAGCAACCCTGCCGCCCAGGGATTTCGCCTGCTCAGGTATTCAAAGACAGTAAAGACGGCCGCGTCATCCAGGGCGTCAGGTCTGCACCAACCGTTTGGCCTTGGCAATTGACATCAGCATGCCGATGGCCAGCCCCAGTGTCACCATGGCGGTGCCGCCATAGCTGATAAAGGGCAAAGGCACGCCCACCACGGGCAAGATGCCACTCACCATGCCCATATTGACAAAGGCATAGGTGAAAAAAATCATGGTCAGCGCGCCGGCCAGCAGGCGCGAAAACAGGGTGGAAGCTTCCAGTGCAATGGCCAGCCCGCGCAGGATCAGGAAGATGAAGGCGGCGATCAACAGCAGGTTGCCCAGCAGGCCGAACTCTTCGGAATAGGCCGCAAAAATGAAGTCGGTGGTGCGCTCGGGAATGAACTCCAGGTGCGTCTGGGTACCGGCCATAAAACCCTTGCCGGTAATGCCGCCCGAGCCGATGGCGATCATGCCCTGAATGATGTGAAAGCCTTTGCCCAGCGGGTCGCGCGAAGGGTCCAGCAGCGTACAGATGCGCTGCTGCTGGTAGTCGTGCAGGATGGGCCAACGCACGCCATCGGCGCAGATCTTCGGTTCGAACCACACGACCAGGAACACGCAGACCAGACCCAGCAGCACCGGCGGAATAATCAGCTTCCAGCTCAGGCCGGCGAAAAAAATCACGGCCAGGCCAGCAGCCAGCACCAGCAGCGAAGTCCCCAGGTCAGGCTGCTTCATGATCAACCCGACAGGCATGGCCAGCAGCACCAGCGCGGCCAGGAAGTCGAGCGGCCGCAGCTGGCCTTCGCGCTTCTGGAACCACCAGGCCAGCATCAGCGGCATGGCGATTTTCAAAATCTCGCTGGGCTGGATCACCACGCCCACGTTGAGCCAGCGGCGTGCGCCCTTTTTGGTGATGCCAAAAACCGCGACGGCCACCAGCAGCGCGACGCCTGCTATGTACAGCGGCACGGCAAAGGCCATCAGGCGTTGGGGCGGAACCTGGGCCACCACAAACATGATGGCACCGGCGATCAGCATGTTGCGGCCATGATCAACGAACCGGGTGCCGTGGTCGTACCCCGACGAATACATGATCAGGAGGCCCGCGCAGGCCAGCAAAAATACGGCAAACGCCAGAAGACCGTCGAAACCCTGGAGCAAAGGGAGGGTTCGCTGATAAAGAGAAGGTTTGTCGAAAACGGCAGCCATCCGGCGATTATCCGCCAGCCGTGCGGCAGGCTGCGGTACCCAGGGGCATGCAGACCAAAGCCACGACGCTATCAATTACATAGCTGCTTGCGCTCGTCCTTATTGGCGTGGAGCACTGTTTTACGTATAAACCGAGCAAGCTGCACCGCACCGGCCTGAAAATGGGTTCGACCCGGCCGTCCGTCTAACATCGGGTATGCGCATCACCCACCTGCTTTATCTCCACGGGTTCCGTTCTTCGCCGCAGTCGGTGAAGGCCCGAAAAACGGCGACGGCCGTGCAAGAGCGCCATCCCGCCGTTCACTGGTGGTGTCCGCAGCTTGCGCCGTCGCCGCGCGCCGCGCTGCAGATGGTGCAAGACGAAATTGCCGGCTGGCCCGCCCAAGCCGGCTATGGGGGCATGGGCGTGATCGGCTCCTCGCTGGGCGGCTTTTACGCCACTGCGGTGGCCGAACAGACCGGCTGCAAGGCGGTGCTGCTGAATCCTGCCGTGGAACCGGCGCGCGACCTGGCACGCCACATCGGTGAACAAAGCGCCTGGCATGACCCGCAAGAGCGGTTTTTCTTTGAGCCACGCTTTGTGGATGAGCTGAAAGCACAGCGAGCCGGGCCGCTGAAGATGCCGCAGAATTACCTGGCGATCATTGCCAAGGGTGATGAAGTGCTGGACTGGCGGGAAATGACCGCCCGCTACGCGGGTGCTTCTGTACAGCTGCTCGAAGGGGGCGACCACGCCCTCAGCGACTTTGATCGTCACCTGCCGTCGATTCTCGATTTCCTGGCGTTGGCCTGACCTGACCCTCCCAAACCGGGCTGATTACACTAGCCGCAAGTCATCTAAGACACCAAAGGGATCCCGTTTTGTTTGTATTGTTTGAAGAAGCCGGCAAGTTTCTGGCCGGCCGCATTTTGTCCGAGAGCGACGCGTCGCTGCAAGTGGAGCTCGACTCGGGCAAGCGCGTCAAGGTCAAGGGCGTCAACGCCCTCCTGAAGTTTGAAAAACCGTCTCCTGCCGAGATGGTGGCCACGGGCCAGAAACTAAGCACCGACATCGAGCTGGACCTGGCCTGGGAATTTGCCGGCGAAGACGAATTTGGCTTTGCCGACCTGGCCCGCGATTACTTCAGTGCCGACGGCAAGGCCGCCTCGCTGGAGCAGCAGGCCGCCGCGCTGTTTCGCCTGTACGACGCCCCGCATTACTTTCGCCGCGCCGGCAAGGGCCGCTTTAAAAAGGCGCCCGCAGAAATTTTGCAGCAGGCACTGGCCGCCATCGAGAAGAAGAAACAGGTCGCGGCACAAATCACCGCCTGGGCCGAAGAGCTGGGCCGCGGCGAATGCCCGGCGCCAGTGCGCGAACAGCTCTACAAAATCCTCTTCAAGCCCGACAAGAACAGCGCGGAATACAAGGCCGTGGTCGAAGCCTCGCGCGCCACGCACACCGCGCCGCTGGATTTGCTGCAAAAGGCCGGCGCCATCGCATCGCCCTACCAGTTTCACTGGAAGCGCTTTTTGTTTGAAAACTTCCCCAAGGGCACAGGCTTTCCGACCTTGCAAGCGCCGCCAATCAAGGACGAGTTGCCGCTTGCCGATGTCAAAGCTTTTTCCATCGACGACTCGGCCACCACAGAAATCGACGACGCACTTTCCGTGCAAGGTTTGGGCAGTGGCACTGTCACGCTGGGCATCCACATCGCTGCACCCGGCCTGGCGGTATTGCCTGGCAGCCCGATCGACACCGTGGGCCGCGCGCGGCTTTCCACCGTGTACATGCCCGGCTACAAGCTGACCATGCTGCCCGACGAGATCGTCAAGAGCTACACACTGCAGGAAGGCCGCAACTGCCCTGCCCTGTCGCTGTACCTCACACTCGACGAAGCCACGCTGGAGATCAAGGAAAGCGCGACCCGGCTGGAGCAGGTACCCATTGTGAGCAACCTGCGCCATGACATGCTGGACAGCACCTTCACCGAGGCTTTTTTTGAAACCGCGCAAACCAGCCCGCCCACCGGCGTGCAATGGGGCGTGGAGCTGACCTTTTTGCACCGGCTGGCCAAACACCTCAAGGCGCAGCGCGAAGTCGTGCGTGGCAAGCCCGAGAACTTCAACCGGCCTGACTACAACTTCAGGCTGGACAACCCCACGGGCGCCGAGCCCCAGGGCAACGAGGCCGTCAGCATCAGCACGCGCCAGCGCGGTGCACCGCTGGATCTGATCGTGGCTGAGGCCATGATCCTGGCCAACAGCACCTGGGGCCAATGGCTGGCCGAGCATGGCGTGCCGGGCATTTATCGCAGCCAGGCGAGCCTGGCGCCCGGCGTGAAAGTGCGCATGGGGACCAAGGCGCTGCCGCATGCGGGCATTGGCGTGAAAAGCTACGCCTGGAGCACCTCACCGCTACGCCGCTACACCGACCTGGTCAACCAATGGCAAATCATTGCCTGCGTGCGCCATGGCCGCACCGCCGCCCTGGCTGCGCCCTTCAAACCAAAGGACGCCGAACTCTTTTCCATCATCTCGGGCTTTGACGCGGCCTACAGCGCCTACAACGGCTTTCAGGCCGGCATTGAACGCTACTGGACACTCAAATACCTGCAGCAAAACGGCATCACCGAACTGACGGCCACGGCTTTCAAGGACAACCTGGTGCGCGCCGACGAATTGCCGCTGGTGCTGCCCGCCGTGGGTGCACAGGGCTTGCCGCGCGGCGCCAAAGTGCGTGTGAGGCTGGGCGAGATTGACGAGATCACGCTGGATATTTCCGGCACGGTGATCGAGCGGCTTGACGTGGAAATGGACGAGTCGCCAGACCCGCTGGGTGAAGAAGACGGCGAATCCGAGATGACCGCTGGGCCAATCTCGATCGCGGTCGATGTTAACGAGCCACAAACCGATGCTGCAGCCACAGCTCCGGTGGCCGGTTGACATCGAAATGCGCGCATAAACACCGATAATCTCTTTCTGTGAAGTCACCCAGCACACTGCAAATCGCTCTCGGCGCCTCGATCGCCTTTCACGTGGTATTGCTGACGGTGCGTTTTGTTGATCCGGAACGTTTTAACCGCGTCTTTCAGGACACCCCGCTGGAAGTGATCCTGGTCAACGCCAAGTCCAACGAAAAGCCCGACTTTGCCAAGGCCATTGCACAAGCCTCGCTTGCCGGCGGCGGTGAAGCCGAAAAAGGGCGGGCCACGTCGCCCCTGCCCCCTTCGGCCCTGATGGAACTGGGCGACGCCACCGAAGACGCGCAGCGCAAAGTCGAGTCGCTGCAAGAGCAACAGACCCAGTTGCTGGCGCAGATCAAAAAGCAGTTGGCGTCCATGCCACCACCCGACCTGACACAGCCGGCCAACAGCCCGGCCCAAGCCGAGCGCGAAGAAAAGCGCAAACAGCTGGTCAAGATACTGGCCGAGATCGAGCGCCGCATCAATGAAGAGAACGCACGGCCCAAAAAGCGCTACATCAGCCCGGCCACGCGCGAAGAGGTCTACGCGGTCTATTACGACGAGCTGCGCCGCAAGATTGAAGAAAAGGGCACGGTGAACTTCCCAGAGCAAGCCGGCAAAAAGCTCTATGGCGAGCTCACCATGATCGTCACCGTGAACTTTGACGGCAACGTGCTGGACACCGAGGTAGTGCAGACATCAGGCAACCTGACGCTGGACAGGCGCGCACAGACCATCGTGCGCGGCACAGGGCCGTTCGGGAAATTCAGCGATGCGATGCGCCGCAAAGCGGATCAGATCGTGGTGGTGTCGCGCTTCAAGTTCACACGCGACGACACGCTGGAAACCAAGCTCACCAGCCGCTGACCCGATCGCTGCTTGTCCGCCCGGCCTCACCACGCATACCCGTACCGTCATGGATAAATACTATGTCCTCGGCAACCCGATCGCGCACAGCAAATCCCCGCTCATACACGCGCGATTTGCCGAACTCACGGGCCAGGCCCTGCAGTATGAGCGCCTGCTGGTGCCGATGGAGGCGTTCAACGCGACCCTGACGCGGCTGCTACAGGAAGGCACCAAGGGATGCAACGTCACCGTACCCTTCAAGCTGCAGGCGTTTGAGGCTGCGGCCACGCACACCGACAGGGCTCAACTGGCCCAGGCCGCGAACACACTGGTGCTGCAAGCTGGCGCCGTTCACGCCGACAACACCGACGGCGTCGGGTTGGTCAACGACATCCAGAACAATGCCGGCGTTTCACTGGCCGGACGCGATGTGCTGCTGATCGGCGCGGGCGGCGCCGGCGCCGGCGCGCTGGCCACCCTGCTGGCGGCCGGGCCACGCCGTCTGGTGCTGGTCAACCGCACGCGGGCGAAAGCCGACGCCCTGGTGGAGCGCCACCGCGCACATGCTTCCATGCAAGGCTTGCTACAAAAAACAGAGCTGCTGGCGCACGACCTGCAAGGGCTGCAGGGCAATTTCGACGTCATCATCAATGCCAGCGCCAGCAGCCTGGCAGGTGTCGGCGTACCGGTCGCGGCCAGCGTACTCAAGCCTGGCGCGCTCGCCTGCGACATGATGTATGGCCCTGCCGCAGCGGGCTTCATGGCGTGGGCCCAGGAGAACGGCGCCACGCCGCGCGACGGACTGGGCATGCTGGTGGAGCAGGCCGCCGAGGCTTTCGAACTGTGGCGCGGGGTTCGCCCGCCTTCCCTGCAGGTTCTGCAGGAAATGCGGGCGCGGCTGCCATGAAGGCGCTGCTCAGGTTGCTCGGTCTCGGGCTGATCGCAGGCCTGGCGCTGCAGCTCTTTTTTGTGGCGCGCATCGCCATGATGGCTGTGGTGAACCCGGAGTCCACCGCCTTCCAGCGCTCAGAGGCTTATCTGGTCGTGCGAAACACCGGCTCCCTGAAATGGCGCCAGCAGTGGGTGCCTTACTCCGAGTTGCCGGCATACCTCAAGCGCGCCGTCATCGCTTCGGAAGATGCCGGCTTTGCCGAACACGACGGCGTGGATATGGAGGCGCTGGAAAAAGCCTGGGACAAGAACGCCAAGGCCGAACAACGCGCCGCGCAGTCGGCCAGCCGGCTGGCGCCCGCCAAGGCCGCGGCAACCCCGCTCAGGCCCGTGAAGATCGTGGGAGGGTCCACCATCACGCAGCAGCTGGCCAAAAACCTCTTTTTGTCGGGTGAGCGCACCTTGCTGCGCAAAGGCCAGGAGCTGGTCCTGACGCTACTGCTGGAAGCCCTGCTCAGCAAGGAACGCATCCTGGAGATTTACCTCAACAGCGTCGAGTGGGGCGAAGGCATCTTCGGCGCCGAAGCCGCCGCGCAACACTACTACCGCAAGCCAGCCGCCCGTCTCAGTGCTTATGAGGCCGCACGCCTGGCCGTTATGCTGCCGCGGCCCAAGTATTTTGAAACCCGGCCCGCCTCAGGCTATCTGGCGTCGCGCGCCGGCACCATCGTGGCCCGCATGGGCGGCGTCGAACTGCCATGACACATCACCCGGCCACAATCAGCGTATGAGCGACAACCTCTCTCCTCTGCTGGCCAAGCTGGTGGGTCTTTTCCTGCTGGGGTTGATCCGCACCCTGACGGGTGCGCAAGCTCGCTGGCAGGGCTGCCCGCCCAAGGCCGAGCAGCGTATTTATTTTGCCAACCACCAGAGCCACGCCGACCTGGTGCTGATGTGGGCAGCGCTCCCCGAGGAGCTGCGCGGTATCACCCGCCCTATTGCGGCGAAAGATTACTGGACCAAGACGCCGTTCAGGAAATGGATCACCACGGCGGTATTCAACGCCATCTATGTGGACCGCGCAAAAACCGGCGACCAGGATCCGCTGGAGCCGTTGATCGAGGCGCTCACCAACGGCGACTCCATCATCCTGTTCCCTGAAGGCACGCGCGGCAACCACGAAGAACCCCAGAAATTCAAGGCCGGCCTGTACAACCTAGCGCTCAAGTTTCCCCACGTGGTGCTGGTGCCGGCCTGGATCAACAACGTGCAGCGCGTCATGCCCAAGGGCGAAGTCGTGCCTGTGCCCATCCTGTGTTCGGTCACCTTCGGCGCGCCGATTGCGCTGGGCGATGGTGAAGACCGCGGCGAATTCCTGGCGCGCGCACGCCAGGCAGTCATGGACCTGCGGGAATCCTGATGAACACTTTTTTGCGCAACCTTTCGCCCTCGCACCAGGTAGGCCTGCTGTTCCTGCTGGTGTTCGGCATCCTGACCCTCATCAGCATGACCGCGTTCGTGATGTCGCTCAAGGACACACAAGAGGACGACTTGCACACCCAGAAGCTCAAGGAGTTCAACGGCCTGCTGCGTACTTCGTGGTTCATGTCCACGGTGTTCTGGATCGGCTGGACGCTGGGCGAAACCGTAGCGACCGTGCTGTTCGGCATGGTGGCCTTTTTTGCGCTGCGCGAGTTCATCACCTTGTCTCCCACCCGGCAGGGCGACCACCGCAGCCTGGTGCTGGCCTTTTTTGTGGTGCTGCCGGTGCAATTTGCGCTGGTCATTACGCGGCACTTTGACCTGGTGACCGTGTTCATTCCCGTGTACGTGTTCCTGGCGATTCCGGTGGTCAGCGCACTGGCCGATGACCCGCACCGTTTCCTCGAACGCAACGCCAAGCTGCAATGGGGCATCATGGTCTGCGTCTACGGCATCAGCCACGTGCCCGCCCTGCTGCTGCTGAAGTTTCCCAATTACCAGGGCAAGAATGCCTTTCTCGTGTTCTTCCTGGTGTTTGTGGTGCAAAGCTGCATGATTGTTCAGCACTTGGTGGGCCGCAAACTCAGGCGGCCGGGCAGCGCGCCCAATGTCAGCAAAAGCTTTAACTGGACCAGCTGGCTCATCGCCGTCGTTGTGGCCAGCCTGCTGGGCGGCCTGCTGGCGGGCCTTACGCCCTTCAAGCCCGCGCAAGCGGTGGCCATGGCCTTCATTGCCTGCGTATCAGGCTCGCTGGGGCACTTGGTGATGAAAGCCCTCAAGCGAGACCGCGGCATTCCCAACTGGGGCAACCGCGGCGTGGGCGTCACCGGCGCCAGCGGGCTGCTGGACCGGGTCGATGCGCTGTGTTTCGGCGCGCCGATATTCTTTCACTCGGTTCGATGGTATTTTGGCCTGTAGCCCAATGAACACGAGCGCAAGCAGCTACCAAATGCATAGCAAATGAGAATCCTCGGAATCGACCCTGGCCTGCAAATTGCGGGTTTTGGCGTAATTGACATGGACGGCCAACACCTGCGCTATGTGGCCAGCGGCACCATCAAGACCACGCACATGGAACGCAGCGATCTGCCGGGCCGCCTGAAAGTGCTGTTTGAAGGCGTCTGCGAAGTGGTGGAGCGCTACCAGCCCGACGCGGCGTCAGTCGAGATTGTCTTTGTCAACGTCAACCCGCAGGCCACGCTACTGCTCGGGCAAGCGCGTGGAGCCTGCATCACGGCCTTGGTCTCACGTCAGCTGTCTGTAGCCGAATACACTGCCCTGCAGCTGAAGAAAGCGGTGGCAGGCTACGGCAAGGCAGGCAAGGCCGAAATGCAGGAAATGGTCATGCGGTTGCTGAAATTGCCTTCCCTGCCAGGCAAGGACGCTGCCGATGCACTGGGGCTCGCGATCACCCATGCCCATGTTGGCACCGCCATGCAAAGGCTGGCCAATGCTGCGGGCACGACCATCAAGACAACGGGAAGCTACAGGGATGGGCGAAGCCGCTAGGCGACGGTGAAAGCCGGTAAGCCCCCCCACGACCGGCATACCGCAGCGTTCGCACGCGCCAACCGTCAGATCAACGCAGATTAGCGACCGCTGTATTCGGCCATCACGTCTTCAAAGGAAGGGTTCGACTTGGCCTTTCCGCGCACCAACACAATGGGCAGTTCGCCGTTCATGATGGCCGTGATGCGTTGGGCGTCGGCGGGATCACCACTGGCCACCGTGAAACTGACACTGTGGGTACGGCTAACAGGAATTCCTTTGCTGGAGAGCTGTTCGGCCAGACTGTCAGCCCGACGGGCCGCATCCTCCGGGCAATCCTCAGCGGCAATGACCTGAACCGTGCCGGAGCCTCCCCCGCTCGTACCAGGCAACAGGACAAATCCATTTGAGCTTCTGGCGGAGCTGGTTGAGGCCACCGGGGGCTGGCCCTCACGGTGCTTGGTCCAGTACTGATAACCGAAACCAGCCAGGCCCAGAACGATAAAAATTTTGATGACGTTCATTTATCCATCTCCGCGATCATGCCAGTGGGGTAGCAAGTTGACGTTGGGCCACTATAGCGGGCAAGGCTTACAACCGGCCCCAGGCGCCAGCCTTCGCTGGCAGAAATCGAACGGGTTCAAACGACTGTGATGTCGGCACGCTTATGCCAGGCGTTCCAATATCAGTACGGCGAAAAATCCAAAAGCAGCGATCAGCGTCCATTTGAGAATGGTGAGGCCGAAACGTTTGAAACGTACCTGTCCGGTGCCGGCGTAGAACATGAACGACACCACAGCCGCCAGCAGGAAAAGCAGAATGAGCCAGCGAAACAGCAGCATGGGCGGGACTTGGTCGGTCGCTTACCAGGCACGCGCCAGAGTTGCAAAACCCTGCGGTGCTTTTTTCTCGTCCTCGAAGGTGACGACTTCGTAGGCGTCCTTGTGCGACAGCAACTCGCGCAGCAACTTGTTGTTCATCGCATGGCCCGAGCGGAACGCGCTATAGGCAGCCAGCAGCGGCTTGCCCAGCAAATAGAGGTCACCCATGGCGTCGAGGATTTTGTGCTTCACGAACTCGTCGTTGTAGCGCAGCCCGTCGCTGTTGAGTACCTTGTAGTCGTCCATGACGATGGCGTTGTCCAGCCCGCCACCCAGTGCCAGGCCGTTGGCGCGCATCATCTCAACGTCTTTGGTGAAGCCGAAGGTGCGAGCCCGTGCGATGTCGCGCGTATAGGCGCCAGAGCCCATGTCGAACTCCACGCGCTGGCCGGTGGAGTCCACCGCGGGGTGGTCGAAATTAATTTCAAAACTGAGCTTGTAGCCTTCATAAGGACTCAGGCGCGCCCACTTGGCGGTCACGCCCTCGCCTTCCCGAACTTCCACCGGTTTGATCACGCGGATGAAACGCTTGGGTGTGGCCTGCAGCGCAATGCCGGCAGACTGCAGCAAAAATACAAAGGAGGAGGCCGAACCGTCAAGAATGGGGACTTCTTCCGCAGTGATATCGACATACAGGTTGTCGATGCCCAGGCCGGCGCATGCCGACATCAGATGCTCCACCGTATGCACTTTGGCGCCGCCGCTCGAGATGGTGGAGGCCAGCCGGGTGTCCGTCACTGCCTGTGCCGAGATGGCAATATCCACCGGCTGGGGCAGATCCACCCGGCGAAACACGATGCCGGTATCCGGCGCCGCGGGGCGCAGGGTCAGCTCAACCCGCTGCCCGCTGTGCAGGCCCACGCCGACGGCCTTGGTGAGGGATTTAAGGGTTCTTTGAGCAAGCATGCTATCTATTTTAGTTTGCGCAAGGCCATTTCAAGGGTAGGGGATAGCAATGCCGCACATAGCCACAGTTCATTGATCCGCCGCCAGCGACGTGCCCCCGGCTCACCACCCCACGGCGATTAATCGAATGGAAAGCGTAGCGAGCGACCCGAGGTTGAGGCGAGGAGCGGAACCGTACTCAGGTACGGTGAGCACCACAGCCTCAAGATCGGGCCGCGCAGTAGCTTTACATCGATTAATCGGCTTGCTTGCGCAGAAAAGCCGGGATCTCAAAGTCGTCCATGCCGCCGGATGCCAAGGCATCCACCTTCGCCGCCGCCTGCGTGCGGTTGGTACGCCACACGCTGGGCACCGACATGTTGCCGTAGTCCGGCTGGGCCGAACCCATGGCCGTCTGTGGAGCGCCAACGTTCGCCGTGGTGTTCAGGGTAGGCACATTGAAAGGCACGTTGTCGGTGCCGGTGCGCAGCACCTGCAGCGGCGGCGCATGGCGACGCACGCCCTGGCGGGAAAGACCCGTTGCAACCACGGTCACACGGATGTCGTCACCGAGCTCGTCGTCGTAGGCCGTGCCGTAGATCACATGCGCATCGGGCGACGCATAAGCGCGAATGGTGTTCATCGCCAGCTTGGATTCGCTCAGCTTGAGCGAACCCTTCGCTGCGGTGATCAGCACCAGTACGCCCTTGGCACCGGAAAGGTCGATACCTTCAAGCAACGGGCAGGCCACGGCTTGCTCGGCGGCGATGCGCGCACGATCAGGGCCGTTGGCCTTGGCCGTTCCCATCATGGCCTTGCCGGGTTCACCCATCACGGTGCGCACGTCTTCAAAGTCAACGTTGACGTGGCCGGGAACATTGATGATCTCGGCGATGCCGCCCACGGCATTTTTCAACACGTCGTTGGCATGGGCGAAAGCTTCGTCCTGCGTCACATCGTCGCCCAGCACTTCGAGCAGCTTTTCGTTAAGCACCACGATCAGTGAATCAACATTCGCCTCGAGTTCCGCCAGCCCGAGGTCGGCATTGGTCATGCGGCGGCCGCCTTCGAAGTCAAACGGCTTGGTCACCACGCCGACCGTCAGGATGCCCATTTCCTTGGCCACACGCGCGATCACCGGCGCGGCGCCGGTGCCGGTGCCACCGCCCATGCCGGCCGTGATGAACAGCATGTGCGCGCCGGCAATGGCGCTGCGAATGTCGTCCACTGCCAGTTCGGCCGCATCGCGGCCCTTGTCGGGCTTGCTGCCTGCGCCCAGTCCGCTGGCGCCCAGCTGGATGGTCTTGTGCGCGCTGCCACGGCTGAGTGCCTGCGCGTCGGTATTGGCGCAGATGAATTCGACGCCTTGCACGCCGCAATCAATCATGTGCCCGACAGCGTTGCCGCCGCCGCCGCCGACACCGATCACCTTGATCTGTGTGCCTTGGTTGAATTCTTCAATTTCAATCATTTCGATGCTCATTGGGAGCCTCCTAATCAATAAACTGCAGTTGCCAAAATTGGGATGTTTTATTTATGCTTGACACGAAAGATTTACGCAGGAGGGTCCGCCCCGCCGGAATGCATGCAACGTGATGGCCTGCCGATGAAAGTGGAATAGATGTTCATCAGAAATTCCCCACAAACCAGTCTTTGACCCGGCCGAATGCGTTGTGCACACTGCCCGCCTTTTGCGACACCTTATAGCCGCGCATGCGGGCCAGCCGGGCCTCTTCAAGCAAGCCCATTACCGTGGCAGCGCGGGCCTGAGCCACCATGTCCGACAGCGCACTGGAATAGCGTGGCATGCCCCGGCGCACCGGTTTGAGAAAAATGTCTTCGCCGAGCTCCACCATGCCGGGCATGACAGCGCTGCCTCCGGTGATGACGATGCCCGAGGACAGCACTTCTTCGTACCCGGATTCACGAATCACCTGCTGGACCAGTGAAAAAATTTCTTCGATGCGCGGCTCGATCACGCCTGCCAACGCCTGCTTGCTGAGCATGCGCGGGCCGCGGTCGCCCAGGCCGGGCACTTCCACTTGTTGGTCCGGATCGGCCAGCAGCTGCTTGGCATAGCCGCTTTCGACCTTGATGTCTTCGGCGTCCTTGGTGGGTGTACGCAGCGCCATGGCGATGTCGCTGGTGATCAGGTCACCTGCAATCGGGATCACCGCGGTGTGCCGGATAGCGCCGCCCGTGAAAATGGCGACATCGGTGGTGCCGGCGCCGATGTCGACCATTGCCACACCCAGCTCCTGCTCGTCCTGCGTCAGCACCGCCAGGCTTGAAGCAAGCGGATTGAGCATGAGCTGGTCGACCTCAAGCCCGCAGCGCCGCACGCATTTGATGATGTTTTCGGCAGCGCTCTGCGCGCCCGTCACGATGTGCACCTTGGCCTCCAGGCGGATGCCGCTCATGCCGATGGGTTCGCGCACGTCCTGGCCGTCAATCACGAACTCCTGCGGCTCGACCAACAGCAATCGCTGGTCGGTAGAGATGTTGATTGCCTTAGCCGTTTCAATCACGCGCGCCACATCGGCCTGGGTGACCTCCTTGTCCTTGACCGCGACCATGCCGCTGGAGTTGATGCCGCGGATATGGCTGCCGGTAATGCCGGTGTAGACGCGCGCGATCTTGCAGTCGGCCATCAACTCAGCCTCTTTAAGCGCCTGCTGGATGCTTTGCACCGTGGCATCAATGTTGACAACCACTCCTCGCTTGAGCCCGTTGCTCGACGCGATGCCCAGGCCGGCAAGCTTGAGCTCGCCGCCCGGCATGACCTCGGCCACCACCGCCATGACCTTGCTGGTTCCGATGTCCAACCCGACCACCAGATCTTTGTATTCCTTGGCCATATGTTTACCTTTTTTTCTTTCCGTCGTCTTTGTCTGCAGGGCTTCCCGTGGTGACACCCCGGAGCCTGATCGCGTATCCGTTGCCGTAACGCAGGTCGGCGGACTCCAGGTCCCGTCCGTAGCGGGATGAGACCTGCGTCACGGTGGCGATAAAGCGGCTCGTGCGCGCCTTTATTTCATCCAACGTGCCGTGCCCAAGCTCGATGACGGCGCCGCTGTCCAGCTGGGCTCGCCAACCGCCCTGACCGGTCATCTGCAATTGCTCCAGCGTGGCATCCGTTTCATCGAACATCGGCGCCAGCGTTTGATAAGCCTGCAGCACTTGCTGCGCCTGTCCCTGCGGACCACTGAGGACGGGAAGGTCTTCGGCCTCTACCTCACCCTGGTTGGCTTCAAACACCTCGCCAAAAGTATTGACCAGCCGGGCATCACCTTCTGCACCCCAAATAGCCGCCGGTTTGTGTTCCTGCAATACCACCCTCAACCGGTTGGGAAATTCGCGTTGCACCACCGCCCGGCGCACCCAGGGCACTGACTCGAACACCGCGCGCGTGGCGCCCAGGTCGACCGTGAAGAAATTGCCCGCCAGACGGGGCGCTACGTTGGCGCGCAGGGTCACTGCGTTGTTGTGAAGCAGGTCGCCTTGTACGCGAATGGCGCTCAGGCTGAACAGGGACTGCCGCATCAGCCAGGTCACGCCCAAAGCCACGACCATGGCGGCAAACGCCAGGCCCAGAACCACCGAGAAGGTGTTCATGAGCTTGACGTCCAGCGGCAAAGGCGTGGGCAGGGGCATGGTTCGGCTCAAGTGGCGCCTCCTCCGTGCTTTTGGTGGTCGAGCGAAGCTGTCTTCAGCACCAGCACGCAAAGGTCTTCATAAGAGATGCCGGCCGCGCGGGCGGACATGGGCACCAGGGAATGGCTGGTCATGCCGGGTGAGGTGTTGATCTCCAGCAGGTACGGCTTGCGCGTGACCTTGTCGATCATCACGTCGGCGCGACCCCACCCACGACAGTTAAGGACGCGAAAGGTGTCCAGCACCAGTTGCTGGATGACGGCCTCTTCGCCTTCCGGCAAGCCGCAAGGCACCAGGTACTGCGTGCTGTCGGTGAAGTACTTGTTCTGGTAGTCGTAGTTGCCGTCCGGCGCGACGATGCGGATGACAGGCAGCGCACGCGCCTCAGCACCTGTGCCCAGCACGGGACAGGTCACTTCGTCACCGCTGATGAACTGTTCGCAGAGAATATCGGCGTCGAGTTTTTCGGCCTGCGCCACGGCATCGGCCATGCCTAGACGTTCCGTCACCTTGGTCAGACCGATGGAAGAGCCTTCGCGCGCCGGCTTGACGATCAGCGGCAGGCCGAGCGCATCCGGCAAGGCAGCGATGTCGGCAGCGCCATACGCGCCACGGCGCAACAGACGGTATTGCGGTGTTGGCAACCCTTCGGAAATCAGCACGCGCTTGGTCATGACCTTGTCGATGGCCATGCTGGAAGCCATGACACCTGAACCGGTATAGGGAATGCCCAGCAACTCGAGTGCGCCTTGGACAGTGCCGTCTTCCCCAAAGCGCCCGTGCAATGCAATGAAGCAGCGCTCGAATCCTTCGTTCTTCAGCTCGCTGAGGTCACGCTCAGCCGGATCGAAGGCATGGGCGTCTACGCCGCGAGAGCGGAGCGCCTTCAGCACGCCGCTGCCCGACATCAGCGAGACGTCTCGCTCCGCCGACATGCCGCCCATCAGGACGGCGACTTTTCCGAATTTCACCGTGTTCTCTTTCATGCGGCGGACTCCAGCATCTCAACCACTTTGGCGGGCACCTGTCCAATCGACCCAGCGCCCATGCACATCACGACATCGCCGGCCAGTGCGTTGTCCAGAATGGCTTGCGGCATGGCGTCGATCTCGTCAACGAAAACAGGTTCCACCTTGCCGGTCACACGCAACGCGCGCGCCAGTGAACGCCCGTCGGCCGCCACGATAGGCGCTTCGCCGGCGGCGTACACCTCGGACAGCAGCACCGCATCGGCGTTGCCGATCACCTTGACGAAATCCTCAAAACAATCGCGCGTGCGGGTATAGCGGTGCGGCTGGAAGGCCAGCACCAGCCGGCGTCCGGGGAAGGCGCCGCGCGCAGCCGCCAATGTCGCAGCCACCTCGACAGGATGGTGGCCGTAGTCTTCAATCACGGTGAAATGCCCGCCACCTTTGGCAGGCAAATCGCCGTAACTCTGGAAGCGCCGGCCCACACCGCTGAACTCAGCCAGCGCTTTTTGCACTGCCGCGTCGGGTATGTTGAGTTCGACCGCGATGGCAATCGCTGACAGCGCATTGAGCACGTTGTGCTCGCCGGCCAGATTGAGTACGACGTCCATGTCAGGCAGGGTCACGCCATTGCGGCGTTGCGCCGTGAAATGCATCTGCGCGCCCACCGGCCGCACATTGACGGCGCGCACTTGTGCGTCTTCGCCAAAGCCATAGCTGGTGATGGGGCAAGAAACTTGCGGCACGATGTCGCGCACGGCTGGGTCGTCGGTGCACAAAATCGCCGTGCCATAAAAGGGCATGCGGTGCAGGAAGTCGACAAAGGCCTTCTTGAGATTGCCGAAATCGTGGCCGTAGGTTTCCATGTGATCGGCGTCGATATTGGTAACAACCGCCATCACAGGCAGCAGGTTCAGGAAGGAAGCGTCTGACTCGTCTGCCTCGACCACGATGTAGTCGCCCGAACCGAGCTTGGCGTTGGCGCCGGCACTGTTGAGCCGCCCACCAATGACAAAGGTCGGGTCCAGGCCGCCTTCTGCCAGCACACTGGCCACCAGACTGGTGGTGGTGGTCTTGCCGTGCGTTCCCGCGATAGCAATGCCCTGCTTCAGGCGCATCAACTCGGCCAGCATCAACGCGCGCGGGACCACAGGAATGCGCTTTTCACGCGCCGCCAGCACTTCGGGGTTGTCCGCCTGCACGGCGGTAGAGGTCACCACCGCATCAACCTTGGCAAGGTTGCCGGCCGTGTGGCCCACAAAGGTTTTGATGCCGAGCTTGGCCAGGCGACGCAGCGTCGGGCTGTCCGACAGATCGGAGCCTGAGATGGCATAACCCAGGTTGTGTAGCACTTCGGCAATGCCGGACATGCCGGCGCCGCCCAGCCCAATGAAGTGAATGTTCTTGATGGCGTGTTTCATGTTGCCAGCTCCTCGCAGGCGGCGACCACACAGGCCGTAGCTTCTGTTTTTTGCATGTTTTTGGCCTGTAGGGCGCACTGGACGAGCGCAGGGCGCTCTGTTTTTTGTAGCATTTGCGCCAAGGTCGCGGGGCTGAGATCGCGTTGTTGAATCAGCCAGCCACCGCCCTGGTCCACCAGGAACTTCGCGTTGGCCGTCTGGTGGTCATCGACCGCGGCAGGAAATGGAACAAACAATGCCGCAGCACCTACGGCCGCGATTTCGGTCACCGTGCTGGCACCTGCGCGGCAAATGACCAGATCGGCATCAGCAAAAGCCTGCGCAGTGTCTTCAATAAAAGGCGTGAGTTCAGCCTGCACACCGGCCGCCGCGTAATTTGCACGAAGCGCCTCGATCTGCAGGGCACCACTTTGATGGATCACCTGCGGCCGGTTCGCTTCAGGAATCAAGGCCAGAGCCTGAGGCACAAGTTCGTTCAAGCTCCGGGCACCCAGGCTGCCCCCGACCACCAACAGCTTCAGGGGACCACTGCGCCCGGCGAAGCGGGCTTCCGGGCCAGGTTGCCGGGTGAACGCGGGGCGCAGCGGGTTGCCTATCCACTCGGCTTTGGGCAGCACATTCGGGAACGCGGTAAAGACACGGTCCGCCACGCTCGCCAGCACTTTGTTGACCATGCCGGCCACCGAATTTTGCTCATGCAACACCAGGGGCTTGCCCAACAGCACGCTCATCATTCCGGCCGGAAAGCTAATGTAGCCACCCAGACCGACCACCACATCGGGCTTGACGCGACGCACCGCCTGAATGCTTTGCCAGAACGCCTTGAGCAGACGCATCGGAAGCAACACCAGCGTGGCCGGGCCTTTGCCCCGCACTCCAGAAAAATCAATGGACTCAAAGGGGAAACCGCGCGGCGGCACCAGCTGGCTTTCCATGCTGGGGCGTTGGCTGCTTCCGCGTCCGCCCAGCCAGTGCACACGCCAGCCGCGTTCACGCAGGGCTTCAGCCACGGCCAGGCCCGGAAAGATGTGCCCGCCCGTTCCGCCGGCCATCACGAGAGCGCAGTGCTGCTTGCTCATGCACGTCTCCCTCTCATGAGCAGGCGGTTCTCATAGTCGATCCGTAGCACCACGGCCAGGGAAATGAGGTTCATCAGGATCGCCGAGCCGCCGTAGCTCATCAGTGGCAGGGTCAAGCCTTTGGTCGGCAACGCGCCCAGGTTGACGCCGATGTTGATGAAGGTCTGAAAACCCATCCAGATGCCGACACCCTGTGCTACCAGGCCGGCGAACAGCCGGTCCAGCGCGATCGACTGCCGGCCGATATGCATGATGCGTCGGGTCATCCACATGAACATGCCGATCACGGTCAGCACACCGATCAGACCAAACTCTTCCCCGATCACAGCCATCAGGAAGTCGGTGTGCGCTTCAGGCAGCCAGTGCAGTTTTTCAATGCTGCCGCCCAGTCCCACGCCAAAAATCTCCCCCCGACCAAAAGCAATCAGGGAGTGCGAAAGCTGGTAACCCTTGCCCATGGAGTATTTGTCGCTCCAGGGGTCGAGGTAGGCAAAAATCCGTTCCCGCCGCCATTCACTGAGCATGACCATCAGCCCGAAGGCGACGACCACGACGGCCGCAATCACGAAGAACATGCGTGCATTGACGCCACCGAGAAAGAGAATGCCCATGGCGATGACCGAGATCACCATGAAGGCGCCCATGTCGGGCTCAGCCAGCAACAACAATCCGACAATTGCTATGGCGACGGCCATGGGCATCACGGCGCGGAAGAAGCGCTCCTTCACTTCCATCTTGCGGACCATGTAATCCGCGGCATAAAGGAGGACCGCAAATTTCGCCAGCTCGGAAGGCTGGAAGTTCATGATGCCCAGCGAGATCCAGCGGCGCGCACCATTAACACCTTTCCCGATGAAAGGCACCAGCACCAATATCAACAGGAGCAGAGACAGCACAAACAACCAGGGGGCCAATTTTTCCCACGTGGCCAGCGGCACCTGGAATGCCAGAACAGCAACGATAAATGCCACCACGAGCGACAGGACGTGGCGCATCAGGAAATGCGTATGCGCATAACGCGCGAACTTCGGGTTGTCCGGCATGGCCACAGAGGCCGAGTACACCATCACCAGGCCCCACATCAGCAAGGCCACGGTGACCCAGAGAAGCGCCTGGTCAAAACCGGCCATCTTCACAGGGGGCGCAGCCAGCGTTTGCGATCGGCTGTGGCCACCGAGCTGAACGGGAAGCACTTCCGATGCGGCTTTTCCCACCCCGGAGAACCAGCCAAAGAAGCGTGTGGCAGCGGTCACAGCACGCTCCCCTTTTCCTGCGCCAACGCCTGGACAGCTTCGCAAAATACTTTAGCGCGGTGCTCGTAGTTGTCGAACATGTCAAAGCTGGCGCACGCAGGCGACATCAATACGGCATCCCCTGTCGTCGCTTGTTGCGCCGCCAAAGTCACAGCCTCTTCCATCGATGCGGCGTCGAGCATCGGAATATTGCGCGGCAAGGCTTCCTTGATCAGGGGTGCATCGCGCCCTATCAACACCACTGCCCGAACATGGCGCTGCACGGGATCTGCCAGAGGAGAGAAGTCCTGTCCCTTGCCTTCGCCGCCCAGAATCAGCACCAGCTTGCGCTCCAGGCCCAACCCCGTCAGCGCCGCCACGGTGGCGCCCACATTGGTGCCCTTGCTGTCGTCGAAATACTCGACATCGTCGACGATTGCCACCGATTCCACGCGGTGCGGTTCACCACGGTATTCGCGCAGACCATGCAACATCGGCGCCAGGTTGCACCCCGCAGCCACAGCCAGGCCCAGCGCCGCCAGGACGTTGGTGGCGTTATGCCGGCCGCGTATGCGCAGGGCTTCAATCGGCATCAAGCGCTGCACATGCAGCTCCACCTCTTCGTCCTTGCGGCGCTTGACGGTTTCGTCGGCCTCGGCAGCACGCACCAGCCAGGGCATGCCGTTGACGGTTTCAATGCCGTAGTCGCCGGGACGCTGCGGCTCGCCGGCACCGAAGGTGGCATGAGGGCGCAGCTGCGGCGGCTTGAGGCGCACCTTGACGGGCGGTGGCAGCATGGCCATCACGCGGGCGTCGTCACGGTTGAGCAGCATGAAGGTGCTACTGCCGAATACTTTGGCTTTCGCGGCGACATAGGCGTCCATGTCGCTGTGCCAGTCGAGGTGGTCCTGCGTGATGTTGAGCACCACGGCGGCCGTTGGTTCAAAGCCTTGCACGTCGGCCAGCTGGAAGCTGGACAGCTCCAGCACCCAGACCTGCGGCAGGGTTTGCGCGTCCATGTGGGCCGACAGCGTATCGAGCAGTGTGGGGCCGATATTGCCAGCTACAGCCACGGTTTTTCCGGCCCGCTGCACCAGCTGACCTAAGAGTGAAGTCACCGTGGTTTTGCCGTTGGTTCCCGTAATAGCCAGCACCGCCGGGCGATAGCCCGGGGCCCGTTCGGCCTGAACCAGGGCTAGCAACGCGGCGGGCAGCGCAGCATCTTCACCGGCTTCGTCGGGACCAGGTTCACCACCCACCGACTCCTCTGTGGATGCCTTTGGCAGTTCGCCGGAAGTTTCGACCATCGCAGCGATTTCAGCCTCAGGCGGACCGGACGCATCGGTTACCGCGGCTTCATCCGTGGTGTCGGTCGTGTCATTAGCATCCGATACATCGAGCAAAGGCAATTCGATCGGCAACCCGGAAGATGCCGTGATTTCGGCGGACTCTTCAGCCGCCTCGGCAGCCGGCGGCTCGCGCAAGTCAGCCAGAGCCTGCGAGAACAGGTCCAGCTCCCCGCCCACAGGCAGGCTCATGGCGCGCGCGGCGTCGGCCACGGGCGCGATGGTCTCGGGCGTCAAGCCAGGCGAGCGGTAGACGGCACGCACCGCCGTGCCCTGCACCAGTTCCGGCGTGAAGGCGCCGCCCACAAATTCCACTCCCGGCAACTCCTCGCGCAGCGTGGCGAGCAAAGGCGGCGCTTCGCGTGTGTCGGCAACCGTCACGTGTGCCCCATGGCGAACGCACCATCGCGCCATGGCCAGGCCGGACGCACCCAGGCCCAGGATCAACACGGTTTGGTCTTGTAAATGCCGCATGCCTGTTACCTGAGCTTCAAGGTGGAAAGGCCGATGAGGCACAGCAGCATGGTGATGATCCAGAAACGCACGACCACCTGCGTTTCCTTCCAACCGCTTTTCTCGAAGTGGTGGTGCAGCGGCGCCATCTTGAGGATGCGGCGGCCTTCGCCATAACGTTTCTTGGTGTACTTGAACCAGGTCACCTGCATCATCACGGAGAGAGCCTCGACGACGAAGATGCCGCCCATGATGGCCAGTACGATTTCCTGGCGCACGATGACCGCGATGGTGCCCAGGGCGGCGCCGAGCGCCAACGCGCCGACATCGCCCATGAAGACCTGGGCCGGGTGCGTGTTGAACCACAAAAAGGCCAAGCCGGCACCCGCCATGGCAGAGCAAAAAATCAGCAACTCACCCGAGCCGGGGATATGCGGGAAGAAAAGGTATTTGGAATACACGGAGCTGCCGGTGACATACGCAAACACGCCAAGCGCTGAACCCACCATGACCACGGGCATGATGGCCAAGCCATCCAGCCCGTCCGTCAGGTTGACGGCATTGCTGGAGCCGACGATCACCAGATAAGTCAGGATCACGAAACCGAAGACGCCAAGCGGATAGCTGACTTCCTTGACGAAGGGAACCAGCAAGCCGGCCTTGGGCGGCAGGTTCACGTCAAAGCCTGACTGCACCCAGCTGAAGAACAGCTCCAGCACGCGCATGTTGGAACTTTCAGAAATGCTAAACACCAGATACAACGCCGCGATCAGACCGATGACGGACTGCCAGAGGTATTTTTCGCGGGAGCGCATGCCTTCGGGATCTTTGTGCACAACCTTGCGCCAGTCGTCCGCCCAGCCGATTGCACCAAAGCCCAGCGTGACGATGAGCACGATCCAGACAAAGCGGTTGGAGAGATCGAACCACAGCAGCGTAGAAATGCCGATGGCCAGCAAGATCAACACACCGCCCATAGTGGGCGTGCCGCTCTTGCTCAGGTGCGTCTGCATCGCGTACTGGCGGATGGGCTGACCGATCTTGAGCGAAATGAGCCGCCTGATCACGAACGGTCCGGCCAGCAGACCGATCAGCAGCGCCGTGAGCGCGGCCATAACGGCGCGAAATGTCAAATACTGAAACACCCGAAAGAACCCGAACTCGGGGGAGATTGACTGGAGCCACTGGGCCAGACTAAGCAGCATGGGGCTCTTCCTTTGGACTTTGATTTTGTTGGATTGGATCTTGCGCGTGGGCCGCGACGGCCTGGACCACACGCTCCATCTTCATGAAACGGGAACCCTTCACCAACAGGCTACCGGTGATGGGGAGTTCGGCCAGTACGGCAGCGATAAGTGCGTCCACGTCGTCGAAGGCCTGGCCCTGTCCAAAAGCGGCTGCAGCGGTCCTGGACAGCTCACCCAAGGTAAACAGCTTTTCAATTCCTGAAGCGCGCGCGTGCCGCCCGGCTTCGTCGTGGAACTGCGGGCCCTGGTCGCCGACCTCACCCATGTCACCCATCACCATCAGACGCGGCCCGGGCAGTTCAGCGAGAACCTCCAGAGCGGCATGCATGGAATCCGGATTGGCGTTGTAGGTGTCATCGACCAATGTCAACACGCGGCCGGACAAAGGCACTGCGATAGCGCGTGAACGGCCCTTGACGGGAACAAAGGCGGACAGGCCTGTGGAGATGGCAGACAGCGGAGCCCCCGCAGCCAGTACGCTGGCAGTGGCTGCCAGCGCATTCTTAACGTTATGCCGGCCGGCGATATGCAAAGAGAAATCGACCGTGCCTGCCGGCGTGGTGGCTGCCACCTTCCAGCAACCGCCATCCCATTGCGCCGTGCCCGTGACGTCGGCAAGACCTGCCAGCGCAAAAGTAAGGACCTTGCGTGACCCCGCGAGGCTTCGCCAGAGAGGGGTGTAATCATCATCTGCAGGGAAGACCGCTGTCCCGGCCGCTTCCAGCGACTGGAACACCGAGCCGTTCTCGCGGGCTACCGCCTCGACCGTTGCCATGAATTCCAGGTGTTCACGCTGCGCGTTGTTGACCAACGCGACCGTGGGCTTGGCCAACTCGGCGAGGTAGGCGATTTCGCCGGGGTGGTTCATGCCCAGCTCAACCACGCCGGCCTCGTGCGCCGCCGACAGGCGCAACAAGGTGAGTGGCACGCCGATATCGTTGTTGAGATTTCCTTCGGTCGAGAACGCCTTGTCAGCCTTCCAGGCTCGCAGGATGGCCGCGATCATTTGGGTGACGGTGGTTTTTCCGTTGCTGCCCGTCACCGCTATGAGAGGCAGGCGAAATTGTGATCGCCAGCCGGCGGCCAACCGCCCCAGCGCCAGGCGGGTGTCGGGTACTTCAAGGCCTGGCAAATTCGCTTCGACCAGGCCTTGGTGGGCGATGGCCGCAACCGCGCCCTGCGCCTTGGCCTGCGCGAGGAACGCGTGGGCGTCGAAGCGCTCGCCTTTTAGCGCAATGAATAGATCTCCGCCCTGCAAGCTGCGCGTGTCGGTGTTCACCCGCAAAGCGTTCACGCCGCCGTCACCCACCAGCCGGGCAGAAGGCAGCCAGCCCAGAGCCTGCTGCAGTGTCATCATGCCGCGCCTCCTCCCGATGTGTGTCCGACCGCAGTGGTGTCAAGCAGCGCCTGTGCATGGGCTCGGTCAGAAAACCGCAGTTTCACACCCGCCACCTCTTGAAAACTCTCATGTCCCTTGCCTGCAAGCAACACCACATCTTGCGGTTGAGCCAAACTCAAGGCATGCGCGATGGCTGCAGCCCTGTCGGCCTGGACATGGACCGCATCCCTATGGCTCAAACCCAGCAAGACCTGGCAAATGATGGCCAACGGGTTTTCACTGCGCGGGTTGTCGCTGGTCACGACCACTTGGTCCGCATTCTTTTCAGCCACTGCCGCCATCAGGGGGCGCTTGGTGGCGTCCCGGTCTCCGCCGCAACCAAATACGCACCAGAGCTGGCCGCCACGGTGCGACGCTACCGGCCTGAGTGCCAGCAATATTTTTTCCATCGCGTCGGGGGTGTGGGCATAGTCAACCACCACCAACGGCTTCCCTGGTACGGCAAGGGTCTCGGCACGCCCAGGAACCGGCAGCAAACCCGTGCAAGCTCCCACCGCTTCGGTCAGGGAAATACCCATTGCGCGAAGCGCGGCCAGGACTCCGAGCAAATTGGAAACGTTGTACTGGCCCACCACCTGCGCGCGAACCTTGTGGCGCTCAACGCCCTCGACCACATCGAAGCTCACAGCATCCGCTCCGTGTTCAATGTCGCGCGCCAGCAGCCGCGCAGGCTCTGCGCACGATACCGTCCAGACATCAAGGCCACTGCTGGCGAGCGAGTCGTGGAGTTCGGCGCCTCTGGCATCGTCGATATTGATGACCGCAGCCTTGAGACCAGGCCAGCCAAACAGTGACGCTTTGGCCGCCCAGTAGCCCTCCATGGAGGCGTGGTAGTCAAGGTGGTCCTGGGTGAAATTGGTAAAAATGGCCACTTCAATGGCGGTGGCATCCAGGCGATGTTCAACCAGACCGATTGAGGAGGCTTCGATCGCACAGGCAGCAAAGCCTTCGTCGGCAAAGCGCCGCAACGCCTGCTGCAACAGCACCGGATCAGGCGTCGTCAGGCCGTTGGACTCCATGGCATCGGGCTCACCAATGCCGAGCGTTCCGATCAGTCCGCATCTGCGGCCCAGGCGACCCAGTGCCTGTGCCAACCACCAGGCCGTGGAAGTTTTTCCATTGGTACCAGTGACGGCGGAAATTCTCAACTGCCGGCTGGGCTCGTTGAAATAGGCGGCGGCAATCGGCCCGGTCGCGGCTTTGAGTCCGGCGTATTCGGCAATTTTTCCGTCCGGGAAGGCATACGCCGCCGCGCCGTCTTGTTCAACCAGGCAGGCGGTAACACCGGCAGCGAGGGCAGCACCAACAAATTGACGACCGTCTGTCGCGGCGCCAGGCCATGCAATGAAGCCATCGCCCGTGGTTACCTTGCGGCTGTCCGTCCATAGCTTGCCGGTGACGCGGTCACGCAGCCAGCTTGCAGCCTGGACCGGGGTGTGAAGCTGCGCGCTCAAAACGACTCCTCCACGGCCTGGGTGGTGATTTGCGGCTTGACGCTCATGTCGGGCTGCACGCCCATCATGCGCAGCGTCTGCTGCACTACTTCGCTGAAAACAGGCGCAGCGGCCACGCCGCCGAAGTAGTTGCCGTCGCTCGGTTCGTCGATCATGACGCCGACAATGATGCGCGGCGCCTCGATGGGCGCCATGCCGGTAAACCAGGCTCGGTATTTGTTGGTGGCATAACCCTTACCGACCTGCTTGTGTGCCGTACCCGACTTGCCGCCTACCGAATAGCCGACTGTTTGCGCCAGAGGACCCGTGCCGCCCGGAGCAGCGGCCATCTGCAGCATCCGGCGAACGGCGTGCGCGTTCTGCGCGGAAAAAACCTGCACGCCCACCGCGGGCTCGCTGCTCTTGAGCATGGTGACCGGAATAATCTGGCCGTCGTGTGCGAAGGCGGTATAGGAGTGCGCCATCTGGAACAGTGAAGCTGACAGACCGTAGCCATAGGCCATCGTCGCCTGCTCGACAGGGCGCCAGGTTTTCCAGGGGCGGACGCGCCCCGTGACAGCGCCGGGAAACTGGATCTGCGGTTTTTGCCCATAACCCAGCGCGGTATAGGTGTCCCACATTTCCTGCGGGGTCATCTTTTGGGCAATCTTCAATGCCCCGACGTTGCTGGATTTCTGGATCACGCCTTCAACCGTCAGCGTGCCGTAATTGTGGGTGTCACTGATGGTGAAGCCACCGATGTTGTAGCGCCCGGGCCCGGTTTCGATGATGGTTTGGGGCTTGATGCGCCCCGCCTCGAGCGCCATGGCCACCGTGATCGGCTTCATGGTCGAACCCGGCTCGAAGGTGTCGGTGAGAGCCCGGTTGCGCAGCTGCTCGCCGGTGAGGTTTTTTCGTTTGTCGGGCACATAGCTGGGGTAGTTCACCAGCGCCAGTACTTCGCCGGTGGTGGAGTCCAGCACAACGACGCTGCCGGCCCGGGCTTTGCGCGCGATGACCGCGTCACGCAGCTTCTGGTACGCGAAGAATTGCACCTTGCTGTCGATACTCAGCTGGATGTCCTTGCCTTCAACGGGATGCACTTGCTCGCCGACATCCTCGACGACACGGCCCAGGCGGTCTTTGATCACGCGGCGCGAACCGGCCTTGCCGGCCAGGTCCTTGTTGAAGGTCAGTTCAATGCCTTCCTGGCCACGGTCTTCGACGTTGGTGAATCCCACGACGTGGGCCACGGTTTCGCCTTCGGGGTACTGGCGTTTGTACTCTTTGCGCTGGTAGATGCCCTTGATGCCCAGTGCATGAATTTTCTGGGCCACCGGTTCATCGACCTGGCGCTTGAGCCAAACGAAAGTCTTGTCTTCGTCACCGAGTTTTTTGCTCAGCTCAGTCTGCGGCATTTCCAGCAGCCGGGCCAACTCCGCCAGCTGGGATTTGCTGGCCTCAACATCCTCCGGAATGGCCCAGATACTGGGTGCTGGCACGCTGGACGCCAGGATCAGGCCGTTGCGATCCAGGATACGGCCTCGGTTGGCAGGCAACTCCAGCGTGCGCGCAAAACGCACCTCGCCCTGCCGCTGAAAGAACTCATTGCCGAAAATCTGGATGTATGCGGCACGCCCCGCCAGCCCGATAAAAGCCAGGGCAATCCCGGCCACAATGAATTTGCTGCGCCAGACGGGCGTCTTGCTCGCCAGCAAGGGGCTGGATGAGTAAAGAACGCTGCGGCTCATGGCGTGACGCCCTCTGGCGCCGACGCCGGTGTTGCCGTGGCGTCCTTGTAGGTCACGTATTGCGTAATAGCCGGCGTGACCATACGCATCTGCAATCGCTCCTTCGCCAGTTTTTCCACCTTGAGGGGCGTCGCCTGGGCACGCTTTTCCACCTGCAGCCGCTCGTTGTCTGTTTCGAGTTTCCGGCTCTCGGCCGCAGCCTTCTCCAGCTCGACATAGAGACGGCGCGACTCATACTGGGTGCGCACCAGATACAGCGCGCTGGCCAATACGGCGAGGAGCAGCAGCAGGTTCAGGCGAGCCATATGGCCCCCACGCTTGTCGCTGCGCGTACTGCGCTGCCCCCCGAGGGGGTCGCGTTTTTCCTTGGGGCGGCCCGGCGGGAAAACATGGCCCCCACGCTTGTCGCTGCGCGTACTGCGCTGCCCCCCGAGGGGGTCGCGTTTTTCCTCGGGGCGGCCCGGCGGGAAAACATGGCGCCCACGCTTGTCGCTGCGCCTGCGGCCCGGCAAAACCGGTTCCGCGGCCCTCGCTTGCAAGGAATCCCCCCTTTTTTGCGCATCGATTTGCTCATGCGGTCACCTCGGTGCGTTCGGCGATTCGCATCACAGCGCTGCGGGAGCGCGGATTGCCGGCCACTTCTTCTTCGCTGGGCATGGTGCGGCCCAGAGCTTTGAGCTGCATGAGTTTGGGCTCAGCGAAAGGCGCGCGGCGGTCGAACACCTCGCGGGAATGCGTGGCAATGAATTGCTTGACGATGCGGTCTTCGAGCGAGTGAAAACTGATCACCACCAGACGGCCTCCCGGTTGGAGAACTTTCAGCGACGCGGCTAACGCCTGTTGCAGCTCTTCAAGCTCGGCGTTGATGAAAATCCGAAGAGCCTGAAATGTGCGCGTTGCAGGGTCCTTGCCCGGCTCGCGGGTTTTGACCGCACCAGCCACGACTTCGGCCAGCTCAGCGGTGGTTCGAAGAGGGCCCCGTTCCTGTCGGCGACGATCAATCGCCTTTGCAATCTGTTGAGCAAACCGTTCTTCGCCATATTCACGAATCACCTCCGCCATGGTTTCTATGGATGCATCTGCCAGCCATTCGGCCACGCTCTGGCCGCGCGTGGTGTCCATGCGCATGTCCAGCGGGCCCTCTTGCCGAAAGGAAAAACCGCGTACCGGATTGTCGATCTGCGGTGAACTCACGCCCAGGTCCATCAGCACGCCGGCCGCGCTTGCGGCAGGCAGTTGCCCAAGATGCATGAAGCCTTCGTGGCGGATGGAAAACCGCGGGTCGGCGATGGTTTGCGCTTCGGCGATGGCGTCGAGGTCCTTGTCGAAGGCGGTCAGCCGGCCCTGCGCCGACAGACGCGAGAGCAGCAGACGGGAGTGCCCACCGCGCCCGAAAGTCGCGTCGATGTAGTGGCCGTCCGGGTTGACAAGAAGCGCCGCAATGGCTTCGTTCAACAAGACGGTGCGGTGTGTCCATGTACCGTTCACCGTCTTCTTTCAGAACGAGAAATCTCTGAAGACGTCGGGCATCTCGCCCTTCATCTGCTCCGCCTCCTGGGCTGCGTAGGTGGCGGCGTCCCACAGCTCAAAGTAACTTCCCATGCCAAGCAGCACGGTGTCTTTGCTGATGCCGGCTGCTGCGCGCAATTCGGGCGATACCAGCACACGGCCAGTGGCGTCCATCTCAACGTCCATCGCGTTGCCCAGGAAAATTCGTTTCCACCACTGTGCCTGCATGGGAAGCGAGGCAATACGCTCGCGAAACTTCTCCCACTCATTGCGAGGGAAAATCATGAGGCACCCGTGCGGGTGTTTGGTGATGGTGAGTTGGCCGGAAGCGGTGGCGCTCAGGACGTCACGATGCCGGGTCGGCACAGAGAGCCGACCTTTCGTATCGAGAGCTAATGATGAGGCACCTTGAAACACTGCTACAAACCCTTGGAGAACACTTTTCACCACTAAATTGCACTTCTTCCCACTTTAGCAGGAAACCATTTGCAAGCAAGGGATTTGAAACAAATTTTTTCAATGAAATCAAGGACTTAGGAAGACATGTGGATGAAGCACAATTTCAAAACTTGTTCTAAATTAAGCACTTAGAAGATGCAGTGAAAGTATTGCTTTAAGGGTTTGCCGTTGCGGCACACCCAGCGCGAGAGAAAGGGAACTATTCCCCTCCCGTACAGCGTTAGCGATCATCTTCAACGCGACTAGCGCAGCTGGATGGCGCTGATAACTGCCGAAAACCACTACAGGGAGTGTGTTTGCAGAACTTTAAGAGGAAGAAGCCCGCTCAAAGTCGAAAGAAGCTTGACGTACACCAACGCCGGAGAAATTATACGCATGAGTTGCCAGACCGAGCCCGGCGTCCACGGGTACAGGGCTCAATCGATGCGGACGGTCACCCTGGCGTGTTCGGTAATGCCGATCACATTGAAGAAGGCGGCCACGAGGCGATTGACCTCCGTGAACTGCACCGACCGGTTTTCCTCTTCGCGGGCCGACACCCAGTTCAACAGCGTTCCCGCCGCTGAAAAGTCCACCCGGATGAGTTTGGCGCAGGAAATCAGCATCGTGTCCGCGCCCATCAGCTTGACTTCCAGCTTGTCCAGCATCTCTATGGCGTCACCCTGAATCTGACCTGAGAGCTCTACCGACAGCACATTGCTCAACTGCGAACTGGGTGCATCCATCTGGGTGTCTCCTTCCAGCGCGCTCACGCTCGAGGATACGGAATCACGGTATACGTCGCCAATGATGGCCTGCCCGCCCATGACGCCACCTTGTGCGTCGATTGGCTTGTATTCGCAACGCGCGCTGTCCCATGCCGGTGGAGAAACTTCGTAGGTGACGCAGAAGTCGAGGGCCGCGAGCTCAAAATCATCGGGACGATGCGTCACGCGCAGCGCCTCCATGCGCAAAAGCCACCAGTGCTGCTCGGTGTCGCGGCTGCCGGACGGAGTGGCGTTCTGAAGCACCTTCTGCAGTTGCGCATCGCCCATGAAACGCAGTTGAACAGGCTGAGTCGCCCATCCGCCGAAAACCTTGTACAGGGCTTCAACCGCAGCCGGTTCGATAGTTTTGAGATTGTTCCAGTCCAGGCGCCATGGCATGGGCGCCTTTGCCGTGGCTGCCTTGAGGGCTGCCACGGTCTGGATACCAAGCACGGATGGGCAAACCCAGTCGACAGCGGGTCCATTGGTTGCCGCCTTGCCGGCCGGCGCGGTGAGCATCTTCACCATGTCCGGCATGGAAAACCACTGGGGCGCCGAACGGTCAAACCGCTCCACAAACTGGATGGCCGCAGTTTCGAACTTGTCCTGCTGGGCTGTGGCGCGATAAAGATCGAACAGGGTCAGCCAGGTATCCGCGTGGCCGGTGCGCGATGCGCCGGGAGCGAGGATTTCGAGCAAGCCGGCCTCAGCGCCCGAATCATCGCCATTGGCAAAGCGGATGGCAGCCTCTTCCAACTCTGCGTCGTGGGCGACCACTTCCTCCACATCCACAGCAGTGAGTTTGGAAGGAGAAAACCCGGATGCACCGCTGCCACTGTCGTAGCTGCCGCCGATACCTGCCAGACCGCCAATCGCAGGCGGCTTGACTGGCGCCGACACAGACACCGGCATCGGCGCCGAACGGGCCGCGGCCAATGCCACGGACAGGGAATCGGGTTGCGTCTGGGAGGTGTCGTGAGCGGCCTCTCTGGCAGCTTGCAGTTCAGCCAATTTGGCAGGAGACTGCAAGCCAGCCGGCGCCGTAGCCCGGTACGCGGTGGGAAGGGCATTGTCCAGCATGGGCGCCTGCGTGGGGGCGCCTTGCAGCGGTGCATGCACCGAGTTGTCCGGCATGCCGCCGTTCTTGGTCTTCCACCACTGCATCGACATCTGCGCTTCGATCTCGTCGATCTTTTTGAGCGTGGTGGCGCGGTCGTCAGGCTTGGAGGGCATGCTGCTCTGAAAGAACGAGGGCCTGCCGCCTGGGTCCTGACCGACCCCCACCATGGCTTCACGCTTGCGCATTTTGCGCAGCATGTCGAATTCGCGCTTGCGCACGAAATCATTTTGGCGCTTGCGCTCAATCATTTCCTTGAGCAGTTGCTTGCTCATGGCTTCATCGCGGTCCGTTTGCGCGCCGTCCAGGTCTGACCAGTTCGTGGCCGGATTACGGACGAATTTCACCATCTTGGAAAGCAAGCCTGAAGCGGTATCTTCTTTGGACATGGCAGGACCGATTAAATCACTTCAACCAACGGCAAGCATCAATCGCCAAACATTTTCTGTTTGAGCTCGCGGCGTTGCTGCGCTTCCAGCGACAGGTTGGCCGTAGGACGGGCGATCAGCCGGCCGACCCCGATGGGTTCACCGGTTTCGTCGCAGTAACCGTAATCGCCCGAGTCGATGCGGGCGATGGATTGCTCGATTTTCTTGAGCAGCTTGCGTTCGCGGTCGCGCGTGCGCAGCTCCAGGGCGTGTTCTTCTTCAATGGTGGCGCGGTCGGCCGGATCGGGCACCACCACGGTGTCTTCCCGCAGATGCTCGGTGGTTTCACCGGCGCTGTTGTGAATGTCCTGCTTCAGCACAGACAGCTTGTGGCGGAAGAAGGCCAGCTGCTTTTCATTCATGTACTCGGAGTCAGGCATCGCCTTGACTTCGTCGTCCGTCAGTTGCTCGGCAGACTTGGTTTTCCAGTTGTTGGCGAGCTTTGGGTCTTTTTTGGCCGCCGCCTGAGGTGGCGGCGCAATCACGCGTTCGGTCATTGTGGAGTAACTGGCTTTGGCTGCGTCAGGCGCATGGGTTGGCACCATGGGTGCGGGAGGGGGTGACTGGGTCGCTACGCGGGCGGAGCTTCGCCGGCCGGGCTTCAACGGAGGCGGGGCGATCAGCCCGGCCCTGACAGGTGCTGGAGCGGGCGCCGCCACCACGACGGGCTGAACCGGTTTGGCGACGACGGCGGCTTTGGCGACTGGTTTTACAGCGGGCTTCGCGACAGGCTTGGCAGCAGATTTTGCAACGGGTTTCGCTGCGGTTTTGGGGGGTGATTTGAGCACAGGCTTTGCGGGTTTGGCGACGGCCTTGGCTTTGGGCAAAGGCTTGGCAGCGGTTTTCTTGACGGCTGCGGGGGCAGGCTTTTTCGCGGGAGCGGCCTTGACGGCTGGTTTGGCGGCTTTTTTAGCGGCTGGCTTGAGGGCCGGCTTTGCCTTGGCAACAGGTTTGGCAGGTTTTTTCACGGCTTTGGCGGCAGCCTTGGCTTTCGGCACAGACTTGGTAGCCGGTTTGGCAGGTGCTTTGGTCTTTTTTGCTTGCGCTTTCACAATGTGTCTCCTCTGGAAAGCAGCCCCTGAACGGCTCGAGAGCCCTCGCGGCGGCTTCCTGGCCAAACTGCTGCAGCGCAGTCCAACCCTACCTGTTGCCAGATTTCCTGGTTTGTCTGCCGCCTGCCAGCCTCGAAAACCACACCTGGGCGGCTTTCAACCGGCTTTGTAGCTGGTTTGGTGCCTGGCTGGCGTCCCGGTTGGGTATTCCGGGTATTTTGGTCGGCGCGCGATTGTAGCGGCTGGCCGACCAGCCATAGCATCCTTGAAGCAAACCGTTGGAGAATCGAGACAAACATAAGCCCTCCGCCTTTTACAGGTCACAGGCGGACAGCCTACCTCAAACCAGGCACTGCTCCAGGCCCTGCATAAAAATATCTTTAGGCAAATCGATGCCGATAAAGACCATCTTGCTGTTTTTCTTCTCGCCCTCGGCCCAGGCGGGCCCCAGGTCGCTGCCCATGAGCTGGTGCACGCCCTGAAAAATCACCTTGCGGTCGGTGCCTTCCATGTTCAGCACGCCCTTGTAACGCAGCATCCGCGGACCGTAGATATTGACCACCGCTCCCAGAAAATCCTCCAGCTTGGCCGGGCTGAAGGCTTTGTCGGATCGGAAGACAAAGCTCTTGACGTCATCGTCATGGTGGTGATGATGGCCGTGGCCTTCATGCCCATCGTTGGTGTCGTGGGCGTGCGAAGGATGGTCGCAATGTTCGCCGTGCACATGGTCATGATCGTGGTCATGCCCTTCGTGGTCGTCTTCCTTGAGAAAGTCGGGGTCGATGTCCAGCTTGGCGTTGAGGTTGAAGCCGCGCAGGTCGAACACGTCCTTGATGGCCACTTCACCGAAATGCACGGCCTTCTGCGGCGCACGCGGGTTCATGTGCTTGAGGCGGTGCATCAGTGCATCCACCTCGTCCTTCGCCACGAGGTCCGTTTTGCTGATGAATATCTGGTCGGCAAACCCGACCTGACGGCGGGCTTCCTGGCGGTCGTTGAGCTGGGTGGCGGCGTGTTTTGCGTCTACCAGGGTCAAGATGGAGTCGAGCAGGTACTGCTCGGCAATTTCTTCATCCATGAAGAACGTCTGCGCCACCGGCCCCGGGTCGGCCAGCCCGGTGGTCTCGATGACCACGCGCTCAAAGTCGAGCAGGCCCTTGCGTTTTTTGGCGGCCAGCAGTTGCAGCGTTTCGCGCAAATCCTCGCGAATCGAGCAGCAAATGCAGCCGTTGTTCATCTGGATGATGTTTTCCTCGGTGTCGTTCACCAGGATTTCGTTGTCGATGTTTTCTTCACCGAATTCATTCTCGATCACGGCGATCTTCTGGCCGTGTGCCTCGGTCAGCACGCGCTTGAGCAGCGTGGTTTTGCCGGAGCCCAGGAAGCCGGTGAGGATGGTGACGGGAATCAAGCTCATGGTATGACCTAAAACAGGAATTGCAGATGGAAGTGAGTGGCTGAAGTGAGTGGCGAAAGCCGGGGTCGCAGACACACCCAGGTGGGGGAGTTTAGCGGCGGGTTCAAGTGAAACGCACAGCCCGGGCGAATACCACCTTGGCCAGCAGTTACTTTACAGGTCGTGTCAAGCGCGGGGCATCCGTGGCCTGCACAGACAGGCAGTTTTTGCCCCCGAATTTGCTATCTTTTTAATAGCTGCTTGCGCTCACCCTTATTGGCCTGGAGGCACTATTTTCATAAATTAGCCGCCAACCCGCTTCACCAGCACCAGCCCCTTGAGATATTCGCCCTCGGGGAAGGCCACCGTCATGGGATGGTCGGGCGCGCCGCCCATGCGCTCAGAGATGAAAGCGTCAACCCCCGCGTCAGTACCGGCGGACGCGACAATCTTGTGAAACAGGTCAGCGCTGATGCCGCCAGAGCACGAATAGCTAAATAACACGCCACCGGGCGACAAAATCGACAGGGCCAGGCGGTTGATGTCCTTGTAGGCGCGGGCAGCGCGCTCGGCGTGCGTCACGGTGGGCGCGAACTTGGGTGGGTCGAGCACGATGGCATCGAACATCCTTCCCTCCTTCTGGTACTGCCGCAGCGAGGCATTCACGTCGGCATCCAGCATGGTGGTTCGGCTGGCATCAAAGCCGTTCAGCGCCACATTGGCCCTGGCGCGCTCGATGGCCGGGCCGGAGGAATCAATCGACGTCACATGCCCAGCGCCGCCCGCCAGTGCGGCGACGGTAAAGCCGCCGGTGTAGCAATAACAATTGAGCACGCTCTGGAACTTGAGGCGGCGCGTGTAAGCAGCAAACTTGTGGCGGCTGTCGCGCTGGTCCAGGTAAAAGCCGGTCTTGTGGCCTTCGGCGATGTCAAGGCTGAGCTTCCAGTCGTGCTCGGCGATGGTGATGCCGGTGTCGCCCGAGCCGGCCAACCAGCCTGTGACCTCCGGCAGACCTTCAAGCGCGCGCGAACTCGCATCGGACCGCTCATACAGGCGCATGAGACCGGTCTGCGCCAACAAGGCTTCGACGATCACGTCCTTCCATTTTTCCGTGCCGCAACTGGAGAACTGGGCGACCAGCGTGTCGCCATAGCGATCAACCACCAGGCCCGGCAGGCCATCGGATTCGCCATGAATGAGCCGCCGGCCGTCGCTCTGGATGTCAAACAGCTCCCGCGCCTTCAGGGCCTGCGCAATGCGTGCCGCAAAAAATGACGCATCGATGCGCTGTGTCTCGTCAAAGCTCCAGACCCGCGCGCGGATTTTGGACGCCGGACTGAAGGCCGCCCATCCCAGGAACTGGCCGGCATGGCTTTCCACCCGCACTGTTTCACCCGCGTCACCGCCTCCCTTGGCGATGGCGCCGTCAAAAATCCAGGGATGGCGCCGCAGCAATGAGCGCTCTTTGCCGTCCCGCAGTCGAATTATTTTCATGCCGCTATTGTCGCGGCTGGTGGCATTGCCCCCTCCAGAGCGCGACGCATCAACCGGGAAAAATGAACCCGGCCGACAGCAGTTTGACAGTTCCGTGTAATTTTCGTGAAAGTTTTGCGACAATACCCGGTTAATGTTTTGGACCCACCTTTCGCGGCGATGGATGAAACACGGGCCGCCAGCAAGCCCGGTCATTCGCACGCCTGCCGGCATCCGCGCGCTGCAGCTGGGGTTGGCGATGAGTCTGTTTGTGGGCTCGCTGTTGGCCCTGACAAGCCTGGACGCACGGGCACGTACGGTGCTGGACCTGGACACCCCGGAGGAAACCGTGGCGCTGCAGGACTGGGGCGACTACTGGATCGACACCAGCGGCAACTTCACCCCCGAGCAGGTCGCCAGCACTCCGGACATCCCCTGGAAACCGACCCGCGGCAACGCAATCTACCCGGTCACCAGCGGCCAGGCCATGTGGGTGCGCTTCAACGTACCTCCAGCCCCGGACGCGGAGCGTTGGTACCTGGAGGTCCCCTACCCGTCCATCGACCGGGCATCGCTGTACACCCTGGACGCCGCCGCGCGGTGGAACGAGCAGCGCGCCGGCGACCTGGTGGCGGTGAACAAATGGCCGGTGCCGCACCGCCATCCCCTGCTGCCCATCGCGCTGTCGGCGGAAGTGCCCACCAACTATCTGCTGCGCCTGGAAAACGGCCACGCCTTCAGTGCCCCGCTGCAATTCGTCAGCGAAGGCCGCCTGAGCTATTCGGAGCAGCGCGTTTCCCTGATCCTGGGCATTTTCTTTGGACTGACCGGGCTGGCCGCGCTGATTTCCGCGCTGGGTGCGATTTCACTGCGCGACGCGGCCTACGGCTATTACGCCCTGTGCGTCACCCTGATGGGCCTCACGCAGGCCACGGTGACCGGCATCGCCGGGCTGCATTTGTGGCCAGGCTGGCCAGGTTGGAGTGATATCTCGACGTCGGTGCTGCCCACGCTGGCGGTATCGGCCACCTTGCTGTTTATTTCCGCAGCGGTGTCCCTGCCCGAACGTTCGCTGCGCCTGCATTGGCTCATGGCGGGGCAAGCCGCGCTGGGCGTGCTGGCTGCGGTGGTGCTGGCGCTGGTGCCATCCGCATCGCGCATGGACATCTTCATTCCCACCGTGCTGTTGCTGGAGTTCAGCAGCATGCTGGTCATGGGCTGGGCCTGGCGGCGCGGCGACCGGTTTGCACCATGGCTGATGCTGGCCTACGTGCCGGTGCTGGCCGCCGCCGGCTGGACCATGGCCCGCAATGCCGAGCTGGTGCCCATCGGTTTCCTGACGCAGCACGGCATGCAGCTGGGCGTGGCACTGCACCTGCCCATCGTGATGCTGGTATTGATGCTGCGCAGCCAGCACCGGCGCGAGAACATCCGCCGCATCCAGGGCCTGGACCGGGTGGACCCGGCCACCGGCCTGATCAACGGCCATGTGTTTGCCGAGCGCCTGATTCGCATGATTGCGCGCTCCGAACGGCTGCGGCACCAGAGCGCGGTGATGATCATCGACCTGGTCAACTCCGAGCAAATCCAGCGCGACTTCGGGCGCAAGGCCGCCGACGAATTGCCGCTGCACGTGGCAGAACGCCTGTTATCCACCGCGCGCGAGATCGACAGCGCTGCGCGCCTGTCGGAACGGCGTTTCGGCATGCTGGTCGAAGGCCCTTTCAATGCGGAAGACGCCGCCACGCTCGGGCCGCGCATCGTCGCGCGCTGCCTCATGCCCTACAAGAGCCTGCATGTGGACTGCGTGGCGCAGGTGCATGTGGCCTATGCCCTGGTGCCTTATCAGGGCTCCAACGCCCAAGGCCTGCTGACACAGCTTGAAGAGCGTCTGGCAGCGGCGCCTTCCGACAGCAAGCGCGCCGTGTTCATGCTGGGTGAAATACCGCCCGGCAAGCCGCCCCGGCGTACGCCGCGCAAACCTGCCTGAAACCCGCAAGCGCGGCAGCGCCGGGGACTCGCCGGCTCAGTTTTTTTTCTTATCCGGCTCGTGGGATTTGCCAGCGGACACCGTGCCTGCAAGGCCCGGCGTTTTCGACAGTGCCCGTGGATGCGCCGCGTCATACACCTTGGCCAGGTGCTGGAAATCCAGCCGGGTATAGACCTGCGTGGTCGTGATGTTGGCATGGCCCAGCAGTTCCTGAACCGCCCGCAGGTCACCGCTCGACTGCAGCACGTGGCTGGCAAAGGAATGGCGCAGCATGTGCGGGTGCACCGGTGTGGCCAGCCCCGCTTTCAGGGAGCGTTGCTTTAGCCGCACGCGAATGTGCTGCGGCGTGAGGCGCGTGCCGCGCTGGTTGATGAACAGCGCATGGTCTTCGCGCGCCCAGCTGCCGCGCGCGGCGAGCCAGCGTTGCAGTGACTGCAGCGCCGCCCGGCCGACCGGCACGCTGCGGCGCTTGGAACCCTTGCCCAGCACGTGAGCTTCGGCCGCATCGGCGTCGATCCAGCCGCGCGCCTGTGCACTGGCGTTCACATCCAGTCCCACCAGTTCGCCGATACGCAGCCCGCAGCCATAGAGCAGTTCAGTCATGCATTGATCGCGCAGTTCCAGCAGAGGGTCGCCTTCGGTGACATCGGCCTGGTAGGCCGCCAGCTGCACGGCTTCGTCCACGCTCAGGGCTTTGGGCAGGGGCTTGGCGGCTTTGGGCGCCCGCACGTCCTGCACGGGGTTGCCGCTGATCAGGCCCTCGCGGCCCAGCCACGTGTAAAAGCCGCGCCAGCCTGACAGGATGAGGGCAATGCCCCGGCCGCTGCGGCCAGCGCCGTGCATTTGTGCCACCCAGCGCCGCATGTGGACGTTTTGCACCGCTGTCAGCGCCACCTTGGCCTGGTGCGCATTGGCCTCAAGCTTTTGCAAGTCCAGCGCATAAAGCTCCACAGTGCGCTGGGCCAGGCGTTTCTCCACACGCACATGCTCCAGGTAGCGCTCGACCAGCGGATCGGAAGGCGGCAACACGGCCTGCCCACCACCGGATTCAGACGCGGGAAGCGGCGTGGGCGTCATGGTGGTGTGCCGTGTTTGCGCCTATTCGGAGGTGACCGGCTGAGGCCGCAGGCGCGTCAGCGCAGCGCCGGCCAGCTCACCCAGGCGTTCCAGGAAGTCGGTACCCATGCCGCTGTGAAAACGCTCCGGATCGGGTGAAGCGAGCACCAGCAAGCCCGAGACCTCCGCCTCTGCCGCGGCGCGCAGCGGTATCAACGCGATCGACAAAGCCACTGCGGGCTCGGGCAACCAGTGGACCGCCTCGAACCCGGAGTTGACGCCGCAGTAAGGCGCGCTCAATGAGGACGCAAAGGTTTTCGCGTCTTCGCTGACATCTGCCGCAAAACTTTCATCCGAAAAAATGCCGTTGACATCCCAGACCTTGATCGCCGCCTGCGGAATCAGGAATTCAGTCGTAATGCCTTCGACGATGGCGCCCGGCAGGTCACGCGCCTGCGTTGCCTGCAGCAGCTTGCGCGTCCAGCGCTGCATCTTGTCGGCAATGGACACGTTTTCCTGTCCATGGCGGATCATGTCCACCATCCGCGTTTCCAGCCCCTTGATCTTCTCGCGCAGCATCAGCGCCTGTCGCTCCTGCAGGCTGACGGCGCGGTTACCGTGACCGCTGGACAACTGCACCGACGCCAGCAACTCGGCGTGGCGCTCAAAGAAGTCGGGCGTGTTGGCCAGAAAGTTGGCGATGTCGTCTTCGGTGATGGGGTGTTCGGTTGGATTCATCCGGGCATTGTAGGGAAATGAGCCCCCACGGTCGTTCACTTCGTGTAACTCCCTGCCCCCCCGAGAGGGCCGCCCGCCTGCGGTCTGGCAAAGCCAGTCCCGCGGCTCATGCTGGCCTTGGTCGGCTCGCTTCGCATCGCCTTTCGTGGGGCCATCTGGCTGTTCACACCAGTTGGGGCCGCGGAACCGGCTTTGCCGGGCCGCAGGCGCCGCCCCCTGGAAGGGGGAACAGGCTACACGCAGTGAGCCTGGACAGGGGTGGCCCTATATCTGCGGGATATCGATCTCGGACTCGAACACCGTGGTGGCCGGCCCCGTCATCATGACAGGCGCATCAAGCTGATCTGGCCACTCGATGGTGAGCTGGCCGCCGCGGGTGATCACGTCTACCCGCGTGTCGAGAAGGCCCCAGCGTATACCCGCCACGACCGCCGCGCAGGCGCCGGTGCCGCAGGCCAGTGTCTCGCCGGCACCCCGCTCAAAGACCCGCAGGCGAATCTGGCTGCGCGACACCACCTGCATGAAGCCAGCATTGACCCGGCGCGGGAAGCGCACGTGATTCTCAATCAGGGGGCCGGTCTCCAGCACCGGCGCCGTGTCTACGTCGGCCACGAGCTGCACCGCGTGCGGGTTCCCCATCGACAGGGCCGCTATAAAAAGAGGAGCTGTCTGCGCACGGCCATCAAGGGCTAGAGGCCATTTTTGCCATAAACCCTGGTCCACAGGCGTAAGGCCCGAGGCGTCAAAGGGAATGCGCGCCAGATCAAATACCGGCGCTCCCATGTCAACGGTGACGCGTCCGTCGGACTGCATGCGCGGCTCGATGATGCCGCTCAGGGTCTTGACCCTCACGACGTCCTTGGTTGTCAGCCCCTGCTCGCGCACAAAACGCACAAAGCAGCGCGCACCGTTACCGCACTGCTCGACCTCGCCGCCGTCGGCGTTGTGGATCACGTATTCAAAGTCGATGCCTTCGCCCCCTTCCTTCGGCGCAGGCCGCACCGAAAGTATCTGGTCGGCGCCAACGCCGAAGTGGCGGTCGGCAAGGAAACGGTATTGCGCAGTGGTCAGGCCCAGCAGACCCCGGGTTTCGTCGAGCATCACGAAATCGTTGCCCGCACCCTGCATTTTGGTGAATCGGATTCGCATGAGGGGATTATCTGTCGGGTGAGGCGGGTTCGATGCTGGCTCTTGCTTCGGCTTGCGTTCCCACTTGCCGAGAGTTGCCGGTCGGAGCAAGACCCGCCCCTCCAAAGCCATAATCCAAAAATGCCCCGCCCCTCACAACTCCTCCACCCCCAGCGTGAGCCCGCCCCCGTCCGCCCCGCAGCCACCGTCCTCCTGCTGCGCGACTCACCGCAGGGCATTGAAGTGCTGATGACGCGCCGCTCGATGACAGCCAGCTTCGCCCCCGGCGCGTATGTTTTCCCCGGCGGCGGCATCGACGCGGCGGACGCGCTGGCGCACGGCCAGTCGACGCGGCGGACCACCCAGGACGACCTGCACCTCACACAAGCCATCGCCGCCATTCGGGAAAGCTTTGAAGAGCTCGGCGTGCTGCTGGCGCGCCACGCGGACGGCAGCTATGCCACCACCGCCGACATCGCTGCGCTGGACCGCAAGGCGCCGTTTGCCGCGCAGTGCAAAGCGCGCGGCCTCACGCTGGCGGGCGATGAGGTGTTTGTGCTGGCGCACTGGATCACCGATCGCGACCTGCCGCGCCGCTTTGACGTGCCCTTCCTCGCTGCGCGCATGCCAGACGGCCAAAGCCCGGTGGCTGACGAGGCCGAGCAGTTCGAGCCGGTCTGGGTGCGGCCGGCCGATGCGCTGGCGCGGCATGCAGCGGGCGGCTTCTTCATGATCTTTCCCACCATACGCACGCTGGAAAAGCTGCAACACTACCCCGATGTCGATTCGGTGCTGGCGGCTTGCGCGTCTGAAATCCCGCTGTGGACTTCTTGCCCGCGCGCCGGGCTGCTGGCGGGCAAGGAAGCGCGCTACATGGAACATGAAGCGCCCTACGGCGAACTGGCGCTGACCTGCCCCGACGGGCAGATCGTGCACCCGCTGGACTGGCAGACCGCCCAGCCGGTGGCGCTGCTCAAAAACGTGATGCGCCTGACAGCCCCCAACCCCGGCATGATGACCGGGCCGGGCACCAACAGCTACCTGGTGGGCGACGCGCAAAGCGGCTACATCGTGATTGACCCGGGACCTAACGATGCCGCGCACTTGCAGCGCCTGTATGACGCCACGGGCGGGCGCATCGAAGCCATCGTCTGCACGCACTCCCACCCCGACCATTCACCCGGCGCCAAGCCGCTGCAGGCACTGTGCGCGCATCGCCCGCCCATCCTGGGCCTGCCCTCAGCCACCACGGCGCGCCCCGACTCTTTCTTCGCACCAGACCGCTTGCTATCAAATCAGGAGCTGCTTGCGCTCGCCAGTAGCGGGCTGCAGCATACTTTGATGGTGATTTTGACGCCCGGCCACGCCGCCAACCATCTTTGCCTGGTGCTGCTGGAAGACGGCCTTTTGTTTTCCGGCGACCACATCCTCAACGGCAGCACCACCGTGGTGAACCCGCCCGACGGCGCGATGACCCCCTACCTCGACTCACTCGACACGCTGGCAGCCGCCTGCGACGCACACGGCGTGGAATTCATCTTGCCCGCACATGGCTATGTGCTGGGCGAGGCTAAAACCGCGATCGCGCAGCTCAAAATGCACCGGCTCAAGCGGGAAGCCAAGGTCATCGACGCGATGCAGGCCCAGCCTGAAGGATCGATGGATGACTGGGTGAAGCTGGCCTATGACGAGGTGGACCCGCGCATCTGGCCGCTGGCCAAACGTTCGTTGCAGGCGCATGTCGACCGCGTGCGGGAACTGGGCCTGGTCCATTAGCGACTTCTAAAACAAGCGCCCTGGCCGGGAAACCGCCGCGCCGGGCCCCCAAATATGTCCGCACCCGCACCAAAATCACAGGATCGGCCGAGTACTGGCGCTACTGTGGTGTGAAAGTTGCTAAACCTTACACCGTACGTACGGGTATTCACCTGCCTTGACGCCCAAGACGGTCGCCAAGGCTACTGAAATGGGCTGCCGACCATCGGGCCGCGGTTTATACTTTTTGTTCGTATGCCGGAATCCGTGCCTGACCGCATGGGCTGACGGGCATCACCCATCATTTCAACCATTTTCCGAGGGACTTCATGTCTTCCATCTCCATCACAACGCGACGTTTCCTGCAAACCGCCGGCACCCTGGTCGCCGGTATCGTCCTGGCCGCCTGCAGCAAGACCGAGCCTCCAGCGCCGGTTGCCGCCACGCCAGCGCCTGCTGCATCGGCACCTGCCCCGGCTGCCAAGGTGTACCTGGTGGGCACCGACGCCGCCTACGCCCCTTTTGAAACGCAAAACGAAAAAGGCGAGATCGTCGGCTTCGACATCGAAGTCGTGAAAGCTGTCGCCGAAAAAGCCGGCATCGAAGTGAAGTTCCTGAACACGCCGTGGGAAGGCATCTTTAATACCCTCGCCCAGGGCGACCGTGACCTGCTGGTCTCGTCCATCACCATCACGGACGAACGCAAGCAGACCATGGACTTCTCCAGCCCCTACTTCGATGCGCAGCAGTTGATCGCCGTGAAGAAGGATTCGAAGATCGCCAAGTTCAACGACCTGAAAAAACTCAAGGTCGGCGTGCAGAACGGCACCACGGGCGATGAAGTGGTGACCAAATTGCAGGGCAAGACCAGCCCCAACATCAAGCGCTTTGAATCGACGCCCCTGGCACTGAAAGAGCTCGAATCCGGCGGCGTGGACGCCGTGGTGGCCGACAACGGCGTGGTGGTGCATTACGTCAACAACAACAGCGACGCCAAGTTCAAGACCGTCAGCGACGCCAGCTTTGTTTCCGAGCAGTACGGCCTGGCCGTGAAGAAGGGCAACACCGAACTGCAGCAAAAGCTGAACAAGGGCCTGGCCGACATCAAGTCTGACGGCACCTACGACAAGATCTACACCAAGTACTTTGGCGCTCCCGCAGGTGCAACCGCCGCCGCTGGCGCCGCCCCTGCACCGGCCGCGGCCGCGTCTCCCGCCAAGTAAGGCATTGAAGCAGGGCGACAGGCCCCGCAAGCACAAAGCCCCGTTCAGTGATGAACGGGGCTTTTTTTATTAGTGTGAAGCCCGCCGATAAGCCGGATTTTGTGCACCATGCCACCTTGCGATGACACGGCGTGACCGCCATTAATCTGGGCCGGGGGTCGCCCCCACGGCTCAATGCTACCTACCCGCCAACTCTGCGGAACCACATCAACGTTGGCCTACTTGGTATTGCTGCGCGTAGAGATTGCCCGTTTCACCCGGCCCGGGGTTGCCCCAAGGCCGACTCGTCTCTGTTGCTCTGATCCTCACCTCACGGTGGAGAGGTGTTACCTCCTACGCTGTCCTGTGCAGTCCGGACGTTCCTCCAGTGCCTGGTTTCCCAGATTGCACCAGCGGCGGTCTGGCAGGCTTCACGGGGTCTATTATCCGCCAGCGTCGTGCGGCAACGGCGCCCCTTTAAAATGCGGGTTGCTTGATCAACACGAGCCCCTTTCGCCATGATTCGCCTGACCGAACTCAAACTGCCGCTGAACCACGCCGAAGACGCCCTGCCGGCCCTGGCCGCCCGTACGCTGGGCCTTGATGCCAGCGCCCTGCAAACCCTCCACATCCACAAACGCAGCTTCGACGCCCGCAAGGCGGATTTGCTCAAGGTCTACATCGTCGATATCACGCTCGCCAATGCCGATGCGGAAAGCGCGCTGCTGGCAAAGTTCTCTGGCAACCCCCACATCCAGCCCAGCCCCGACATGGCCTACCACCCGCCAGGCCAGGCACCCGCCAGCCTGCCGCTGCGCCCAGTGGTGGTTGGCTTTGGCCCTTGCGGCATTTTCGCGGCACTGGTGCTGGCGCAAATGGGTTTCAGGCCCATCGTGCTGGAGCGCGGAAAAACCGTGCGCGAGCGCACCAAAGATACCTGGGGCCTGTGGCGCAAGAACGTGCTCAACCCCGAATCGAACGTGCAATTCGGCGAAGGCGGCGCCGGCACCTTTTCCGACGGCAAGCTCTACAGCCAGATCAAGGACCCGCGCCACCTGGGCCGCAAGGTGATGAACGAGTTCGTGAAAGCCGGCGCACCGGCCAACATCCTGTTTGAGGCGCATCCGCACATAGGCACCTTCAAGCTGGTAAAGGTGGTCGAGAACATGCGCGAACAAATAGTGGCTCTGGGCGGTGAGATCCGCTTCGAGCAGCGCGTGACCGATGTGCTGATCGAAGACGGCGCCGAGGGCAAGCAGCTGCGCGGCCTCACGGTGCTGGACCAGGCCACGGGCCAGAGCCACGAAATGCGCGCCGACCAGGTGGTGATGGCGCTGGGCCACAGCTCGCGCGACACATTTGCCATGCTGTACGCGCGCGGCGTGCACATCGAGGCCAAGCCTTTTTCCATCGGCTTTCGGGTTGAGCACCCGCAGGGCATCATCGACCGCGCACGTTGGGGCCGCCACGCGGGCCACCCTTCGCTGGGCGCGGCCGAATACAAGCTGGTGCACCACGCCAGCAACGGCCGCTCGGTCTACAGCTTTTGCATGTGCCCGGGCGGCACGGTGGTGGCCGCCACCTCGGAGCTGGGCCGCGTGGTGACCAATGGCATGAGCCAGTACTCGCGTAACGAGCGCAATGCAAACGCCGGCATCGTGGTGGGCATAGACCCGCGCGACTACCCTGGCTACGAGGCAGGCGATGCGCTGGCCGGCATTGCACTGCAGCGCCAGCTGGAGTCCCACGCCTTTGTGCTGGGCGGCAGCAACTACCAGGCGCCCGCGCAGCTGGTGGGCGACTTTATCGCCGGGCGCCCTTCCACCGCGCTGGGCAGCATTGAGCCCTCGTACAAGCCCGGTGTGACCATCGGCGATCTGTCGTCCGCGCTGCCCGGCTACGCCATTGAGGCCATGCGCGAAGCCTTTCCGGTGTTCGGAAAAAAGATCAAGGGTTTTGACACGCATGACGCGGTGCTGACAGGCGTGGAAACGCGCACTTCTTCACCCATCAAGATCAGCCGTGGCGACGACATGCAAAGCATCAACGTGCGCGGCCTCTACCCTGCCGGCGAAGGCGCCAGTTACGCCGGCGGCATTTTGTCGGCCGGGGTGGACGGCATCAAGGTGGCCGAGGCGCTGGCGCGCAGCGTGCTGCAGAACGCCGAACAACAGCGGATGGCTGCGTGATGGACCAGGATTTCCACTACTACGAGCCGGCCAAAGGCCACGGCCTGCCGCACGACCCCTTCAATGCCATGGTGGGGCCGCGGCCCATCGGCTGGATTTCGTCGCAAGACGCCAAGGGGCAACTCAACCTGGCGCCCTACAGTTTTTTCAACGCCTTCAACTACACGCCGCCAATCATCGGCTTTGCCAGCATCGGCGCCAAGGACAGCCTGCACAACATCCGCGAAACCGGGGAGTTCGGCTGGAACCTGGCGACCCGGCCGCTGGCCGAGGCGATGAACCGCTCTTGCGCGATGGTGCCGCCGGAGGTCAATGAGTTCGAGCTGGCGGGCCTTACGGCTGTGGCCTCGCAGCGCATCGCCGTGCCTCGCGTCAGGGAAAGCCCGGTGTCGTTCGAATGCCGGTTGACGCAAATCCTGCAATTGCAAGGCGCGGACGGCGTTGCGGTGCCCACATGGCTGATACTCGGGGAAGTCGTCGGCGTGTACATTGCCCGGCATTTACTCAAGGACGGCGTTTACGACACCGCTGCCGCCGAGCCGATTCTCCGCGGTGGCGGCCCGGCTGACTATTTCACCGTGACGCCGGACAATCTCTTTCGCATGTTCAGGCCGCGCTAAATCGCAATAAATGCAATAAGCGCACCAACCGCATTAACCCGCGCTTCATGCCTGAACCCCAGACAACTCTCATCACTTCACGCTCCATGACCGAAACGACCACGCCTCCCATCGCACCCGCACCTGATGCCAAACGCCCTCGAAACCTGCCGCGCAACCGGCCTCAAGGCCAGCCGCAGCGCACGCGCGAGGTGCATCCGGTTCTGCAAAAACTGTTTGAGCTGTATCCGAAGCTGTTCGGCGCGCACTTCCTGCCGCTCAAGCTGGGGGCGTTTCAGGATTTGCTGGCAGCACATCCCGAGGCCTTCAAACGCGACGAGCTGAAAATCGCTCTCGGGCTGCACGCGCGCTCGACGCCCTACCTCGAATGTGTGGCCGCCGGCCACCCACGCCACGACCTCCAGGGCGAGCCCGTCGAGCCGGTGGCGCCCGAGCATGTGCACCACGCCATCATGGAAGTGTTCCGCAGGCGCCAGGCGCGCTCCAAAGAAGACTTGCGCCCATACGTCCGGGCGCATCTGGTCGAGGCCATCGAAGCGTCGGGCCTGAGCCGCGAGGACTATCTCGAACGCATCCGCACGCAGGACGAGCTATCGAATGCCCTGCTGGAAGAGGCTTTCGCCGAACTGGCCGCCAAAGCCGCCAAACGCGAAGCGCTGGTGCGCGCGTTTGAGGCCAGCGGCAAGACAGTGGAGGAATTTGCCGAGATGTACGGCATGGCATCGGCAGACGTCACCAGCGCCCTGGAGCGCACGCGGCGGGCCCATCCCGCTCCGTAAAACTTAGGAAGCGCTTCCTTAGTAAAGCGAGCGGCCGAAACGCTCAAAGCGCGGCTGCCACTTCTCAAGAATGTCGGCCGACACCAGGATGCGCTCGGCACGGCCTATCAACAACTGGCGCGGTACCAGCCCGATGTAGCGCGAATCGGCGCTGTTGTCACGGTTGTCGCCCAGCATCATGAACTGGTCCGGGGGAATGGTGATCGGCCCCCAGGTGTCTTTTGCAGTGACACCCGCCAACCACTGGATTTCGTGCCGCTCCTGGGCCGTGGTCTCTTTCACATGCGTGGCCACCAGCACGCCCACCGGGCCGGCCGGCTCCAGTGCCGTGTCCAGCGCTTCGTAGTGGGCCGCCTGCCCGTTAATGACGAGCACCTTGGCCCGCATTTCCACGACGTCACCCGGCACGGCCACCAGCCGCTTGATCAGGCGCACGCCGTCCAGCGGCGAGGAAAAGGTGACGACATCACCGCGCTGCGGGTCGGCTGTGCGCGCCAGCACCATGTCTGTCAGGGGAACCTTGACGTTGTAGGCCAGCCGGTTGACGAAGACCACGTCGCCTTCGAGCAGATTGGGCCGCATGGACCCCGAGGGAATCGGATTCCAGTCCGCAACCGCAGTGCGGAACACGCCGAACAACAACAGCAACACCAGAAATCCGCGGTTTTGTCTGATCCAGTTTTTCATGCCTGCGCTCCTGTGAAAACCGTGCAAAAAAAGCGCCCTGTCCGGGGCGCTTTGTGATGTTCAAGACTGGCTGTTTTGCAATGCAGCGATACGCTCTTCAATCGGTGGGTGCGTGGCAAACAGCTTGCCAATGCTGCCGGTGATGCCCATGGCTTCAACCGCCTTGGGCAACTCCCCGGGCTGCATGCCGCCCAGGCGGGCCAACGCATTCATCATGGGCTGGCGGCGTCCCATCAGCTGTGCGGCGCCTGCATCGGCGCGGAACTCACGCTGGCGCGAGAACCAGGCCACCACGATGGCAGCAGCAAAACCGAGCACGATGTCCAGCACGATGGTGCTGACGTAGTAGCCGATGCCGGGGCCGGAATTGTTGTCGCTGCCGCGGCGCAAAAAGCTGTCGACGGCATAACCAATCACACGCGAGAGGAAAACCACAAAGGTGTTCATGACACCCTGGATCAGCGTCATGGTGACCATGTCGCCGTTTGCAATGTGGGCAATCTCGTGGCCGAGCACGGCCTCGATTTCTTCCTTGGTCATGCCTTGCAGCAGGCCGGTGGACACAGCTACCAGCGACGAATTCTTGAACGCGCCGGTGGCAAAGGCATTGGGCGCGCCTTCAAAGATGCCGACTTCGGGCATGCCGATCTGCGCCTTGTCGGCCAGCTTGCGCACGGTCTCGACAATCCAGGCTTCGTCGGCGTTCTGGGCTTCATTGATGACGCGAACGCCGGCGCTCCATTTGGCGACGGGCTTGCTGATCAGCAGCGAGATGATCGCACCGCCGAAACCGATCACGAGCGCAAACCCGAGCAGCATGCCCAGGTTCAATCCGTTGGGTGTGAGGTAGCGGTTGACGCCCAGCAGGCTGGCGACAATGCCCAGCACCGCCACAACGGCGACGTTGGTCAAAATAAACAGAAAAATACGTTTCATGGGTTCTCCGTGGGGTCGGTGAAAAAGCCCGCCTTGCGCAGGATATGAGGGCCTTCGGGCCCGCTTCAAGCGGAGCTCGTGTGCAGGCGGCTGATTTTTATCTGTTATTTATGGCAGCCGCTGCGGCCTGAATACAAGGGAGTCATCATAAAAGGAAAAGTTCTCGTTCTCGGGCCACCAGCCGGGTACGCCCAGCACCGGCAAAGGTGCAAAAGGCTTGCTGGCAAGTTTGGCTGCGCTCAGGTCGGCCGCCACCCAGGCGTCCAATTCTGCTATTGAATTCATAGCCGGTTGCGCAAGGTACACGTGGGCTGTGATGGGTTTTCGTGGTTGAAGCAGCTTTTCGAGCAAGGCGTGGCCAAACAGTACGAGTTGCGCCTCCTGCCATAGCGCCCTGTGCGTGAGGAAAAGGCTGTTCCAGTCCCGGGCGATCAGTGCGTCCCACAGGGGCTGCGGCGCCGACAGGAAAGCAGCGTTTTCGTCGAACACCGTCAGAGCGTCACGCACCGGCCCGCGCACCGGTGCGATGCCTGCAGCGGTAATCTCAGCGGCCTGCAGCTGGTTCAGCTTGCGCTTGGTCTGCGGAAAACGCATCCAGCACAAGCCGTTGAAAAAATCGTGCGAGCCTTCGCGTGTCGGGCACAGCCGGGTTCTGGCGATGAAGCTTTCGTAGGCCTCGCCAGAAGGCAAGGTGCATTGCGGTGCGAAGCACACTGGCGCGGGCTGCACGGCGTTGAGGGCCTGGTGCAGCGCCACACCGGCGCCCACTGCGCAGGCCACGCGCTGGCCGGGTTCGCGCCAGGCTTGCAGCCAGGGGCGCTCCCAATCAATAGGCGGTAGCGACACGGGGGTTGCCATGGCGATCAGGCCTTTGCCGGCTTAGCGCTCATCACCTTCACGCAGTCGCGTCCAGCTTCCAGGGCAGGTTTTCACCTGAGCGTAAAGGCTTGAGCTCGGCTTCGCCGAAGGCATAGCTTTCGGGCGGGTGCCAGCTTTCTTTCTTCAGCGTGATGCTGCCGGTGTTGCGCGGCAGGCCGTAGAAGTCGGCACCGTTGAAGCTGGCAAAGGCTTCGAGCTTGTCCAGCGCGCCTACGTCATCAAAGGCTTCTGCATAAAGCTCCATGGCGGCATGCGCGGTGTAGCAGCCCGCGCAGCCGGTGGCATGCTCCTTCAGGTGAGCCGGGTGCGGCGCGCTGTCGGTGCCGAGGAAAAAGCGGGCATTGCCGCTGGTGGAGGCTTCGACCAGCGCAAGGCGGTGCGTTTCGCGTTTGAGCACCGGCAGGCAGTAGTAGTGCGGACGAATGCCGCCGATGAAGATCGCGTTGCGGTTATAGAGCAGGTGATGCGCCGTGACGGTGGCGCCCGTGAACTTGCCGGCATCACGCACGTAATGGGCGGCTTCGCGCGTCGTGATGTGCTCAAAGACGATTTTGAGTTCGGGAAAATCGCGGCGCAGTGGAATCAGCTGGTTGTCGATGAATACTGCTTCCCGGTCGAACAGGTCGATGTCAGGCGAAGTCACCTCGCCGTGCACCAGCAACAGCAGGCCTTCCTTTTGCATCGCCTCCAGCGTCTTGTAGGTCTTGCGCAAGTCGGTTACACCGGCGTCGCTGTTGGTGGTGGCGCCGGCGGGGTACAACTTCAAAGCCACAACACCGGCATCCTTCGCGCGCTTTATTTCATCCGGCGGCAGGTTGTCCGTCAGGTACAGCGTCATCAGCGGTTCGAACTGCACACCAGCGGGCACAGCGGCCTGAATGCGTCCACGGTAAGCCACAGCCTGGGCGGCGGTGGTCACCGGCGGCCGCAAGTTGGGCATGATGATGGCGCGGCCGAATTGCGCGGCCGTATGGGGCACGACCGTGAGCAGCGCTTCGCCGTCGCGTACGTGCAGGTGCCAGTCGTCAGGGCGGGTGATGGTCAGGGTGGAGGCGGTTGTGCGGGTGGCTGAAGTCATGGCCTGAATTGTCTCACTGGTCGGCTGGCGAACCCATCATGAAGCTCCATGAAAAAAGCCCCGGAGTCCGGGGCTTTTTTTTGGGGCGCACGGTTTTCAATGCTGCAGGATCTTGTTGAGGAAATCCTTGGTGCGCGCCTGGCGGTTTTCGGGGTGACTGAAAAACTCGTCCTTCGAGCAGTCTTCCAGAATGCGGCCGCCCACGTCCATGAAGATGACGCGGCTGCCCACTTTTTTGGCAAAGCCCATTTCGTGGGTCACCACCATCATGGTCATGCCCTCAACGGCCAGGCCCATCATGCAGTCCAGCACCTCGCCCACCATTTCGGGGTCGAGTGCGGAGGTGGGCTCGTCAAACAGCATGGCAATCGGGTCCATGCTGAGGGCGCGGGCAATCGCCACGCGTTGCTGCTGGCCGCCCGAGAGCTGGCCGGGGAACTTGTCTTTGTGCGCCATCAGGCCCACGCGGTCCAGGTATTTGAGGCCGTGTTTTTTGGCCTCGTCAGGCTTGCGACCCAGCACCTTGACCTGCGCCAAAGTCAGGTTTTCGGTCACGCTCAGGTGCGGAAACAGCTCGAAGTTCTGGAACACCATGCCGACGCGGCTACGCAGTTTGGGCAAATCCGTCTTGGGGTCATGCACGGCCTTGCCGTCGACAAAAATCTGGCCCTTCTGGAAAGGCTCCAGGGCGTTGATGGTCTTGATGAGGGTTGATTTGCCCGAGCCCGATGGGCCGCAGACCACAACTACTTCACCCTTCTTGATGCTGGTGGTGCAGTTGTTGAGAACCTGCACATCACCGTACCATTTGGAAACTTCTTTTAACTCAATCATCTTCTTCTCCAGTGTTCTCTTTGAGATTCGCGCGGCTTGAGGACGGCGAGCTCAGCGAATGATGGCGATTCTGTTGTTCAGGCGCTTGACCAGATAGGACAACCCAAAACACATCACGAAATAGACCACGGCAGCCAACAGGTAGGCCTCTTCAGGGCGGCCATAAATCTTGCCGGCTGTGCTGAAGCCTTTGAGCAGGTCATATGCACCAATGGCGTAAACCAGCGACGTATCCTGAAACAGGATGATGGTCTGCGTCAGCAGGATGGGCACCATGTTGCGGAAAGCCTGAGGCAGGATGATCAGCTTCATGTTCTGCGCGTAAGTCATGCCCAGAGCGCGCCCTGCGTTGACCTGGCCGCGCGAAATGGACTGAATGCCCGCGCGCATGATCTCGCTGAAGTAGGCCGCCTCAAAGGCCACGAAGGTGATGATGGCGGAGATTTCCGCGCGGTAGTTGCTGCCGCCGGGGATCAGGCTGTAAAACGACGCCGGCACCAGCAGGAAGAACCACAAAATCACCATGACCAGCGGAACGGAGCGCATGCCGTTGACATAGATGGTCGCGGGAACAGTCAGGAACTTTTTGCCCGACAGCCGCATGAGAGCCAGCACTGTGCCAAAAATAATGCCGCCAATGGTGGCGATGACCGTCAGCTGGATACTGAAGATAAAGCCCTTGACGACGAACTGGGAAATCATGTCCCAGTTCAGGAAGCCCATGTCGAGTCCAAGCATGTCAGTGCCCTCCGCCCGTTGAGCCGGCTACAACGAAGCCGGGGATCTGGACCTTCTTTTCAACAAAGGCCATGACCCGGTTGACCGCGAAGGCCGAGACAGCATAGAGGGCCGTCACTGCCAGGTAAATTTCAATGCCGCGCGAGGTTTCTTCCTGCGCCTGCATGGCGAACATGGTGAGCTCGGCGATCGACACCGCGAAAGCGACGGACGAATTCTTCAAGAGATTCATCGACTCGCTGGTCAACGGCGGAATGATGATGCGAAACGCCATCGGCAGGATGACGTAGCGGTAAGTCTGCAGGGTGGTAAAGCCCATGGCCATGCCGGCGTAGCGTTGCCCGCGCGGCAGCGCCTGGACACCGGCCCTGACCTGCTCGGCGATACGCGCCGAGGTAAAGAACCCGAGCGCAAACACCACCAGGATGAAGCTGGGCAGGTCTTTCATCGCCGGAAAAATCTTGGGAATCACAAAATACCAGATGAAAATCTGGACCAGCAAGGGGACGTTGCGAAACAACTCGACCCAGGCATTGGCAAAGCGGACCAGCCACGGGCTGTTGGGCAAGGTGCGCAGCGTGCCGATGAACGCGCCGCAGAGCATGGCGATCACCCAAGATGCGCCGGCGACGGACAGGGTCCAGCCCCAAGCGTCGAACATCCATTGCAAATAGGTTCGACCGCTACCGTCATCATTCAAAAATACCTGCCAATCCCAAGTCATCACGGCTCCAGCAAAGGGTTGTTGTGTTGTGCTTGCATGCCTCGGTAAACGAGAAACCCCGCCAGAGCACAAAGTCCGGCGGGGTTCTTCAATTTACCTGACCCGAATTATTTCTGGGCGTACTCTTCCATGGGCTTGTCGTTCGGATTGTCCCAGGCGGCCTTGGTGCTGGCGCTCAGTGCGAGGCCGACCTTGGTGTTCTTCGGAGGAATCGGCGACAGGAACCACTTCGTCCACAGCTTGTTCATTTCGCCGGACTTGATCATGCTCTTGACCGTGTCATCGGCCAGGCGCTTGAGCAGCGGGTCGTCCTTGCGGATCATGATGGCGATGGGCTCAACGCTCAGCACTTCACCAACGATCTTGAAGTCGGAAGGCTTCTTGGCGGTGGCAATGTTGCCGGCCAGGATGGAGCCGTCCATGACGAACGCATCAGCGCGGCCCGACTCGAGCAGCAGGAAGCTGTCGGAGTGGTCCTTGCCGAAAATTTCCTTGAACTCAACGCCGCTGGCGCGTTTGTTCTTGCGCAGCGTCTGCACCGAGGTGGTACCGGTGGTGGTGGCCACGGTCTTGCCGCTGAGCTGGGCGACCGACGTGATGCCGGAGGTGGCTTTCACGGCAATGCGAACTTCTTCCACAAAGGTGGTGTCAACGAAAGCCACGTCTTTTTGACGGGTGGCGTTGTTGGTGGTGGAGCCGCACTCGATGTCGACCGTGCCGTTTTGCACGAGAGGGATGCGGTTTTGCGAGGTCACGGGCTGGTACTTGACTTCCAGCTTGCGCTCGGCGGCCTTTTCGAGGCCGGCCAGGATGCGCTGGCAGATTTCGACGTGGTAGCCGGTGTATTTACCGTCGCCCAGGGTATAGGACAGCGCGCCGGAGGAATCACGCACACCCATGGTCACCACGCCCGAGGCCTTGACTTTGGAAAGGGTGTCGGCAAATGCACCGCCGGTGGCGAGCAATGCGACAGACAGAGCGACTAGCTTGAGTTTCATGAAATCTCCTGTAATGAATGAAACGATTAGCGAACTATTCTAGAGAGTTGGTTCCCGGGACACGCCTAGGTTTACCCGGCCTCTAAAAACGATGGAAATTGGACTGCGTGAAGGGCGGTGTTTGGGCTAGTGTTTTTGCAAACCCGCAGCATCGATGGCAATTGCGGGGGTTTTCCAAAATGGTGCACGCATTAAAGTCCGGAACTATACGGCAGATGTAAGCAGTGTTTGTGCCAGCCTACCGTTGAGGCTGGGCGGCAATCTTGCCCGGCGCGATTTTGCGCAGCGGGCGGAGGCGCGGCCCAAGACCAGAAACAGACAGCAAATACATCAACACCCAAGACATTCACCCAAAATTTGAAGGTCTCGAACTGTAAATTTGACGTTGCCAAAACACCAATGCTGTTTCAACGATCTTCCATGCATTTTTTTTATAACCACATAGGGTTACTACTAGTCGTCAGACTATAGCCAGGAATGGCCGGCCTTCCAGCGCGGGCAAACGCCAGCCTTCGATGGCGTTGTTTGCCAATGCGAAACGTGTGCGTAAGCCTTAGCGAGACGCCGGCGCGCTCGCCGCGCGTCCGCCCGTTTTTTCCTTGGCGCCGGTTTGCGCCTGCAGGTATGTCCACAAAGCCTGGGCATGGGTTTTGGCGGACTCTTTGGAGGTGGGCCGCTCCCGGTACACGCGCACGTCCATGGTCATTTCCAGGTTGCCGCCAGCATTGACCAGCTTCTTGGCGCGCAACTCTTTTTTGACCGCACTGAGCGGCAAAAAGGCAATACCGTGCCCCTCCAGCGCCATCGCCTTAAGGCCTTCGGCCATGTCGGTTTCGTAGACCCTGTCGAGGTGGATGGCCGTGCTGGACTGCTTGAGGATCATGTCGACCATGCGGCCCAGGTAAGCACCCGGCGCATAGCCCAGATAAGGCAAGGGCTGGCCGGCGCGGCCCGGCAGCACGAACTCGGGCTCGCCGGCAGAGTTGGCGCGCACAAAAGGCGCCAGCACTTCCTGGCCCAGCGACACCATTTCATAGCGGTCCGGGTCCAGCTGGAAGGGCTGGGAGTCGTGGTGGTAGGCGATCAGCAGGTCGCAACTGCCTTCGACGAGACGCAGCACCGCGTCATGCACGTTCAGGGCAATCAGCCGGCTTTTGATGGGGCCGAACTTCTCACGCAGGCTGCTGACCCAGGCGGGGAAAAAGGTAAAAGCCAGTGTGTGCGGCACCGCAAACTCAATGACGTCCTGTCCGGCTGAGGTGTGGCCGCGCAGCATGGCGCGTGTGGACTGCAGGCCCTGCAGCATCTCCAGCGACTGGCTGTAAAGCGTTTCGCCGGCGGGGGTCAAGCGTGTGGGATAAGAGCTGCGGTCCACCAGATCGGTGCCCGCCCAGGCTTCCAGGGCCTGGATGCGCCGCGAAAACGCAGGCTGGGTGACATGACGCAACTGGGCAGAACGGCTGAAACTGCGGGTTTCAGCCAGACTGACGAAATCTTCCAGCCATTTGGTTTCCATAGACCTCAGACTCCAAAAGGGCAATCAAGCGGTCAACCGTAGCCGCCAGGTCTTCCGATTATGCGATCTCACGCAATCTTTCGGCCTACGGGGAATCCCATGGCCGGCATGGGACCGAAAACAGCTTGCAGGTGGGTCGACTCCCGGTTGCTACTTATTTGATAGCTGCTGGCGCTCGCCAGATCTGGCCAAAGCCGCGATTTCCCTTAAATCAGGCCTCTGCCGCACTCTGCTGCAAGGCCCACATGCGCGCATACGCGCCTTCCAGGGCGAGCAGCTGCACATGCGTGCCGCGTTCCACAATGCGGCCGCTGTCCATCACCAGGATTTCGTGCGCATCCACCACGGTGGACAGCCGATGGGCGATCACCAGCGTGGTCTTGTTTTGTGCGGCGGTGCGCAGCTCAGCCTGAATGGCACGCTCGTTGGCCGAATCCAGGGCCGAAGTGGCTTCGTCAAAAATCACCACCGGCGGGTTTTTCAGCAAGGTGCGGGCAATGGCCACGCGCTGCTTTTCGCCGCCCGAGAGCTTCAGGCCGCGTTCACCCACCATGGTCTGGTAGCCCAGCGGCGTCGAGGCAATAAAACCGTGGATGCGAGCCGCGCGCGCGGCTTCTTCCACCTCGGCATGGCTGGCGCCCGGCTTGCCGTACGCGATGTTGTATTCCACCGTGTCGTTGAACAGCACGGTGTCCTGCGGCACGATGCCGATAGCCTGGCGCACGCTGGACTGGGTGACCTGCTTGATGTCTTGCCCCGCAATGGTGATGCGGCCCTGCTGCACGTCGTAAAAGCGGTAAAGCAGCCGCGCCAGCGTGGACTTCCCAGCACCCGAAGAGCCCACCACCGCAACAGTCTTGCCGGGCGGGATTTCGAAGCTCACGTTGTGCAGAATGGGTCGTGCAGGGTCATAGGCGAAATTGACATTCTCAAAGCGTACCGCCGGCGTGCCGTCGATGACGATGGGCTCGGCGCCCGCCACGTCGGCGATTTCACGTTCGCGCTCCATCAGCACAAACATCTTGTCCAGGTCGGTCAGGCTTTGTTTGATCTCGCGGTAAATCACGCCCAGGAAACCGAGCGGAATGTAAAGCTGGATCATGAAGGCGTTCACCATAACCAGGTCGCCCAGCGTCATGCGCCCATCCACCACGCCCTGTGTCGCACGCCAGAGCATGGCCACCAGCCCGAAGGCAATGATGAGTTGCTGCCCGGTGTTGAGCAGGCTCAGGGTGTTCTGGCTCTTGATGGCGGCACGGCGGTAGCGTTGCAGGTTTTCGTCGTAACGCGCGGCTTCGAACTCTTCGTTGTTGAAGTACTTGACGGTCTCGTAATTGAGCAACGAATCGATCGCGCGGCTGTGGGCCGACGAATCGAGCTCGTTCATGGTCTTGCGAAACTGCGTGCGCCATTCGGTCACGGTGACCGTAAAGAAAATGTAGAACACCAGCGCAATGCCTGTGATGCCGGCAAACCAGACGTCGAACTTGACCGCCAGCAGCGACAGCACCAGCGTCACCTCGATCAGCGTGGGGATGATGCTGTAGAGCGAATACGAAATCAGCGAATGCACGCCGCGCGTGCCGCGCTCGATGTCGCGCGTCATGCCGCCGGTCTGGCGCTCCAGGTGAAAGCGCAGGCTGAGCGCATGCAGGTGCCTGAACACTTCCAGCGAAATCCGCCGCGCCGCGCCCTCGGTGGCCTTGGCGAACACCAGTTCGCGCAGCTCCGTGAACAGCGTAGTCGACAGGCGCAGCAAGCCGTAGGCCAGCAACAGCATCGCCGGCACCACCAGCACCACCTGCACGTCGCCCGGCTTGAAGCTCATGGTGTCAACCAGGTTTTTCAGCAGCAGCGGGACGCCCACGTTGGCCAGCTTGGCGCCCACCATGAAGCTCAGGGCGGCCAGCACGCGCCATTTGTAGTCCCAAAGGTAGGGAAACAGCCGCTTCAGTGTGTCCATGTCCGAGCGCCCGGAAGCCGGCTGCTGGCCGCCGCCTGGCGCGGACGCAGCGGGTGGCATGGCCAGGGAGGAATCAACAGCGGAAGCTCGGGAGCGCATGAGGGACAATCGTGAAGGTTGTTGTAATAACTTTTTCAGATTGTGCCTATGTCTTCCGAATCAAGCGCCTCCAGGGACATTCACGCCGAGGACGCCCTCAACGTCCAGCTGCCCACCGACAAGGAGCTGGTGCTCAAGGTGATCCCCATGCCGGCCGACTGCAACGCCAACGGCGACATCTTCGGCGGCTGGGTCATGGCGCAGGTCGACCTGGCCGGCTCGGTGGTACCGGCGCGCCACGTGGACGGGCGCATGGCGACGGTGGCTGTCAACCAGTTCATCTTCAAGCAGCCTGTGCGGGTGGGCGACATCCTGTCGTTTTTCTCCTGCGTGACCCGCATCGGCACCACGTCCATCACGGTCCAGGTCGAGGTCTATGCCGAGCGCTTCCGGGCGCAAGGCCGTTACATCAAGGTCACCGAAGCCAGCCTGACCTATGTGGCCATTGACGACTTTGGCAAACCCCGCAAGATTCCCAAAAACTGAGGGCGGCAGAGCGGCTACTCATCTGGCCGTCTGACCTTTTAGTTCACGCGCGAGCAGCTATCGATTTCATAGCGGCTCAGGGGAGTTCCCCGCAATGCCTGCATGACATGCCGCGCGCACCGTGCAAAAATGGCGCGATGCCAGCCACTGCCGACATTCAGGAACCCCTGCTTTTCAAAACACCCCGCAGCTGGAAAGGCTGGCTGGCCAAACACCACGCCAGCAGTTCCGGAATCTGGCTCAAGGTCGCCAAGAAGGACTCCGATCAGGTGTCCATCACCTGCCCCGAGGCGCTGGAACTGGCACTTTGCTACGGATGGATAGACGGCCAGAGAAAAGCGCTGGACGAACACTTTTTTTTGCAGCGTTACTGCCCGCGCCGTGCACGCAGCCTCTGGTCCCGAATCAACCGGGGCAAGGTCCTGGCCCTGATCGAAGACGGAAAAATGCAACCCGCGGGCCTGGCGGAAATCGAACGCGCACGTGCCGACGGCCGATGGGACGCTGCCTACGAAGCGCAGAGCCAGTCGGTCGTGCCGCAAGACCTCGCGGCGCTGCTGGCCAAGAGCCCCAAGGCCAGAGCCTTCTTTGACTCCCTGGACTCCCGCAACCGCTTCGCGATCCTGTTCCGGCTGCAAACGGCGAAAAAGGCGGAGACACGCGAACGCCGCATGGTGCAGTTCATGGACATGCTCAAGCGCGGCAAAAAAATTCACCCCTGATACCCAAGCTTTTCAGCAACGCGGGCGGTGATGACGACACTGGCCGGACAAGGTACATTCGGCTTTCCTATCCACAACCTCGCAGGAGTGTTCGTATGGCGACGAGCTGGTGGCAGCAAGTGGGCGATACCATCGCCTCGGAGTTTTCTGACATTCCGGATGCCGAACAGGCCACCCGCTTCCTGCTTCGCCTGCTGCTTGCCGCATTGCTGGGCGGCCTGCTCGGCATTGAGCGTGAACAAAAGGGCAAAGCGGCAGGCGTGCGCACCCACATGCTGGTGTCCATGGGCGCTGCGCTGTTTGTGCTGGTGCCGCAACAGTCGGGAATGGTCAGCGCGGACATCAGCCGCGTGGTTCAGGGCATCATTGCTGGCGTCGGTTTTCTTGGGGCCGGCACCATCCTCAAGGGCGACGACGAAGAAAAAGTCAAAGGACTGACCACCGCAGCCGGCATCTGGCTGACCGCGGCCATCGGCGTGGCGGCGGGCATGGGGCGCGAGGCCACGGCCGTCCTGAGCACGGTACTGGCTTTGGGCGTGCTGGCACTGGTGCCGCGAATCACGCAGCTCGTCGAAAAAGAAACAAAGAAAACTCCCGCCAGCAAAGCCCCACCCGAAGACGCCGCATGACGTCCCTGGTATTGAGCACCATCCCGATTGCTGGCGTTTTACGTTGACGACCTCGTCAGGGGTGTCGCCACACCGCGCGGCGGCGTTCAGGCCTTGATACGCTGCGAGACAAACTCACCTTCATAGCCTTTGGCCAAGGATTGCTTTTCGGCCTCGCTCAGCACTTTTCCCGCCAGCTGGAACACGCCCTGCTCTTCATCTTCGAGGTGGTGGTAAATCTTGTGGTGCAGTTCTTTCGCGGTCGACAGCCAGCTTGGCGAACTGAAATCAGTGGCTTCCAGCGTTTCCACGAGCTTGTCCATCTGGTGATGTTCGGCGATGCCGTGGCGCGAGGGCTCTTGCGTCATGTCGTGCGCAATCAGCGGCACGTAGAAAAATCGTTCTTCCGCCGCCGCATGCGCCGCAAGTTCAAGCTTCAGTTCCTTGAACAGCGTGAGTCTTTCCTCACTGTCTCCCTGCGTTTTGATGAGGTTGTCCGCCAGGGCGCGCTGGGTTTCATGGCTGGTTCGCAGTGCTTCAAAAATATTCATTTGGCCATTATGGGGATGGTGCGGTCCGCGGCGTGTAGGCCGATGGCGGGTTCTCTCAGCCTCTTTTGCTATCAGTTTTATAGCTGCTCGCGCTTACCCAGCAGGCGCCACCGACCCAATTCGCTGAACAACTGGCAGGCGGTCCACGTCACGCGGTAAAAGCGCAAAATCAGGGCATATGAACAAAATACTCCTTCTTGGCGGCACTGGTTTTGTCGGCCGGCATGTCTGCGAAAAACTCGCACGGCTGCAATGCCCTGTGACCGTGGTCACACGCAGGCGTGACAACGCCCGACATCTGCAAATGCTGCCGCTGGTCGACGTGGTAGAGGCTGACGCCCATGACGCGGCTTCGCTGGCGCCGCTGCTGGCCGGCCACGAGGCCGTGGTCAACCTGATTGCCATCCTTCACGGCACACAAGCATCGTTTGACAAGGCGCACGTGCAGCTTCCGCTGGAGCTGGCGCGCGCCTGCGAGGCCAGCGGCCTGCGGCGCATCGTCCACATCAGCGCGTTGGGTGCGGCGCTTGAGTCGGCCTCGATGTACCAGCGAAGCAAGGCGCGCGGCGAAGCCGTGCTGCTCAGCACCGGGCTTGACGTGACCGTGCTGCGGCCCAGCGTGATTTTTGGTGCCGAAGACAAATTCCTCAACACCTTTGCGCGGCTTCAGCAGCTTTTCCCGGTGGTTCCGCTGGCAGCCGCCGATGCACGCTTTCAACCCGTGTGGGTCGAGGACGTGGCCGATGCCATCATCCATTGTCTGCAGGACGCCGATACCGCAGGCCAGATCTACGAAGTCTGCGGGCCTGACGTATTCACCTTGCGCCAGTTGGTCGCGCTGGCCGGCCGTTATGCCGGCATCAACGGCGGCAAGGGCCGCCCGGTAATCGGCCTGCCCGACGCGTTGGGGCGCCTGCAGGCGGGGCTCATGGCGCTCGCACCCGGGGAGCCGCTGCTGAGCCGCGATAACCTCGATGCCATGGCCACCGACAACGTCGCCACCGGCAAGCTGCCCGGCCTGCAGGCCCTGGGCATAGCGCCCTCGGCGCTGGACGCCGTCGGCCCTTCTTATCTGGGCGCGCAGGGCCTGCGTAGCGGGCTCATGGCCAAACGGAAAACTGCCGGGAGGTTTTAGGCCCCCACGGTCGCTCACTTCGTGTAGCTCCCTGCCCCCCGAGGGGGCCGCCCGCCTGCGGTCTGGCAAAGCCAGTCCCGCGGCTCATGCTGGGTTGAAGATTCAGGGCGTATGCAGTAGGGGTAGTTCACCAGTGGGGGCCGCGGGACTGGCTTCGCCAGACCGCAGGCGCCGCCCCCTGGAAGGGGGGAACAGACTACACGAAGTGAGTCTGGAAGGGGGTCGCATCAATCTCTTGGTTTTTTTGCATCAATGGCACGCTGGCGCGGCGGTAGCATCGCAAGTCGTTTCACTTCGCCTTCTTCGTCAGCAGAACAGGACACCATGCTCAAGCTCTACATCGGCAATAAAAACTATTCTTCGTGGTCCATGCGCCCCTGGGTGCTGCTCAAGCAGGCCGGCATTCCGTTTGAAGAGGTCAAGCTGCGCTTTGACTCGTTCGACGCCGACTCAAGCTTCAAGAAAAAAATCGGCAGTGTGAATCCGACTGGCAGGGTGCCTGCGCTGGACGACGATGGTCTGGTGGTGTGGGACACGCTGGCGATTGCCGAATACATGGCCGAGCGTTTTCCCGACAAAAAGCTCTGGCCACAGGATGTGAAGGCACGCGCCCGGGCGCGCAGCGTTTGCGCCGAAATGCACAGCGGTTTTGGCGCGCTGCGCTCGGCTTGCCCCATGAACATCGAAGCCGACCTCTCGGACATGGGCCAGCTGATCTGGCGCGACAAATCGGCCGTGCGCGCCGACGTGCAGCGCCTGTCGGCCATGTGGAGCGAATTACTGGCTCAGTACAAGGGGCCGATGCTGTTCGGTGAGTTCAGCATTGCCGACGCCTTCTTCGCGCCCGTGTGCATGCGCCTGAGCCGTTATGGCCTGCCGGTGCCGGCCGAAATCTCTACCTACATACAGCGCGTCATCGCACTGCCCGGCGTCAAGGCCTGGGTCGACGATGCACTGGCTGAAAACGACTTTCTCGACTTCGAAGAGCCGTACCGCAGCAAACGCTGAATCAAGGAGCCCGTTGTATGGTCACCATTTATTTGCGCTACGTCCTCAACACCGCCAGGCTCAAGGAGTTCGAGCACTACGGCAAACTGTGGATTCCGCTGGTGGAAAAATTCGGCGGCCAGCACCATGGCTACTTCATGCCCAGCGAAGGCGCCAACAACATTGCGCTGGCCCTGTTCACCTTTGACAGCCTGGCCGCATACGAGAGCTACCGCCAGCGCTCCTTCGCGGACCAGGACTGCCTGGCCGCGTTCAAGTACGCCGAAACCACGGGCTGCATCATCAGCTACGAGCGCAGTTTCTTCCGGCCGGTCTTCTCCTGACTCGGGATGGCCGGGGTTGGCCCGAAGCCGGCCCGAGCCGCTAAACTGAGTTCCATGCAAATTTACATGGTCGGTGGCGCGGTGCGCGATGCCTTGCTGGGCTTGCCTGTGCAAGACCACGACTGGGTGGTCGTGGGCGCCACCCCGGAGACGCTGGCGGCGCAGGGTTATTTGCCGGTCGGCAAGGACTTTCCGGTTTTTTTGCACCCTGATACCCGTGAGGAATACGCGCTGGCACGCACCGAGCGTAAAACAGCCAGTGGATACCGCGGCTTTGTCGTACACGCCGAGCCCGACGTGACGCTGGAGCAAGACCTGGCGCGGCGCGACCTTACTATCAATTCAATAGCTGCTCCCGCCCGCCAGCAAACGGCTTCCACGCATTTTGATCCTGATTTTTCGGCCTTGATCGACCCGTTCGGCGGGCAAAGGGACATTCATGGCAAGGTGCTGCGCCATGTGACGGACGCCTTCCGTGAGGACCCGGTCCGTATCCTTCGCCTGGCCCGCTTTGCCGCGCGCTTTCCGGATTTTTCGGTGGCGCCCGAGACGATGGCCCTGATGCAAGACATGGTCGAGGCTGGTGAGGTCGATGCACTGGTGCCCGAACGCGTCTGGCAAGAGCTGTCGCGCGGCCTGATGGAAGCCCGGCCTTCGCGCATGTTCGAAGTGCTTCGCGACAGCGGGGCTTTGCAAAAACTGCTGCCGGAAGTCGCACGCCTGTGGGGCGTGCCCCAGCGCGCCGACCACCATCCCGAGGTCGACACCGGTGTTCACCTGATGATGGTGCTGGACATGTCGGCACAGCTGCAAGCAGGCCTGGCCGTGCGCTTTTCCTGCGTGTGCCATGACCTGGGAAAAGGCACCACACCGGCCGACGTCCTGCCGCGGCACATCGGCCATGAAGAACGCAGTGCCCGGCTGTTAAAAGATGTTTGCGAGCGCCTGCGAGTGCCCGTGGAATGCCGAGAAATGGCTGACGTGGTGGCGCGCGAGCACGGCAACATTCACCGCAGCGCGGAACTCGCCGCAGCCGCAACGGTGCGACTGCTGGAGCGCTGCGACGCCTTTCGCAAACCCCAGCGCTTTGCCGACGTGCTGCTGGCGTGCGAATGCGATGCCCGGGGCCGTCGGGGCCTGCAGGACTCGCCCTATCCCCAGCGATCGCGGATGCTGGGGGCCTTGGGTGCTGCGCAGGCCGTACAAACGCAGCCACTCGCGCAAAGCGCACAAGCCGCCGGGCAAGACGGCAAAAAAATCGGGGAAATCATTCACCAGGCCCGCGTGAAAGCCGTTCAGGGCTTCCTCGCGAGCGCGGCAGCATAGTCGACCCCGCCTTCCAATCGCAAAAAAGCGGAACTGACCTACAGCTTGGAAAAAAAGTCTCTGCTAAGGTGGAGGTCAATGCATGTTTCACCCACCTCATCACCGACCGCGCCTTCCCCCCCCTTCCGGGAAATTCGGGCAATTCGGGCAATTGCCCGACATAGGCACGCACAGCGCCCTCTTTCTGGACTTTGACGGCACACTGGCCGATCTCGCGTCAGAACCGGAAGCCGTCGAGGTCGCCTCCGGCGTGATTCCGGCCCTGGTCCGCCTGTCAGAGCAACTGGGCGGCGCACTGGCCATCGTGTCGGGGCGCCGGCTCAGCGATCTGGACAGCTTTTTGGCGCCGTTGCGCTTGCCTGCCGCCGCCGAGCACGGCGCTCAGCGCCGCCAGGCCGATGGCCGCGTCATCAGCCTGGCCACGCCCGACGTGCAGCAAGTCGCCCGCCGCGCCGCCGAATGGGCCGCCCACCACGACGGCCTGCGCGTGGAGATCAAGTCTGCCGCGGTTGCCCTGCACTATCGCCATGCGCCCGCGCTCGAGGCAGAGTGCCTGCAAGTCATGCAGCAAGCGGCCGACGGCACACCCGGCGTTGAATTGCTGCGCGGTAAATATGTGTTCGAGGTCAAACCCGCCAGTGTCAGCAAGGGCACGGCCATCAGGGCTTTCATGACGGAACCCCCATTCGCAGGCCGCCAACCCCTTTTTGCGGGCGACGACGTCACCGATGAAGACGGTTTCACCGCCGTGCAAGCGCTGGGCGGTGAGGGCATCAAGGTGGGCGAAGGCCCTACGCTGGCAAGGCACCGGTGTGATTCACCCGCCGCGCTGCGGCAATGGCTGCACGCTGCGCTGGGCGGCCCGGCAGAAGACGCCGCCGAAACGAAAGACAGGTTGCCGCACACCGCCACGGAAGAAAGCCGGCCATGAGCGTCGCCGATGACTCACTTCACTTCGCCCCACCGGCCAAGCCCTCTCTGGCGATGGGCGTCATTGGCAATTGCGCCTTCAGCGCGCTGGTCGACATTCGCGGCCGCATCGTCTGGTGCTGCTTGCCGCGTTTTGATGGTGACCCGGTCTTCAACGCCCTGCTGGACCCGACGACGCCCGATGCGGACGGCCGCTACGCCACGGAGTCTCGACCAGGCGCCTTCGCGATCGAGATAGAAGACTTCGCCGAGTCCAGGCAATGGTACGAGCCCAACACCGCCGTGCTGCGGACCCAGCTGTTTGACAAGCGCGGCCAGGCGATTGAGATCACCGACTTCGCTCCGCGTTTTTTCAGCCGGTCCCGTTTCTTCAAGCCCATGACGCTGGTGCGCCGCGTGCGGCCCATCCATGGTGCGCCGCGGATTCGCGTGGTGCTGGATGTGCGGTTTGACTGGGGCCGGCGCGAACCGTTGATTACCCAGGGCAGCAACCACCTGCGTTTTGTCGGAGACGCGCTCACACTGCGCCTGAACACCGACGCACCGATCTCGCACCTGCTGTCCCGCCAGCCCTTCGTGCTCACACGAGAACACAACTTTCTGCTGGGTGCCGACGAGTCGCTGGCCGAAGGCATTGCCGACACCGCGCGCCTGTTTGAGCAGGAAACCGTGTCGTACTGGAAGAAATGGAGCCAGCGCCTGCACATTCCGCTCGAATGGCAAGAGGCCGTGATACGCGCGGCCATCACGCTCAAGCTTTCACTGTTTGAAGACACGGGCGCCATCGTGGCCGCCATGACCACCAGCATTCCCGAAGCCCCGGGCAGCCAGCGCAACTGGGACTACCGCTATTGCTGGCTGCGTGACGCATTTTTTGTGGTGCGCGCGCTCAACAGCCTGTCGGAAGTCGGCACCATGGAAGACTACCTGCGCTGGCTCAGCAATGTGGTGGTGCAGTCCAAAGGCGGGCACATCCAGCCGCTGTATGGCATCGGCCTGGAGCGCGAGCTCCCCGAATCCATGATGCAGCACCTGGACGGCTACCGCGGCATGGGCCCGGTGCGCGTAGGCAACCAGGCGCAGGAACACTTTCAGCACGATGTTTATGGCAATGTGGTGCTGGGCGCGGCCCAGGCGTTTCATGACCACCGGTTGCTGCACCGCGCGGGCCTCGCCGAATTCAAGCGTCTGGAAGACGTCGGCGAACAGGCCGTGCGCAATTACGACAAGCCCGACGCGGGCATGTGGGAGCTGCGCACGCGCGCGCGCATCCATACCTCGTCGGCCCTGATGAGCTGGGCCGCTTGTGATCGCCTGGGCAAGGTCGCGGTTGTGCTTGATTTGCCGGAACGCGCCGCCTATTGGAAAAGCCATGCGGCGATCATGCAGGAACGCATCCTGCGCGAAGCCTGGAGCGAAGAACGCCAGGCTTTCGCCGAAAGTTTTGGTGGACGCGACCTGGACGCCAGTGTGCTGCTGATGATTGAAGTGGGCTTTATCGATCCGAGAGACCCGCGCTTCATCGCCACGGTCGACGCGCTGGAAACCCATTTGTGTGACGGTCCCTATATGCGGCGCTACGAGGCGCCCGACGATTTCGGCAAGCCCGAGACGGCTTTTAATATTTGCACCTTCTGGCGCATTGATGCGCTGGCACGCATAGGCCGCAAAGAGCAGGCCCGTGAAATCTTCAACACCATGCTGGCGGCGCGCAATCATGTGGGCCTGCTGTCGGAAGACACGCATCCCATCACCGGCGAGATGTGGGGCAACTTCCCGCAAACCTATTCCATGGTGGGCATCATTAACGCAGCCGTGCGCTTGTCTGCATCCTGGGAAAGTCAGGTATGAAAGGTGATGCACACCCCCGTTGGCGCTCACTACGTGTAGCGCCCTCCCCCCTTGCTGGGGGCTGGCGCCTGCGGCCCGGCGAAGCCGGTTCCACGGCTCCTGCTGGGCAAGGCAAGGGAGTTTTCACCTCCAAAGAGTTTCCGCCATGAGTCGTCTGGTTGTTGTTTCCAATCGAGTCGCCGATCCGCGCAAGGCGGCCGCCGGTGGCCTGGCCGTGGCGCTGGGCGATGCGCTTAATGCCACCGGCGGACTGTGGTTTGGCTGGAGCGGCACCGTGGTCGAAGGTGGGGCGACGGGCGAAGGTGAGCTGCATGTGCAACAAGCCGGCAACGTCAAGCTGGCGACGGTGGACTTGTCGACAGAAGACCATGCCGGCTATTACCTGGGCTATAGCAACGGCGTGTTGTGGCCGGTGTTTCATTACCGGCTGGATCTGGCGCGTTTTGACGCAGGTTTTATTGAGGCCTATCGCCGCGTCAACCGCCTGTTCGCACGCAAGCTGATGACGCTACTCCAGCCCGACGACATCATCTGGGTGCACGACTACCATCTGATTCCGCTCGCTGCGGAGTTGCGTGCCATGGGCTGCAAGAACCGCATTGGTTTTTTTCTGCACATTCCCTTGCCACCGCAGCAAATACTCGCGGCCATTCCCCAGCATGAATGGTTGATGCGTGCGCTGTTCGCGTACGACCTGGTGGGTTTTCAGAGCGAAAACGACCTGCTGCATTTTTCACGCTATGTGCAGGCAGAGGCCGGAGCGATAGCGCTGGGAGACAACCGCTTCAGGGCTTTCCACCGTACGGTGCGCGCGGGCTCCTTTCCCATTGGCATCGATGTGAACGAGTTCGCTGCGCTCACGCATGCGCAAGACGCGCGCGACATGTACCAGCGCATCAAGGAAGAATATTCGCGCCGCAAGCTGCTTCTGGGTGTGGAACGCCTCGACTACTCCAAAGGCCTGCCGCAACGGCTGCGGGCATTTGAAACCCTCCTGAAAAAATACCCGGAGAACATCCGCAGCGCCACCCTGATCCAGATCGCCTCACCCAGCCGTGAAGACATGGGTACCTACACCGATCTGTTGCAGGAACTTGAAAGCCTGTGCGGCGCCATCAACGGAAATTTCGGCGAGCTCGACTGGATGCCCGTCCGTTACATCCACCGCAACGTGGCACGCAAGCGCTTGCCAGGCCTGTACCGCGTGGCGCGCGCCGCACTCGTCACGCCGCTGCGCGACGGCATGAACCTGGTGGCCAAGGAATTCATCGCAGCGCAAGACCCGGCCGACCCAGGAGTGCTGGTGCTGTCGCGCTTTGCAGGCGCGGCCGAGCAGCTCGAAGACGCACTGCTGGTGAACCCCTACGACATTGACGGCACCGCTGACACCATACAGCGCGCACTGCAGATGCCACTGGAGGAACGGCAGGCGCGGCACCAGAAAATGCTCAAGCACATTCGGGAGCATGACGTGCACTGGTGGCGCAGGGAGTTTCTCAATGCGCTGGGTTTTGAGGGTCCGGCTTAGTTGGTCTTTTGTTTGACTAAGCGAGGGCTTGTTCGGGGCTGCGCGATCTGCTGAGAGTTGCTGGCCGGGCACCCCCCGGCCAGCAACTCTCAACAAAGCCCCCATAGCCTGAACAAAAGCGACTCCTAAGAGACGATATAAGCCCCAGCCCCCGTCGAAAACAACTTCCCATCCGCCCCCAAAAACTCCATGCGCGTACTCGCCACACGCGACCCCAACCGCATCACCTCAGCCCGCAACTCAAAGTGCTCGCCGATGCCAGGCCGCAGGTAATCCACCCGCAGGTCGATGGTGCCGAGCTTGACGAAGCGGTGCAGTCGCTGTAGTGGGGCTTCGTCCATGTGGCGTGCGCCTATCGCCGCCATCACGGCGAGCCCGCCCATGGCGTCCAGTCCGGCGCTGATCACGCCGCCGTGAATTCGGTTGTGGGCATAGTGGCCGATCAGTTCGTTGCGCATGTCGATACGGGCCGTCACACGGTCCGGCCCCACCGCGATGATCTTCAAGCCTAGCAATTTGTTGAAAACGATTTTTTCCTCGAACAGCTCCTTGAGGCCGGCGATGAATTCGGGCTCAAACGTGACGGGGCCAGTGGTGACGCTGGGAGACGGAGGAACTTTGGTCATGGCGTTCGGTGTCAAAAGAGTTTGTCTCACGCGCGCTGCAAGTGCCAAGCAGCGGCACTTTCCGGAGCCCATGCCGATTGGCGTGCGGTCATGATTGGAAGACCTTCGGTGTTTCGGCCAGGTGAAAGCCTTCAAAGGGTTTAATGGCATCGCGTTGAAGCGCCTGGGCATCGGGTCGCTCCATGGGCCAACCCATACGCACCTGGGGCCTCGCGCCGTCCACCCGCAGCGTCGTGCCGCTGATGAAGTTGGCGGCCTTGCTGAGCAGGAAGGCAACTGCGGCGGAGGTTTCACTTTCGGTGCCGAAGCGGCCCAGCGGTACGGTATTGCGCATCTCACGCAGCATGGGGCCGGCCTCGGGTGGGTAGTGGTCCATACCGCTGGAGGCGATGTAGCCGGGTGCTACCGCGTTCACGCGCACGCCGCTTTTGGCCCACTCGGCCGCCGCCGTCTCGGTGAAGCTCACCATGCCGGCGCGCGCGGCGCCGCTGTGGCCCATGCTGGGCATGGAGCCCCACATGTCGGCCACGATGTTGACGATACTGCCGCCCTTGTCCTGCATGGCCTGCAGGTAGCATTCGCGCGCCATCAAAAAGCCGCCGGTCAGGTTGGTGTTGATGACCGCCTCCCAGCCTTTGGCGCTGATGGACTCGAGCGGCGTGATGTACTGGCCGCCGGCGTTGTTGACCAGCCCATCGATACGCCCCTGCGCCACCACGATGGCAGTGATGGTGGTCTTGACGGCTTCTTCCTGGCGGATGTCGCACGGGTGAAAACTCACGCGGCCGCCTTGGGCCACGATTTCGCCCGCCACGCTGTGAAGCTTGTCGATGTTCCGGCCTATCAGCACCACATGGGCGCCCAGCGCCGCCATCTCATGCGCGATGCAGCGGCCAATGCCGGAGCCGCCGCCGGTGACAACGATGACCTGGCCGGCAAAGAGGCCGGGCTGAAAAACAGATTGGTAACTCATGCACGAACCTTTCTTGTGGACCTTGCCAAAGCCTCACGGCCTTTCCCGATAAACAGCGCCATGGCCGCGTCCGTCAGATCGTCCAGCGAGGCATCTTTTTTGGCGTCAAACCACTGCACCGACCAGTTGAGCGCGCCAAAGATCAACAGCCGCGACAGCTTCACAGGCCCTCCGAGCCGACCCGCTTTGGCCAGCGCCTCCAGCACCGGCTCCCACAACGCTTCATAGTCGCTTTGCAGTTTGGCCAACAGCTTGCGCTGCCGGGCACCGATGGAGCGCGATTCGTAGAGCATCACGGGAACAAAATCGCCGCCCGGCCCCAACAGCACATCAAAGTGGTTGCGTATCAGTGCACGCAGCATTGCCGGAGCTTCAGCAGTTGAGAGCCCGGTCGCCTGCAACGCCGTGGCTTGGCGCTGCAGGGCCGAACGCATGCCTTCTTCCACCACGGCATTGAGCAGCGCGCCTTTGCTTTCGAAGTGGTAGAACGGCGAACCGCTGTGCATGCCCACCGCGGCCGCGATGTCACGCGTGCTGGTGGCGTCAAAGCCTTTTTGGCGGAACAACCGGGCGGCGGCGTTGATGAGATCCACCCGCCGGTTGCCGTCGTCGCGCTCGTCCAGTGTCTTGCGCGGGCGGCCACGCGGGCGTTTTTCAGCGGTGTCGGGCTCGGGGTTTATTCGGGTTTTGGCGGGTGCAAGGGCGCGTGTGGCGGAGGGTGATCGCGATCGCGCGGCAGGTTTGTCCATAAAGGTAGACCATATCAAAACGGAGTATTTTTAGCAAGCATGTGCTTTGTAAAAATACCCGTATCCGGAAAATTCAGTCAACGATCGGCGTTCTTTCTCGCTGCGGTAACTTTCGCGGGGCTGCCCTTGGCAGGCGCGCCGACTTGCGGGTGCGTACCGCGGATATGGGCGGTGTGGCCTTTGCCGGCCGGCGCGCGGCTGTGTTCGAGTGCGGCTTTTTCCAGCCCGCTCAAAATGCCGCACGACGCATTGGCCTGGCCGCTGGCGCATTGCTCACGCAACAGCTTCAGGTCTTTTTCCAGCACCTTGAGTTCACGGATGCGACCGGCGACATGGCCGATGTGTTCATCGAGCAGCACATTGATGTCGGCACAGCTTTCATCAGGCGCGTCCTTGAAGCCCAGCAGGGTGCGGATTTCGCCCAGCGTCATGTCCAGCGACCTGCAGTGACGGATAAAGGCCAGGCGCTGCACATGGCTTTCGTCATACATGCGGTAGTTGGCGTCGGTGCGTGCCGCCTCGGGCAGCAGGCCTTCACGCTCGTAATACCGGATGGTTTCCGTCTGGGTCTGGGCGGCCTTGGCCAATTCTCCGATTTTCATCATGGGCTCCATCAAAAACGTGCCTTGCGCCCTTGGCCGACACTGCCTTAGGGTCACTCCGCACACAGGCTTGACTCTAAGGTCGCTACAAGGTTTCCAATTAAGCCATGAAAACTGAAAACACACCTGTTTCCAACCCGGCATCCTGCTGCGGTACAACACCACCTACTGCGACACCCCCCGTAGCCTTGGGCGCCGGTGGGCAGCATTTCCGCATTGCCACCATGGACTGCAGCGCCGAGGAATCCGAAATCCGCCGCGCACTGGAGCCGATTGCCGGTATCCGTTCGTTGGGCTTTCAGCTGGGCGCTCGCACGCTGCGGATCGAAGCATCCGAAGACGCTTATCCGCTGGCGCTCCAAGCCATCCGCAAAGCCGGGTTTGATCCCCAGCCCGCCGCCGGGACTGCAGCGCAAGCCGGCGACCACGCGGGCCACGACCACGACCACGACCACGACCACAGCCATGAGCACAGCGACGGCCACGGCTTTGGCGGCGGGGCCACCCGGCTGGTGGCGGCGCTGTTGCTGGCCGTGGGCGCCGAAGCCGTGTCGTTTTTTGCGCCCGACGTGATGGCGTGGAAACTGGCCGGCATGGCGGTAGCCGCCTTGGCCATCGCGCTGGCCGGTCTGGACATCTACAAGAAAGGCATGGCCGCATTGCTGCGCGGCAAGCTCAACATCAACGCCCTGATGTCCGTGGCAGTCACAGGTGCCTTCCTGATCGGGCAGTGGCCTGAGGCCGCCATGGTGATGGCGCTCTACGCAATTGCCGAGCTGATCGAAGCCAAAGCGGTGGACCGCGCGCGCAACGCCATCAAGGGCCTGCTGGACATGACGCCCGAAGAAGCGCTGATGCAGGGAGCAGACGGCTCATGGGCCGCAACGCCTGTCGCCGCCGTGCCGCTGGGAGCAGTGGTGCGCATACGGCCGGGCGAACGGGTACCGCTGGACGGGGTCGTCACCCTGGGCCACAGCGCCCTTAACCAGGCGCCCATCACCGGTGAAAGCATTCCGGTCGACAAGGAACCCGGCGATGCCGTTTTTGCCGGCACCATAAACGAAACCGGCGAGATTGAAGTACGCGTCACGGCGGCTGCCGGCAACACCACCCTGGCACGCATCATTCACGCGGTCGAACAGGCGCAAGGCAGCCGCGCACCCACGCAGCGCTTTGTCGACCGCTTTGCCGCCGTTTACACGCCCGCGGTGTTTGCCATCGCCGTGGCGGTCGCGGTGTTGATGCCGCTGCTGGCGGGACTGACCTGGCAGGAGTCGCTGTACAAGGCGCTGGTGCTGCTGGTGATTGCCTGCCCCTGCGCACTGGTGATTTCCACGCCGGTCACGGTGGTGAGCGGCCTGTCGGCTGCAGCGCGCCGCGGCATCCTGATCAAGGGCGGAACCTATCTTGAGCAGGCGCGCCTGATCAAGGCCGTTGCGCTCGACAAGACCGGCACCATCACGGAAGGCAAACCTCAACTCGTGGACTGGCGCGCCTGGGGAGATGCCGACGCAACACTGGCCGCACAACTGGCCGCCAACATGGCATCACGGTCAGACCACCCCGTGTCCAAAGCCATTGCAGCAGGTTTGCCTGCCGAAGCCGCCGACGTACAAGCCTTCAAGGCCTTGCCGGGCCGGGGCGTTGAGGGCGCCATCGGGGGCCGGCAGCTGGTACTGGGCAATCACCGGCTGATTCATGAGCGAGGCTTGTGCGGCGCAGAGCTGGAGGCCGAACTGGCCCGGCATGAGCAGCAAGGCCGCACCGTGACCTTGCTGGCGGATGACGTGCGCGTGCTGGCCCTCTTTGCGGTCGCCGACACCATCAAGCAAACATCCCGGCTGGCGATTGCCGACCTGAAGGGCCTGGGCGTCACGCCCGTGATGCTGACGGGAGACAACGCCGCCACGGCGCAAGCCATCGCTGCGCAAGCCGGCATTGACGACGCACGTGGCGACCTGCTGCCCGAAGCCAAGCTTGAAGCCATCCAGGAGATGCAGCAACGCTACGGCGTCACCGGCATGACGGGCGACGGCATCAACGACGCGCCGGCGCTGGCACAGGCCGACATTGGTTTTGCGATGGGTGGGGCCGGCGCCGACACAGCCATGGAAGCGGCCGACGTGGTGATCATGAACGACAACCTGGAGCGCGTGGCCGAGACCGTACGGCTATCAAAACGCACGCATGCCATCCTGTGGCAGAACATCAGCCTGGCCCTGGGCATCAAGGGCATCTTCCTGGTCATGGCCGTCTTTGGCACGGCGACGATGTGGATGGCGGTGTTTGCCGACATGGGCGCCAGCCTGCTGGTCGTGGGCAATGGCTTGCGCCTGCTGCGTCGGCAGCGCAACTAGCTTGCTATTGATTTAGTAGCTTCTTGCGCTCATTCTTATTGGGCTAGAGGCCTAAATGGCTTGAAATTTTCAAAAACTTTAACCACCGAAGCGGCCCACAGCAGGCTGGCTTCGGGGGTGATAAAGGCGTCGACCCAGCCTCCAGCCAAGCTTCAGCGCTCGACCGTCTTGTTCCAGCGCGCGTTCCAGGCCGGGCGGTTTTCGTTGATCGCATCCCAGTCCACGGCGATGGCGGTCTTCATGTACTCGTTCATTTGCGTCACGAGTGCACCGGCCTTGCCGCTGGCCTTGGTTTTGGGGTTGGACGGAATCTGGTCGCCAAACTCCAATGCCGCGGCTTGCGCTTCAGGCGACAACAGGTACTGCGCCAACTTGTGCGCCAGCGCAGGTTCGCTGTTTTTGGCGATCACGCATTCACCGACTGTCAGCACGGCCGAGCCTTCCTTGGGCTGCACGTATTCCACGGGCAGGCCTTTGTCTTTCAGCACACCGACTGCCGTGGGCGTGAGCGGGAACATCGCGGCTTCGCCCGTCTGCACCATCTCGGCCAGCTTGGCGGAGCTCGGGATGTACTCGAGCACGTTGGGGCCAATCGTGGTGGGCCAGGCCTTGAAGCCGGGCTCCACATTTTTGTCATTGCCGCCCTGGATGCGGTTGAACAGCAGGAAGCCGTGCAGGCCAAAGGTCGACGAGGACAGCGACTGGAATACCACCTTGCCCTTGTACTTGGGGTTGGCCATGTCCATCCAGGAGGTCGGCGGCGCCCAGCCCTTTTCAGTGAACATCTTCTTGTTGTAGGCGATGCCGGTCATGCCGATGTTGACGCCGGCTGCCATGTCGCCCTTGAAGCGCGCGGTGGGGAACAAATCGTTCAGCGCAGGGGTGGCCTGCATCTTCTCGCACAGGCCCATGCCGATGGCGCGGTACATGATGCCGTCGTCCAGGAACATCACATGCATCTGGGGGTTGTCCTTGTTGGCCTGCGCCTTGGCCAGGATGTCGGACGAGGTGCCGGGCACGACCACGACCTTGACGTTGTTCGCTTTCTCGAAGGCGCCGAAAACGTGCTCGGTGTAGGTTTTTTCCATGGTGCCGCCGTTCATGCCGATGTACAGCGTCTTGGTCTGGGCCATGGCGTTGCCGCCGGCCAGGCTGGCGGCCGCAACGGCAAGGCACACCGCAGTGGCGCGGGCGGAAAGGAATCGCAGGGAAGTTTTCATGGGAAGCTCCTGGTGACGTAAGCCGGTTAGTGAATCAGTGAGTGGGCTGGGGTGAGTGCGATGCATCGGATGAGGCAATGGAAGACGAGGCAACAGCAGAGGGGGCAAGTCCGGCGGTTGCCACGCGCGGACTTGCCGAGAAACGGGAAACGGCAAAAGCTTCAATGGGTGTGGCGGTCTCGCCATCACGTACCAGGTCGGCCAGCACGGCGCCGACACCGGGGCCGAGTTGAAAACCGCCGCCGGCAAATCCGAATGCATGAATCAGGCCCGGTGTGGTGGCACTGGGCCCTATCACCGGCTGCCTGTCGGGCAGATAGCCTTCGGTTCCGCTCCAGGTGCGAATGATGTGGGCGTGCTTCAGCGCCGGCAGCAACTCAACCGTTTGCTGCATCAGGCCGGCCATACCGCTGCGCTGCGCACGGACCCGCTGGTCGTCCAGCGCATAGCCGCGACCGCCGCCGATGACGCAGTTGCCGCGTGCCACCTGACGGGCGTAGATACCACCGCCCTCCACGCCCAGGCTCAGGTTCATGAACACCGGCAGCGGCTCCGTCACGGCCATCTCGGGGTGGCCCGACTCCATGGGGACGGTGTCGCCGAACTGGTCCGCAATGGCGCCAGCCCAGGCGCCGGCGCAATTGAGCAGGCGCTTTGCGCGCACTTCCAGCACATCGCTCGAGCGCAGCACAAAGCCCGTGCCGTCCTGCGCGACCTCATCCACACGCGTTTGTTCACGGATGTCGGCGCCCAGCCGCCGCGCAGCCAGCGCGAAGGCTGGCGACACCAGGCGAGGGTTGGCCTGTCCGTCTTCAGGACACAAGGATGCACCAACAGCGGCCTTACCCAGCCAGGGGCAGCGCTCACGCAGGGCGCGCATGGACAGCAGCTGCAGGTCCATGCCAAAGTCCAGCGTCCGCTCACGATAGCTTTCGAGCGAAACCATGTCGGCCACGCTGCGCGCAATTTTCAGGTGCCCTGACCGGATGTATTCACCGTCGATGCCGATGAGTTCAGGCAGCTGGCCCCACAGGGCTTGCGCACGCTGCGACAGCGGCAGCTGGCTGAGCGGCCGGCCCTGGCGGCGCACGCCGCCATAGTTGACACCACTGGAGCGCGAGCCGCACAGGTCGCGCTCGAGCAGCACGACCGAAAAACCCATGCGGCGCAAGAACAACGCTGCCGACGAACCCATGATGCCGCCGCCGATGATGGCCACGTCGGCCTTGACGTGTTCCATCATGAGGCCTCCTTCGTCGCGGCAGGCATGGCCGCGAAGGGCAATGGTTTGATGGGCGATTGCCCGCGCAGACGGCCGACCGCGTCGGGCTGCACGGCGCAGGCCTGCGCGAGGATTTCAGCCGCCGCCACACTGCAGGTGCGGCCCTGGCAGCGCCCCATGCCCACGCGCGTCAGCGCCTTGAGGCGGTTCATCTCGTGCGCGCCGGTCTCGGTCACGCAGCGACGCAACTCACCCGCGGTGACTTCTTCACACCGGCAGACCACCAGCTCATCGGGCGCGGCCGCAGCCCAGCCAGACGGAAACGGGAAGGCCCGCTCCAACCCCCGGCGAAACGCCGCAGTTCGCGCCAGTTGCTGTTCCAGCCAAACCACGCGTGCAGAGTCGATTCGGTGGCCGATGTCGGTGAGCAAACCCAGGGCGGCGCGCTCGCCTGCCCACTCCGCGGCATCGGCGCCCATGATGCCGGCGCCGTCACCCGCCAGGTACACCCCGTCCACGCTGGAGCGCCCCGCGGCATCCCGCTCGGGCAGCGCGCCGCGTTGCAATTTGTCGTAGCGAAAACGGCAGCCCAGCAAATCGGCCAGCTGTGTCTCGGGCCGCAGCGCGTAGCCGAAGCCAATACCGTCGCAATCGATTTGCTGCTCGCGGCCTGACTTGCGCCAGTGCATCGCCTGCACGCGCTCGTCGCCGGTCGCGCACACCAGCTCCACCCCCTGGTGCACCGCAACGCCGTGCATGCGCAACCAGCCCAGGTAATACAGGCCTTTGGCAAAAAGCGCCGGCTGACCCAGCATGGCAGGTGCGGCGGCCGCCTTGTCCGCAAAACTGGCGGTGTCGAGCACGGCCGCGACTTTGACGCCCGCCTTGGCGTATTGGTAGGCGATCAAGTAAAGCAAAGGTCCGGTGCCCGCGAAAACCACACGCGTGCCAATGGCGCAGCCCTGAAACTTGAGCGCTACCTGTGCAGCACCCAAGGTATAGACGCCCGGTAAGGTCCAGCCGGGAAAAGGCAACACGCGGTCCGTCGCGCCGGTGGCAACGATGAGGTGGCTGTAGGGCAGCGTGCTCATGCGTCCCTGGCCAAGCAGATCCAGCTGGCCGCCCTCGGCGCTCCAGACCAGGGTGTCGGGACGGTAGTCGATCTTGTCCAGGATGCTGCTCATGGCGCTGTGTACCGCGTCGGCGCGACCAGCTTCAAAACCGTAAAGCGCCTTTTTTGACCGGCTAAAGCCCGGCGGCGGCTGGCGGTAAATCTGCCCGCCCCAGCGCGATGCCTCATCGACCACCACCGGGCTCACACCGTGTGCCGCCAGCGTTTGCGCGGCGCGCACGCCAGCCGGCCCCGCACCCACAATGACCGCCTGCACGCTCATACAGGCGCCTCCGCGCCGGTCACCAGCCGCATGCCTTCTTCCACAAAAGTGCCGCAGGCGCGCATGCGCTGGCCTGATTCTGTGGCGACCCAGCAATCCTGGCAGGCACCCATCATGCAGAACCCGGCACGGGGCTCTCCGCTGAATTCACTGAAGCGAAGCTGTGCGCTGTGCGTCAGCACTGCCGTCAGCACCGTGTCGCCGGCCAGCGCCGTCAGCGCCTGCCCATTGAGCACAAAGCTCACAGGTTTGCGGCCGCGTTCAGCCACGCGGTGCAGCAATGCACCGGGTTTTCCAGTTGCGCCAGCGGTGTCAGCCGTTGATTTCATTTATGTCCCACCAGGATCTTGTCGAGGCCGTAGATGCGGTCCAGCACCAGCATGGCCACCGCCGTGAGCGCCACCATGAGCGCCGATACCGCCGCCATCAGCGGGTCTATCGATTCAGTCGCGTACATGTACATGCGCACCGGCAAGGTCACCGTGGAAGGCGCGGTGACAAAGATCGACATGGTGACTTCGTCAAAGCTGTTGATGAAAGCGAGCAGCCAGCCGCCGGTGACACCGGGCAAAATCATCGGCAGCGTGACGCGAATAAACACCGTCGCCTGGCTTGCACCCAGCGACAGCGCGGCTTGCTCGGCGCTGCGGTCGCTGCCTTCTACCGAAGCCAGCACCAGCCGCAATACATAAGGCGTGATGATCACCACATGCGCCAGCGCCAGCCAGAAAAAACTGCCGGTTGCGCCTATCAAAGAGAAGGTGCGCAGCAGCGCCACGCCCAGCACCAGGTGCGGAATGATGAGCGGCGAGAGAAACAGGCCGTTGAGGAAATTGCGGCCCGGAAAGCTGTGGCGCGCAATCGCCAGCCCGGCCGGCACGGCGAGCAGTGTCGCGAGCGTGGCGGAGATGGACGCCAGCCAAAGGCTGTTCTTGAAGGACTGCACAAAGTCGGAATGCGCAAACACCGCGCGGAACCATCGCAATGAAAACTCCGTGGTCGGAATGGCCAGTGTGTTGCCGGGCGTGAAGGCCACCACGCACACGATGACCAGCGGCGCCAGCATGAAGGTGATGACGAGCGCGTTGAAGAGCAGCGCGAGGGGACCGTTTTTGGACATGGTGCGCGCTCCTTATCCCAAAGACTTTTTATAAGAACGCTCAAGGATGCGGTTGTAGCTCAGCATGATGGCCAGGTTGGCCAGCAACAGCGTGAGCGCAATCGCCGCGCCCAGCGGCCAGTTAAGCTCATGCAGGTATTCGTCATACACCACGGTCGCCACCATCTTCAGGCGCCGCCCGCCCAAGAGGCCTGGAATCGCAAATGCGCTGGCGCTGAGGCCGAACACGATGAGGCTGCCCGAAAGAATGCCCGGCAGCACCTGTGGAAAGATGATGCGGCGCAAGGTGGTGAAGTGCGAAGCCTGCAGCGAGAGCGCCGCGTCTTCCACGCCAGGGTCAAGCTTTTGCAGCGAAGTCCACACCGGGATCACCATGAAGGGCAGCATCACATGTACGAGCGCAATGACCACGGCTGCTTCTGTGTAGAGGATGCGCATGGACGGCAGGCCCACAGCCCGCATGGCGTGATTGACCACACCCTCGGGGCCCAGCAGCATGCTCCAGCCGAAGGCGCGCACCACCACAGACACCAAAAGCGGCGCCAGCACCACCAGCAGCAGGATAGAGCGCCACGGGCTACGCATGCGGCTGAGCACATAAGCCTCCGGTGCTCCGACGACGATGCAGATCAGCGTGGTGAGCGCCGAGATCCACAGGGTGCGCCAGAAAATGCCGTGGTAGTAGTCGTCCGTCAGCACGGCGGCGTAATGCGCCAGGGTGAAGCTGTTCTTGACTCCGGTGGCGTGGTCAAACACCTGAAAAGACAGCACGGCAGTGAGCGCCAGCGGCACCAGCAGCAGGCAGGCAAACAGCGTGAAGGCCGGTGCCGACAGCAGCCACGGCGTGTGTGATGCACTCGCCCGGGCCGGCGGCATGGCCGGTGTGGCCACGGCGGCGCTGTTCATGCCGGCGCCCCTTGCGCGCCGGGCAGCAGGCGCACCTGCTGGGCGGTCCAGTCCAGGCCCACGTTAGAGCCCTCTTCAGCGGGCGCCGTGCCATCGTTGGGGCAGACCACCGCGAGTCGGCCTGCGGCGGTCGACACCTGGTAGAGCCACTGGCTGCCGAGGAAAAACCGTTCGTGCACGGTGCCGCCTATCCGGCCGCTGGCTTCGGGTACGAGGCGGATTTTTTCCGGCCGCAAGCTCAGTACCACGGCCTCGCCTTCCGCCACGCCGGGCGCCTGCACCTCCAGCGGCACATTGCCGCCGACATTCACCGTAGCCCACGGACCTGTGGCCGTCACGCGGCCTTCCAGCAAATTGGCCTTTCCGACAAAACTCGAGATAAAGCGGGTTTGCGGATGCTCATACAACCGGTGCGGCTCGTCGATCTGCGTCACGCGGCCGGCCTCCATCACCACCACGCGGTCGCTGATGGACATGGCTTCGGTCTGGTCGTGCGTGACCATCACCGTGGTGGTGCCTACCTTGCGCTGGATCTGCCGCAACTCAAACTGCATTTCCTCGCGAAGCTTGGCATCCAGGTTGGAAAGCGGCTCGTCCAGCAGCAGCACCGGCGGCGAGATCACCAAGGCGCGGGCCAGGGCGACACGCTGGCGCTGGCCGCCCGAGAGTTCTCGCGGATAGCGGCCTGCATGCGCCTCAAGATGCACCAGGGCCAGCGCAGCCTTCACGCGCTCGGCCCGCTGTTCTTTGGGCACGCGGCGCATCTCCAGGCCAAAGCTCACGTTGTCGTACACGCTCATGTGCGGGAACAAAGCGTAGCTCTGGAACACGATGCCGAGGCCGCGCGAATTGGGTTTGGCGTGGGTGATGTCACGGCCGTCCAGCGTGACCTGGCCCGACGTCACCTCGCAAAAGCCCGCAATCATCTGCAGGGTGGTGGTCTTGCCGCAGCCCGAAGGGCCCAGCAACGAGACGAACTCGCCCTTCTCCACCGACAGGTTCATGTCGGCCACAGCGCGGGTGGCGCCGTAAGACTTGTTCACATTCGCCAAGGTCAAAAAAGACATGGGGAGCACCTCTGCAACAAGGGGGATGGCCAGCGCCGCAACATGCAAAACGATGACACCTTGATGACTTCATGCTATGGCATCCCATAAAAAATCGTCAATAGGTTATTCCGTATAGAGATATATTTATTTGATTTATTCCGTTGAATGGAATTTATATAAACTTATCAAAACATCGATTCCGCCCAAGGAGACGCCATGAAAGACGACGAGAACAGCTCCAGCAGCGTGCAGCGAGCCTTTTCCATCATTCGCGCTTTGGCCGCCACGCAGGCCAAAGGCGGGCGCATCACGCACATCGCCAAGGCCACGGGCCTCACGCAGGCGACCACCCACCGCATCCTGCAAAGCCTGGTGGCCGAGCGCGTGGTGGAACAGGAAACCGGCTCCAAGCTCTACCGTCTGAGCATTGATTTTTTTTCGCTGGCCGCGCAGGCCGGCAACACCATGGACTTGCGCAGCCTTTGCCGGCCTTCAATGTTGCGGCTGTGTGCCAGCCTGGGTGACACCATCTTTTTGCTGGTGCGCAGCGGCTTTGATGCGGTTTGCCTGGACCGCAGCGAAGGCCCGTTCCCCATCCGCTCCTTTACTGGTGACATCGGCGGGCGGGTGGCGCTCGGCATGGGCCAGGGCGGCCTGGCGATCCTCGCATTTTTGCCTGAGACAGAGCGTGAAGAAGTGATCCGCTACAACCTGCCGCGCGTGCGCGAGTTTGGCGTGTATGACGAGGTCTACCTGCGCACCGAGATCGAGCGCGTGCGCGAGCTCGGCTACGCCGGGCGCAACACCAACCTGCTGGACGGCATGGCCGGCGTCGGCGTGCCGGTGCTGGACCGCGAAGGCCGCGCGGTCGCAGCACTCAGCGTGGGCACGATTTCCTCTCGCCTGAGCCCGGACCGCCTGCCCACGGTGGTCGAGTTGCTCAAACGCGAAGCCACGGCCATCAGCGCGCAAATCAACCCGTTTGACAGCACGCTGCGCCGGCCCGCGCAAAGCCTGGCGCCTGCTGACGAAGCCCGATGACTGATAGCCAGCCGGCATTGACGCTGCGTCAATGTGACAATGCCTCAGCGTTTCAAACAACAGAGACTTCCATGGAAAACGAACTCGCGAAGAAACAACGTGCGGGCCTCTCAGCCAAAGAGAGAGCCATTGTGAAACTGGGGATCGCAGGCGTGTCTTTCTGCGTAGCCTGGATGGAATGGATGACCCCATCAGTTCCTCCGTTTACAGGCAAGTGGGCCTGGACAAAGATTTGGGCCTTCGAAGCGATGGGTCCCCACGGAATTGTCGGCATATGGATGGCCTTGGGAACGCTGCTGCTGGCGCTCGGCATTGTGCAGCTGTGGACCTCGGGAAAGAGCGTCGATTAAGGGCAGGATAGGTCACACAGCGACCTGATCACCGCCTGTTCACTTTAAAGAAACCGCCTGCTCGCGCAACCACTCGCGCAGTTGCACCAGCGGCCGCCAGCTGGTTTTCTGCGAAGGCCAGACCAGGTAGTAGGCGAAGTCCGAGCTCAGCGAGAGGTCAAACGGCACGGCCAGCGTGCCGTCGGCAATGTCGTCGGCCACTAAAAAGCGCGGCAGTACCGCCAGCCCCAGCCCGGCTTTCACCGCCTGCGCGATCATGGAAAAAAGCTCGTACTTGGGGCCAGTGCCGGCGCTTTGCACGTCGGTGATGCCGGCCAGCTGAAACCAGTCGCGCCAGGCGTGGGGCCGCGTACTTTGGTGAATCAGCGTGAACTTCAGCACGTCGGCCGGGCGGCGCAGCTGGCGCTTTTTCATCAGCGCCGGGCTGCACACCACCACGCTGTCCTCGCCCATCAGGTATTCGGATTCGGTGCCCGGCCAGTCGGGCCGGCCGTAGTGGATGGCGGCGTCCAGCCCCGTCAATGAAAAGTCAAACGGCTGCAGGCGCGTCGCCAGGTTCAACGTCACATGCGGGTGTGCTTTCAGGAAAGACGGCATGCGCGGGATCAGCCACTTGGTGGCAAAGGTGGGCACCACGCCCAGCTCAAGCGTGCCGCCCTCGCCTTTTGACGACACCAGGTCCAGCATGGCGGCTTCCAGCGAATCCAGCGCGGGGCTGACGCGCGCCAGCAGTGAGCGGCCGGCGTCAGTCAATTCCAGCTGGCGCGGTAGACGGCGAAACAGGCTCACGTCCAGGTCTTGTTCCAACCCGAGGATCTGGTGGCTGACTGCGCTCTGGCTTACCGACAGGTCTTGCGCCGCAAGGGTGAAGCTGCCGCGGTGAGCAGCCGCCTCAAAGGCGAGCAAGGCCTGGGTGGAAGGGATTTTTCGGCGCATCGCATGAATATATCTCATGCATTCATCGAAATACATCCTTTGTGCGTGGCGTTGAAACTACCGAAAATCCGGCTTTCACCTGCCAAGAACACGCTTGAAATGACTCATCTCCAGAAGCTCCTCGCCTGCTGCCTGCCGTCGGAGGCCGTGAATAGTATCCATGAACAGATGTACGTTCATCCGTCGCTGCAGCTAGCCGCCTCAGGCATCGTCACGCGCGCGGAACTGGCACAGGCTTTGAACATGGCGTTGTTTCACGGCCTGGTTCAGCGCGTGCCGGCTGGGCGGGACTACATCGCCAGCGACGTGGTGGCGCAAAAGCGTCAGGTGGTGTTTGACCATGGCGCATTGCGCACCGTGCGCTGGCCCAGCGGCGCATTGCCAGCCGGCGAGGCGGCCTTTACCCGCGTGCTGCGCCCCTTGGGTTTTGAGTTGCAGGGCACCTACCCGCTGCCGCGCCTGAAGATGACGGGCCGCGCCTATTGCCATCGCGATTTTCCGCAGGAGATCGCACAGTTCTTCGTGTCCGAGCTGCATCCCGAGCAGTTCTCCGCGCCCTTCCAGTCCGCCGTCACGCGCGTGCTGTCGACCTCGCGTGACCCGCTGGGCCCGCAGGATGTAGCTGATCTGGAGCAACTCACGCGCGACGGCACCTTGCCCCTGGCGCAGGCGCTGCGCCTGCTGCCGCAGCTCCTGCAATGCTTTGACCGCCAGCACGGCGTGTTCACTCTGGACGACTACGAGCTTCTGCTGGCCGAATCGTCCGAGATGGCCTGGATTGCCACGGAAGGCAATGCCTTCAACCATGCGACCGACCGCGTGGACGACGTAGACGCCGTGGCCGAGCGCCAGCGCGCGCTGGGCCGCCCCATCAAGGACAAGGTCGAGGTGTCGGCCAGCGGCCGCGTGCGTCAAACTGCCTTTCGTGCCGCCACGGTGCAGCGCGAGTTCATCACCGCACAAGGCCGCGTCACGCGCGCAGTGCCAGGCTCGTTCTACGAATTCATCACACGCGCCGAACTGGCACCCATCGCGGCGAACGACCCGGTGCAGGCGCCGCAGCTCGACCTGGCTTTTGACGCCGGCAATGCCACCGGCATTTTCGGCATGACAGCCGCCAGGGCATGAACACAGCGCGCGGGGCGGTGCGGCCGCTTTACGCGCAGGCCAGCGGCTCGCCCATACGCGCCATGCTGGCGCTGGCCGGCCGGGAAGACATGATTTCGCTCGCTGGTGGGCACCCCGACCCGGCCTTGTTGCCGATCGAATGGCTGCGCGAGTCGCTGCTCGAAGTAACCGGCAAACTCCAGGGCCGCAGCCTGCAATATGGCGCCACCGAAGGCCAGCCCGAACTGCGCGAAGCCAGCGCGGCCCTGCTGACACAGCGCGGCCTCACAGCCACGGCAGCGGAGTTGATCATTACCACCGGCTCGCAACAGGCCATCGATTTGCTGGCGCGTGTGCTGATCGAGCCCGGCGAGGGTATCGCGGTGGAGTCCTTTAACTACCCCGCCGCGCTGCAGGCTTTCCGTTTCGCAGGTGCGCGACTGATTGAAGTTCCGACCGATGCACAAGGCATGGATGTCGACAGGCTCGAACCCATCCTGCTGACCGAGCGCCCGCGCGTTTTGTATGTGGTGCCCAACTTCGCCAACCCGACCGGCGCCGTGATGCCGCTGGCGCGGCGCCTGCGTTTGCTGGAGCTGGCCGCGCAATACGACGTGACGTTGATTGAGGACGACCCGTACGGCGAGCTTTGGTTTGGCGAAGCGCCGCCGCCTCCACTGGTTCAACTCAACCAGCGGGCCGACTCGCCAGCGCAGGTCACCTACATGACCAGCTATTCCAAAGTTGTGGCCCCTGCCCTTCGCCTGGGTGTGTTGCTCGCGCCCGCCGACATACAGCGCGCGGTGGTGCTGGCCAAGCAAGCAGCCGACGTGCACAGCGGTTCATTGGAGCAATTGAAGCTCTCGGCCATGCTGGGCTCCAACTGCCTCACGCCGCATCTGGATGTGCTGCGCAAGGCCTATGCAGCAAAAAGCGCCACACTGGCCGACGCCTTGCGCAGGCATGCCGATGGATTGCTCAAATTCGATACGCCGCAAGGCGGCATGTTTGTCTGGGCCAGGCTGCGCAGCGACTTGCCCCTGCTACCCACACAAGATTGGGTGGATTTCGGCCTTCAACATAAAGTGCTGGTAGTGCCGGGCGCCGCCTTCAGCATCAGCAATGCCGCGCAGCCCTGGCTGCGCCTGAGCTTTGCCAACCCCTCACCGGCCTCGCTGCAGCAAGGCGCCGAACGATTGGGCCGCGGGCTGCAGGGCCTTGCCTCAAGAACATCTTCAAACACCAAGACAACCCCCGAAAGGACTTCAGCATGAGTCACTCCAACGACGTTTCATCCCTCTTCAAGGTCTTGGGCGTCAGCGCCGATCTTGGTAGCAAAGCGCCTGCGGCCATTGAAGTCATTACCCCAATCGATGGCAGCCTCCTGGCTCGCGTGGCGATGCTAAACGCCGCCGACATCGACAATGCACTCAACGCTGCCCACAAACGCTTTCTCGACTGGCGCAATGTGCCAGCCCCCAAACGCGGCGAACTGGTGCGTGCCTTCGGCGAAACCGTGCGCCGCCACAAGGCCGAACTGGGTCAGCTGATTTCGCTGGAGACCGGCAAGATCCTGCAGGAAGGACTGGGCGAAGTGCAAGAGGTCATCGACATCTGCGAGTTCGCCGTCGGCCTGTCGCGCCAGCTGTACGGCCTGACGATTGCCAGCGAACGCCCCGACCACAAGCTGCTGGAAACCTGGCACCCCGTGGGCGTGGTCGGCATCATCTCGGCTTTCAACTTTCCGATGGCGGTGTTCGCCTGGAACGCGGCACTGGCGCTTGTGTGCGGCAACACACTGGCCTGGAAGCCTTCGGAGAAAACGCCGCTGTCGGCCATTGCGCTCAACGGCTTGCTGCTGCAAACGGCGAAGGAGCTGGGCCTGGTCACTGAAGGCCTGAGCGAATTGCTGATCGGTGAGCGTGCCACCGGTGAGGCGCTGGTCAAGCACCCGCACGTGAAGCTGGTCAGCGCCACCGGCTCCACCGCCATGGGCAAGAACGTGGCGATCGCTTGTGCGGGCCTGTTCAAACGCTCGCTGCTGGAACTAGGCGGCAACAACGCGGCCATCGTCTGCCCCTCGGCCAACCTGGAACTCGTGGTGCGCGGCGCGGCTTTCGCGGCGGCGGGCACCGCCGGCCAGCGCTGCACCAGCCTGCGCCGCCTGATCGTGCACCGCTCGATTTACCCGGAGCTGGTCAAACGCCTGGTGGCTGTCTTTGAACGCCTGCCCATCGGCAACCCGCTGAAAGACGGCACACTGGTCGGCCCGTTGATCGACGGTCGCGCGTTTGACGTCATGCAATCTGCACTGAGCGAAGCGAAGAAGCTGGGTGCCACCGTGCATTTCGGCGAACGGCAAGCCGGCGATGACTCGGCCCACTATGTGCGCCCCGCCATCGTGGAATTGAAGGAACAGGCCGGCCCCATGCTGCACGAGACCTTTGCGCCGATTTTGTACGTAGTGCCTTACGACAACTTTGACGGAGCCATCGCGCTGAACAATGCCGTGGTGCACGGCTTGTCGTCGGCCGTTTTCACGCAAGACCTGCGCGAAGCTGAGCAATTCACCTCTGCGCGCGGCTCCGACTGCGGCATTGCCAACGTCAACATCGGCACCAGCGGTGCGGAAATCGGCGGCGCCTTTGGCGGAGAGAAAGAAACCGGTGGCGGGCGCGAGTCGGGTTCGGATTCGTGGAAGGCCTATATGCGCCGCGCCACCAACACCGTCAACTACGGCAGCAGCCTGCCGTTGGCGCAAGGCATCAAGTTCGATATCCAGGCCAAAACACGAACGCCATATTTTTAATAGCGACTCGCGCACATTACATATAGGCCAGAGGCCTGTTTTCCTTAAAATATGGCCTTGCGGAACCGCTACATCGCTCTATCGCAAGTCTCGCGCGGCTCCGATGGCTGAAAAATCGGGCTTGCGCTTTAACGAAACCGCCGCCCCATTACACGGTCGTCCTCCGGACTCAGACTTCAGGCTTCAGACTTTGCTGAAGTCCGGCTTGCGCTTCTCCATGAACGCCGCGAAGGCCTCGCGCGCGGCAGGCTCTCCGAGCATGCGGCCAAAACTCGCACCCTCTTCGGCCATGCGCTCGGCCACGACAGTGGCGTTGCCTTTTTTCATGAGGCGCTTGGTTTCCATCAGCGCGCTCAGTGGCTTGGCCACCAGCTTTTGTGCCTGCCGCTGCGCCAGTGCATTGGCTTCGGCAGGCGGCACGATGCGGTTGATCAGGCCAATCTCGAGCGCGGCCTCGGCCATGAAGGGTTCGCCCAGCAGCAAGGCTTCTGCCGCGCGCGTGTAGCCCATGAGTTGCGGCACCAGAAAGCTTGACGCGGCTTCGGGGCACAGGCCCAGGTTGACGAAGGGCATCGAGAAAGCCGCGTTGTCACCTGCATAGACCAGGTCGCAGTGCAGCAGCAGCGTGGTGCCGATGCCCACGGCGGGGCCGCACACTGCCGCCACCAGCGGTTTCGGGAAGCTGCTGATGCCGCGCAGGAAGCGGAACACCGGCGAATCAGATGTTGCGGGCGGATTGTTCAGGAAGTCGGCGATGTCGTTGCCGGCGGAAAAAATCGTTTCGTGGCCCTGGATCACCACCACACGCACGGCGGCATCGTGGTGGGCGGACTCCAGCGCGTCGGCCAGCGCGCCGTACATGGCGGCGGTGATGGAGTTCTTCTTGTCCACGCGGTTCAGCGTGATGGTCATCACGCCTGCGTCAACGTGGACCAGGATTTCAGGGATGCTGCCGGAGGAAATTGGGGTGGGGGTGTTCATGGGGTTTTCCGTTAAGACGCCAAGTGTAGGGGGCCGCATGTCGGGAGCTCAGAGTCGCTCACAAAACCCAGCGCAGCGGTCCTGGCCAGGCGTGCCGCCGCAGACAGTGCTTTAGCACGGCAAGGCGGCGCAACAACGCCAGGAGGGTTTTGTGAGCGGCTCTATTCCTTGTAATAAACAATCTGCGTGCTGGTGGCCAGCAGCACGCCAGCTTCGCTCCACAGCTGTGCGGTCTGGTCGAAGAAGCCGTTGCGAAAGGCTTGCGCCCTCGCCTGTCCCAGCAGAAAACCTTCGCCGCATTGCGCAAGCTGGGCGCTGTCCGCATGGAAGTAGGTGGTGATGGAGACCGTGCCTGCGGGCACACGCGTGGCGCGGCGCAGCCAGACGCGTGGATAAAAAACGTCGGACATGGCGGCCAGCGCCGGGAAGTCCAGCGAGCGCGGCGGGTCATCGCGCACCCAGAGCTGGGTGAGACTGTCCGAGCCACTGCCGTCCCACACCTGCGGGATGACACCGCGGACCGGTCGCATGTCGTAGCGGTGGGTCCAGGCGGATGTGGAAAACCGCAAGCGACCGGAGGCATCGGCCAGCGTTACCGCCGGCATGGGTGTGTCGTTCTGGCTCCAGGTTTCGCGGCGCGCGGCGGTAACGGCCGTGGCGGTCATCACCACCTCCGGCGTATCACCGGATGCACCGGCCTGTGACAGCTCCACCGTCCAGTGTTGGGTCGAGCGGTTGGTGCGCGCCGGTTTGGCCACCACGCTGAACGGCCCTTCGGCCAGGGCCGCGGCATAGTTCACGGTGAGCGCCACCGGCTCGCCCAGCAAGGCCGGATGCAAGAGGATGGCGCGTAGGGCTGTGGCGGCCGTGGTGCCGCCAAAAGGCCCGACCATGTTCCAGTAGTCAGGGCTGGTGTGGCCCAGCCAGGTGTCGGGGCGGTCGCCGCCTGCGGCTTCGAGCCGCAGCGCCTGGTCAAAAGAATGCAGTGTCGTCATGCCTGCAGTATGCGCATGCGTTGCGGTTCAGGCCGTCGTCTTGGCGACGCCTGCCATGCCTTCGATGATTTGCTGCGCGCGCGGCCAGAGGGACTGATTGAACTGTTCGCGAAAGAAGCCGAAATGCCCGATGCGTTTGACCTTCAGATCCGCCGGCGCGATGCGCTCAAAGGTGCGCGGCGCGTTGGTATAGAGGTTGATCAGGTTTTGCGTGCCACGCCAGGTCATGAGTTCGTCGTCGGTGATGGACAGAGCCGTGACCGGAAAGCTGACCTGGCCATAGCTCAGACGCGCGCTCTCGCCTTCCGCACCCACGCTGTACTGCGGATTCAGGCACCACTTGCGCCACTGCAGCATCACGCCAGCCGGCAGGTCGCCCACCTTGCGCAGCGTGCGCCCCGGAAAGTAACCGAAGAGCCGCGTGGCCAGCGGCACCAACACGTACCAGAAATACAAAATCATGCGCCTGAGTTGCGGCGCGTTGTCGCGCCAATAACCGCTGCCCGCAGCAATGCTGACGAGCCCGCCAATCTTGCCCTGGTTCTTCAGAAAGCCCGGTAGTTGCGCGCCCAGGCTGTGGCCCAGCAGGTAAAGCGGCGCATCGGGCAAGGCCGCCTTGGCGGCATCGACCACCGCTTCATAGTCGCTGGCCCAGTCGAGCAGGTCGGCCTTGAAGCCGCGCAGGCTGCCGTTGGCAGTGCCGGGCGGTGAATCGCCCGAACCGCGGTAATCAAAGGTGGTGACGCGAAACCCCTGGCTGGACAGCCACTGGGCAAAAGGTGCGTAGTAGTGCTGTCGCACGCCCATGGCGCCGCCGATAACCACACTGGTGTGCGGCGCCAGGGTGGCGTCGTAAACCCGCAGTGAAAGCTGTGCGGTACCGCTGTCGAGCGTCTGGATCTGCATGATGGTCTCCTGTTTGTATTCTGCCGGTCTGCGCCGGCTTCCATCACTGGCAACTGATCGCTATGTTTTTGATAGCTGCTTGCGCTCGCCACCATTGGCTCTCAGCATCAAAATGCTTAAAAAATACGGGTGAAAACGCGCTGAATCCTCACACTCGTTCAAAGATTCCCGCGGCGCCCTGCCCCATTCCCACGCACATCGTGACCATGCCGTACTTGAGCTGGTGGCGGTGCAGCGCGTGGATCACTGTCGCGGCGCGGATTGCACCAGTCGCGCCCAGCGGGTGGCCCAGCGCAATGGCGCCGCCCATGCGATTGACCTTGGAGGCGTCCAGCTTGAGCGTGTTGATGACGGCCAGCGACTGCGCAGCGAAGGCTTCGTTCAGTTCAAACCAGTCAATATCTTCCTGCTTGAGTCCGGCGTAACGCAAGGCGGCAGGAATGGCTTCGATCGGGCCGATGCCCATGATTTCGGGCGGCACGCCTTTGGCGGCGTAGCTGACAAAACGGGCCAGCGGCTTGAGGCCGAAATCCTTGACCGCTTTTTCGCTGGCCAACACCAGGGCGCCCGCGCCGTCGGAAGTCTGCGAGCTGTTGCCGGCGGTTACCGAGCCGCGTGCGGCGAACACCGTCTTGAGTTTGGCCAGGCCTTCGAGCGAGGTGTCGGGGCGCGGGCCTTCGTCCAGGCTCACAGTACGTGTGTTGCTGATGACCTCTCCGGTTTCCAGGTTGGCCGTGCGATCGGTGACTTCAACCGGCGTGATCTCCATGCTGAACTCACCGGCCTGCTGCGCCTTGATGGCCTTGAGGTGCGATTCAAGTGCGAACTGGTCTTGCGCCTCGCGCGAGACCTTCCATTGCTGCGCCACCTTCTCGGCCGTCAGGCCCATGCCGTAAGCGATACCGACGTTCTCGTCATTCATGAACATATTGGGCGAGAGCGAGGGCGAGTTGCCCGACATGGGCACCATGCTCATGCTCTCGGTGCCGGCGGCAATCATCACGTCGGCTTCACCCACGCGGATGCGGTCGGCCGCCATCTGGATGGCCGAAAGACCGGATGCGCAAAAGCGGTTAACGGTGATGCCGCCCACGCTGGTGGGCAGACCCGCCAGCACCGCGCCAATGCGCGCCACGTTCAGGCCTTGCGGGCCTTCGGGGATCGCGCAGCCGCAGATGATGTCTTCAATCGCCTTGGGGTCAAGCGTTGGCACTTGCGTAAGCGCGGCCTGCAGCGCCTTGACCAACAGGTCGTCGGGCCGCATATTGCGGAAATAGCCGCGCTGCGAGCGCCCGATGGGCGTGCGCGTGGCGGCGACGATGTAGGCTTCCTGGACTTGTTTGGCCATGATGGTTTCCTTCAATTTCTCAGTTACTTTTCCGTGGGCCGGAGGGAATCCAGGCCCAGACAAATTCGCATTCGACCGGATTGACGCCGGCTTCGTCGGTCACAACGACCGACACGTTGACTTCGCCCTTGTCGCTGGCCTGCATCGCAGCGCGCTGCTCGTCGCTCAATGTGGCGACGGCGCGCAGGGCGCCGGTGGCGCGTTTTTTGAACGCCATCTTGAGCTCTTTGGCCAGCGGGATGCAGTCGTCGCGCACGTTCATGCCCACCACCATGCCGGTGGCGGTTTCGGCCAGTAGATTCATGGCCGAGGCATGCACGCCACCTATGTGGTTCTGCACTCTTTTCTCGTTCTTGATGCCGATCTCGACCCGGCCTGTGCCCATCTCGATGAAGTCCAGGCCAGCGGTGCCGGTAAAGGGCACAGCGCGACGCAGCACCACGCTGCGGAACCAGCCCCGGGCAAACGCCGGCACTTCCTCCAGCCGCTGCAGTTGCCGCGCCAGGCGGTTGGGTAATTGGTCGCTCATCAATTTCTAACCGGCTTGCCGGTGCTCATCATTCCCATGATTCGCTCTTGCGTCTTGGGGTGTTCGAGCAGTGAGCAGAACGCCTTGCGCTCCAGCGTCATCAAATATTCTTCCGTCACCAGGGTGCCCGCATCCACATCACCGCCGCAGACCACGCCAGCGATCAAACCGGCGATGTGAAAGTCATGGGCGCTGATGAAGCCACCGTCACGCATGTTGACCAGCTGGCCCTTGATGGTGGCCAGGCCGCTGCGGCCCACCACCGGGAACTGGCGCTTGTGCGGCGCGCGGTAACCCGAGTTGAACAGTGCGCGCGCCTCGTTGAGCGCCACGAATAGCAACTCGTCCTTGTTCGGAACGATCACGTCGCTGTCCAGCAGATAACCGATCTTGCGACTTTCAATCGCGCTGGTGCCGACCTTGGCCATGGCCGCAGCGGTGAAGCCTTCGGTCAGGAAAGGCAGGATGTCCTTGTTGGTCGAGGTGCTGGCGTTTTCCGCGGCACGGCGGGCAATGTAGGCCAGGCCGCCGGCGCCGGGCACCAGGCCCACGCCGACTTCAACCAGGCCGATGTAGCTCTCCATCGCGGCCACGCGCTTGGCCGAATACACCGCCATCTCGCAGCCGCCACCCAGCGCCAGGCCGCGGATGGCCGACACCACCGGCACAGCCGCATAACGCAGCTTGAGCATCACGTTTTGCAGTTCGGCCTCGGCCCCTTCAATCGCCTTGGCGCCGCCCATCATGAAGGCGGGCAGCATGGCTTGCAGGTCAGCGCCTGCCGAGAACATCTCGTCGTTGGACCAGATCACCATGCCCTTGTAGCTTTTCTCGGCCAGGTCCACGCCCATCGCCAAACCCTCAGCCACATCGGGACTGATGGCGTGCATCTTGGTTTTGATGCTGGCGATCAGCACGTCGGCCTTTTCGCCGTTAACGCCGTCCAGCGTCCAGAGGCGGATCGCGTCGTCTTCATGCAAGGTGGTCCCTGCCGTTTCAAAGGCCTGGGCTTTGGAGCCCAGTACGTCTTCGGGGAAGAACTGGCGCTCATACACCGGCAGCTTGCGGCGCGGAATGAATTTTTTGGCCGACGCGCTCCATGAGCCTTCAGCCGTGTGCACACCCTCAGCATCAGCCACCGGGCCCTTGAACACCCAGTCAGGCAGCGGCGCTGTGGACAGCGCCTTGCCGGCGTCGATGTCTTCCTTGATCCAGGTGGCGACCTGCTTCCAGCCGGCCTGTTGCCACAGCTCAAACGGGCCCTGCTTGGCGCCAAAGCCCCAGCGCATGGCGAAGTCGATATCGCGTGCGGTTTCGGCGATGGTTTCCAGGTGCACGGCAGCGTAATGGAACTGGTCGCGCAGGATGGCCCAGAGAAAGCGCGCTTCCGCGCCCTCGGCCTCGCGCAAGAGCTTCAGGCGCTCGCCTGCCGGCTTTTTGAGCATGCGGCCGACGACCTCGTTGGCCTTGGCGCCGCCTGCGACGTACTCCATGCTTTCAGGGTCCAGGCGCATGATGTCGCGGCCGACCTTTTTGTAAAAACCAGCGCCGGTTTTCTGACCGAGGCTTTTCGATTCCAGCAGTTTGGCGAGCACGGGCGGTGTGCCATACATGTCTGAGAAAGGGTCGGGCGTCTTGTCGGGACCCAGATTGTCCTGCAGCGTCTTGACCACGTGAGCCATGGTGTCCAGGCCCACGACGTCGGCCGTGCGGAAGGTGCCGGAGCTGGCACGGCCGAGCTTCTTGCCGGTCAGGTCGTCTACCACGTCATAGGTCAGGCCGAACGCTTCGGTCTGCTTGATGATGGCCAGCATTCCGGCGATACCCACGCGGTTGGCGATGAAGTTGGGCGTGTCATGCGCGCGGATCACGCCCTTGCCCAGCGCGCTGGTGACAAACGCCTCTAGGTCGTCGAGCACCCTGGGTTCCGTGCTGGGGGTATTGATCAGCTCCACCAGCGTCATGTAGCGCGGCGGGTTGAAAAAATGGATGCCGCAAAAGCGCGGCTTGATGGATTCGGGCAGCGCCTCGCTGAGTTGGGTGATCGACAGGCCCGAGGTGTTGCTGGCCACGATGGCGCCTTCGGCAATGAAGGGTGCGATCTTGTGGTACAGGTCGGTCTTCCAGTCCATGCGCTCGGCAATGGCCTCAATGATGAGGTCGCATTCCGTGAGCAGCTCCATGTTCTCTTCATAGTTGGCCTGCTGAATCAGCGCCGCGTCTTCAGGAACACCCAGAGGAGCAGGCTTGAGTTTTTTCAGGCCTTCGACCGCCTTGATGACGATGCCGTTTTTGGGGCCGTCCTTGGCGGGCAGGTCGAACAGGATCACGGGCACCTTGACATTGACGAGGTGAGCGGCAATCTGCGCGCCCATGACGCCGGCGCCGAGCACGGCGACTTTTTTGACTTGAAATCGGGACATTTGTTTCGTTCCTATGGATTGCTTATCTCAGGATCCCTTCCCCTTCCCTGGCAAGTGACAGCGTGGAACCGGCTTCGCCGGGCCACAGCTGTCGCCCCTGCGAGGGGGGATGGGGCGACACGCAGTGCGCCCCAGGCGGGGTGTTAGTTAATTCTTACCCAGGTCTGGGTGCGGCCAAAAGGACCAATGGATCCGCGAACGTCCATCTTTTTTCCGCCTTCGATGGGCGTCATCTTCAGGGAGTAGCTTTTGCCGTTGTCTGGATCGAGGATCTTGCCGCCTTCCCAGACGTCACTATCAGGCGATTTTTTGGCGCCGCGAATGATTTCGAGGCCCAGCCGCGGCTTGTCCTTGCGGTCATCCGAACATTCGGTGCACACATCGTCGGGTTTGACGCCCGGGGACAGGCGCTTTTCGACTTTGCCGTTCAACACGCCGCCAGCTTCAGAGATACGAATCTCGACTTTGGGCTCGCCGGTCTTTTCATCGAAGCCGCGCCACAAGCCTACGGGCGTGTTCTGAGCCAGCGCCGACAAGGAAATCAGGCCCAGGGCGGTTGCCAACAGTTTGCGTTTCATGGTGTCTCCTGTCGAGTGGTTCAAAAAATTCAAGCCAGCGCTTCGTCGGTTTCCATCAGCGACTTGCTGCCCGAACGTGCGGTGCGCATCAGCGTCGCGGTTTCAGGGAACAGCTTGGCGAAATAAAAGCGTGCGGTTTGCAGCTTGGCCACATAGAACTTGTCGGTATTGCCGGCGGCGATTTCGCGCAGCGCGGTTTGCGCCATCAGCGCCCAGAAGTAGCCGAACACCAGGTGGCCGGCCACACGCAGGTAGTCGACCGCGGCAGCGCCCACTTCGTCGGGGTTCTGGAAGCCCTTGAAGCCCAGCTCGGTGGTGAACTTGGTCATCTGGTCGGCCAGGTAGGCCAAGGGGTTGATGAACTCCGCCATCTTCTCGTTGACGCCTTCTTCTGCGATCAGCGCGCCGATGACCTTGCCGAATTTTTTCAGCGTGGCGCCGTTGTTGCCCAGCACCTTGCGGCCCAGCAAGTCCAGCGACTGGATGGTGTTGGTGCCTTCGTAAATCATGTTGATGCGGTTGTCGCGCACAAACTGCTCCATGCCCCATTCCTTGATGAAACCGTGGCCGCCGAACACCTGCATGCAGGCGTTGGTGGAGATATGGCCGTTGTCGGTCAGGAAGGCCTTGACGATGGGGGTGAGCAAGGCGACGATTTCGCCGGAATCCTTGCGCACCTTCTCATCGGGGTGGTGCAGTTCCTTGTCGAGCAGCAACGTGCAGTAAATCGCCAGCGCGCGCCCGCCTTCGGCATAGGCCTTGGCGGTCAGCAGCATCTTGCGCACGTCGGGGTGGACGATGATCGGGTCGGCCGGTTTGTCCTTTGCCTTGACGCCGGACAGCGAGCGCATCTGGATGCGGTCCTTGGCGTAAGCCAGCGCATTCTGGAAAGCGACTTCGGTGAGGCCCAGCGACTGGTTTCCCACGCCCAGGCGGGCGGCGTTCATCATGACAAACATCGCGGCCAGGCCTTTGTTGGGCGCGCCCACCATGGTGCCGACGGCATCTTCCAGCACCATCTGTGCGGTGGCGTTGCCGTGGATGCCCATCTTGTGCTCCAGGCCGCCGCAGTAGATGCCGTTGCGCGAGCCGATGGCGCCGTCCTTGCCGATGTTGAACTTGGGCACGGCGAAGAGGCTGATGCCTTTGCTGCCTTGCGGCGCATCAGGCAGGCGGGCCAGAACCAGGTGCACGATGTTGGCGGCCATGTCGTGCTCACCGGCGCTGATGAAAATCTTGTTGCCGGTCAGGCGGTAGGTGCCGTCGGGCTGCGGCTCGGCCTTGGTGCGCAGCATGCCCAGGTCAGTGCCGCAATGCGGCTCGGTCAGGCACATGGTGCCGGTCCATTCGCCGCTGGTCAGCTTGGGCAGGTAGAGTTTTTTCTGCTCGTCGGTGCCGTGCGCATGCAGGGCCTCATAAGCGCCGTGCGACAGGCCGGGATACATGGTCCAGGCCTGGTTGGCCGAGTTCAGCATTTCGTAGAGGCATTGGTTCAGCACAAATGGCAGGCCCTGGCCGCCGTATTCAGGGTCGCAACTCAATGCAGCCCAGCCGCCTTCGACGTACTGGGCATAAGCTTCCTTGAAACCCTTGGGTGGCGTGACTTCGTGCGTGGTCTTGTCGAGCTTGCAGCCCTCTTCGTCGCCACTGATGTTCAACGGAAAGGTCACTTCGGCAGCGAATTTTCCGGCTTCTTCGAGCACCGCATTGATGGTTTCTACATCGACATCCGCGTGCTTGGGAATGGCCTTGAATTCGTCGGTGACCTTGAGCACTTCGTGCATGACGAATTGCATGTCGCGCAAGGGCGGGTTGTACTGGGGCATGGTGGTCCTTTAGCGTTAAACCGGTTTGGAGGGGGAGGCTTTGCCCGAAGCTTTTTTGGGCGAAGCGGAAGTGGGGGAAGGCGCAGCGGCATCGCTGCCGTAGCGCGCCAGGATGTTGGCAAAACCCGTGTTGGCGCGGTCCATGGAGCCCGGCGTCTTCAGGAAGCGGGCCTCGTAATGCAGCGCCAGGATCAGGCCGTGAATCTCAAAAGCCATCTGGTGTTCGTCGGCGTCAAGCCGCAGGTGGCCGGCTTCCTTGGCCTGCACCACGGCGCGGTACATGGCTGCCAGCCAGGTGCGCACCGAGCCTGCCAGTGCATCGCGCACCGGGCCCGGCCTGTCGTCAAATTCAACCGCGCCGCTGATGTAGAGGCAGCCCGAATCGATTTCGAGCGAGGTGCGTTTCATCCAGTTGTGAAACAGCGCCGCCAGGCGCGGCAGGCCGCGCGGCTGCTGCAGGGCGGGGAAGAAGACTTCTTCTTCAAAGCGCACGTGGTATTCGCGGATCACGGAGATCTGCAGTTCCTCGCGTGAGCCGAAGTGCGCAAACACGCCGGACTTGCTCATGCGCATGACCTCGGCCAGCGCGCCTATGCTCAGGCCTTCCAGCCCGATCTGCGTGGCCAGGCCCAGTGCGGCGTCCACAATGGCTGCCTTGGTCTGCTGGCCTTTTTGCTGGCTTTTGGCCACGGCACTGCCCGTAGCCGGGGCGCGAGAGGCTTTAGCGGGAAGTTCTGTGATGGCCATGAGGTGCTACAAAATAAAACGAACGGTCGTTCTATTTTGCAACACTTTGATGACCCTCAGCAAGCAGAGGTTGTTTAGCCTCCGCTTATAGGGACCCAGTTCTAACCCCGAGCAGGGTAAACCCGACACCTGAGTCCACCGGCCAGTCTCACTGAACTCTCCTCCGGTGGACTAAACCCCTATCCGTTCGGGCTGAGGTATCGAAGCCTGTCCCCGTGGCGCGCCAGCCCTTCGATACCTCAGGGCGAACGGGAAGAGGCTCCAATACCAGCATAGTCCGCCGAACGCGTCTCCGTTAAGACTAAACCCCCATCCGTTCGGGCTGGGGTACCGAAGCCTGTCCCCGAGACGAGCCGGCCCTTCGTTACCTCAGGGCGAACGGAACGAGGAGGTGAGAAGCGTGAGGCTACTTCTTGTAGGGGATGACAGTCTGGTGCTGCTCACCCAGGCCTTCGATGCCCAGCGATATCTTGTCGCCCTTCTTCAGATAGACAGGCGGCTTCATCCCCAAGCCCACGCCGGGCGGCGTGCCGGTCGTGATGACGTCGCCGGGCTCCAGCGTCATGAACTGGCTCACGTAGCTGACGATCTTGGCGACGCTGAAGATCATGGTTTTGGTGTTGCCCTTTTGCACGCGCTTGCCGTTCACCTCGAGCCACAAGCCCAGCTTTTGCGGGTTAGGCACTTCGTCGCGCGTGACCAGCCAAGGGCCCAGCGGGCCGAAGGTGTCGCAACCTTTGCCCTTGTCCCAGGTGCCGCCGCGCTCGATCTGGAACTCGCGTTCGCTCACGTCGTTGATGGTGCAGTAGCCGGCCACGTAGTCGAGCGCTTCTTTTTGCGACACGTAACGTGCGGTCTTGCCGATCACGACGCCGAGCTCGACTTCCCAGTCGGTCTTGACCGAGCCCTTGGGCAGCATGATGGGGTCGTTGGGCCCCTGGATGCAGCTGGTGGCCTTCATGAAGACGACTGGCTCGGCGGGAATCGGCAAACCGGATTCGGCCGCATGGTCGGCATAGTTCAGGCCGATGGCGATGAACTTGGGTACACCTGTGACAGGGCTGCCGTAACGCGGCGAGCCTTTCACCAGCGGCAGCTTGTCGGTCTTGAGCTTGCGCAATTTGGCAATCGCCGCATCGCCGAGCTGGTCCGGACCGATGTCCTTGATGACAGCGCTCAGGTCGCGCAGCTTGCCGCCGGCATCGATGAGGCCGGGCTTTTCCTTGCCGGGGTTGCCATAACGAACGAGTTTCATGGTTTTTCCTTCTGGTTAATGATTCAGTATGTAGAACGTCCGCCCGACAGGTCGAAGACGGCGCCCGTTGAGAATGAGCAATCTTCCGTGCACAGCCAGCTCACCATGGCCGCCACTTCGTCGGGCGTGCCGAAGCGCCCCATGGGGATTTTTGAAAGCATGAACTGGATGTGCTCCGGCGTCATCTGGTCAAAGATGGGCGTTTTCACCGCGGCAGGCGTCACGCAATTGACGCGCACGCCCGTATCGGCGAGTTCCTTGCCCAGCGATTTGGTCAGCGCGATGACCGCCGCTTTGCTCGCGCTGTAGGCGCTGGCATTCGGGTTGCCGTCTTTACCAGCCACTGATGCAATGTTGACGATGCGGCCATAGTTGCGCGAACGCATGTGCGGCACGACTTCGCGGCAGCAAAAGAACAGGCCATTGAGATTGACCTGCTGCACCTGCATCCATTGCTCGGGCGGGTAATCCCACAGCTTGACGTTGGGCCCGGTGATGCCCGCCGAATTGACGAGCGCATCAATGGCCGGATTGTGGGCGACCGTTTGCTTGACGGCCTCGACCACGCTGGCATGGCTGGCGACATCCACCGCCACTGTGTGCACGCCGGCACCCAGCGCACCCTTGGCTTTGGCAAGCGCTTCAGGATCGATGTCCCACAGCGCGACCGTGCCGCCCGATGCCAGCATGCGCTCGGCAATCGCATAACCAAGCCCCACAGCACCGCCGGTGATCACCGCATGGCGCCCGTGGAGGTCGAGCTGGTTCATATGGTGATGCCGCCGTCGACGTTATAGGCCTGGCCGGTGACAAACGCGGCTTCGTCACTCGCCAGAAACACCACCAGCGGCGCGATCTCATGCGCCTGCGCAAGCCTGCCCAGCGGCTGGCGTGCGATGAAGGCCTGGCGCGCGGCCACCGGGTCTTCATTGGCATTGATGCGGTCTGTCAGCGAGGGAGTGTCCACCGTACCTGGGCAAATCGCGTTGCAGCGCACGCCGTCGGCCACAAAGTCCGCGGCGACGCTTTTGGTGAGGCCGATCACCGCCGCCTTGGTGGTTCCGTACACAAAACGGTTGGGCAAGCCTTTGATGCTGCTGCAGACACTGGCCATGTTGACGATGCTGCCGCTCTTTTTGCCCTGCATGCCGGGCAGCACCGCCTGGATCATCCAGAACTGGGCCCGCACGTTGAGGTTGAACGCAAACTCAAGATCGGCGTCCGTGGCCTGCAGGGCCGTGCCGCCATGCACAAAACCGGCGCAGTTAAACAGGATATCCAGGGGTGGAAGACTGCCCACCAGTTTCTGGATGGCAGCCTTGTCCAGCACGTCCAGCGGCAGCGCGGTGATATTGGCGACCCCTTTGTAGCTGGCCAGCAGCTCGGGTTTCAGGTCGGTGGCCCAGACCTGCGCGCCTTCTGCCGCCAATGCCAGTGCAGTCGCGTGACCAATACCTTGCCCGGCCGCGGTGACCAGCGCTTTTTTTCCTTTTAATCTCATGCGTTCTCCTTGATAAGCGGTCGGCGACATGCCGCTGGGACTTGCCGTTTTTGAATACCTTCTGGCGATTGCCAAGCCGCCAGCAGAGACAGCCGTCCTTGGTCGCGCATCAGCGCTACAGGGTTTTGCCGGATGTTTCTGCTGCGGTTTCATGGGATTATCAATTGGCCTTACCGCTTGTCCAATTCTGGCTTACCCTTAATCCCTAGTCTTTACTACATGCCACTGCATACCGTCGAGCCCAAACGCCTTTACCGCCAGATCGCCGAGCAGCTTCGTTCGCTGATCACCGCGGGCGAGTTCCTCGCGGGCACGCGGCTTCCGGCCGAACGAGAGCTGGCCAAACAACTAGGCGTTAGCCGGCCCTCCGTGCGAGAGGCGCTGATTGCGATGGAAGTCGAGGGCTGGGTGGAAGTGCGCACGGGCTCCGGCATTTATGTGCTGGACCGGACCATGCCGGCAGGCGCGGGCAGCGAAACCGCTCGCCCACAAATTGCCGCCGATGAGTGGGGCCCGCTCGAACTGATACGCGCACGACGTGTCGTCGAAGGGGAAACCGCCGCGATGGCGGCCAGCCAGGCCAACAACAAGAACATCGCGGCCATGGTCCAGGCGCTGGCGATGATGAAAAAAGATGCCGATCGCGGCGTGATGCCACTGGACGGCGACCGTGCGTTTCACACGGCCATTGTGGAAGCCTGCGACAACGTGGTGCTGATTGAAACCGTCCAGAACTTCTGGGATTCCCGCCGAGGACCACTTTTTGAGCGGCTGGGCGGTTATTTCGAAACCGTCCATTCGTGGCGTGCAGCCATTGTCGAGCATGAAGCGATCCTGGCTGCAATCCGCAGCCACGACACGGCCGGCGCGCGCCTGGCCATGCACCAGCACATGGACAACTCGCACACCCGCTTCAGCGTGAGCTGGACGGAGGCGCAGGAATTGACAGAGCCCGGCAAGCAGGCGGTTGCGCGGGGGTAGCTCAAGCCAATGAGAGCACGGTGTGCTACTGGCACGCACACCGGTATTTTGGAAAAGCCAGTCAACCACCTCTAGAGGAGACATCATGAGTACAGTGACGACAAAGCGAAAAGCTATTAAATCCATAGCGGTCTGCGCTTTATTGGCGAGCGCCATGGGCGTTTCCGGTATTGCATCGGCGCAAACAAAACTCAAGTGGGCGCACGTCTACGAGACGTCGGAGCCCTTTCACAAGTGGTCAGTCTGGGCCGGCGATGAGATCAAGAAGCGCACCAACGGCAAGTACGAGATCCAGGTGTTTCCGGCCTCCACGCTGGGCAAGGAAGCCGACATCAACCAGGGCCTGACCCTGGGCA
>NZ_JBDTPB010000050.1:0-101508 GCF_039932935.1 Polaromonas sp.
CTTTCTTTTGGCGAAGCAAAAGAAAGTTACTTGCCGCCGGGCAACCCCCGGCCAGCTACCTTCAACAAAGCGCGCCCCGCCCAAGTCAGAGCCGGCTTCAACCGTTCCCGCCCGGAAGGGCAAAAAACTAACGCCCAAGATACACCTCAATGACTCGCTCGTCGGCCTGAACCTGATCTAGCGTACCTTGCGCCAACACAGACCCATCACACAGCACAGTCACGATTTCGGAAATCGTCTTGATAAAGCTCATGTCGTGCTCCACCACCATCAGCGAGTGTTTTCCCTTGAGCGTTAAAAACAGCTCCGCCGTGCGCGCGGTTTCTTCGTCCGTCATGCCGGCCACGGGCTCATCCAGCAGCAGCAGCTTGGGGTCTTGCATCAGCAGCATGCCGATCTCCAGCCACTGCTTTTGCCCATGGCTCAGGTTGCCGGCCATGCGGCCCACGCTGTCGGCCAGGTGAATCGTCACCAGTGTTTCGGCCAGTCGGTCGCTTTGCGCCGAATCCAGCTTGAAAAACATCGAGTGCTTCACGCCCTTGTTGGTCTTGAGTGCGAGCTCCAGATTTTCAAACACCGTGAGCTGCTCAAACACCGTGGGTTTCTGAAACTTTCGGCCAATGCCTAGCTGGGCAATCTCGGCCTCCTTGTGGCGCAGCAGGTCAATCGTGCTGCCGAAAAACACCGTGCCTTCATCAGGCCGGGTTTTGCCGGTGATGATGTCCATCATGGTCGTCTTGCCCGCGCCGTTGGGGCCGATGATGCAGCGCAGTTCGCCCGGTGCGATGTCCAGGCTGAGCTTGTTGATGGCCTTGAAGCCATCGAAGCTGACGCTCACATCCTCCAGGTACAAGATACGGCCGTGGGTAACGTCCACCTCACCGGCACCGTGAGCAATACGGCTGCCGCTGGCGCTGCGGCCGCCGGATTCGGTATTGCTCTTGCCGGCTTCCAGCGCGGCAAGGCGCTCTTCAACGCGGCGCGCGCCTTGCTCAAGCAGATCGGGAGTCATTTAGCACCTCCCTTGCGAAACTTCTTGACCAGACCCACAACACCATCAGGCAGAAAGAGCGTGACGCCAATGAACAGCGCACCCAAAAAGTACAACCAGAATTCGGGGTACGCCACCGTGAGCCAGCTCTTGGCGCCGTTGACGATAAAAGCGCCCACAATCGGCCCGATCAGGCTGGCGCGCCCGCCCACCGCCGCCCAGATGGCGATTTCAATCGAATTGGCCGGGCTCATTTCGCCAGGGTTGATGATGCCGACCTGCGGCACGTACAAGGCCCCCGCCACGCCGCACATCACGGCCGAGATCACCCAGATGGTGAGCTTGTAGCCCAGCGGGCTGTAGCCGGAGAACATCACGCGGGTTTCCGCATCGCGAATTGCCTGCAGCACCCGGCCAAACTTGCTGCCCACCAGCCACTTGGCAAACAGGAAGAAGCCGAGCAGCGTGAGGCCCGTCATGACAAACAGCGTCATGCGCATGGAAGGCGTTGCAATCGGAATGTTCAGGATGCGCTTGAAGTCGGTAAAGCCGTTGTTGCCGCCAAAGCCGGTTTCATTGCGAAAGAACAGCAGCATGGCCGCAAACGTCATGGCCTGCGTGATGATGGAAAAGTAAACACCCTTGATGCGCGAGCGAAAGGCAAAGAAGCCAAACACAAAGGCAATGAGGCCCGGCACCGCCACAATCAAAAACAGCGTGGCAACAAAGCTGTCGCTGAAGGTCCAGTGCCATGGCAGCGTCTTCCAGTCCAGAAACACCATGAAGTCGGGCAGGTCGCTTTTGTAATTGCCGTCACGGCCGATCTGGCGCATCAGGTACATGCCCATGGCGTAGCCGCCCAGCGCAAAGAACACGCCGTGCCCCAGCGAGAGGATGCCGGTGTAGCCCCAGATCAAATCCATGGCCAGTGCGCAGATGGCGTAGCACATGATCTTGCCGAGCAGCGCCACGGCGTAGGTGCTCATGTGGAACACGCTGCCCTCGGGCACCCACAGGTTAAGAATGGGTGCGACGGCGCAGACAGCGATCAGCGCCATCATGAAAGCGCTCCAGCCGCCGCGCGTCAGCAGCGGACCTTTGGCGGGGAGTGGCACGCGGGAGGCCGCGGTATTGGGGGTTGCCATGGGGGTCGTCATTTTTTCACCGTTCGGGCTGAGCTTGGCCTGTCCTGAGCTTGTCGAAGGGTCGAAGCCAAGGCATGCACTTCGACAGGCTCAGTGCGAACGGATGTGGCGAATTCAGTGCTAGCGGATCGGGCCGGCTCAGCCCGAACGGGTGTGAGGGTCTTAGCCCGAATGGGTGTGAGGGTTTCGGCCCAAACGGGGGTAAAGGTTTTAGCGCGAACGAGTGTGGAGATTTCAGCTCGAACGGATTTGTACCCCCCCGTTCGCCCTGAGGTATCGAAGGGCTCCCCTACCAGGGGTGCGCCAGGTAGATCGATCCTGTCCATACTCATGCTTCCGCACTCCGGCCTTTCATCGCGAAGATGCCTTGGGGCCGCTTCTGGATGAAGATGATGATGAACACCAGCACGGCGATCTTGGCCAGCACCGCGCCCGTCCAGCCCTCCAGGAATTTGTTGAGGATGCCCAGGCCCATCGCGGCATAGACCGTGCCCGCCAGCTGGCCCACGCCGCCCAGCACCACGACCATGAACGAGTCCACGATGTAGCCTTGACCCAGGTCCGGCCCGACGTTTCCCACCTGGCTCAATGCACAGCCCGCCAGGCCGGCAATACCGGAGCCGAGCGCAAACGCATAGGTATCCACCCGTGCCGTGTTCACACCCATGCATGAGGCAATCGGTCGGTTTTGCGTGACGCCGCGCACAAAGAGCCCCAGCCGCGTCTTGCTGATCAGCCAGGCCACGCCCAGTAGCACCGCGACCGCAAAGACAATGATGACCAGCCGGTTGTAGGGCAGCGACAGATTGCCCAGCACCTGTACACCACCGCTCATCCACACCGGATTTTCAACACCGACGTTTTGCGCGCCGAAGACCGAGCGCACCAGTTGCTGCAGCATCAGGCTGATACCCCAGGTGGCCAGCAGGGTCTCCAGCGGCCGGCCATAGAGGAAACGGATCACGCTGCGCTCCAGCGCCGCGCCCATCAGGGCCGAGGCCATGAAGGCCACCGGCACCGCGGCCACCAGGTACCAGTCAAACGCGCCAGGCAGATATTTTTGAAACAGGCCCTGCACCACGTAGGTGGCGTAAGCGCCAATCATCATGAGCTCACCATGCGCCATGTTGATGACGCCCATCAGCCCGTAAGTGATTGCCAACCCCAATGCCACCAGCAGCAAAATGCTGCCCAGGCTGATGCCGCTGAAAATCGCGCCCAGCCTGTTGCCCCATTCAAGCGAGGCCTCCACCTTGGCCAGCGCCGCCTGCAGGGCGACCTTCACATCGGCGTCCGCCTCTGTGCCCAGGCGCTCGATCAGCACAGTCTTGGTATTGGGGTTCTTGCTGCCGGCCAGCTGTGCGGCGGCTTCTAGCCGCTTGGCCTTGTCGGCGCTGCCCAGCATGATGGCCGCGCGCATCAGCTCGAGCTGGTTCTTCAGCTCGGGGACCGTTTCAGCCGCATAAGCCTTTTCGATCAGGGGCAGGCGCGCTTCATCGTTGTCGCCGCCCAGCGTTTTGATCGCATCGCGCCGCTGCTTCTCGTCTTTGGAAAACAGCTTCAATGCCGCCAGCGCGTTGTCGAGCTCGCTGCGCATCAGGTTGGGGTTGATCACGTCTTCGGCATCCGCAGGCAATGGCACCTCGGCACCCGTGATGGGGTCAAAGGCCTTGTCATCCTTGACCACAAACACCTTGTCGCCCTTGGTCTTCACCGCGTCGTCAGACAGCGCCTGGATAAACGCCGCCGTCTTCTCATCGGCCTTGACGGCAGCTTTACCCAGCGCCTCCACCCGCGCCTCCGTCTCGCCAATCGCCATGCCTTTTACCTCCTCAGGGCTTAAGGCATGGGCGCGAGCAGCTATTAAAAGCGTAGCAAGAAGGATTAGGCGGTGTAGTGGGAAACGAAGCATGTGGAAAGAACCTGTAGGTTGGGCGCGTACGCAAAGCCGTCAAGCCGTGTAGCGCCCAGACTGCAACTTCCTGAAAGGCACGGCCCTGCTTGTTTATGAGCAAGAACCGAACCGTAGACACCCAAAGGCGTCAAGACTGGAAGAAGCGTAGCGAGCGGGCCAAGGCGGGTTCTGCGGCGCGGAACCGTACACCAGTACGGTGAGCACCGCAGAGCCCAGATTGGCTCGCGCAGTAGCTTCTTACTTCTTGACGGGTTCGTCGGGCTTGGAAGCGTTGCCTTCAATGTACGGGCTCCATGGCTTGGCCTTCACAGGGCCAGGCGTCTTCCACACCACATTAAACTGGCCGTCGGCCTTGATTTCACCGATGAAGACCGACTTGTGCAGGTGATGGTTTTTCTCATCCATCTTGCTCACGATGCCGGAAGGCGCGGTAAAGGTCTGGCCGGCCATGGCGGCGATCACCTTGTCGGTGTCGGTGGACTTGGCTTTTTCAACAGCCTGCTTCCACATGTTGATGCCGATGTAGGTGGCTTCCATCGGGTCATTCGTCAGAGGCTTGTCAGAGCCAGGGAGCTTTTTGGCTTTGGCGTAGGCAGACCACTTCTTGATGAACTCGGTGTTGGCCGGGCTCTTGATCGACTGGAAGTAGTTCCAGGCAGCCAGGTGGCCGACCAGAGGTTTCGTGTCGACGCCGCGCAGCTCTTCTTCACCCACGGAGAAAGCAACGACTGGCACGTCTTTGGCTTTCAGGCCGGCATTGCCCAGCTCTTTGTAGAAAGGCACGTTGGAGTCACCGTTGATGGTGGACACCACAGCCGTCTTGCCGCCTTGCGAGAATTTCTTCACGTCAGCCACGATGGTTTGGTAATCGCTATGGCCGAAGGGAGTGTATTTCTCGTCGATGTCCTTATCAGCCACGCCCTTGCTCTTCAGGTAAGCGCGCAGGATCTTGTTGGTGGTGCGTGGGTAGACATAGTCAGTGCCCAGCAGAACCCAACGCTTGGCGCCGCCGCCGGCTTTGCTCATCAGGTAGTCAACTGCGGGAATGGCTTGCTGGTTAGGCGCTGCACCCGTGTAGAACACGTTCTTGGACAGCTCTTCACCTTCGTACTGCACAGGGTAGAACAGCAGGCCGTTCATTTCCTCAACCACTGGCAACACCGACTTGCGGGAAACAGACGTCCAGCAGCCGAAGATCACCGAAACTTTGTCCTGGCCAAGCAGCTGCTTGGTCTTTTCAGCAAACAGCGGCCAGTTGGAAGCGGGGTCAACCACCACGGGCTCGAGCTTTTTGCCCATCACGCCGCCCTTGGCATTGATCTCTTCGATCGCCATCAGCACGGTGTCTTTCAACGTGGTTTCAGAAATCGCCATGGTGCCCGACAGGCTGTGCAAAATGCCAACCTTGATGGTGTCCTGGGCGAACGCTGGCATGGCGCCAAGGCCTGCCAGTGCGACGGCGGCGGTAAGCGCCTTCAGGGTAAATCGACGTTGTTGCATGTGAATCCTCGCTCCGGTAGATAGGTAGGTGAATCGCGTTTCGCTGCGCCAAAACCCGGGAAGTAAGACTTTTGAGGGCTTTTACACAGCGATGAGGAGATTCTGGAGACCGGAGGGAGATTGGGGAATACGCCGGGTGGCGTATGTGGCGGGCCAACGATATGCTGTCGAGGCCGGCTGGGAGGCCGGTATTGCGGGAGGCTACAGCGCCTGTTCGGCCCTCTTCCACATCAAACCAAAAACAAAATGAGGACTCTCTCTATGAACGCGCAGGCTTCCCGCCTTTCAATCCTTGCCTTAACGGCCCTCGTACTCTCCGGGTGCCAGACCACCCAGCCCAGCCCGAGTGCAAGCAACCCGGAGCCGGTAATTGTTTCCGCCCTTCGACAAGGAGGAAAAGGCATTCCCTACGGCCGCTCAGATTCGACAGCGCCCTACCTTCGCGTCATCAAGTTGCAAACCGCCACCGACCCAGGCTACGGCTACTCTGCCGCCAAACCCATCAAGACAGGCCCAAGGGACAACCGCCTTCATCTGCTGTACCTCAACTCTTTGCGCGGACCGAAAGGCGAACCCGTGACCTATGAGCGCCGAGGCGCTTGCTGTGAGTACGAGGACAAGTCGATCACGTCGATTGGCGGGCTCCCTTCAGGTGGCGGGCTGCTGGATGTCTACGACGTGCAGGTTGACGGAGGCGGCAAGACCATCACGATTTACGTGGATATGTACCGGATGGGACCGCCGCAGTTGCCGGTTGGGTTTACGGGTCGGTAGTGATGCCGGTGCAGTTGTTGCCGCAGTTCTAAGGTGTCTTTAGTTGTGGGTATGAGAATGCTTTGCTCCGTCCCCGCTAATCGCTATGCTAGAAACCATGCAAATCAGAGTTATCTTAGATACGAACATCTTTTCAGGTGATCGCCACAGAACCAGCGAGTCGTTCAAGGCTCTAACGCGTCTCAGTGCTCAAGGACTGATACAGATCATCCTCCCATATATAGTAAAGAGGGAATGGCAGACACAGCTTGTCGCGCAAAGTCGAGAAGATTTTGTCAACCTCCTTAACGCGGCACGTGACTTGGTGGCTCGCGGTGTGCCAGAGGACTTGGCCCCTCTCCTTAGGGACTTAATAGGACAAGCGGAAAACAGACTAGAAGATGTCGTGGCGCACGCCACCGTGTCTTATCAAAACTGGATTCAGCAGAACCAGGTAGTTGAGCAAGAACTGACCTTGCAATTAGGGGCCAATGCCATGGAAGCATATTTCTCGGGCACCCCGCCTTTTTCGGCCCCAAAAATCAGGAAACACATCCCAGACTCATTCTTGTATCAAGCCCTAGCGGAGCAAGCTATTCAGTACCCCGTCTACTTCGTCAGTTTCGACAAGGAGCTGCTAAATCAGTGCTCGAAGATCGGCAACCTAAAGCCATTTGAAAATCTCAATAGATTAATGGCAGATGAGGCAGTGCAGGACCTAATTGCCCAGCAATCAGGCGCAAGCAGTTCCATTGCTACCGACCAAGAACTTCCAAGCGAGATGGAATCCCAGTTCGATCCAATTGAAACTCTACGAAAACTTCAGTTCTCCCCGGATGCAAACACAAAAATCACGAGCTATTTGGTGACCGATGGAGCCAAAATGATTGCCGGTACAACATTCCGCTCGAAAAGCATCCCAGGAGATGACAAAGAGGCGTACGTTGAGTCATTTGGAGAGCTAGAGGACGTGGAAGTTATGTGGGATGAAGCCGCATATTTAGGCGATTTCACCTACGTGCTCGAGTACAAGGGCACGGGAACTATGCTGGTTAGCTACTATGTACACAAAGGTGACACTTGGGCACTAGAGCGCCGAAAAGTCCATTACCAGGACCACAACAGCCATGTTTGGGAAATAGAAGAAGAAACTTCCGTGACTGTCTATGGTTACATCAGCGTCACTATTGACCAAGATTACAGAACTGGAGATGACATCGCGCCGGCAATCGTTGAAATGGATATCGACTCGATTGAGAGAGTCATCCTTGAAGAAGATGACGCATAAATGTCTTTAGCTCCACTGAGGATCGGGATCATATTCCTAGTCTGTCAAAGAACACCCTATTCCTCATCTCTGCATTCTTCATAACTTTATCCCAGCTGAGCACTTCAATATATAGATTGATGTTGCCCATCCAATTGAACCACCCGAGTCGGTCAGGCATAGGTTTAAAGTCTTTCTCGGTCAGCAACCACTTTTCAACTTTTGCATTCAAATCGCAAACTACATACCCATAAAACGGCGTGTTATCTGCGATATTGATTTTTCGGCCCTCAGGTGTTTTGTACTTGCCTTCTTTTAGGCTGTTTACATAACGCACGATCTGCGCAACCGGATCCTCTTTAGATGACGGGTTAGCGAAGTCATCCCTACCGGGTCGCTTAAATTCAAATACCACAACCGGATTGCTACTCTCGTTATCGCCACGGAATGAAATTGGCCTATCGAACACCAAGAGGTCGGGCCTTTCAGATCCATTTCCATTTAGTGGTAAATCAGAGGCGACATAGCTTGTGAACGTTAACCGTTCATCAAGAATCCACAAATTGTGGTTTTGATACTCAGTATCTTCTGAATCCGCTCTGGTCGGAAATACGATGTCATGAACGGCAGACTCAGACGAATAAGCACCAGTTCCGTCAAGCTCAAGCGTTCGCTTAAATAGGTCAAGAACTTGCTTTCGCAGAGCCACGTAGTGAACCAAATCATTTTTACTTGATTCTGAGATTCGACTGACAATTTCAGCGACATTCGTGGGGAGATTCGTCGAATCTGTTGCTCCAAGAATTGCCTCTACCTCGCCTCTGACTCTAACTTCTTGCCTGAACTTCTCGCGCTGAAGCAGTGCTTCAATGTCAGACTCAGACGCACCGGTAGGGAAAGAGGAAGTATCGATATTGCGCACTAGACTTCGATGCCACGGCGCCCTTTGCTCTACGTAGCTGTGAATACGTTCCTTCTTCGCTTTTTGCCTTGAGACCACTTCAGACTCAACAGCTGCCTTAGTCAATTCAGCGGCCCTTTTCTCTATTTCAGTCTGCGAGATTCCGCGGTGCAAATCGTTCTCGCGTTGAAACTCAAAAGCTCCTCGCTCGAGAGAGACATTAGCATCCAGATAGTCACCGAAAACGTATGATTTAAGAATGAAATTTCTAGGCTTTCCGTCAGAATCGGATCGACTATCTAGAAATTCGTCAGCAAACTCAGGAACGTAAATTTGCAAAGACGTTTCTGTAACTTCCCGTTTGTGAGCAACAAGGCTGACCTTGCTAACTTTGTTGCGGGGAAATAGCATCTTGAATACACGCACATGGAATATCTGCATTCCATCTACGGCAGGAAGCTCGAAGCTATCCAACGGAAGCGTTATTTCCTGAATAACCGCACCATCGCTTTCCAAATAGCCGTTGAGCAGTATGGCCTCACTTCCATCCTCTTCCGTCAGGTCAATATTTGGACAGTTGTAGTCCGTCGTAATGAAATACGGCAAAAGAGTCTCAACGAGACCACGAGCAATTGTGGGCAACTTTCGAGGCAGTAATTGGCTTTTTTCACCGACCAAGGTGATAGTGCTCCCGCTTGAAGAGCTCTCGGCCGAGGTAACTACCTCATCACAAATAATCTCTTGCTCTTTTCCCATCGAGAATCGCCGCCGCTTGAATGTCTCATCAAGATAGACGCTATCCACCTTCATATCGCCGAAATACTTCAGGCACGTAAAACGTCCAAATCCCTTACCGCCTTGCCGAATTTTTAGATCGCTATACAAGGTATCAAACGAATCGCGGTTCTCCTGAGTAAAGCCAATGCCGTTATCAGAAATGGCGACATCAAGTATCTTGGATTCAGTTCCCTCCATCTCTTGCTGCGACGAACGCCGAACGCGGATATGGACAAAGCCCTCAGTGATTTTTGCTGCTTCGATTGCTTCTATCGCATTCACCACGCTCTCTACTATCGGCGTGTAGACGGTAGTGCTTGATCGGATGTTTTCTATAGCGCGTCGAATGTTTACATTACTCATTTTTTGTCCGTTCGATTTGCTCGCGGTGTCTTTCGGGAGCGTAACACCAGACTTGCTAGCAGAACAGTGGCGACCCGAATCGGTATCGTCTCATCTCATCTCATCTCAAAAATCAATTGGACGACGTTCCACAATCCACTTGAAATTCTTGAAGCCCGCGTCGCGATAACCCGGTTTTCCTCCCTGTCGAGTCCGTTACTAGTGACAAACACTTGTTTTGATTTCAAGTCAACGTTGGGCTAGTCTGCTCTCATCGATTCAGGTAGTAGCTAGAGCTGCAGCACGAATAGCTTTAAGCGCCTCAATCGACATGACATCCTTCTTTTTGTGGAGCATGGCGTGACAGTTTGGGCATACCGGACGTAAGTCTCTAATCGGATCTACACGGTACGCCTTTCTAATACTCGAAAGAGGACGGAGATGATGAACATGCATAAAGTCCGCACCAAGGCTTCCGAAATTCGCGCTGAAGTCAAAGGCGCAGACCTTGCATATCGGTTTGTAGTGTTGAAGGCATTTTCTTCGAGCGACTGGATCGCGCTCGTAGGCGTTAACAATCACAGTGCGGGTAGCCCCTTCGAGAAACGTTTCACTTGAAGATTCGGCTGGCCATTCAGGAGGTCCTTCTATCGCGTACCAGCGGTTCTTAATACGGAGCAGATACTTTTGACTAAGTTCTTTGACTAACCCCTGAATCTTTGCGCTTCCGCTGCCGTCGTCTTCCGCCATGATTATGGGAAAGGTGAATAGAGAATATCCTTCGTCTTCAATGAGATGAATGTGTTGAAGAGATTGACCGAACCCTCTCTTTTTCCCATTCACTCCATGCTCCCACCTCTTGTTGAAAATCTCCGTACGATTATTCTTAGTGTTTGTATCCCACGCGCCAAAGATCACAAACTTTTCATCGTTATTGACAAAAGACCAACTCCAGGTCCAGTTTGTGCAAGTCGCACCGTACGATTCGATAAATGCTTTTCTGCTCATAGGAAATTTGATGTAGGCGGTTGATAACGCATATTGCTCCACTGATCCGCTTTAACTATCGAATGGAGCGACAAGCAATACAACCAGAATGAAAGAATTTTCAACTTTGGCAATTAGTGCCTAGCTTCACAACCTCCGATTGGAGGATGTCATAGTTAATTGAAGCACAACACAATCCCATGTAGATGAACTAGGTCGACGGCTTACAGTGGGACATCAATGGCGAATCTAGAAAACTTCAAGAGTGCCTATGCTTTCATTGAGTCGGTTTCAAAGCCTTTTCAACAGGTGAGCCAGTACGAGCGCGCCAATGTAGTACTAGACATAATCTCTGAAGCCGCCTTCAACGGAGGTAGAGGTGATAGTCGCGATCCGAAAGATCTGGCCATCGTGAGAGTAATGTCCACGGTAAATCGGCTTCAAACTCGTTTTGGTTTGGGTGATATCACCGATGGAAAATGGTTTCGTGTTGTTTTCCAGGACAAGTCCGGTGCCCCTCCCGCCTGGATACTGGGAGCCGAAGATGACTACGGCGGCAGCGTACAAAGAACCAACTTGATCGAAATGCAGGCGTTGGATGATCCAAAATCAAGAAGCCGACCACAAGTAATATTGCTAGCCGATCTCTCCGCTCTATGCGCGTCTGCGCAAATCAATTCACAGCAACAGACTCTGAGAGCCGTTCGCCGATTGCCTCACAACGATTATTTTGTGCGATTGGTAGATGTCGGTCACGCAAGCTTTTCGGCTATTCATACGTCTCAAGATGCGAATTCTCAGATTCTGGGCTATTTCGATGTGGGCGGGCCGGTCTTCTTTCATCACCACACATTTCCAAAGGCGTTTTCCGAAAAGGATCGAGTCCCGAAGCAAGGCTTTGTCGCGCTTTCTCATTGGGATTTCGATCACTACTCACTCGCAGTCACAAAGCTTCCAGAGCTGCGAAAATTGCGCTGGTATGCCCCTAACCAAACAATTGGACCGAATGCAGCTAGGCTCCAGTCGCTTCTCGCCGGCAATTTGACTCTTCTTACGCAGCCCGCATTTCGGATTCATCCAGGACTCGATCTGTGGCAAGGAACCGGTCCAACAACTGACCGAAATAACAGTGGGTATGTCCTTACCGTGTCCAGGCAACGTTCAAAAATTCTTCTTACTGGTGATGCCAACTACGACATGATCCCCTTGGGTGCACAGGCGAATTTGTCTGCTCTGTCAATCACTCATCACGGTGGCGCTGGAAGTGGATTTCCCCCCACACCGAAAGGCGGGAAAGGCGCAGCCGGCGTGTCCCTTGGGCTTCCGAACAGATACCACCATCCAAACGCTGCAAGTCTGAAGGCCCATGCTGTGGCAGGATGGAAAATTCTCCGGACTTCTCACCCCGGCGGGAAACGCGGGGATTTGTGGCTTGTCTAGTGACCTGGGGAATAGCCGCATGTTTTTTGAGGGTTACGCGCCGGCTACGTCATCGTATTTGCGACACGCAAATCACCTTCAAGCCCGCAGCACAGACAAAATCCACTCCTCGAAGAGCCGAATATTTCGCTGCTCACGCCGCTCAGGCGGATAGGTAAGGAAGTAGCCATTGCCGCTGTCGACCTCAATGTCGAAGGGCCTCACCACTTTCTTCGAGGCAATCAGGTCGGTGAACAAGGCTGCGTCAGCGATGGCAACGCCAAGGCCGCGCTCTGCGCTCTGGACGCACATGTCGACCGTGTCAAACAGCTGCTCGCGCGCGCCCTGCAGGTCGGGCACGCCGGCGCCGCGCATCCACGTCAACCATTCGTGCCGTTGGGGTGTGGCGTGCAGGAGGGTTGCGCTGGCTAGATCGGCGGGCTCGCGCAGACTGGCGGCTAGCTGGGGCGAGCACAGAGGCACGAGGCGCTCGCGCATTAGCGGCACTTCGACCAGGTTGGGCCAGCCGCCTTTGCCGTGGGCAATGATGGCGTCAACAGCCGAGCCGCTGAAGTCGGGCGCGTCAGTCCAGTGGGTGGCTACGCGTATCTCGAGCCCGGGCAGCTCGGCCTGCAGGGCCGGCAGGCGGGGCAAGAACCACCTGACGGCCATGGTCGGTGGGAACTGGATTCTGAGGACATCGCTGCCGCGCCGTACGCGTGCGCTGGCTTCAGACAGCATCTGCATTGCTTGCCGCACCGGTGTGATCAGCTGCTGGCCTTCGACGGTGAGCGTCAGGCCGCGGGCTACCCGCACAAACAGCGGGCATCCGTAATATTCCTCCAGCAACTGAACCTGCCTGCTGACCGCGCCTTGTGTCAGATTAAGCCGGGTGGCCGCGCCTGTGAAGCTGCCGCAATCAGCGGCGGCCAGGAAGGCCTGCAAGGCATACAGGGGTGGCAGGGCCTGCATGGCTCAGGCGCGTGAGGCGGTGTTGTGCATCTGGCCAGTTTATCGTGGCGGCCTGTAGTGAGCTGTGGCACCAGCCATGCGTGCCGCACATGGCTGCCCCCAAAAACTTTCGTTGGTGCTCTGGCGCGGGCGATCCTACGATCACCCCATTCTTCCAACACCCCTCACAACGTTTCTTCACGTCATGGTCATCAGCTCGAACGCACTGGCATACATTGCCGTTATCAACAAGTACCTGGCGCAGCTGGCCGCAGGTGACGTGGGCGGCATCGTGTCGCTGTTCAGCCCCCAAGGCGTTGTGCACTCGCCCTTCCTGGGCGTGCAGCCGGCGGGCAAATTCTTTGACCTGCTCAAGGCAGCAACGCGGCGCAGCGTTATTGAAGACCCTGAAGTGTTTGTGAGCGCAGTCGGTTCGCGCCGGGCTTCGGTCTGTTTTACTTACCAATGGGAGCTGGCCGATGGCTCGCAGGTCAGATTTCAGTGCGTCGACCTTTTCGATTTCGATGAGCAGGGCTTGATCGAAGCGATGACCATAATCTATGACACGGCGCCCATCCGCGAAGCCGTCGGTGACAAGTACCGCGTCGTGCAAAGCAGCTAGTTCACCCCAACCACCCCCACCAACAAGGAGAACCTTATGAAATTCATGGTCCTGGTCAAAGCCACCGCCGACAGCGAAGCCGGCGTCATGCCCAGCGAGCAGTTGCTTTCGGAGATGGGCAAGTACAACGAAGAGCTCGTGAAGGCGGGCATCATGCAGGCCGGTGAAGGCCTGCACCCCAGCTCGAAGGGTGCCCGCGTGCGCTTTTCCGGCAAGAACCGCACAGTGGTCGACGGGCCGTTCAGCGAAACCAAGGAGCTGGTGGCAGGCTTCTGGATCTGGCAGTGCGCATCACTGCAGGAGGCGATCGACTGGGTCAAGCGCTGCCCCAACCCGATGCCCGGCGACTCGGAGCTCGAGATCCGGCAAGTCTTTGCGGCGGAAGACTTCGGTGAGGCCTTCACGCCCGAACTGCGCGAGCAGGAAGAGCAACTGCGCGCGCAGATCGACAAGCCCCGCTGACCGCACAACCCTAACTCTAGCTTCAACCCCAAGGAGAGCCACCATGCCAAAGATGATTTTTGTCAACCTGCCCGTAAAGGACCTTGCCGCTGCAACGCGCTTTTACAAGGCAATCGGCTGCGAACAGAACCTGCAGTTCAGCAACGAGCAGGCCGCGATGATGGTCTGGTCGGAGGCCATTAGCTTTATGTTGCTGACGCACGATTACTTTGGCACTTTCACGTCGAAGCGCATCGCCGACGCGCAGCAGACCTGCGAAGTGCTGCTGTGCTTGTCACGTGACAGCCGTGAAGACGTGGATGCCATCACGCAAGCCGCGGCCGCAGCCGGCGGCAAGGCCGACGTTCGCCCGCCGCAGGACATGGGCTTTATGTATTCCCGCGCTTTCCAGGACCCGGACGGCCATGTGTTTGAGCCGGTGTGGATGGATATGGCGGCGGCACAAGCTGCTGCGTAGGTGGGTACCTAACCGGCTTCAATCGAAATTTGTCGAAATCACCGGCCCGTTCGTCGTGGTTATGAAAACAATCCGAGCACGATAGGGTCTGCTTATTTCTTAACTTTTTGTAAACAGAAATCGATGAAGTCTCTACGCACCTTGATGAAGGCAACGTCGATGTTGACGATGTCGCCTTATTTCAAAATCTTGTCAGGCGAGGGGACGCCGTGGCACACCACGTTGTTGACAGAGGTGAGAATCGTTTTGGGATACCGAGGTAGCCCGCGTTGGCAGGAATGGTGGCGCAGCCATCTCCACTGCAAATTACTGCGGTGGACCGCGGCGCATGGTCGCTAGTTGTTCCGCAAATGATTTATCCAGGTCCCACCGTTGCAACCTGGTTATCTCACCATACTGATCGCAACTGGCACGGAACCCCGCCATGCCGTTGACTGCAAGAGCGCGTCTTTGGTTTTCTTTGAACGTGACCTTCCCATCGAGCAACTCGCGCCGGTATTCAGGGCCAAGGACGGGGTTCGCCAGAATTTTGATCCTGTGGTTTTCAATTTCCTGCAAGAGATCCATGTGTTTGACGCGCCAGATTTGAAGATGCTTTTCATTGTTTTCTCTGGTCTCCGGAAATTCTTCCGAACATATGTCAGCGATGCTTCGTACGGCTTCAACGATGTTAAGAACAACGCCCAAATCACGGTAGTAATTGCCGGTGGACGGGAGCACCTGTTGAGCGGACAGATTGCCGTGCATTGCCAACGCTGACAAGGCCATGCAGGCGAGTGCGATCATCTTTCTCATGGCCTCCTCCAATAGTTGTGCCTATTTTTTGCCCCCGCAGAATGCCCGCTCTGCCTCGGCAGGTGCCATCTCAAGAATGGATTTGAACGATGCGACGCCGACGCATCAGGATAAACACGCTGTCAAAAAACACGAGGGTTCCTCCGGCCAGACAGGAAACGGCAGCGATTGCCAGGACAAGCGTGACGGGTAGTTTCAATCCCTTCCGGGATTGTAGTTTCAGACATGGGATCTCTCAGGCTTAAGGTTGGAGGCAAGCGGACCAAGCGGCCTTTCTTGCCCGAAGGCTACAGTCTCGGCTTCGGTGCGACGAATCTTCGCTTGCTTCCTACGGCCGATCAAGTGTTTTTCTTCCTCTTGCGGGCAGCAGGGCTGAGCACGATGGCATTGTCGGCTCACTTCCCAAGGACGAAACATGAAACACAGCGATTTGATTTTCCCGGCCCTCATCGGTGCGGTGGCCAGTGCGCGCTCCATGACGCCCATGGCCAGCATCGCGGCAGCACGGTTTTTAAACCGTCGCACACCGGGGCGGCTTGTGCTGCTGGACCGCCCCCTGTTCAAGTACGGCGCCCTGGCCATGGGTGCTGGTGAATTGTTCGGCGACAAGATGAAGACCGCGCCTGACCGCACTGTTTTTTTGGGACTGCTGGCGCGAGTGATGAGCGCAGGCATCGCGGGCGCTGCACTGGCGCCCCGTGGTCGTGAGCAGGCCGGCGCTTTAACGGCGGTTGCAAGCGCCGTACCGCTGGCCTATATCACACTTGCAGGCCGCAAGCGCGCCATGGCCCGCATGGGCCAGACCCGCAGCGGTTTGATCGAGGACGCGCTGGTCGTTGCCGCCGGTGCGGCGGTTGTGGCGCTGGCGGTCAGGTCGTAACGCACCATCGGTTTTTGCCTACAAAAACCAGCGCCAGCCTCGCTGGAACTCGCCCTGCTCCCTGCCCAGAATGGCAGAGATCATGCCCAGCACCGCGGCTCCCCTTCATGAAGGCACTTCCCCCGCAGCCGCGTTGACGCTGTGGCAGCGTGTCCGCCGCTGGGTATTTCCTGCCTTCGGCGTGGCGGTGCTGGCCCTGCTGATTTCTCACGCGCACAAGGTTGACTGGGCAGGCGCCTGGCAAACGCTGTGGCGCTACTCCCCTCTTCTCTTGCTGGCCGTGCTGGGCCTGGCCACTGCCAGCCACGCGCTGTACGGCTGCTTTGACCTGATTGGCCGGCACCACACGCGCCACAAGCTGCCGCGCCTGCAGACGTGGGCCATCGCCGTGACCAGCTATGCCTTTAACCTGAACCTGGGCTCGCTTGTGGGGGGCGTGGCTTTGCGGGCGCGGCTTTATGCGCGCGCCGGGCTGGACGAAACCACCATTGCCCAGATTGTTGGGGTGAGCCTTGCCACCAACTGGCTGGGTTATGGGCTGGTGGCCGGCAGCCTGTTTGCCGCGGGCGCCATTGCGCCGCCCAGCCAGGCGCACATTGGCGCCACGGCGCTGCGTTTGCTGGGCGCGGCCATGGTGTTGATTGCGGTGGGCTACGTAATCGCCTGCGCTGTGGCGCGCGGGCGCGAGTGGCGGCTTCGCGGGCGGCGGCTCACGCTGCCTTCGCCCCAGCTGGCGCTCGTGCAGCTGGGCACCTCGGCGGCCAACTGGGCGCTGATGGGCGCGGCCATGTATTTGCTGCTGGGCCAAAAGGTGCCCTACACCACTGTGCTGGGTGTGTTGATGGCGGCGTCCATCGTGGGGGTGATCATGCCGATCCCCGGTGGCCTCGGTGTGCTGGAGGCGGTCTACCTTGCGCTGCTGTCGGGCAGCGTGCGGCAAGGGGCGCTGATGGGCGCCGTGCTGGCCTACCGCGCGCTCTACTACTTCTTGCCACTGGCGGGGGGATTGGTGCTGTATGCGGTGCTGGAGCGGTATGCCTCGGCCCGTTCCTCAAAGTCCTAGGGTCTGTTAACAGGCCCTAGCAACCACGCTGAAAGATCTGTTCAGTCGCCGCTGCCGGCCAGCGCTTCAAGTTGCTGCGGGTCCACGGGCTTGGTCAGGTGCAGGTCAAAGCCGGCGTCCACTGCCCTTTGCTTGTCTTCAGGCTGGCCCCAGCCGGTAAGGGCCACGATGGTGGCGCGCGCACCAGAGCCTTGTAGCTTCCTGATTTGCCGGCAGGCTTCATAACCGTCCATGCGGGGCATGCCAATGTCAAGAATCACCAGGTCCGGCGAAAAGCTGTCGGCCACGTTCACCGCGTCCACACCATCACCGGCCGTGCGCACGTCATGCCCCATGACGCCGAGCAGCTGCGCCAGCGTCGAAGCGGCGTCGGTGTTGTCGTCTGCCACCAGAATCCGGCGGGGTTGAAACAACGACGCGGGCGAAACTGGCGGCGAAGCAGCAACCGCGGGCTGCGCGGCCACACGCGGAAGCCAGACAGTGAATTGGGTGCCGCGACCTTCCGCACGCGACTCCACACGCACATTTCCGCCGTGCATCTCGATGATCTTTCGCACCAGTGTCAGCCCAATACCCAGACCGCCCTGGGCCTTGGGCGTGTAGGGGCTGGCCTCTCCTTGCACGAACATGTCGAAGACGCGGTCGCGCAGGTGTTCGGGTATGCCAATACCGGTGTCTTCCACGCTGACCGTGATTCCGTCCGTGTCGATGTGAGTCTTCAGTTCGACCACGCCGCCCTCGGGGGTGTACTTTGCGGCGTTGTTCAGCAAATTGGTGAACGCCTGCGACAGCCGGATCTGGTCGCCATGGACAATGACATCGTCACCCGGGAGCGCCAGCCGAAGCTGGTGCTGCCGCTCCGCCACGGTGGGGCGGCTGGTTTCCACCGCGCTGCGCAGTGCGTCGGCAAGCCTGCTCTGTTCCAGGCGCATCTCCAGTTTGCCGCGGCTGACACGGCTGATGTCCAGCAAATCGTCGACCAGGCGTGTCATGTGTGCCAGTTGCCGGTCCATGATGGCGCGGGTTTTTTCAAGGCCCGAAGGATTGGCGGCAACGCGCCGCAGTATTTCCACGCTGTTGCGCAAAGGCGCGAGCGGGTTGCGCAACTCATGCGCCAGCATCGCCAGAAACTCGTCCTTCATGCGAACCATCTCTTCGGCGTCGCTGCGCGCGATGCGCTCACTTTCAAGCAGCTTCTCGCGCTCTTGGGCCGCGTGCTGGGCGCGCTCATAAAGCCGGGCATTGTCGATGGCCACACCGGCCTGAGCGGCAATGCTGGCCACCAGCCTTTCGGCACGCTCGTTAAACATTCCGACCTGCGGGTGCCCAAAGAACAGCCCGCCAATCACCTCTCCGGAGCCCGAGGCCACCGGCACTGCCAGATAGCTTCGTACCGGAAGGTGTTCCGGGGGCATGCCATGGTGGGGCGCCCACTGGCCATAGCGCGGGTCCTGGAGCACATCGTCAATCCGGATGGGCGGAGCACCGGCGAAGGTGGGGCCGAACAATGCGGTAGCGCGCGGGTTGCCAAATTTTTCGAAGTCTTCACGCCGCGCACCCGACAAGGTGTAAAGCAAAAAGGCTTTTCCGCTCTCATCGCAGGTGTTGTAGAAAAAAGCCCCAACCTTCGCGCCGCTGACTTCGGTGGCCGTGTCGGTGACGGTCTGCACCAAAGCCTTCACATCGAGCTTGGCGGTCAGGGCCGTACCGGCCTCGTTCAGCAACTCGAGCACGCGCGTTTCTTCGCGCAGCTTTTCTTCGGCACGGCGTTGCTCGGTGATGTCGCGAAAAACCCAGACACGGCCGACATTGGCTCCATCGACAAACTGGATCTGCGAGGTCCGCTCATAAATCCTGCCGTCTCGCATACGCAGCAGATCAAAACTTTCTGCCGGTGATTCGCGGTAAATGGCGTCCACCCGTTCGATGAACGCCGTCGCGTTGTCAAACTGCCGGGCAACCAGCGGCAAAATAACGGCGTGGTCGCGCGAGGCCATGGCCTGTTCGTCGAGCCTCCACATCCGCACATATTGCTGGTTAAAGCCGGTGACTTTTCCCGAAGCGTCTGTTGCCAAAATACCGTCGCGGCTGGCTTCCAGCGTGGCGCGCATCATGGACAAAGACAGTGCCAGTTCGCCGGTCTTTTGTTCCAGGTCGGCCTTGGCCGCATGCATGGCGTCCTCGGCTCGCTGCCGTGCCGCCAGAATGCTCTGGGCATTCTTGATCGCCACTGAGCGAAGAAGACTGTCCTCGTCGTCGGCGCGTGTCTGCATTACTTCTTCTCGAGCAGGGCGCTGGCCCGCGCCGTGCCTTCTACACGGGCGCGTATTTTTGCAAACGCGGTGTCACGGGTGGTTGAGGTGTCGTCGCAAAAGGGCGAAAAGCCACAGTCGTCGGTCGTGCCCAGTTGCTCCAGCGGAATGTAGCGGGCCGCCTGCAGCACGCGCTCGCACACTTCTTCTGCGGTTTCCACTTCAGGCCGAATAGGCGCCACCACGCCGACAAACACACGCTGGTCGGGCTTGAGGTACTGCCGGATGATTTTGAGCACACGTTCGGGCTCTTTTTCGCCCGCCAGCGCCACATAAAAATTACCCGCTTTCAACTCGAACAGGCTGGGCAGCAGCTCCTCATAATCCACGTCGGCACTGTGGGTGGAGTCACGGTCGCCGCCAGGGCAGGTGTGCACGCCGATGCGCTGGCGGTCCTCTGCGGAAAACCGCGCAAGCGCCAGGTTGTTCAGGTCAATAAAGCTGGTCAGAAGACCGCCGGAAGGGTCGATCTTCATGGCGAGCCGGCCTTCGGTGAAGTCGATCTGCACCTTGTGTGCGCCCTTGTCGAGGCAGCGCCTGATTTCGGTTTCATGCTCGGCAAGCAGGTCCTGCAAAAATTGCTCACGCGTGTAGCCGGGAATGCCTTCGTCCGGGTACATGAGGCTCAGGGCCGACGGGGATATAACCGCCTGCTTGATCGGCACCTTGCTGTAGCGCTGCGCAACGTCCATATAGCTGTCGGCGTAGCGCCGGTACCGAAAAGGGCCTTCGGTCAGCCGAGGCATGCGGCGCGTATGGCCCGCCGCAAACGGGATGCGGAATCCGTCGGGTGAGGTGTTGGGCAGGCCGTGGACGCAATAGGTCCAGAAGTTGTGATATTTGCGCTGCTCGCCATCGGTGATGACCGGCGAGCCCGTGGCTTCAAACCGCCTGATGGTGTCGCGAATTGCTTCTTCGTAGAGGGGTTGCAGCGCAGGTGCTTCGCCGTTGCCGTCACTGATGGCGTCGAGCAGGCTTGGGGGGCGCGGAATACTGCCTATGGGTTCTGTAGGGATCTGCATTGTGCGACCACTATAAGTACACACAGCACCGGGTCATGTCGGCTAAAACCGATAGTTACAGTCCCGCGACGAGCCATGGCGATTTGTGCCTTTTGGGGTCCAGGCGTCGTCGCAGCTTTGCCACATTTCAGGGTTTTCCTGGGGTTAAACGCGCTAAAGCCGAACGCCGCCCGGGCAAGGATCGGCTTGGGCTGGCCTGCTTGTCGCTATCAATAACATAGCTGCTGGCGCACAGCCTACGCTGGCTAGAGGCCAAAATAACTAAAAATCGGGCGGAAAATCGTGTGGTCCCAGGTAAAAAGGGCTTCGTGGCGATTCCGCCACTTGACCGCTTCATGTCCAATACGGGTATGCAACCGAACGACATCTCCCCCGCCGACCAGCGCCTCACGGCGCTGGAGATCAAGGCCAGCTTTACGGAAGACCTGCTGGATCAGCTCGACAAGGTCATCGTGCGCCAGCAACAGCAAATTGACGCGCTGATACGCGAAGTGGCGGCGCTCAAAACAGGTACGCCGCGTGATGGTGACGTCACCGTGAGCCGCAGCCTTCGCGACGACCTGCCCCCGCATTTCTAGGCGCGAGGTCGCGCTGCTTTTGCGCAGGCTACCAGAGATTTTTTCCGTCGATCACCGTCACGGGTGCCTCGGCGGCATCAAACCCATCAAAGAGGCGGGCGTTGACGCCGATGCGGCGGGTTGTGCCGTCCCAGCTGCCGTCCATTTCGAAAGCAGGGCTGTCTGAATAGGTGGCTACACCGCATTCGCGGCAGAAATGGTGAGCTACCTGTTTGGTCTGCCAACGGTAAATGGCATCGCCGTCGCTGGGCGTCGTGACATGAAATTGCTCTGGGGTGTAATACGCCAAAAGCGCACCCCGCCTGGCGCAAAACGAGCAGGTGCAGCGCGTCAGTTGCGCGGGGATTTCACCGTCAATGCGAAACGCGTTTTTGCCGCAATGGCAACTTCCGGTGATGGTCATACATTTCCTTTTCGCGTTGGGGCGGCATTGTCTTCCTCCGCGTCGTCATCTGCGGCAGCGATGGTGGAGACCTCTTCGACGCCGTCCAGGCCACGGGTGGCCTCGGCGGTTTGCAACCTGGCTACTTTTTCCCCAGGTACTGACGTACGGCGGAAGCTGAGTTGCCGACGGCCTTGACGGCCTCGCGCAGCTGTTGCTCGGTGCAGCCCAGGGTTTTCGTCCAGTCGCGGAGCTCGTAGTCCTCCTCGAGCGAGATGAATTTACGGTCCAATGCGGTTTTACTTGTATCGTCGGCCATGGCGGTCTCCTGGGGAAAAAAGCATGCTATGCCGGCCGAGCTGAGGTAATCTGTAGGACAAAACCCGCCCCGCAGGCAGTCCACTTTCGGCCGCCCGCTGATATCTTCCAGGTGTACCTATGCCACTACCACCGGACTTCAAGCCTTCAGACTTTTCCATTGGCTCCCTCAGCGACCGCCAACTTGTAAATCTGGCCAAGCTGGCCGGTGTCATGGTGGAGGGCGAGGCACTTACCGCGGAGTTGCAGGAATTCACGCTGCTGATCATGGAAAAATGCGCTGACGTTGGCGACAAGTACCAAAGCCGGAAACACGGCCGCACGGCGGGCGACGAAATCCGCGCGCTGTTCGGGATTTACTAGGGCCCCTGACGGCTGAGCGGCGGCGTATTCCGCCCAGGAATTTCTCCCAGTTCACTGCCGGGGGGCGCCCCTTTTTCATCCGAATCCATGCCCGCTTCGGCAAAGGCTGATCGCCGGGATTCCCACGGCGCAGCGTCCTACACCTGGCACAAACTCCCCTTCCTACGATCAGCGCATCCGCGTTTTCGCCGTTGCTTCGCCGCCCCATTTTTTATCCTTCCGCGCGCGCTTTTGAAAAACTTTCTTGCCGCCTGGGCGAGGTCCGGCCATGACGTGTGATGTACAGCCCCCATCAACTCTTTTGGATCAATCCCCTCATGCCAAAACCCACTGGAATTTCGTCGAAAGCAGCCGCCAAAAATACCGACAGTGGCCCTGCGCGGGTCGCCCCGGAAGCCAATGCGGATGTGGCTTCTGAAAAAATGGCCCAGGTGCAGGAGCTCGCAGCGGCGATGCCCTACAACGCGACCAAGGCCGCCGAGCACGGGGTTGCAAATGGGCTGGAGCCGGTGCCGGGCAGCACCGTCGAGCCCGCGTCCCGGCTGCCAACCGGCAGCACACTGAGCGAGGAAAACGGCTCGGGAAAAACCGGCAGTCTGGCGCCGGAGGGACTCAACGCCACCATCGAGCCGCTGGACCGCGTGCGGGTGGACTCCGCCGGCCAGGCCCTGACGACCAACCAGGGCGTGCGAATTGCCGACAACCAGAACTCACTAAAGCTGGGTGTGCGCGGGCCCGCGCTGCTGGAAGACTTCATCCTGCGCGAAAAAATCACGCACTTTGACCATGAGCGCATCCCCGAGCGCATCGTGCACGCCCGCGGCTCGGGCGCGCATGGTTTCTTCGAGTGCTACAAGCCATTCACCCAATACACCAAGGCGGCGCCCTTTCAGGAGGAAGGCAAGGTTACGCCGGTATTCGTGCGCTTTTCGACGGTACAGGGTGAGCGCGGCTCCAAAGATACGGCACGCGACGTGCGCGGTTTTGCCGTGAAGTTCTATACCGACGAAGGCAACTGGGACCTGGTGGGCAACAACATGCCGGTGTTCTTTATCCAGGATGCGATGAAGTTTCCGGACCTGGTACACGCCGTGAAACCGGAGCCGCATCACCAGATGCCGCAGGCCGCCAGCGCGCACGACACTTTCTGGGACTTCGTCTCCTTGATGCCCGAGTCAACCCACATGCTGATGTGGGTGATGAGCGACCGCGCCATTCCGCGCAGCTACGCCACCATGCAGGGTTTTGGGGTGCACAGCTACCGCTTCGTCAACGACGCGGGTGAGTCGGTGTTTGTGAAGTTCCACTGGAACCCCAAGTTCGGCACGCACTCGCTGGTGTGGGACGAGGCCGTGAAAATTTCTGGCGCCGACCCCGACTTTCATCGCCGTGACCTGTGGGAGCGCATTGAGGCCGGCGTGTACCCCGAGTGGGAGCTGGCAGTGCAGGTGTTCACCGAAGAGCAGGCAGAGCGCTTCAGCTTTGACATCCTGGACGCCACCAAGATCATTCCCGAAGAGCTTGTTCCGCTGCAGCCGCTGGGCCGCATGGTGCTGAACCGCAACCCCGACAACTTCTTTGCGGAAACCGAACAGGTGGCGTTTTGCACGGCGCACGTGGTGCCGGGTATCGACTTTTCCAATGACCCTTTGCTGGCGGGCCGCATCCATTCGTACGTGGACACGCAGATCTCGCGCCTGGGCGGGCCCAACTTCCACGAGATCCCGATCAATGCCCCGCTGGCCCCCGTGCACAACAACCAGCGCGACGGCATGCACCGGCAGGCCATTCCGCGCGGGCGCGTGTCGTACGAGCCCAACTCCCTGGCTGGCGGCTGCCCTTTCCAGGCTGGCGCGGCGCAGGGCTTTGTCAGCGTGCCGGCGCGCCTGCAGGCACAGGAAGACCACGTCAAGGTGCGCGCCAAGCCCGAAAAGTTTGCCGACCATTACACACAGGCCGCCTTGTTCTATAACAGCCAGTCGCCTGTTGAGCAGGCCCATATCGCAGCGGCCTTTCGCTTCGAGTTGAGCAAGGTGACGGTACCCGCCGTGCGCGAGCGCATGGTGTCATCGCTGCGCAACGCGTCCGAGTCGCTGGCGCAGAAAGTGGCCGAAGGACTGGGCATGGCCCAACTGCCGGCGTCCATGCCTTTGGCACTGGCCAAACCGGCCAAGCCGGAAGTGACCGCGTCGCCGGCGCTTTCACTGGCGGCCCGTCCGGGTGACGGCAGCATCGCGGGGCGCAAGGTTGCGGTGCTGGTGGCGCCCGGCGTCAACGGCGCGGCAATCGACCAGATACAGGCGGCGCTGGCTGCTGAGGGCGCTGTGCCGCGGCTGGTGGGGCCACGCATCGGCGCAATGGCGACGGCAGAAGGCAAGGTCGTGGACGCCGACGCCTCACTGGAAAACGAACCCGGCTTTCTGTTTGACGCGCTGGTTTTGCCGGACGGTGAAGATGCGGTAGCCGCACTGGCGGGCGACGGCCATACCGCGGAATTCATCAAGGACCAGTATCGCCATTGCAAGACCATTCTGGTGCTGGGCGCTTCAAGCCGTCTGCTGGAAAAGGCCGGCTTACCCGCTGCTGCGGGCAGCGCCGCAGCCAAAGGCAAAAAAGGTGCACCGGCGGACACTGGACTGATCTTTGAAACCTCTACTGACGTTTCCGGTGCGCTGGCGCGCTTTGTTACGGCGATGGGACGGCACCGCCACTACGAACGGGAAACGGATCCGCCTGCGGTGTGAGTGCCAACCGCGGCTGGTACGTGCCGACTGGTTTCGGTCCTTAAGAAATTAAGCAAGGGGACCGGCCGCATCGGCCTCCTGGCTCCCGCTGGCGTTTGCCGGGCGCAGCAGCAGCGCGCCCAGCACGGCTGCGCTGGCGGCAAAGACAGCGCCCACGACAAATGCCAGCTGATACCCGCCGTTGAGGGCCTCCAGCGCCTGTGCGCCCGCGCCGGCCAAAGTGCCGGTGCGCGCGGCGGCCAGGCTGGCCAGCACAGCCAGGCCCAGCGCACCGCCCATCATGAAGGCGGTGTTGACCACGCCTGAAGCAACACCCGACTCGGCCGGATCCACATCGCTCATGGCGGCCAGCAACACCGGGTTAAAGGCCATGCCAGCGCCCAGACCCAACAGCAGCATGCCGGGCAGCACGTCGACCACAAAGCGCCCGCCCACTGGTGCGCGGGCAAAGAGCGCCAAGCCCACGGCAGCCAGTAAAAGGCCGGCAGCCAGCGGTGCGCGTATGCCAAACCGCATGACGATTTTGGCCGACAGGCCCAGGGAGAACGCGGCCATGATCAGGTTGGCGGGCAAAAAGCCCAGGCCGACCTGCAGGGCGCTGTAGCCCAGCACCAGTTGCATGTACAAGGCCGAAATAAAGAACCAGGCAAACATGGCCGCAGCCCACAAAACCCCGACCACGTTGGCGGTGGCGACATTGCGCAGGCGGAAAAGACCCAACGGCACCAGCGGCGTCGTGACCCTGGCTTCGATGACCAAAAAGACCGCCATGAGCACGGCGGCTGCACCCAGCAAGCCGAGGGTCTGGCCCGAGAGCCATCCCGCCTCGTTGCCATTGACGATGGCGTAGACGGCCAGCATCAGCCCGGTGGTCACCGTGACGGCGCCTCCCAGGTCAAGCCGCGCGCCGCTGGCCTGGCCTTTACCGCCGGGCAGAAGGAACAGGCACAGCGCGAACACCGCGCCGCCTATGGGCAGGTTGACCAGGAAGATCCAGTGCCAGTTCAGTGAGTCGGTCAGCACGCCGCCCAGTAACACGCCGATGCTGCCGCCGCCCGCACAGACGAAGCCGTACACGCCCATGGCCTTCGCGCGCTCGGCCGGCTCGGTGAAAAGATTCATGATCAGCGACAGCGAGATCGCCGACACCACAGCGCCGCCCAAGCCTTGCACCGCCCGCGCCACCACCAGCAGGCCCTGCGAGTTGGCCAGGCCGCAGGCGAGCGAGGCCACGGTGAACAAGGTGAGCCCGGCCAGGAACAGCCTGCGCTGGCCGTACAGGTCACCCAGCCGGCCGCCCAGCAACAGGAAGCCGCCAAACGTCAGCATGTAGGCGTTCACCACCCACACGAGCGAGGTTTCGGTGAACTGGAGGTCTGTCCGGATGGATGGCAGCGCCACGTTCACGATGGTGGTGTCCAGCACGATCATCAACACGCCCAGGCAGAGCACCATCAGGGCCCACCAGCCCTTTCGGGTTTCCATGGGTTTTGTCATCGACGGGTTCTCCTCGGGTTCAATGGGGGTCAATAGGGTTCAATTTGGCAAAGCCGAATGCTATCAAATGAATAGCTGCTTGCGCACGATGCTATTGGGCTGTCGGCCATTTTCATACTGAATTTCGGCAAAAGCGACACACGAGGCCGCAGCTGGCGCAGCGGATGACTTTGCCTTGCGGTGGCGTGTGCACGTCCTACAAACGCATCCGTATTTGGCGGATAGAAATCGCAGTTTCGGCTGGCTATCTTGGCTCTGGAAACGGGAGCACCGTGGCCCTCCCGGTACGTATGCAATACAGGCTGCTGACTAATCCCAAACCTATCCCAAACTTACCCCAAGGGACTTCTCATGCTGTTGACCCCATCTCCCGGCCGGGCGACCCGCGCCGCCAGACTTGCGAGCCTTGCCGTGATGGGCAGCGCCGGCTTCTTGACCCTGCCAGCCCTGGCAGACCCGTCGCCCGCGCTGGACCGCGCCAGTTTTTCGATCGGCGCGTTTCATGCGGACCCCACCTTTAACGCCGCCGTGAACACCCGTTTCGGGCGGCTGGACTCCGGTGATGTCAACCGCAGCAGTGTGACCATGCCGCGCATCAAGGCCGACGTGCTGCTGTTTGACAGCCAGGGCCTGTCGCTGGACTACTACCAGTTCAAGCGCGGCTATTCGGATTCTCTGGTCAGCAATGTCAATGTTGGCAGCGGCACCGTGACCACCACGGGCACCGCCAACCTGGACGTGAAGCTGGACTTTGCCAAGCTGGCTTACAAGTGGTGGCTGGGCTCGGGCAATACCGTGCTGGGCCTGGGCGCTGGTGCCGCTTACTACCGCGCCAATCTGGACCTGCGCGCCACGGCGGCGGTTGGTGGGACTACCGGTGCCATCGCCGAAAGCTACAGCGACGATGCCGTCGCACCGCTGCTGGAAGTGGGCCTCAGGCACGCCATCAGCCCCGACCTTCGGCTGTTTGCCGATGCCTCCGGTGTGAAGAAGACCGGCGGCAGCGTGCGCGGAGAAATCTACAACGCCGCGATCGGCGTGGAATGGTTTCCGCTGAAGAACGTGGGCGTGGTGCTGGACTATGGCCTGACCGACATTGACCTGCACCGCGACGACAGCAACGCGCGCTTTCGCGTCAAGCTCAAGGGGCCTTCGGCTTTCCTGAAAGTGCGCTTCTAGAACTGCCTGGTCGCTGTGCACGAGCGTGAAGAACGTTCGCGCCCTGCGCCCGGGTTATCGGTTGAGAATGTGAAGGATGTTGCCATCCAGATCCTTGAACCAGGCGCCCTTGTAGTCACCTGCTACATGCGCATCGCCCTCTAGCGTCATGCCCGGCATGTCGTAGTGTTCAAACACCACGCCTCTGGCCTTGAGCGCTTGCAGGATGCCGTCGAACTCGTCGCCCACGCTCCAGGTGGCTGACGTCGCCTGGTTGGTTCCGGCAAAGGACGACACATACACCACTACGGTGGCGGTTCCGCTTTGGTAAGTGAGGACGCCCTCTTCAGAGGTTTCGAGGGGCGTGAGGCCCAGCGTGCCTCCGTAGAATTTCTTCGCGGCCGCAAGGTCTTTGACGGCAATGGTGGCCATGGCGTTTCGGTTGGCAAGCATGCTGCAGTCCTTTCATAGAGGGTCCAGAGGAAATTTCGTTTTATATAGGGATACCATGCCAAACCGCCAGGAATTGCCTGCAAGGAAATGTTTCGGCCTGTGCCTACGCGGTAAAGCAGCGAAACACCCTGCAAGTTGACTGGCACTTCCGCGCGAAATGGCATTCAATCAAGGCATGAACTTTTTACCCTTCACCGCCACACCGACGACGCTCACCTTGCGATCTACCCTCAGCCGCACCGGAGGCAAGCTTCACCGCGGAACAATGATGCTGGTGGTGGCCACTGCGGCCGTGCTGTACGCCACCAGTGGGCATGCGCAGGCCCCAGAGCCGGCCGCTGCGGTGCCCGGACCTGCGGCAACAGAGCCCCAGCCGCCCGCGTCCGCTTCAACGGCCCCGTCTGGCCCCAAATACGCCGCCAAAGATTTAGAGCGCGCCTTCAATTTCATGGACAAGGACAACAACGGCAAAGTCAGCCGCGACGAGGCCTCCAACTTTCGCGGTGTCGCCAAGCATTTTGATGAAGCCGACACCAACAAGGACAACATGCTGTCCCGCGAGGAGTTTGAGCGGGCCATGAATGGGCCTAAACCGCAGTAGGCGAGTTCTTTTGCGGGGGTAGCACCCCCCGTTCGCGCAAACCCGCCAAAGTGCTTCTTCTCTTCAGGTCGGTTGTCCCACTCTGCGACGGGGTGCGCGCGAATTCAGATTGCTATAAAAACCATAGCTGGTGGCGCACGTCTATCAAGGCCGGAGATCGGATTTCACGAATATTTTCGACAAACCCACCGCACTCAGGCCGCACTGCGACCCGTGTCGTGTCAGCTCTCTGCCTGCGTTCCTGATCCGGTCTGGTCGAGCACGCGCCGCAAGGTCTCAAGCAGCTCGGCGTTGGAGGTTTTGGCTTTGAGCAGCACGGCGGCGGCACGCGTTGCCTGAATCCTGTCTACTTCCAGTGCCGAGAAAATCACGACCGGTGGCGGCCCGCTCATGGCCTCGATGTCCTTGAGCAAATCCCATCCCGACCCCCCCGGCAAGCTGAGGTCCAGAAGGATCAGGTCGAAGCGCTGCTCCTTCAGCCGGTCACGCGCCTCCTGCACTGTGTCGGCAAAGACGAAGGTTGCGAAACCTTGCGCAATGGTTGCGGCTATGCGCTGGATATCGGGGTCGTCTTCGACATGCAGGATCACGGAGCGGGCTTCCGCCGAGTCGGCAATGGCGCGCTGCACACCCAGCACCAGCAGGTTTTCGTCAATGGGCTTTTCAAGCCAGTCGGACACCGTCAGGGACTGGTCATTAAATTGAATTCTCCCTTCGGCCGCCGAGGCCGACACCACGACGATGGGCACATCGCGGGTATGCAGCTGGGCGCGCAGCGCGCGGATCAGCGCAATGCCGTCCTGGTCGGGCAGCTTCAGGTCGATGGTCACGGCGGCGTAGCGTTTTTTAACCAGCTTCGCGACGGCTTGCTCCGCCGTGAAAGCTGCCTCCGTCTCAAAGCCGCCCTTGTCCAGCATCATGCTGATCAGGCGGGAAATGTCCGGATCGTCTTCACACACCAGAATGCGTGGCCGCTGCTCCACCAGCGCGGCGAAACCTGAGGTGCGCACCGGCGAATCCACCCATTCAGGCAGTTCGAAGAAAAAGGTGGTTCCCACGCCCGGGTCGGTGTGAAAGCCGATGCTGCCACCCAGACGCTCAATGATGGCCCGCGAGATGTTGAGGCCCAGGCCGGTACCGCCTTTCTGGCGTGTATCGGAAGAGTCGGCCTGGGAGAACTTCTGGAAAATCCGGTTGCGGAATTCCTCCGGAATGCCGGGCCCGTGGTCTCGCACCTCAACGCGTATGCCGGTTTCGCTGCGTGCCACATGGATGTCTACCGTGCCGCCTTCGGGGGAGAACTTCATCGCATTGGACAGCAGATTGGTCACCACCTGCGTCAGCCGGTCGCTGTCTACCCTGACCTGCAACTCCCGGTCGGGGAAATGGAGCTGCAAACGGACATTTTTTGCCGCGCCGTAGCCTTCGTTGGCGGCCAGCGCTTGCTCGAGCAAGGGCTGAAGCTCGATCACCTGGAAATCAAGCGTCATCTTGCCGGACTCGATCTTCTCGATGTCCAGGATGTCATTGATCAGCCTGATCAGGCGCTCGCAGTTGCTCTTGGCAATGCCCACCAGCGTCTTGACAGCGTCGGGCAACTGGCCGGCGACGCCACCCGAAATCAGGCCCAGTGAACCCCGGATCGAGGTCAGTGGCGTGCGAAGCTCATGGCTGACCGTCGAGACGAATTCGCTCTTCATGCGGTCTATGCGCTTGAGCTCGGTGACGTCGTTGGCCAGGGTGTAGAAGCCAATCACCTTGCCTTCGTCGGCGCCTTCGCCGTAGCGCGGGAAATAATTGACCATGTAGTCGCGCATGCCGCCGCGGGCGGTTTTCTGCGATCGCTCGTAGACCACCGGGTAGCCCTGCAGCACCTCTTCCACCCGGGGCTTGATCAGCGCGTACATCTCATCGCCCACGATGTCCCGGATGGTCTTGCCTTGGAGCTGCTCCTGCGTCATGCCGAAGACTTCCTCGTAGGCCCGGTTATGAAAGCACAGGCGCTGGTCGGCGTCGGCGTAAGTGATCCAGGCCGGCACCGTGTCGGTGATTTCGCGCAGCTGCGCTTCGCTGGTGCGCAGGGCCTCGGTGACACGGCGGATTTCGGTGGTTTCGCGTCCCGTGCCGCGGTAGCCGGTGAATTTTCCGTTGGCGTCGAATTTCGGCACGCCGCTGATGCTGAAGTAGTGCAGCCGCCCCTTGGAGTCGCGCCGTGTACTTTCAAGGTCGCGGAAAACCTCGTGCCGGGCTATCGTGGCCTTGTACTCGGCCAACGCGGCGGCTTCGATGTTGATGTAGTCGAGCTCCCAGGCAGTCTTGCCATGGGCCAATTTCGGGATGCCTGAGGCGCTCGGGGCTTCGCCGGGAACCTCGACGAAGCGGAAGTTCTCGTCCTGCTCCCAGAACCAGTCGGAGGACAGCGCCGTGAGTGCGCGAAAACGCTCCTCGCTCTCACGCAGAACCTGCTCGGTCAGCTTGCGCTCGGTGATGTCCTGGATCTGGGCGATAAATTGAAGCGGCTTTCTATCGGCATCACGCACGAGGGAGCAGCTCATGTAGCCCCAGACCGTGCGGCCGGACTTGTGGATGTAGCGTTTTTCCACATGGAAAGATTCGATTTCCCCGGCCAGGGCCCTGCGGCGCTGTTCCAGGTCCCACTCAATATCGTCGGGATGCGTCAGGTCATAGATGGTGCGCGACAGCATTTCGGCTTCGGAATAACCCAGCATCTGGCAAAAAGCGGTGTTGACCTTAAGCCGGCGGGAATCAATGCCGATCAGCGTCATCCCGATGGCCGCATGTTCAAACGCGTTGCTGAACTGCTTGTCGCTGACCGTGAAGACATCGTTGTCCGTGCTGATGGCATCGCCTCTTGCGGTGGTCGCGTCGCCGGCGGTGTCCCCAAACGCATTAGCGGGAAAAACGCTTTCCGACGACGCCGTCCCGGCCTCGTCGGACGGGTCTTCCACCGGCATGGCTCCTGCCTGTTCACCGCCGAGCGTGAAATAAAAGGTGCTGCCTTCACCCACCGACGAATGGGCCCAGATCTTTCCGCCGTGGCGCGTGATGATGCGTTTGACCGTGGCCAGCCCGATGCCGCTGCCGGCAAATTCGTCCGGCGAATGCAGCCGCTCGAAAGTGCCAAAGAGCTTGTTGGCGTAGGCCATATCGAAACCGGCACCGTTGTCCCGCACAAAGTAAACCACTTGGCCGTCGGTGCCTGCTTCTTTTCCGATCAGTATCTCGGTGTGCGGTTTTTTCGATGTGAATTTCCATGCGTTGGCGATCAGGTTTTCGAGCACCTGGCGCAACAGCGCAACGTCTGCCCGGCCCCACATGTTGGGCTCAACGGTAATCTGCACCAGGCGGTCCGGGTCGTTTTCCATCCACTGCTTGATGATCTTGGCCGCCTCGGTACTGATATCGACAGACTCCCAGTTCAGGCTGGTCCGGGACAGCTGGGCCAGGGACAGCAAGCCGTCGGTGAGTTCCCCCATGCGCCGGACACTGCTGCGTATGCGGCCGAGGAAGTGGTGAGCGCGCTCGCCAGCTTCGCGCGGCACGGCTTTTTCAAGCAAGGCGCAGAAGCCGTCAATGGTGCTCAAAGGTGTGCGCAGGTCATGCGCCACCGAATACGAAAACGCCTCGATCTCCCGGGTCGCGGCTTCCAGTTGGGCGGTTCTGCGCAACACGCGTTTTTCCAGATTGACGTTGAGCTGGACGATCTCCTGCTCCGCCTGCCGGCGCTTGCTGACGTCGGTAATGGTGCTGACATACCCCGACGGCGCGCCGCTCCCATCCACCAGCGGTTGCACGTTGATCAGCGCCCAGAATTCACTGCCGTCGGCCCTGCGGTGACACACCACGCGGTTCAACTGTGGCTGGCCTGTACGAACAGCCGCAACGCTGGGCCACTCTTCCCTGGGCATCGGCGTGCCGTCTTCACGGAATCTCTGCCATTCGGGCTCGACCGAAGGCTGGCCCTGGAGCTGAGCCAGGGTTCTGCCAAGAATGCGCTCGGCGCTGGCATTGCAGTCAACGATAAGCCCCCCGGCATCCCGCAGGATCACGCCCTCGGCCAGGGCCCCCACCACCGCCCTGAAGCGGCCCTCGCTGACACGCAGCGCCGTCTCGACTTCCTTGCGCGACGTGATGTCGGTGCCCACGCCCCGATAGCCCTCAAAAGACCCGTCTTCGCCAAACACCGGCTGCCCGCTGACGCTGCGGTAAATCGCGCGGCCGTCCTCGTTCGCCAGGCGGTATTCAAAATTGCGAAACGGCAAATGCGCTTGCAACACGGCCTGGTGGTCTTCCCATGTGCCGACCAGCGGTGCAGAACCGGGGAGATCCCAGCGGCGGTGCCCCTCTCCAATGACCTGGGTTCCCAGGGTGAAACGCAGCGGATCATTGGAGACAAAGGTATTGCGGAAGTCTTTGTCCTGTTCCCAGTACCAGTCGGACGAAAGACCGGTGAGGCTGCGAAAGCGCTCTTCGCTTTGGCGCAGTTTGGCCTCGGCCTCAAGCCGCGCAGTGATGTCGGTGCCTACGCCGCGATACCCGGTGAAACGGCCTTTGGCATCGACCATCGGCTCCCCGCTGATACACAAGGTGACGCGCTGGCCGTTTTTTTCTTCGCGCTCGTATTCAAAGTTCCGGAAGACTTCGTGGCGCTCCAGCAGGGCGCGGTGACGGGCCCATAGTTCCTGGTTGGCTTCGCTGTGGTCAATCTCCCACCGTGTTTTCCCGATGTGCTCGTTGATGGCGAGCCTGGCTTCCGCCGTTTTCCCCCCCGAAAGCTTGGTGAAGCGGAATTTGTCATCGGTCTCCCAATACCAGTCGGAAGAAAGGCTCGTCAGGCTGCGGAACTGGAGTTCGCTGCTGCGCAGACGCTCCTCGTCTGCCAGCCGCTGGGTAATGTCCTCCGCAGTGATCAGGACATGCGTCACCACGCCGCTGGAATCCTTCAGTGGAACCTTGCGCATGTGAACGCGAATGACACCTTTGTGCTTGGTCTGGTTAAGGCGGTCGGGGAAATCCTGCATCTTGCCGTCAGCGATCAGGGCAAGATCGGAGGCGTGCATGTTGTGGGCGTGAGCCTTGGGCCACAAATCATGAACCGTGTGGCCCAGCGCTTCCTCACGCGTATAGCCATAAAGCTCTTCAGCAGCCCGGTTCCAGGCAAGGAAACGGTGGTCCGTGGCTGATTTCAGCTGAAGAGCGATGGGGACGTTCTCGACGATGTCATCGAGCAAGCGCGCGCCCTTACGCACTTTTTCCTCAGCACGCCTGCTGGTTGTTATATCGCGCGTAATACCGCGGTAACCGATGAACTCCTCATCCTTGTTGAACACCGGCACGCCGCTGATGGAAAAATAATGCGCAACGCCGTCCTCCAGCACCCGTATGTATTCGAAATCGCGGAAGGGCTGGCGTTTGGCCAGCATGGCGCGGTGGTCTTCCCAGGACGTGCTGACCGGCAGGGCGCCTGGCAGTTCCCAGCGGCACTTTCCCACGGAACTGTCGAGGTCTTCGTCCTGTGACCTGTTGCTGTCTTCGGCCGTGAAGTCGGTAAAACGGAAATTGGCGTCCTGCTCCCAATACCAGTCCGCCGAGATAGTGGCCAGGTTGCGCAGGCCGCGGATGTCATCCCGAAGCGCTTCGACCGCCCGCTGCTGCTCGGCGAGTTCGAGCTTCAGCGCTTCGTTGGCGGCCGCCAACGCGAGCGCCTCGGCCCGTAGGCGCTGCTCAGCCTGTTCGCTTGTCTCGTCGCGCTTCATAGGGCAACCTGCCTGCTCACAGCGCCACACTGCAAAAGCACGGACGCACCCACCAGGCCAGATTCACAATGGACTGCGGTGAATGCGCTGGGCAAACTGGAGTTCATCCGGTGATGGTGACTTTCTTTACAAAAAAGTGGGCGCCGCGCGAAGAGCTGGCTTTCAAGGCGCCGCACTGCAAGTGTGTAATGCTGCATGTTATTGCGCCATAGGACAACACCCTGATTTCTTTTGCACAAGCCGTCGACAAAGCATGCCATTTTTTTGCATACTTAGGGCCTCTTTAAGGACTAACCATTAAGTCCTCTTGCCTACATCGCGGCCCTTTTTGGCGTGCCCTGGTAATTAATTCCTTCAACACTCTCGCAACGGAATGTTTCGACATCAGGCTCGCGGTCTTGCGCCCTGACCGCGAGGCGGGGCTCGACGCCTGCGCTACCATGGGCGCTCCCCCTTTTTTCAGTGACAAAGAGCGACTCCCGATTGAAATACCTTGTGGCTGTTCGGGCCCTGTGCGAGTTCACGGCCAAGCATGGCGACCTGGACCTGCGCTTTACGCCGTCTCCCTCCGCGCAGGAAGGCATGGCCGGCCACGCCCTGGTGGCGTCTCGCCGAGGGGAGTCTTACCAGGCGGAGGTCAGCCTGGAGGCGGAATACAAGACCCTGAAGGTGCGCGGTCGCGCCGACGGCTATGACCGGGAGCAAAACCAGCTTGAAGAGGTTAAAACATTTCGCGGCGACCTGCATGCGATGGCCGACAACCGCCGGCATCTTCATTGGGCTCAGCTGAAGGTTTACGGCTGGCTGCTGTGCCAGGCCAAAAATCTGCAGACCGTCAACCTGACACTGGTGTACTTTGACGTGGCCACCACACAGGAAACGCCGCTGACCGAGCAGTTTTCTGCCGCGTCGCTCAAGGAATACTTCGAAATGCTGTGCGAGCGGTTTCTGGTGTGGGCCAACCAGGAACTGGCGCACCGCCAGGCACGCGACTCCGCGCTGCAAACGCTGGCCTTCCCGCACCCCGAATTCAGACCGGGCCAGCGCGAGTTGGCCGAAGCGGTTTATAAAACAGCCCAGGCCGGCACCTGCCTGATGGCGCAGGCCCCCACGGGCATCGGCAAAACCATTGGGACGGTATTTCCGCTGCTCAAAGCGGTGCCCAAAAAGCAGTTCGACAAACTCTTCTTTCTGGCGGCTAAAACGCCGGGCCGGGCACTGGCGCTTGAGGCCCTGCACCGCATCAAGCGCAGCGCCCACGACGCCGAAAAGCCCCTGCCCTTGCGTGTGCTTGAACTGGTCGCACGCGACAAGGCCTGCGAACACCCAGGCAAGGCGTGTCACGGCGATGCGTGCCCCTTGGCCAAAGGTTTTTACGATCGCCTGCCGCAGGCGCGCAAGGCGGCAGTCGACCACGCGAGCAGCCACGGGCCGCTGGATAAAACCGCCCTGCGCGCCCTGGCGCTGGACCACCATGTATGCCCCTATTACCTGAGCCAGGAACTCATCACCTGGTCTGACGTGGTGGTGGGCGACTACAACTATTATTTTGATACCACCGCATTGCTTCATGGCCAGACGGCAGGCAACCAGTGGCGTGTGGGCGTGCTGGTCGACGAAGCGCACAACCTGGTGGAGCGCGCGCGAAAGATGTACTCGGCCACGCTGGCCCAAGACCAGCTCCAGCAAGTGCATGCGACGGCGCCGCGTGCTGTTCGGAGCGCCCTGGAGCGGCTCAACCGAAGCCTGAACGAGCTGCTCCAGCCGCAGCAGGCCCTGAACGAAGCGTACCGCGTCTACCCGGAGCTCCCCGCCCCTTTTCTGAAGGTGCTGGGCCAGGCACTGACCCAGATCACGGACTTCTTGCTGGCCAACCCGACACGCATGGACGGTGCCTTGCAGGACTTTTATTTCGAAGCGCTGCATTTTTCACGGATGGCCGAGGTCTTTGCAGAGCATTCGCTGTTTGATGTCACCCTGCAGCCTGGCCATACCACCGTCGGCCCAGGTGACGACAACGCAGCGGTACCGGGAGAACAGGTTCTGCTGAATGACCGGCAAGCCGGCGCGGTGCTGAACATCCGCAACGTCGTGCCCGCGCCCTTTCTAGCGCCGCGCTTTGCCGCAGCGCAGTCGACAGCGCTGTTTTCTGCCACGCTCAGCCCACAAAATTACTACGCCGATACGCTGGGCCTGCCCGCAGGCACTGTCTGGACGGACGTTCAGTCGCCCTTTCTGGCCGAGCAACTGCAAGTCTGCGCGGTGCGCGACGTCTCCACACGTTTTCAGCATCGCGCGGAGTCGCTGTCGCCGATCGTTGAACTGATGGCGCGGCAATACGGCGACAAACCGGGCAACTACCTGGCTTTTTTGAGCAGCTACGACTACCTGCAAAAACTTGTCGCCTTGTTTCGGCGGCGCTACCCGCATATTCCGGTTTGGGAACAAACGCGCGGCATGGAAGAAGCGGCCCGGGATGCCTTCCTGTCGCGCTTCACGCCCACCTCACAAGGCATTGGCTTTGCCGTGCTGGGCGGCTCGTTTGCCGAAGGCATTGATCTGCCCGGCGATCGCCTGATTGGCGCTTTTATCGCCACGCTGGGTTTGCCGCAAGTCAATCTGGTGAATGAGCAGATCCGGGAACGCATGAGCGCCAACTTCGGTGCCGCACAGAGCTACGACTACACCTACCTGTACCCGGGACTGCAAAAAGTGGTTCAAGCGGCCGGGCGGGTGATCCGCACCACCTCAGACCGCGGCGTGGTGTACCTCATTGACGACCGCTTTACGCGGCCGGAAATCCAGGCCCTGTTGCCGGGTTGGTGGAAAGTCACACGGCTGCGCGCGCGCCGCGGCGAGCCGGCCACAGCTTGACCTGGCATCTAAGACCCACAAAAAAGCCCGCAGATGCGGGCTTTTTGCAGGGTACAGGGACCCCATCTATCCAATGCGGGTGCTAGAACACACCGAACAGCATCAACAGCAAAATAACGCTGAGGGGAACGCCGAGTAACCAGGCAATGATAGGCATATGTTTCTCCTAAAGTTGTTGTCAGGTGAAAGACAACTTCACTGTAGAAGCTTGCCCAAAGCGCCTTTGCCAGCCTGCAGCCTTGCCTGAAGTAAGGAATCGCTGACGCCGGTGTAGTTGCGGACCTTGCGGTGGGGGGTTCTGCGGCGAAGAAGTCGTGAATTTAAAGTGAAATAGGCCGCCAGCCCAATCAAGATGTGCGCAAGCAGCTACTAAATTAGTAGCAAGTTGGTAGCAAGAAGATGCATGAATGCGGTGAAGCCATCCTCTTGGGCACGGCATGGCCCATGCGACATTGAGCCCCAAACCTTCCAGAAGGCATGAGTGCAGGGGCTTTTTTAGCGCTGGCTGAACTGCAGCGCGCCCAGCATGCGCTGCACCGGCTGGGTCTCCGGAAGGATATACACCACACCCCGGCTTTTGCCCAACACGGGGCCTACGACAGTTTCATAGAAACTCACCGGGACGACGACGCAGCCCAGCGAGATGCGGTTGTCGTCAGGTGTTTCGGAAGCCAATCGTTCTGCGCGGCGCTCTGCCTGGGCGGCAGGACGAAGACGATGGATTGCCAGCTTGGCCGTGTAATCGATCCACACAATGGCCTCGCCCTGGAGGTTGTGGCCGGGCTCGGAAACAAAACGCCCCGCCGGCGTGGTGCGTTCGTCCACGCGAAGGCTGCCAACACTGCGCTGCGCCATACCGGGCACCGCATGGTCACCGGGTGTCAAGCCGGTCAATACCGGGGAAACGCCGCGCAGCTGCCCCGTCGCCTCGAATACAAAAATGCGCCCGCCTTTTTTGTCGACCATCACAAAAGGAAGCCCCTGGTTGTCGCGAGAAGACATAACCCAACGCAGGGCGTAGCGTGCATCAGGCGAGGCGGATACCAAGGCTCCTTCGGCCGCAATGTTGTCGCCAACCGCCTCAAGGGCGTCCGGTATGCGTGCTGGTTGCGACTCAAGAGGAGTGGCAGACACCTGGGCGGAGGTGGCGCCGAGAATGGCCAAGGCAATCGTGCAAACGATTCTTGCGTGCAGTGCCTTTGCGTTCAACAACATCCTGGTCCTGGGGAGTGAATTCATGAGCCTGTGCGCAAGCGCATCAGAAAGCCGGTTTCGCCCTCTCGGGAGAAGTCCGGCTGGTTGCATCATGTTAGCGATGCAAGCAAATGTTCACAACGGAAAACCCTCAGAAACCCGGGACGGGTCGCTATCCTTTTTATAGCTATACGCCGTTGAATGCATTGCGCATTCGGGCCTTTTTTCTGACAAAAATTATTGAGCGGCCATTTCGTAACAGGTGCGAAAACAGGACATTTTTCGCACTTTAGGTGTGAGGTTGCAACAACACAGAAAAGTAGGAAGCGGGCCTGTTACAAATCCCGCGTGAAAAGATGGGAAGACCCACTAAGAGTGAGAAGACCTATGCAGCGGGACGAAGCCCCTGCTTGCCGGCCAGCGCATGGGCGGCAGGGAAAACTTCAGCCAGCGGTTTGACTTCCGGCAACACGTAAATCACGCCATAACTCGCATTGAATGCAGGCTTGAGCACGTCTTCAAAAAATGCGACCGGCATGTTGATGCAGCCGTAGGAAATACGGTTGTCATCTGTGCGGGGCGACGCCAGCCTTTCCAGCCTGCGCTCCTTGGGTTCCAGTGTCCGGACGCGGTGCATGGACACAGCCGCGTCATAGTCAACCCAGACGACATCTTCACCCAAGGTATTTCGGCCAGGCTCGCCCATAAACCGGCCTGCAGGCGTGGTGCGCTCATGCGGCTGCACTTGCGCGATGGGGCGTCCACCGATTCCAATGACCGAGTCATCACCGACAGCGGCTCCTATCAACACCGGTGTGGCACTGCGTAATTTTCCGGAGGGTTCAAAAACAAACACCTTGGTGTTGAGCTTGTCGAGAATGACAAAGAACAGACGGCGGTTGTCTCCGGACGAAACCACCCAGTTGGCAACCTGCCGCGCCTCGTCCGAGGCGGGCTCTTCGCCGAAATCGGCAAAGTGCAAGGTGGGCGCCAATTGCAAGGTGCCGGGCGAAACAGCTTGGGGGGCGGGTGAAGAATGAGGCCGCGCGTGAAAAAGGGGTAGCGCCAGCACCAGCAACGCTGCACCCAGCAATATGCCTTGCTTGATACCGTCAAAAATATCCGAGCGCGAGGTGGCGTCTGTTTCAGTGCTGGGCGACACCGCATTCGGCAATTGAGAAGCAGGCGTTTCAAACATGTTTTGAGACCGGAACATGGTCACGTTGAAAACGACGACAGGGTGTTAGACGTGAAAATGCTCCGGAAGCCGAGCCTGTCAAAGACGAGGCTCCCGGAGCGAGTCAAAGCGCATGAGGTTGGCTTAGTTGCGGTCAGCCTGTGCTGGACGCTCGGTCTGGAAGCCAGCGGTGTTGCTTTCAGTCGTGGTAGCGGGTGCCGCCGAGCTATCGGGGCTGGTGGTGCCCTGGTTTTGCATGGTCTGGCTGGAGGTGTCTGCAGGCGTAGCAGGTGTCGTGGTGGTGTCGGTCTGGGCATATGCCAGTCCAATGGAACTCACAACGGCGGCAGCGGCCACTACGGAAGCCAGGGATTTAGAAACTTTCATGATGTGTTGCTCCTTGAGTTGTGCCTAGAAGGGGCACCGGTTGGTAAATGGCTGGCCTGATTGCCAGCTAAGCCCAATTTACGAAGGAGACCTTGGGTACGCCGTCGGTCCGGTACGGCCACTGGTGTAGGACAAGCGAGGTCACAAAATGCTACGCAGTGAACCAATGTAAACACACACGCCGGGCATGTGAGTGGTTCATCGTTCCCTAAGCGAACGACATCGGCACTGCCAATCCGCGTTATTCGTTGGGGTTATTGCCTTTTACGCCATGCTCGGCCTTGATGGCCAGCTGGATTTTTTCCAACTCATCGATGAGTTGATCAATACGCGGCAAGTCTTTGACCGGCGCTTCCTGCAGGGCTTCGAGCTGCGCGCGAAGACGCGCGTATTCGGACTGCAGATCGAATTTCATGCTGGTACCGCACCGGCCTGGATGCCGGCGCTTCTTCCGGAGTGCGTATCAGTTGCGCCCGCCGCAAGACCTTTCTTCGCCGCCTCAGCGCCGGCTGCAACGCCGAACAAGTCAACCTGTTGAGGCTCATCGCGACGCGGGCCATATTGAAGGTCGGGACCAATCACACGCTGCAGCTCACCATACCCGGTGGCCAGTGCACTGTCATAAGCAGTAAAACTGGTATCGGAGCAGGAAAGCGATTCAAACACCAGGGGATCCGCGTGGCTCTCAAGAATGCGCCAGAAAAATTCACCTGGAGCACGCTCTTCAACGGTCAAGGCGAGCGAACGCAAGGGTGCGTTGAGTCTGGCATTAACCAGCGTGGATTGGCTCATAAAAATCCTCAGTAAAAGGCCGTGTCGGCCGGGCATATGGTGTTGTGCAATTGAGCATGCCACCCGAACAAATCAAGGGAGTGAAAAGTAACTTTCAGCATCGCACGGGCTCTTGTGACTCTTGTGACTCTTGCGGTATCAGCACAGCAGCTCACCAGACCAGGCTGTTCCACGATGATGGCGCTGCTCGATTTCATGTTGGGTGAGATCGGTTGAATGTTTTAGGTGAATGTTTTATTAACCATCGCACATCGCGGCACAAGCCGGCGTGTGTACCGCGACAGTTTACGCAAAACATGGCGGCGTACAGCGGTGATTAGTACCTCAAAAATGTAGGAAAAGACCGATAAAAGCGCTTTATGAGGCGCCATGTGAAATGGTTATATTGCAGGGGTGCCTCGCGAGTGCATTTTGCGCAGCGGCTATTGACAACACGTCGACAACAAGTCCATGAAAAACCTCTATAAATATTTCTTTCGTGGCCTCATTACCATCCTGCCGGTGGCGCTGACGATCTACTTGCTGTATATCTTTTTGGCGTGGATGGAAACCGCTGCCTTGTGGATGTTGCGGCCCTTGATTGGCGGTTTTTACGTCCCTGGCATGGGGCTGGCTTTTGGGGTACTGAGCATCCTGGCAATCGGCTTTCTCGTCTCCCAGCAAAGCGTTCGCAAGGTGCTTTCTTTCGCGGAACTTCCGTTTACCAACCTGCCGGTGGTCAAGAGCATCTACTCGTCGCTCAAGAGTTTTGCCGACTACTTTGCACCGTCGGGCAAACAGGGCGAGCAAAGCGTGGTGATATTGCGAATGCCCGGGCACGCAATGGAAATCGTCGGCCTGATCACGCGCCGCAGCTTCGCAGACCTGCCATCGGGCTTCTTGCCGGGCGAGCGTGTCGCGGTGTATTTGCCAATGGGCTACATGATCGGGGGCTATACGGTTTTTGTGCCGACCGACTGGGTGCAACCCATTGACATGTCGGTAGAAGAAGCCATGCGCTCTTCGCTGATTGCATGGATGGCACGTCCCGCAGCGGCTGGCGAACGCGGCAACAAGTAGCACCCGCGGCGGAGTTCATCCAAAAGGCAATAAGGTCGTAGGGCCGTAAAGCAGCAGGACAAAGCATTCTTGCGTGTCAGTGGTAACGGGTTGTGAGGGTGTGGTTTTCCACATCCAAAAACCGGATGGCAGGACTATATTTGGCGACCCAGTCACCACATACCGCATTCATTGAATGCGCCCCTGCCATGTCAACACCCACCGCCACCCGCAAGTTGCCCCTTTACCGGTCACTGTATTTGCAGGTGATATGCGCGGTGATAGCCGGGGTCGTTCTGGGTCACTTCTATCCCACAATCGGCGCGGACATGAAACCCCTGGGCGACGGGTTTATCAAGCTCATCAAGATGATGATCGCGCCGATCATCTTCTGCACCGTGGTGATCGGCATCGCCGGCATGGAAGACATGAAAAAGGTGGGCAAGACCGGTGGGTTGGCACTGCTTTACTTTGAGGTCGTCAGCACCTTCGCGTTGATCATTGGCCTGGTGCTGGTCAACGTGCTCAAGCCCGGAGCGGGCATGAATGTCGATGTTTCCACGCTGGACACCAAAGCCATCGCGGCCTACACCGGGCCGGGCAAGATGGTGGGCACCACCGACTTCATTCTCAATATCATTCCGTCCACGTTGGTGGACGCGTTTGCCAAGGGCGAAATCCTGCAGGTGCTGTTGATCGCCGTGATGTTCGGCTTCGCGCTGCACCGCTTCGGTGGCCGCGGCACGTTGGTGTTCGACTTCGTCGAAAAAACCTCGCACGTGCTGTTCACCATCGTCGGCTTCATCATGAAGCTGGCGCCTATAGGTGCTTTCGGCGCGATGGCTTTCACCATCGGCAAGTACGGCGTTGACTCGCTGTTCTCGCTGGGCAAGCTGATGGGCGCCTTCTACCTGACTTGTCTGATCTTCATTTTTGTGGTCCTCGGCCTGATTGCCAGGCTGCACGGCTTCAGCATCTGGAAGTTCATCAAGTACATCAAGGAAGAGCTGCTGATCGTACTGGGCACCTCATCGTCCGAGTCTGTGCTGCCGCGCATGATGGAAAAGATGGAGAATCTGGGCGCGAAGAAGACCACCGTGGGCCTGGTGATCCCGACCGGCTATTCCTTCAACCTGGATGGCACGTCCATCTATCTCACCATGGCGGCTGTGTTCATCGCACAGGCCACCAACACGCCGATGACGCTGATGCAGGAAATCACGCTACTGGCGGTGCTGCTGCTCACGTCAAAAGGCGCGGCGGGCATCACCGGCAGCGGCTTCATCGTGCTGGCCGCCACGCTGTCGGCCGTGGGCACCGTGCCCGTGGCCGGGCTGGCGCTGATCCTGGGGATAGACCGCTTCATGTCGGAAGCGCGGGCGCTGACCAACCTGATCGGTAACGGCGTTGCCACATTGGTCGTTGCCAAGTGGACCGGCGAGCTGGACACCGACCGGCTGAAAGCGGGGCTCAATAACGAAACCTGGACCGAAGCCCAGGAGCCGGAAGTGCTGCTCAATCAAAAAACGGAGCACATGGCAGGCAACCGCCACTGAAGGCAACGGCCACTGAAATGACCAAGCCCGGCAGGCGGAGAATATTTTCTCCGCCTGCCGGGCTTGATGCTTTGTGAATGACTCTTAGCGGGCCTGGCGCGGTGCAGGGCCTGGGCCACGGCCCGCAATGTGGCGGAAGGTAATCCGGCCCTTGCTCAGGTCATAGGGCGACAGTTCCAGCGACACCTGGTCGCCGGCAAGGATGCGGATATGGTTTTTACGCATCTTGCCCGAGGTATAGGCCACCAGTTTATGGCCGTTGTCGAGCGTGACGCGAAAGCGCGAATCCGGCAACACTTCGTCTACCAGTCCATGCATTTCAATCAGTTCTTCTTTGGCCATGATGTAACTCCTAGGGAATTGAAAAAATTGTCCGTGATATCTGTTGTAAAGGCCGGCAATGCTTTATGCGCAGGCCGGCGTTGAGCGCTCGTGAATCCAGCCAAGGGCGTGTTCCGTTGCGTAATGCACGGCCGAGGCCGCGCTTTCAAAGAGGCCGCTGAAGCGCATCACGCGGTCATGCGTGGCGCTGCCGCGTCCGGAGCGGATGGAGACCGATGCAGCGTAGCCTTCGCCTTGCTGCTTCGCCAGTGGTGAGACAAGGTACTTGCCCACCGAGATTTTGTTGTGATCTACGTTCATAAAAAGTCCGTGCCGGGTTATATGTCCCGGCTTGATAAATAAGGAGTAATCGGCTTGCGAGCAAGCCGGAGGGTGTTCGGTTTCCACCCGCCAGGCCCTGGTTCAAGGGGCTGGGCTGGTTGAGCCATGAGTGGGCACTGTCGGGAATAGTGCTCGCCGGGAAAACGGAACAGTGTTGAGAGGGTTCAGCGCTGTATGGGCACTGAAAACACTGTGGATTCGGGCTCTGGGAAGCGCCGCATTTGAGAAGGAAGCCTGTTGGGAAAAGGCCTCGATGTAAAAAGCTGATGCTTTACCGAATCTCTTATTGTAACCGCTGACGCATGAGCTTGCACAAAACCGGGTACAGCGCGAGGCCAGCCCCCTCTTCTTGCAAATAGGGGCCGCGGAACCGGCTTTGCTGGGCCGCAGGCGCAGCGGCGCCCTCGGGGGGCAGGAAACTACATGCAGTGAGCGACCATGAGGGCTCTTCTCTTCCCAAGCAGGGGCCGCGGGACTGGCTTTGCCAGACCGCAGGCGCGGCGGCCCCCTCGGGGGGCGGGGAGCTACACGAATTGAGCGACCGTGAGGGCCATGTTTACCCCTCAAATTGCGGATGAAGTTGCCGAATGCGGTTCATGGCCATACCCGCGGCGGCGGTGCGGGTTTCCACGCCCAATTTGGCATAGACCCGTTCCAGATGCTTTTTAACCGTCGCCGGGCTGGAGCCCAGGATATCGCCGATATCGCGGTTGGTTTTACCCTTGACCACCCAATACAGCACTTCGGCCTCCCGGGCCGTGAGCTTGAAGCTCAGGCTCATGGCTTCCACCACCGCATCGTCGGAAATTTCGCGCATGACGATCAGCCAGTCGCCGCCGCGGTCTCCGTCGTCGGTCTGCTGGTGCAGCCTGAAGGTCAAGCGCCGCGGGCCAAGCTCCACCGCCAGGCGCGGCGGCTCGATCTGTCGCTCGGCCTCGGCCATGTGATGACGCAGCCAGTTCAACACCGGTTCGGGTGTTTGCGGCGCCGATGTGCCGTAGTAGCGCATCAGCAGCTCACGCGCCAACGGCGTTTGCCAGATCAGCTTGCCGTCGGCCTGGCCGCCCATGCGCACCGTGATACTGGCGTACCCGAAAGCGTCCAGCGCGTTGCGTGCCTGGCCCGCCTGCCGCGCTTCCTGCCTGGCGCGGCGGGCGCCCTGCAGATGCACGCCCATTCGCGCCATGACTTCCTTCGGCTTGATCGGCTTGGTGACGTAGTCAACTCCACCGGCTTCCAATGCCGCCACAAGGTACTCGGTTTCCGTGAGACCGGTCATGAAAATAATGGGAATATGAGCTGTTTCGGCCATGGCCTTCAGCCGCTTGGCGACCTCAAAACCATCCATGCCGGGCATCATCGCGTCGAGCAAAATGATGTCGGGCAGAGCCTGCAACGCACGCTGCAGTGCCGCCTCGCCACTGGTGGCCACAAGGACGGTATAGCCTGATTCATCGAGCGCATCGTGCAGGACCGACAGGTTGTCGGGCACGTCGTCCACAATCAGCACGATATCGCTGTTGGCCCGGTCCAGGGTGCGGTCCAGCTTTCGCTCCAGCGCGGGTCCGCCCTCAAGCACGTTGCTCATGGCCTGCCTCCTGGGTGGTCAGCTGGCGGCTCATGGCTTCAAACTGAAACTGCCGCGCCAACACACGCATCTCATCCACAAAGACAGCGGCGTCGGGTCGTTGTCTTTCAATCTCTGCCAGATTGTTCATGATGCCCCGATAGAACCCGAGATTCACCACCTCCAGCAACGCCGAAAGCTGCACGGCATCAGGCAATATACGCGGCACGCTGGCAACCTGGGCCACAGGGACATCGTCATTCGGTGAAACGTCATAACGCCACGTCAGGGCCAATCGCCGCTCCAGCCAGTCGATCAGTTCCGTGTGCCGGACGGGTTTAAGGATGAAGTCTTCCGGGAGAATGCCGGCGTCGTTTTCTGCGCCCTTGTCAAATGCGTTGGCGGAAACAATGGCGAGATGCGTGCCTTCACGCCCCAGCCCGCGCACGCGGCGAAGGGTTTCCCAACCATCAATACCCGGCATGGCGAGGTCCATGAAAATCACATCGGGCTGGTAACCGGTGGCGAGCAAGTCCATGCAATCGTGCCCACTGGCGGCGGTGCGTAGCTCGAACCCCATGGGCTCAAGCAGCTGGACCAGGAGTTCCCGATCAGGCTCTTCGTTGTCCACAACCAGCAGCTTGCGGCGCACGCCTTCGTAGCCGCGCGGCTGACGCCGCACAGGCTTCGTGGCCGCGTCTTTAACTCCCCCTGCAACGACGTGGACCTCTGGCAAAAACAGCCGTATGCGGAAAATCGACCCCGCCCCGGGGGTGCTGATGACCGTCATTTCACCGCCCATGAGGTCCGTCAGCATCTTGGCAATCGTCAAGCCCAAGCCGGCACCGGGTGTGCCTTCCGCACTGTGACCGGCCGTAGTTCCCCGCGCAAAGGGCTCAAAAATCCGGGCCAACTCGGCCTCACCCATGCCCGGGCCGGTGTCTTCAATATCGATGTAGGCCATCTCGCGCGCATGGCGCAATTTGAAATTCACATGGCCTTGTGCCGTGAACTTGATGGCGTTGCCCAGCAAGTTGATCAGGATCTGCCGTACGCGTTTTTCATCCGCCCGCACCAGCTCCGGCAAATTACCGCTGGCCTCAAAGTGAAACCCCAGGCCTTTGGCGGCGGCCTGCAGCTCGAACATGCCTGCCATCTCATGCACGCAGTCTGCGAAATGCATGGGTTTGACATTGAGGGTGAGCTTGCCCGCCTCGATGCGGGCAATGTCGAGCGTTCCCTCAATCAGTGAAAGCAAATGCTCGCCCCCGCGCTTGATCACGCTGACGGCCTGTTTGCGATGCGGCGGAATGGCACTGTCTTCGCCCATCAGCTGCGCATAACCCAGGATGCTGTTGAGCGGTGTGCGCAGTTCGTGGCTGATGGCACTGATGTAGCGGCTCTTGGCCTGGTTGGCCTGGTCGGCGTGACGGCGGGCTTCTTCTGCCACAGTCCTGGCCTGCTGCAGCGCCTCATCTGTTTGCCGATGTGACTCGATCTCGCGCATCAGCAAATGCGTCTGGCGGTTGGATTCCTCTTGCGCGACCTGCCGGCTTTTATGTGCCAGTACCAGCCACCACGCCACGAGCCCAGCAATGACGAGCAAGGCCATGTAGGCCTTCAAAAAACCTGAACGCAGAGCCGGCTCGGGGGGCCCGAGATCTGCCAACGCACTGATTTCCTGGTGGTAGAGCAATCCAAACACGCTCGCCAGCAGCGGCACGATGATCAGCATCAACAACAAAAAATGGCCCAGTCCGGTGTCGAGGTATGGCCAGGCGCGGTGAGGCAGCAGCCAACGTAACGCACCCGACCACTGCGCCGACAAGCTGGCGTGCGGTTTGCAAAGGTCGCCGCACCGCGCGTCCAGCGTGCAGCACAAGGAACAGATCGGCCCCTGGTAGGCGGGGCAATGCGCCATGTCCGGCCCCTCATAGTCGCGTTCGCAAATGACGCACTGCTGCGTCGCATAGCGCTGAAAGGAACCGGACGAAACGTTGGTGCCTGAGGTGCGTGCAATGTAGTACCGACCCCGGGTTGCCCAAGCGATCAGCGGCGCTGCCACGAATGCGGTGCCCATGGCGATCACCGCCGAAAACGCCCGTGCCATTTCGCCGTAAAGCCCCAGATGCGCCGTCACCGACAGCACAGATGCCAGTGCCATGGCGCCAACCCCGACGGGGTTGATGTCGTACAGAAGGGCCCGCTTGAATTCGATGCCCTTGGGAGACAGACCCAGCGGCTTGTTAATGACCAGATCCGCCACGACCGCCATCACCCAGGCAATGGCGATATTGGAATACAAACCCAGCACGTCGCCCAGCGCCTGGAACACATTCATTTCCATCAGCATGAAGGCAATGAGCGTGTTGAACACCACCCAGACCACCCGGCCGGGATGGCTGTGGGTGATGCGCGAGAAAAAATTCGACCAGGCGAGGGAGCCGGCGTAGGCATTGGTCACATTGATCTTGAGCTGCGACACCACCACGAACAGCGCAGTAGCCGCCACAGCCATGCCGTAATTCGGAAAAACATACTCGTAGGCTGCCAGGTACATCTGGTTAGGGTCGACGGCCCGGTCCAGCGGCACCATGTTCGAAATGGCCAGAAACGCCAGACAGGCGCCGCCCAGCATCTTCACCACACCGAGCAGCACCCAGCCGGGTCCGCCGACCAGAACGCCCCCCCACCATCGCCAGCGGTTGGCGGGCGTTTGCACCGGCATGAAGCGCAAATAGTCGGCTTGCTCGCCCATTTGGGTGATGAGCGCAATCCCCACCGTCAAAGCAGCACCAAAAAGGTGCAAATTGAACTCTCCACTCGTCCCAGTTTCCCCGCCGTAGTGCAACACCCCTGAAAACGCACCGGGATCGCGCAACAGCACATAGACAAACGGCACCACCAGCATGACGAGCCACAAAGGCTGCGTCCAGACTTGCAGGCGGGAGATGGCAGAGACGCCGTGAGTGACCAGCGGAATCACCACAAGCGCGCAGATAAGGTAACCCCAACTGGGCGGGATATTGAGCGCGAGCTCCAGCGCATAGGCCATGACGGCCGCCTCCAGCGCAAAAAAGATGAAGGTGAAGGAGGCGTAAATCAGCGAGGTCAGCGTCGAGCCGATATACCCGAAGCCCGCACCGCGGGTCAGCAAGTCCATGTCGACCCCATAGCGAGCGGCGTAAATGCTGATGGGCAGACCTGCCAGGAAGATGATCAGGCCCGTGACCATGATGGCCCAGAAGGCATTGGTCCAGCCGTACTTGACCAGCAAGGTGGCGCCGACGGCTTCCAGAATCAGGAAGGACGCCGCGCCGAAAGCGGTATTGGCCACCCGCCATTCCGACCACTTGCGAAAGCGCTGCGGCGTGAAGCGCAGGGCGTAGTCTTCCATGGTTTCGCTGGCCACCCAGCTGTTGTAGTCGCGCCTGACCTTCACCACGTGCTGTGGCGCTTCGTTCAGGGAGGGGCGTTCGGGGTGCTGCACAGCCTCTTGTCCGCAGGTTTCATGCCACTTGAAGGCCCTTGCCCTGGGCAAAAACCCTGCGCCCGATGGCGTATATCCTGCTTTCAGTCCATCATCAATAATCACCCGATCGATAACCCTGCCTTTTTCAGACGGCTCAGCCAACCCGAAACCAAGCCCCGCACCCCATGGAACTCACTCCACGCGAAAAAGACAAGCTCCTGATCTTCACCGCCGCTTTGCTGGCTGAACGCCGCAAGGCCCGTGGCCTGAAGCTCAATTACCCGGAAGCTGTTGCGCTCATCAGCGCCGCCGTCATGGAAGGTGCGCGCGACGGCAAGTCGGTGGCCCTGTTGATGAGCGAAGGCCGCACCGTGCTGACCCGCGCCGACGTGATGGACGGCATTGCCGAGATGATCGCCGACATACAGGTCGAGGCGACCTTCCCCGACGGCACCAAGCTTGTGACCGTGCACCAGCCCATCGTTTAGCCGGCCCTTGTCAAACCTGATGTTGATTCTTAAAAAACGGAGAACAAGCATGCGCCTTTCCGCTTCCGCTCGCCAGATTGCCCTCCCCGCCATCGCAGCCTTGCTGCTGGCCGCCCTGCCCTTTGCCGCCGGTGCGCACACCGGTGCCGACGAGCACTCACACCTCGGCTTTTTCACCGGCTTTTTCCATCCGCTCACCGGCATGGACCACTTGGCCGCCATGGTCTCGGTGGGTCTGTGGAGCGCCCTGGCCGCGCGCCGGGCCGGGCCTGAGCTGCTGTGGGGCCCGCTGGGTTTTGCCGGGATGCTGCTGGCCGGCGCGGTGCTAGGGTTGCAGGGTATGCAGATTCCTGCGGTGGAGCCCATGATCGCGGCTTCCCTGCTGGTCACCGGCCTGCTGGTCGTTACCCGCTGGCACGTACCGGGTATTGCTGCCGCGCTGATCGTCGGCGTGTTTGCCGTCTTCCACGGCCTGGCCCACGGCTATGAGCTGGCCGACGCCCCCAACGCCTGGGTCACGCTGGCGGGCATGCTGAGTGCCACCGTTCTGCTGCACCTCACGGGCCTGGGCGTCGGCTGGGCACTACGCAGCGCCAATGTCTGGGTGCCACGTGTGGCCGGTGCCCTTGTCGCCATCTTCGGTGTGACCCTGCTGGCCCAACTGGCCTGAAGGGCAAGCCATGATCCCCGGAGAACTCATCACCGACGGCGCTGACCACGAGATCAACGCCGGCCGCCGCACTTTGACGCTGGTGGTACAGAACACTGCCGATCGGCCCATCCAGGTCGGCTCGCACTATCACTTTGCCGAAACCAATGGCGCGCTCGGCTTTGACCGCAACGCATCGCGCGGCATGCGGCTCAATATCGCATCCGGAACCGCTGTGCGCTTTGAACCGGGGCAGCAACGCACGGTGGAGCTGGTGGACTATGCGGGTGACCGCCAGGTCTACGGCTTTCGCGGGCTGACGCAAGGCGGCCTCTGAGGCCCGTCTCGCACAAAAGCCATGACAACACTGTTCATCACCGCTTTTTTTCTGGGGCTGGTTTTTAATGCCGCGCCGGGTGCCGTGTTCGCAGAAACCGTGCGCCAGGGCGCGCGCGGGGGTTTCCAGCCAGCTTTCGACGTGCAGCTCGGCTCATTGGTCGGGGACGCCGCCTGGGCTGTTTTCGGCTTGGCGAGCATTGGCCTGGCGCTGCAGTTGGATGCGCTGCGCTTGCCGATTGGCATTGCCGGTGCAGCCTATTTGATGTGGCTGTCGTGGGACAGCTGGCAGGCGTCAAGGGTTGAGTACAGCGTCGATGCCGCGCCGACAAAGAACAGCCGGCCGATGCGAAAAGGCATGCTGCTGTCCTTGACCAATCCGCAAAACATTGCCTACTGGGCAGCCATGGGTGGTGCGATGGGCGCGGTTGGCGTGTCAAATCCCACGGCCCAGCACTACGGCATATTTTTGGCCGGCTTCATGGTGGCTTCGGTGGTGTGGTGCTTTGTCTGCGCCGCGCTGGTGGACAGACTGTTCCGCCGTGCCGGAACTCAGTGGGCGCGGTTCACTTATCGGCTTTGCGCGGTGGCCTTGCTGGCCCTGGCGCTGGGTAGCCTGCGCGATCTTTTTCAGCCTGCCGCGCAAGCTGCTGCAAGCCCACCGGTTTCCGTGGTGCATCAACCCTAGCGCTCGTTTTACGCCCTCAAGGAATCATAAAAATGGCAACCATTGGACGCCGCGCCTATGCGGAAATGTTCGGCCCCACGGTAGGGGACCGGCTGCGGCTTGCGGACACCGACCTGATAGTCGAGGTTGAGGCTGATTACACCCTGCGCGCCGGCAGCTATGGCGAGGAAGTCAAGTTCGGCGGCGGCAAGACCATTCGCGACGGCATGGCCCAGTCGCAAAGAACCAATGCCGAGGGCGCGATGGACACGGTGATGACGAATGCCCTCATCATCGACCACTGGGGTATCGTCAAGGCCGATATTGGCCTCAAGGGCGGACGCATCGCCGCCATCGGCAAGGCGGGCAACCCGGACGTGCAGCCTGGCGTGGACATCGTCATCGGCCCCGGCACCGAAATCATCAGCTGCGAAGGCATGATCGTCACGGCCGGCGGCATCGACTCGCACATCCACTTCATCTGCCCGCAACAGATCGAGGAAGCCCTGACCTCGGGAGTGACCACCATGCTGGGCGGCGGCACGGGCCCGGCCACTGGCACCTTTGCCACTACCTGCACGCCCGGCCCCTGGAACATCGAACGCATGCTGCAGTCGGCCGACGCATTTCCCATGAACCTGGGTTTTCTGGGCAAAGGCAACGCCAGCCTGCCGGCTGCACTGCACGAACAGATCAATGCCGGCGTGATCGGCCTCAAGTTGCATGAAGACTGGGGCACCACGCCGGCCGCCATCAGCAACTGCCTGGACGTGGCCGAGGCCACTGATACGCAGGTCGCCATCCACAGCGACACGCTCAATGAATCCGGTTTCGTCGAGAACACCATTGCCGCGACCAAGGGCCGCAGCCTGTGCGCCTTCCACACCGAAGGCGCGGGCGGCGGCCACGCCCCCGACATCCTGCGCGTGGTGGGCGAGCAAAACTTTTTACCCTCGTCTACCAACCCGACCATGCCTTACACCGTCAACACGCTCGACGAGCATGTGGACATGCTGATGGTCTGCCACCATCTGGATGCGGGCATCGCCGAAGACCTGGCTTTTGCGGAAAGCCGTATTCGCAAGGAAACCATTGCGGCCGAAGACATCCTGCATGACCTGGGTGCAATCAGCATGTTCAGCTCCGACAGTCAGGCCATGGGCCGTGTCGGTGAAGTCATCATTCGCACCTGGCAGACCGCGCACAAGATGAAGCAACAGCGCGGCAAGTTGCCCGACGACAGCGAACGCCACGACAACTTCCGCATCAAGCGCTACATCAGCAAATACACCATCAACCCGGCTATCGCGCACGGCATCTCGCACGAGGTCGGTTCTGTGGAAGTGGGCAAATGGGCCGACCTGGTCGTTTGGCGGCCGGCGTTCTTCGGCATCAAACCATCGACCATCCTCAAGGGCGGTTTCATTGCCCTGGCCGCCATGGGCGACCCTAATGCGTCCATACCAACGCCACAGCCGGTGCATTACCGGCCCATGTTCGGCGGCTTTGGCGGCGCCATCGCCAAGGGCTCGCTGACCTTTGTCTCGCAAGCCGGGTTGGCCGCCGGCATTGGCGAGCGCTTCGGCCTCGCAAAAAATCTCAGCGCCGTGAAGAACATTCGCGGTGTACAAAAACGCCACATGGTGCACAACCACTATGCGCCGAAAATGGAGGTCGATGCCCAGACCTACCTGGTGCGGGCGGACGGCCAGCTCTTGACGTGCGAACCGGCCAAGAGCCTACCGATGACACAACGCTACTTTTTGTTTTAAGGCGCCATGCTGCAGGTTTCCAAAATCATTTCACAGGGCGCGGGTCTTGCGCCTGTCCTCGTCAAACGCGCGGCCACTGTCGAACTCGACTGGGATGTCCGACAAAAAAGCCGCTTCGACACGACCGACTCACTGGCCCGCCATCTCGGCGTTTTCCTGCCGCGCGGCACACTGGTGCGTGGCGGCGATGTGCTGGTGGCGGAAGACGGCTCCATGGTCAAAGTGGTTGCCGCGCCCCAAACGGTGCTTCGCATCACGGCTTGCCCAACACACGGTTCCCCCTTTGACCTGACGCGTGCCGCCTACCACCTGGGCAACCGGCACGTGCCGATTGAGCTCAAACCCGACCACCTGAAAATTGAGCCTGATCATGTGCTCGCCGACATGCTGCGCGCCATGCACCTGATCGTGAACGAGGTCAAGGAAGCCTTTGAACCGGAGGGTGGCGCCTACAGCGCCGGCGGTCACAGCCACGGCCATGACAGTCACGATCACGGCGAACATGACCACGCCCATGAACAAGCGCCCGCTCAGGCTGCGGCGCCACATGTGCACGGCCCGGACTGCAACCATGTGCACGACCACGGCCACGATCATTCGCACGGGATCAAACCGGTCGCCATCCAGATCCATAAACATAAGCCGCACAGCCACTAGGCGCCCATGGACCTGTCCGTTCCCCCCGCAGGGCAGCTAACGGCGCCCAGCCTGCTCCAGCTGATCTGGCTGGCCTCCCCGGCCTTGCCTGTCGGCGGTTTTTCATACTCGGAAGGGCTTGAAACCGCCATGGAACGTGCGCAACCAGCTACGGAAATGATAGCAAGTGACTGGCTCACCGACCAGCTTCAGTTGGGCCTCGCGCGCGGTGACCTGGCAGTGGTTGCTCAGGCCATTCCTGCCTGGCGCTCGGCCGACCTGTCACGCGTGCGGCAGCTCAATGACTGGGTGCTGCAAACCCGGGAAACCAGCGAACTTCGCGCACAAGCCGAACAGATGGGACGTTCCCTGCTCGACTGGTTACGCAACCACGACGGCGCCAACGTGGCTCACATTGACGCCTGCGCGCAAATGCAACCGACCTTCCCCGTCGCCTTTGCACTCGCGGTATCGCAAACCGAAGCCGGTGCGCGTGATTGCCTGCTGGCCTACGCGTTTGGCTGGGCCGAAAACATGACCCAGGCCGCAATCAAATCCGTCCCTCTGGGGCAAAGCGCCGGTCAGCGCATGCTGGCGCGCCTTGCAGGCGCCATACCCGCAGCCGTCGAGGCCGCCATGCGCTTGCCCGATGCGGAACGCCAGGCCTTTTCACCCATGCTGGCCATCCTCTCGTCACAGCATGAAACCCAGTATTCGCGGCTGTTTCGGTCGTGATCTCCATTGCCATTCTCTAAAGTCACCATGAGCCTGCATCACATTGCCAATCGCACCAAACAACTTCCCCCGCTGCGCGTCGGCATAGGGGGCCCCGTTGGTTCGGGCAAAACCACGCTGCTCGAAATGCTCTGCAAGGGCATGAAGGCGAAATATGACCTGGTCGCCATCACCAACGACATTTACACCAAAGAAGACCAGCGCATCCTGACGGTCAGCGGCGCGCTCGACGCGGAACGCATCATGGGCGTAGAGACCGGCGGCTGCCCGCACACTGCCATACGCGAAGACGCCTCCATCAACCTGGAAGCCATAGACCGCATGCTGGTTGATTTTCCGGATGCTGATGTGGTGTTCATCGAGTCCGGCGGCGACAACCTGGCCGCCACCTTCAGCCCCGAGTTGAGCGACCTCACCATCTACGTTATCGACGTTGCTGCCGGCGAAAAAATCCCTCGCAAAGGCGGGCCAGGGATCACCAAAAGCGATTTGTTCGTGATCAACAAGACCGACCTGGCGCCCCACGTCGGCGCTAACCTGGACGTGATGAGGGCAGACACCCTTCGTATGCGCACAACGGCCAAGGGCCTGAAACCCTTTGTCATGACCAACCTCAAGACCCTCGACGGCCTTGCAGAGGTGATTGCGTTCATCGAGACAAAGGGAATGCTGCCGCAGCCCCGGCACGAAGCCGCATAGCTGCGAGCGGGCAAAAAAAAGCCCGGATGGCCGGGCAGGAAACTGGCCAGGCCAGTGGAGGGAGGTGCGACCCAGGACAGGTCGCAATAAAAGTGTAGCCAAGGCGCGATTGGCGACGTGTAGGACAAGACCCTGAACGTGAAAGTCTCACCCAGCAGCCCCGTCCGGCACCACTAGAGCTCAAATTCACTCGGGTGAACGGTTTCAAACATCTTGCCATCGCGGAAAAACACAACAATCCAGTTGCCGAACTTTTGCGAAGCATGGGCCGGAATCACCTGGTTCAGGGCATTGGCGATGGATTTCTTGACCGGGAGCTCAATTTCCTTCACCTCCGGCGACAGCGCGTCGACGCTGATCAACATAAATGTCCCGCGGTCCTGAATATCAACCCGCGGAAACGACCACCGGGCGCCCGTGGCATGGACAAAAGCCGTGGTGACTTTCTCTGCCGCCTCGGGGGGGAATGCTTGATTGCTCATGATTTTGGTCTCCTGAAATGTGCCGTAACCGAATGTTTCAATCATGGCCGCACACACAGCCTTAGTCACCGTCCGCCAAAATGTTTCAGCCGCGCCACGGCAATAGTTCCAGGAAATAATTCCGCTTTTTTAGCTCTATTTGCTTGACATGCCGAACAGGCGCCCGGCACGCATCGAAAACGCCTTTTCCTGGCGCCGTCGATTAGCCAACTCTTTTTAGGCGCTTCCGTATCGCAGCAAGAATCGCATTTATCACCGACATGGCGGGGGACCCCTCCACCTGCGGTTAAACTATGCGGCTCGGAAGCGTGGCAGAGCGGTTGAATGCAGCAGTCTTGAAAACTGCCGAGGATGCGAGTCCTCCGTGAGTTCGAATCTCACCGCTTCCGCCACTTATTGGCACTAGTTTTTAGCCGCCCTAGAAACATACTCTCCGGTTCAGCTCCCATCGCTGCAACTGCAATCTACTGCTCTGGATTTTTTGCTAATCTGAAAGCAAGGTTTCTAGCACGCGCGGGGCTTAAGCGTCCCAGCGTTTGTGTCATGGAAATCTCCGATCTGCTCAAATCCATGCACTCCACCAAGTGCGCGCCCCGGTGATGTGGTCAAAGTGTACAAGGCCGATCGGTTCGCACGGTCGTTGCTTGGTCTGCTTTCCATCTTGAGCGGACCGAAAAATCCGGCGCCTCGTTCAGAGCCTTTAGCTCCGCACAGCCTTAAACTCCTCCTCAACAAAACGAGGAGAAATTTATGAGAGCGCTGGTTCGAATTTTTGGTCTGATTGCTTTAGCAATGCTCTTAAGTGCGAACGGCAATGCGCAAACTCCTGACCCCTATGAACCAATAGAGGACGTGGTCAAGCTATATAAGGCAGGTGATTTTTATGCCCTTGATAAGTTGGCCACCAAATTACGCATAGAGAAAAACCGGACTCCCAGTGGACGTTGGTATCTTGGCTGGTTTTATGCCAACCTGGATGCTGCCATTCTTGAAGGAAATAATACGGAGACGCAATGGAGCGCCGTCGAAAGCAAACTAAACCGTTGGATAGCGGACTGTCCTCAATCAGCCACTGCGCCGATAGCTCTGGCTACTGCGCAGGAGTCGCACGCCTGGGCTCTTCGCGGCAATGGTTTTGCAAGCACCGTAACCTCTGAAGGGTGGGAAGGTTTCGCAAAGCACATGGCGATTTCTCGCAACACGCTTGAGACAAACAAGAGAATTAGCAGCGATGACCCACAGTGGTATGTCGTGATGCTGAGGGTGGCATTGGCGCAGGGTTGGAAACAAGAGAAGTACTGGGCGCTGTACGAGGAAGCTTTATTGAAAGAACCTCTTTATTACGGGACGTATTTTCAAGCTGCAGAGCGCCTTATCCCTATGTGGGGTGGCAGCATGGAAGAAATTCGGGATTTCGCCAAAAATGCTGTAAAGCGAACTGCCTCGACAGAAGGCAAGGGAATGTACGCACGTATTTACTGGGCCATGTCGCACCGTATAGCACCGGCTCAGTTCCTCGCAGGATCTGGTGAGAGTGCTACTTGGGCTGACATGCGAGCTGGATTTAGAGATGTGATCAAAAGTTATCCCAGCGATTTCAATAAGAATGCGTTCGCGCAATACGCATGCCGATTCGGCGACGTGGATACATTTTTAGCTGTATTCAATAGCTTCCAAGGCCGACTTGACGACGTTATATGGACCGGCAACACCTTTCAAGAATGCAAAGAGTGGGCTGCAAAGCTGCGACCAAACCGGCTGCTTACCTCTACAGGAGAGAGAGACCTCGCAGGAATTGCTGCCGTATCAGAACCAGCACCTTCGCCGTCAAGCGGGCGTTGCAACGCCGCACCTGCTCAATTTACGTTAGGCCGCAATGCCAACGCAGCACTTGAAGACGAAGCGCGAACACGTGCTGGCGCTAAAACCGTCCGGGTGCTCAAGCCCGGGCAGATCGTGACCATGGAGTTCAATGCCGAGCGGCTGAGCTTGACTGTGGATGATGCTGGCCGCGTGACGCGCGTCAGCTGCGGCTAAAACCGCAGTGAAGGCCCGTCAGCGTTTGCGGCCTTGGGCTTCTTCTTTTTCAAGCTGCTGAAGCTGGCGCTTGCGCTTGGCCTTGTTGAGGGACTCGGGCTCTGGGGGACGGTTGCGCAACGCTTCGGCTTCACGCGCTTGGGACTTTTCTTTGCGCTTTTTGTCGCGGAAGTGCACAAACAGCCGGCCCAGCCCGAAGCTGACGGCGCAGCTGATCACCAGAAAAATAATGCCTGAAGTTTCCATAAGATCGTGTGGGCGTTTTCGCTAGTCTGCCAAGAACAATGATTGGAGGTCGTTCAAAAAATCGAAGCCTCGCTCGGTTGGCTTGACGCTTACGAAGTCGCGTTCGATCAGGCCTTTTCGCTCGGCTTCTTCCAGGCCACGCTGGATGGCTGTAATCGGTAGGCCGGTTTTTTCGGTGAAGTCTTGCAGCTTGAAGCCGTCGCGCAGGCGCAAGGTGTTGAGCATGAATTCGAACGGCAAGTCAACGCGGCTGACTTCGCTTTCCTGCGTGATGGCATCACCGGCCAGGGCCTTTTCCATATACAGCTTTGGCTCGCGGTAACGCACCTGGCGGACCACGCGGTGCGCGAAACTGAGCTTGCTGTGGGCGCCGGCGCCTATGCCGAGGTAGTCGCCAAACTGCCAGTAGTTAAGGTTGTGAAAACAACGGTGGCCGGGCCTGGCGTAGGCCGACACTTCATAGCGCTGCAACCCGGCGGCCTGCGTGATCTCGGTGATTTTGTCGAGCATGGCGTAGGCGGTGTCTTCTTCGGGGACCACGGGCGGAAATTTGGCGAAGTAAGTATTGGGTTCGATGGTCAGGTGGTAAATCGAGATGTGGGGCGGCTGTAGCGCCAGCGCCTGCCGCATGTCCTGCTCCAGGCCTTCCATGGTCTGGCCTGGCAGTGCGTACATGATGTCGAGGTTGAAGGTGTCGAAGGCTTGCGCGGCTTCTTCGACCGCGGCGATGGCCTGGGTGCGGTCGTGCACGCGGCCAAGGGTTTTGAGGTGCTTGTCGTCAAAGCTCTGCACACCGACGGACAGGCGCGTGACGCCGGCACTGCGAAAGGCCTTGAAGCGGTCTTTCTCAAAGGTGCCGGGGTTGGCTTCGAGCGTGATTTCGCAATCGGCTTCGAGCCTGAGGCGCGCACGGATATCGGCCAGTAGACGGTCTATGGCCTGCGGCGAGAACAAGCTGGGCGTGCCGCCGCCAATGAAAATGCTGTGCACCATGCGGCCCCAGATCAGGGGCAGCGCTGCCTCGAGGTCGGCCACCACGGCGTCGATGTAGCGTTGTTCGGGCATCTCGCCGGCAACCTCGTGCGAATTGAAGTCGCAATAGGGGCATTTCTTGAGGCACCAGGGTAAGTGCACATACAGAGACAGCGGCGGCAACGCGGCGAGCTGCAGTGTGCCGCTGCGCATGTAGTGCTGGATGTCTTGCTGAGCCATGAGGGAAGAGTGGTTACAGCCAACGCTCGCGCATGAGCTCGATCATCTGGCGTGCGGCTTTACCGCGATGGCTGTTGGCGTTTTTGACTTCAGTGGGCAACTGCGCGAAGGTCTTGCCGAACTCGGGGATGTACATCACCGGGTCAAACCCAAAGCCGTTGCTGCCGACGGGTGCGGGCGCGATTTCTCCGGCAACGCGGCCGGAGGCGATCAAGGGCTCCGGGTCTTCAGCAGACCGTACCGCCACCAGCGTGCTGACCAGCGCCGCGCGCCGCTGGGCGGGCTGCGTCAGGCCGGCCATTTGCTCCAGCAAGGCTTTGACGTTGTTGTCGTCGCCCTTGGCATAGCCAAACTGGGTTGCGTAAAACGCGGTGTCGACGCCGGGCAGGCCGCCAAAAGCATCGACGCACAAACCGGCGTCATCTGCGAGCGCGGGCAGGCCACTGAGGCGTGACGCTTGGCGGGCCTTGGCCAGTGCGTTTTCTACAAAGGTACGAAAGGGCTCTTCCGCTTCCGGCAGGTTCAGCTCGGCCTGGCTTACCAGCGCCAAGCCCAGGGGTGCGAGCATGGCGCGGAGTTCGGCGAGTTTGCCCTTGTTATTGGATGCGAGTACGATTTTCATAAACAAAAAGCGCTCTAGCCCAATAAGGACGAGCGCGAGCAGCTATTAATTTGATAGCGATTGTTTTTGCATCGCGACCAGTTCCACAATGCCTTTTTCGGCCAGCACCAGCAACGCGTCCATTTCCTTGCGTGAAAATGCCGCGCCTTCGGCGGTACCCTGCACTTCCACGTAATTGCCGGCGCCGGTCATGACGACGTTCATGTCGGTGTCGCAGGCGGAGTCTTCGGTGTATTCGAGGTCCAGCAGTGGCACGCCCCGCACGATGCCGACCGAAATCGCCGCCACGTGGTCGATGATGGGGCTTTGCTGCAGTTTGCCGCTGGCGAGCAGGGTGTTCACTGCGTCTTGCGCGGCCACAAATGCGCCGGTGATGCTGGCGGTGCGGGTACCGCCGTCAGCCTGGATCACGTCGCAATCAAGATGGATGGTGCGCTCGCCGAGTTTCTTCAGGTCAAACACCGACCGCATCGACCGGCCGATGAGGCGCTGGATTTCCTGGGTGCGGCCGCTTTGTTTGCCTCGGGCGGCTTCGCGGTCTCCGCGGGTGTGCGTGGCGCGGGGCAGCATGCCGTATTCGGCCGTGACCCAGCCTTCGCCGCTGCCCTTTTTGTGGCCCGGGACTTTTTCTTCAACGGAGGCGGTACACAAAACCTTGGTGCCACCAAATTCGATCAACACCGAGCCTTCAGCATATGCGGTGTAGTGGCGGGTAATGCGCACGGGACGCAAGGCGTCGGCAGCGCGTGCGCTGCTTCGTTCAAACTGACTCATGATGAATGGCTTTCTGGCGGGCGGCCGCATTGAGCGGCGATGATGAATAGATGTGAAAAGGGGCAAGCGGCACCGAAGGCGCCAGCTGCCCCAAGCGGAATCGGCGTCAGGCTTTTCTTGCGGCCGAGCGGCGTATGGCTTCGTTGATTTCGGCGATAGATCGTTCAATCGTCGCCTCATCGAGGTCGTCAACCACCGTGTCCAGCACGCCGGCCTGGATGGTCGACGCGAAGACGCCATCCATGATGCTGTCGGTGGACACCCCTCGGGTGGACTCGAAAGCATCAGGGGTTTCCCACTCCATGGCCAGCACGGTGACGTTGTCGCTGTGTTCGCCGCCAACACGCAGGGCATTTTCGACGAGGTCGGGAACGGCGTCGGATACGCCCTTACCGGCCAGATGGCGAACGATCTCTTCATCGCTCAGGCTGCCCCACAGACCGTCAGAGCACAACAGCAGCTTGTCGCCCTGCTGCAGGGTGACGGGGCCCGTTATGTCAAAGACCGGCTTTGTTGGCGAGCCCAGGCAGGTGAAAAGAATGTTGCGGTTGATGCGTTCAAGCTTGATGACGCCCGCGCTCTGCTGCTCCAGGTACGAATGGTCGCGGGTGCGCGTGAGCAATTCGCCATCGCGCACAACATAGAGGCGCGAATCACCGCAGTGAACCCACGTAGCGCCCGTGCCCTGCAAAATTGCCGCCACAAGCGTGGTGCGTGGCGTGTCGAGCATGCCTTTTTCACTCGCGTAGCGAATGATCTGGTGGTGAGCCGCCATCAGCGCGGTTGAAAGAAATTCAGTGGTGTCTTCGATGACCGGGCGCGCTTCCTTCTGGTACAGCGCGGAAATGGTCTGCAGCGCGAGCTGTGCTGCCACCTCGCCCTCAGGATGGCCGCCCATGCCATCGGCCAGCACAAAGAGGCCCGACTCGCGCGTGTAGCAATAGCCCATGCGGTCTTCGTTTTTCTCGCGCCCGCCTTTTCGGCTTACCTGAAAGACTGAGAATTTCATTTGAATTTCGTCGCATAGCCCGTGGCCTTGCGCGCGGTTTTTTTCGTGTCAGACACCATGTTGTCAAACTGAAGGCGAACCTTTTCGCTGACGGTGAGTTTGGTGTAACGACGCTCACCTTCCCTGCTCAATTCTTTTTGTAGCGCAAATACCGACTGAGGCCGCGACAGCGGATCAAGGGACATACACCACTCTACAACCTCGATCAGGTTGTCGGAATACACGCCACGCAGACGGGACAGTGCAAGCGACAGACGGTCTTTTTCAAGGCGCTGCGGCGCATCGTTGGGAGGGTAGCCCTGCATGGTGGCGTAAATACACGCGCCAATGGCGTAGATGTCGGTCCAGGGTCCCATGGAAGAGTCTCTGCGGTACATCTCGGGTGCAGCAAAACCTGGCGTGTACATCGGGCGGATGAAATTGCCTTCCTTGCTCAGCACTTCACGGGCAGCGCCGAAGTCAATCATCACGGCTCGGTTGTCGTCGGTGATGAAAATATTGGCGGGCTTGATGTCCAGGTGGAGCATCTTGTGCTGGTGCACGATGCGCAAGCCGCGCAGGATTTCGTCGAACAACGAGCGGATGGTCGACTCGCGAAACACTTTCTGTTTTTTGAGTTCACGGGCCGTGATGATGAAATCCTGCAGGGTTCCACCCTCCAGGTAATTCATGACCATGTAAACGGTCTCGTTTTCGCGGAAGAAATTCAGCACGCTCACCACGGAGCCGTGCGAAATCTGGGCCAGCGAACGGCCTTCTTCAAAGAAACTTTTGAGCCCGAGGCGGTAAAGCGAGAGTTTTTCGGCTTGGACCTGGGGGAGCAGCTCGCCCGGTGAACGGCTGGCGAGGGAGGACGGCAGGTACTCCTTGATAGCGACTTGTTGACCCTCGTTGTCGACGGCCAAGTAAACTACGCCAAATCCACCGGCTGAAAGCTTTCGCACAACACGATAGCCACCAATCACGGTGTCGGGCGGCAACGGTGCGGGCTTGACCTTTGACATAATTTGGGATGCGCCAGAATGACATTGACATTCTGGTCTTGTTCTCTCTCTAGTAAAGCGTATTTACAAATGTCAGTTTACAGCATGACGGGTTATGCAGCCGTGCAATCGAGCACGGCGCAATCCGCCCCGGAAACTGAATCGGGCGTGGATGCCAATTCCCGGCTGGGCGTCGAAATACGATCCGTCAACAGCCGGTTTCTTGATCTGGCCTTTCGCCTACCCGACGAATTGAGGCAGGCCGAACCTGCATTGCGCGAATTGCTCACCGGCAAACTCAAGCGAGGCAAGGTGGAAGTAAGGGTTTCTCTGGAAAGCACTTCTTCCAGCAGCTTGCGAGCGCCGTCATCGGCTACCTTGCAAAGGCTCGGGTCACTGGAAGACAGCATCAAGTCCTGGCTGCCGCAGGCACCTGCGCTCAGCGTCGCGGATATTCTGCGGATAGCCACCAATGAGGACAAAAAGCCACACGATTACAGCGACGAGTTGCTCAAATTGGCGAAAAAAGCATTGAAAGAGCTGATGGCCGCCCGCGAACGCGAGGGAGCACGGCTGGCCGAGATGCTGCTTGACCGCACGGCGCAGCTGCGTGCGCTGGCAGCTCTGGCGGTCCCCCTCGTACCCAAACTGGTGGAGCTGCAGAAAACCCGCTTTCTGGAACGCTGGAAGGAGGCCATGGCCCTGTCCGACGGTGCCGCACTGCCGGAAGTCGCGCAGGACAGGGCATTGACAGAGGCTACCGCCTTTGCCATCCGTATTGATGTCGCGGAAGAAATCACCAGACTGTCGTCTCATTTAGACGAAATTGACCGCCTTCTGGCGAACGGCGGCGAACTGGGCAAGCGCCTGGATTTCCTGATCCAGGAACTGCATCGGGAAGCCAATACACTGGGGTCCAAATCGGCGTCGCTCGAGCTGACACGCATTTCTGTGGACATGAAAGTACTGATCGAACAGATCCGCGAGCAGGTCCAGAACATTGAATAGGCCCACCAGCCTTCCCAAAAACACCAAAAATTTCGCCCAGGACGCATGGACTACCCCGGAAACCTCTTTGTTGTTGCCGCCCCCAGTGGGGCAGGTAAATCCAGCTTGGTCAAAGCCCTTCTGGAGCTCGATTCACGCATCCAGCCAGCGGTGTCACACACCACCCGCCCCCCCCGCGGGCAGGAAAAACACGGCAGGGAATACTTCTTTCTCTCGCCCGAGGATTTTGACGGCATGGTGTTGCGCGACTCTTTCCTGGAATGGGCGCATGTGCACGGCCACCGGTACGGCACCTCGCGGCAGACCATAGAAGAACGCATTGCCACCGGCGCCGACGTGATCCTGGAGATTGATTTTCAGGGCGCCATCAATATCAAGCGGATTTTTGCCAATGCGGTACTGATTTTCATCCTGCCGCCGAGCTGGGAAGAACTGCGCTCCCGCCTGCAGCGACGTGGCGAAGACACAGCTGAAGTCATCGAACTAAGGCTCAAAAACGCTGCCAGCGAGATGGCCCAAGCCCGGGAATTCGACTTCGTTATAATCAACGAGTTGTTTGAGCGGGCAGTTTTCGACCTGAAAACCATAGTGCATGCCCAGCGGCTCAAGTTTTCGGCCCAGCGGCGAGCCCGCGCCGAGACCTTTCAGGCCCTTCAAATTCCCTGATTCACTGCTTTCACGTTACCGATCACACCGGAGATCACCATGGCCCGCATTACCGTTGAAGACTGCCTCGAAAAAATCCCGAACCGATTCCAGCTGGTTCTGGCTGCTACTTATCGTGCACGCATGCTCAGCCAGGGGCACGCTCCAAAGATTGAAAGCAAGAACAAGCCTGGCGTCACTGCCTTGCGCGAAATTGCCGACGGCAAGATCGGCCTGGAAATGCTGAAAAAAGTGCCTTCCTGAGCCCGACCCGACCCCGCAAAAAAGCACCGCCATGCGGTGCTTTTTGCATTTCCGGCTGTATAAAGTCCATGTTTTTCACGATTTATTCATGCCGCGATACATTTAAGGCATGAGCGCCCTGCTTTCGCCCGTTGTTTTGGGCAAATCAACCCCCGCCGCCGCCAACGCTGCGGCCGCGAGTTTTGCCGCGCTCACAGCCAAGCTCGACTACATGAGCGCCGGCGACATCGACAATGTCCGCCGCGCCTATCGCTTTGCCGATGAGGCCCATTTGGGCCAGCTGCGCAACAGCGGCGAGCCCTACATTACCCACCCGATAGCCGTTGCACAGCAATGTGCCGAATGGAAGCTCGACGCCCAGGCGCTGATGGCGGCCTTGCTGCACGATGCGATCGAAGACTGCGGCGTCACCAAGCCGGAGCTGATAGAGCGGTTTGGCGCTCCCGTGGCTGAGCTGGTGGACGGGCTGACCAAGCTGGAAAAACTGGAATTCAACACCCGGGAAGAAAACCAGGCGGAATCCTTTCGGAAAATGCTGCTGGCGATGGCCCGCGACGTTCGGGTCATTTTGATCAAGCTGGCCGACCGGACCCACAACATGCGCACGCTGGGCGATGTCCCGCGTACCAAATGGACCCGCATTTCAAGCGAAACCCTGGATATTTATGCCCCCATTGCGCACCGACTGGGGCTAAACACCACTTATCGCGAATTGCAGGACCTGTCATTCCAGCATTTGCACCCTTGGCGCTACGCCACCTTGACCAAGGCCCTGCAGCGCGCGCGCGGGCGCAGGCGCGACGTGATCAAGCGGGTGCAGGCGGAAGTCGAGTCGGCATTCACCAACGCCCGCGTGCCGGTGATGATCTCGGGGCGTGAAAAGACGCTGTATTCCATCTACCGAAAGATGGATGAAAAGCACCTGTCGTTTGCCCAGGTGACCGACCTCTACGGGTTTCGGGTGATCGTGCAGGATCTCACGGCGTGCTACACCGCCATGGGGGTCTTGCACCAGCTCTACAAGCCCCTGCCGGGCAAGTTCAAAGACTACATTGCCATCCCGAAGATCAACGGCTACCAGTCCTTGCACACCACGCTGGTCGGCCCTTTCGGCACCAATATCGAGTTTCAGATGCGCACCGAGGCCATGCATGTCGTGGCGGAATCCGGCGTAGCGGCCCACTGGCTTTACAAGGCAACGGACCCCGACAGTGATGCTTCTCAACGACTGGGAACGCAATGGTTGCAGTCGCTGCTCGACATCCAGCAGGAAACACGTGACGCCGCTGAATTTTGGGATCACGTCAAGATTGACCTGTTTCCCGAGGCGGTTTATGTCTTTACGCCGAAAAGCCAGATCATGGCCATGCCGCGTGGTGCGACGATCGTGGATTTTGCCTATGCCATCCACAGCGACGTGGGGCATCGCGCGGTGGCGGCCAAAGTCAACGGCGAGCAGGTTCCGTTGCGTTCCGAATTGCACAACGGCGATGTGATCGAAATCATCACGGCCTCCGTCTCCAGCCCCAATCCGGGTTGGCTTGGATTTGTCCGCACGGGGAAGGCCCGCTCCAAGATCCGTCACCACCTGAAAACCATGGCGCTTTCGGAGTCGCAGGACCTCGGGGAAAAAATGCTCGCCCAGGCACTGCGCGCAGAGGGCATAGAGCGAGACCGTCTCCCCGAGGACGACGAAGCCCATCACGCCATCTGGGAAAAAATCCTGCGCTTCACCGGAAATCGCTCGCGAGCGGACCTGCTGACCGATATCGGGCTGGGCAAGCGAATTGCCAGCATGGTGGCCAAGCGTATCGTAACCCTGCTCGCCGAGACGGGTGAAAAACCCAATGCCTTGCTGATGAGCCGTGAGCGTTACACCGCTCATGAGTCCGTGTCGCAAGGCGGCCTCGTCATCGATGGCAGCGAAGGTGCGTCGGTGCAATTTGCGCCCTGCTGCCGGCCCATTCCGGGCGACGACATCGTGGGCTATCTGGGTCGGGGCGAAGGCCTGGTGATCCATACTGACGACTGCGCCGTCGCCAAGCGGCTGCAGCACCGCGACAGCGAGCGCTTCATCGCAGTGGACTGGTCGGACGAGCCGGTGCGCACCTTTGAGACAAACCTCTTGGTCACTGTTTCGAACGGAAAAGGTGTACTGGCACGCGTGGCGGCGGCACTGGCCAGCGCCGAGGCGGACATCACTCACGTGGACATGGGGCAGGAGCCTTCGCATGACGCCACGGATCTCCGCTTTGGTGTGGCGGTGCGAGACCGCATACATCTGGCATCGGCCTTGCGCAGTGTGAAACGCACGCCCTCAGTACTTCGGGTGCAACGCGCCAAATCGTCCGGCTAAGCGGCTGGCGGTTTCTCAGGCGCCGGATAGTCCACATTCAGAACCTCGAGCGTCTGGACACCCTGCGGCGTGACAAGGTTCACCTCATCGCCCACTCGTGATTTAAGCAAAGCCCTTGCAACAGGCGATATCCAGCTGATTTGTCCCATGGCACTGTTGGCTTCGTCAATGCCCAAAATGGTCACGGTCCGTTCGACGCCCTGACCATCAACAAATCCCACTGTTGCGCCGAAAAAAACCTGGTCACTGCCATGGTGTATCGATGGGTCGCTGATTTCCGCAATTTCCAGTCTTTGGGTCAAAAACCGGATACGCCGGTCAATCTCTCGCAGGCGTTTTTTGCCGTAATGGTAGTCGCCATTTTCCGAACGATCCCCGTTGCTGGCGGCCCAGTGGACCACTTCCACCATTTTGGGGCGCTCGTTGTCGATCAAGTCCAGCAACTCGCTGCGCAGCCGCTCGTAGCCTTCTGGCGTGATGTAGTTTTTCCCACCAACGGGCAGCGGCGCGAGGGCCGGCTCATCGTCTTCCGGCTCGGTTTCTTTGGTAAAGGCTTTGTTCATGCGCGGGCCACCTTAGCACGCATGGCCAATGGTTGCGAATGCCTCTAGAAATCTTCCATGTTCAGCACCAGGGGATTGTCAGCCGTGTAGCTCACACCTGGAACGACAAGGTCGGCAGCCCGGGCTTGAATCATTTCGGCATCGCGTGCATAGGCTTTTTTCAGAGACTCCGGCTCCTGAACGGCGCCAAAGTATTCCTCCATCGCCTCGCGCGAAATCCTGACTGGAATGGTAGTGCCCGCGTGCGGCAGGCCAAACCCCAGCCAATCACCATGGTCTTCGACATCCTGTGATTCCATGCTTATTTCTCCTCCGCAATGAGCTTCCAGAATAACGGAGCTCGCGGCGGGCGTACAGCCCGTCCGGCGTCATACCAGCCTAGGAAAAACCACTACCGCCCGGAAACACCAAGGACCAGGGGCTCTTAAAAGAGCCCCACAAAGAAAAATAGCCTAGAGGGGTGAGCCTCTAGGCTATTGAAATACATCAGAAATGTATGGTGCGGCTGGCAGGAATTGAACCCACGACCCCTTGGTTCGTAGCCAAGTACTCTATCCAACTGAGCTACAGCCGCTAAGCCTCAAATTATAGCTCATTTGGATGGACGGGGATAAAAAGCCTCCGCTGGAAAATCGGTAAGGCCAATGTAGCAAAAAGGCAAATTGGCCTGACCTTTTGGCGCGCATTGCCATGTCTTATGCCACGGTCGCGTAAACTGCAGTCACGCGGAGGACTCATGCTGGACCAACTCAAGCAAGTCGATAACCGTCGGCTATACCAACAAATTGCCGACCAGATACGCACCTTCATAGACAAAGGCAACTACACCGCCGGCATGCGCCTGCCGCCTGAGCGCGACCTGGCCCAGCAGCTGGGCGTATCACGCCCCTCGGTGCGCGAGGCCCTGATTGCCCTGGAAATTGAAGGCAGTGTAGAAGTCCGCATGGGCGCTGGCGTGTACGTGTGTAACGCAGCGCAACGCAAGCCCCAAGCCTTGGCCACCATGGGCGAAAGCCCCATCGAACTCATGCGGGCGCGGGCCGCCATTGAGGGCACAGTCGTGCAACTGGCCTGTGCAAAGGCTACACCCCAGGCCCTGGCAGCACTGCGCCAGATCCTGGACAACATGCTCGCGGCCGTGGCGCAAGATCGATCCCCTTTGGTGTTTGACCGCCAGTTTCACGAGACCATTGCCGCCATGACGGATAACGCCGTGCTGGAGCGCATTGTGGGTGAGCTGTTTGACGAGCGGCACAGCCCGATCGCCACGCGGGTGAGTGCACACTCTGAAACGGGCCAAACCTGGGCCGTCGCGTTGCTGGAGCACGAGGCCATTTTGCGTGCACTGGAAAACCGCGACGTGCTGGCAGCGCAAACGGCGCTGCGCATGCACCTGCTGGCCTCTGAACAGCGCTGGGTGGAAAACAACAGCCGCGAATGGTCTTGAGCTAAGCCCCACGCTTCTAACGCCCACTGGTCAGGCCTGTGCCCTGCACAGGCTTTTTTTCGCCGTTTCGGCCTGGTTTTAGCTCAACATTGCGGGTAAATCCCAGTGCACATCAGCATCTTGGTAAGGCCAAATACGCCAATCGCGTCAGGTGGCCTTACCAATTTGCAATCCAGCAAATACCTCCTTCCGCCGTCCTTGACCGCCAACAGGAGCCCTGCATTGTTGCCATCCGTGTCCGATCGCGTGCATTCCGAAGCACCCAGCCCCTCGGCCGTGCTGCTACGGTTGGAAGGTATTACCAAACGCTTCCCCGGAGTGCTGGCGCTGGACGGGGTGAGCTTTGAGGTGCTGCGCGGAGAGGTTCATGCGGTGTGCGGCGAAAACGGTGCCGGCAAATCCACCCTGATGAAGGTCGTCAGCGGGCAGTACCAGCCAGACGCGGGCGCCCTGCACTACCGCGGCGAGGTCTGCACCTTTCACTCCACCGCCGAGTCCGAGGCCGTGGGCATTGCCATCATTCACCAGGAGCTGAATCTGGTGCCCCACCTGTCGGTGGCCGAAAACATATTCCTGGCACGCGAACCGCGCAAGGGCTGGCTGATCGACCGCGCTGCGCTGCGCCGCAATGCCCAGCAGTGCCTGGACCGGCTGGGCCTGGACATCGCGCCGGATGTGCTGGTCAAGACCCTGTCGGTGGCGCAGCAGCAGATGGTGGAGATTGCCAAGGCCCTGTCGCTCGACGCACAGGTGCTCATCATGGACGAGCCCACCTCGTCGCTGACCGAATCGGAAACCGAAAAGCTCTTCGCCATCATCCACGAGCTCAAGCGCGCGGGCGTGGGCATTGTCTACATCTCGCACCGGCTCGATGAGTTGGCCCAGATCGTGGACCGCGTCACTGTACTGCGCGACGGACGCTATGTGAGTACCGACCGCTTTGTCGACACCAGCGTGGAGCAGATCGTGGCCAAAATGGTGGGGCGATCGCTGGACGATGTGTTCCCCAAGCGCAACTCGGCGCCCACACCGGAAGTGTTGCTGCGCGCGCAGGGGCTGACACGCCAAGGCGTGTTCCACGACGTGAGCTTCGAGCTGCGGCGTGGCGAGATTCTGGGTTTTGCCGGCCTCATGGGCGCAGGCCGCACCGAGGTGGCGCGCGCCATCTTTGGTGCCGACCCGCTGGACGCCGGCGAAGTGCTGCTGGGCGAACAACGGCTTGTCATCCGCTCGCCACGCGATGCGGTGCGCCACGGCCTGGCCTACCTGTCGGAAGACCGCAAACACGACGGCCTGGCGCTGAAGATGACGGTGGCGCAGAACATTACGCTGGCCAATATGGACGCGGTGTCCAACCGTGCCGGTATGATCCGCTTCGACCAGGAGCAGGCCGCCGCCGCCCGCTACATCGAGGCTCTGGGCATCCGCACCCCCAGCAGCAGCCAGATCGTGCGCCTGCTCTCGGGTGGCAACCAGCAAAAGCTGGTGATCAGCAAATGGCTGTTCCGCGAATCGCGCATTTTGTTTTTCGACGAGCCCACGCGCGGCATTGACGTGGGTGCCAAGTACGCGATTTACCAACTGCTGGACCAGCTCGCGGACCAGGGCATCGGCGTCGTGATGATCAGCTCGGAGCTGCCCGAAATCATGGGCATGACCGACCGCGTGGCGGTATTCCACGAAGGGAGCCTGGTCACCACGCTTACCACCCGCGAGACCAGCCAGGAGGAAGTCATGCACTACGCCTCGGGCCGCAGCATTCCATCCAATCCTGAGTTCTCTCCCCGCACCGACCTATGACTGAACAACAAAAAGACCTGCTCCAGAAATTTACCGCGCTGGCCAGCCTGCTGGGCCTGATCGTGATTTTCTCGTTCACTAGCAACGCCTTCTTCAGCGTGGGCAACGGCATGACCGTGGCGTTGCAGGTCACTTCCATCGCCTACCTGGGCATTGCGGCCACTTGCGTGATCATCACCGGCGGCATTGACCTGTCGGTGGGCGCCATCCTGGCGTTGGCGGGGGTGGTTGCCGCCATGGCCGTGAAGGCCGGCGCACCCGTGCCGCTGGCCATGCTGGCAGGCTTGCTGGTGGGTGCGGGCTGCGGCCTCATCAACGGACTGTGCGTGACGGTGCTGAAGCTGCCGCCCTTTATTGCCACGCTGGGCATGATGCTGGTCGCCCGCGGCGTGGCGCTGCAGATCACCGATGCCAAGGCCATTGGCGGCCTGGGCGACAGCTTTGCCGAGCTGGGTAACGGCTCGCTGTGGCGCGTGGTGAAGATGGGGGCGGACGGTTTCCCGGACGTGGTGTTCGTCGGCATTCCCTACCCCGTGCTGCTGATGATCGTGCTCGCGGTGGCCGTGTCCATCCTGCTCAATCGTGCCACGCTGGGCCGCCATCTGTATGCGGTGGGCTCCAACCTGGAGGCCGCACGCCTCTCGGGCGTGAACGTGCAGCGCGTCACACTGTTTGCCTATGTGTTCTCGGGCCTGCTGGCCGGCCTGACAGGTTGCGTGCTGATGTCGCGCCTGGTCACCGCGCAGCCCAGCGAAGGCCTGATGTACGAACTCGACGCCATTGCGGCCGCCGTCATCGGCGGGACCTCGCTCACCGGTGGTGTGGGCACGATCTCCGGCACCGTGATTGGTGCCTTTGTGATCGGCATCCTGCGCAACGGTTTGAACATGGCCGGCGTCTCCGCCTTCACCCAACAAATTCTGATTGGCCTGGTCATCCTGCTCGCGGTATGGATAGACCAGATGCGCCATCGCAAGTGATCCCTACCGGCAGGGCTTACCGGGACATTCACAACAACCCATCGACAAAGAGGAATGACATGAAACAACTGCTGAGTACCCTGATTGCGTCGGCCCTGGTGGCCGCATCGTCCCTGGCCATGGCGGCTGACAAGGAAATTGCAGTGATCGTGAAGACGACCAACTCCGACTTCTGGCAAAACGTGAAGAAAGGCTCGAACGACGCCGCTGGCAAGTCCAAAGGCTATACCGCGACCTTCCAGGGCGCGGCATCTGACACCGACCTGGCCGGCCAGGTGGCGCTGGTGGAAAACGCCGTGAATCGCAAGGTGGCCGGCATTGTGTTGGCCCCGTCCGACCCCGACGCGCTGATCCCCGCCATGAAGAAAGCCTGGGAAGCCAAGATTCCCGTGGTGCTGATTGACTCCGCCGCCTCCGACGCCGGCAAAGCCTACTACCAGTCCTTCCTGGCAACCGACAACAAGGTCGCGGGAGAAATGTCGGCCAAGACCCTGATCGAAAAAATCGGCACCACCGGCAAGATCGCCGTGATGTCCTATACCGCCGGTTCGGGCTCTGAAATCGGACGTGTGGGTGGTTTCATCGACTATGTGAAGGCGCACTCCAAGCTGCAGATCGTCGGCCCCTTCTATTCCAACTCGCAAATGGGTACAGCACTGAACCAGACCACCGACGTGCTGGCTGCCAACCCTGATCTGAAGGGCATCTTCGGCGCCAACGAACCCACCGCCATCGGCATGGGCCGTGCGCTGTCGCAAGCAGGCAAGTCCGGCAAGGTCGTGGCTATCGGTTTTGACGGCAACGCTGATCTGCAAGGCTTTGTGAAGGACGGCACGATTGAAGCGATTGCCGTGCAAAGCGCCTACGAGATGGGCAACCTGGGCGTGAAGACCGTGGTGGAACTGGTGGAGGGCAAGAAGGTTCCCCGCTTCCGTGACACCGGTGTGTTGATGGTGAACAAGAAAAACATCGACAGCCCCGCTGCCAAGAACGTTCTCTACTAAATCCCCCTTCTCCTGAAGCACCCCTCCGGCGCCACGCCGGAGGATGGCCTTATGCACACCACGGATCTCAAAAAATCTCCCGCGTTGACATGCAACTCACGGCCCTGGCTGCAGCAGCCCCTTCCCGCCGCCCTGTGGCAAACCCTGCGCACACGCGGGCTGCCGCACCCGGACGCGCCGGTCCCCGCCTGAGGCTGCCATGCTGATCGACGCCCATCAACACTTCTGGCGCCTGGCCGACCGCGTGGGCCACTGGCCACCGCCCGCGCTGGTGCCCATCCACCGGGACTTTGACCACGCCGACCTGGAGCCGCTGCTGGCGCAATGCGGTGTCACCGGCACAGTGCTGGTGCAGTCGCTGCCTACGGTGGCCGACACCCTGCAACTGCTTCAACTGGCCACCCAGCACCCCGTGGTGAAGGGCGTGGTGGGCTGGGTGGATTTGCTGGCGACGGACGCACCCGCGCAGATTACGGCGCTGGCCCACCACCGAAAGCTCAAGGGCCTGCGCCCCATGCTGCAGGACCTGCCCGACACTTACTGGATTGCCCAGGCCGCGCTCACCCCCGCCATCACCGCCATGCAGGCGCACGGCCTGGTGTTTGACGCGCTGGTGCTGCCCCAACACCTGGGCGCCCTGCTGGCCTTTGCGCAGCGGCATCCCGATCTTTCCATCGTCATCGACCACGCGGCCAAGCCGGAAATCGCGCTGGGTCGGCTGGATCCCTGGCGCCAGGACATGGCGGCCCTGGCCGCCCTGCCCCAGGTGCAATGCAAGCTATCGGCTCTGCTGACCGAAGCCGGCGTACACGCCCGGGCCTCGGCGCTGGAGCCCTACGTCGCGCACCTGTTTGCCACCTTTGGCGCAGAGCGCCTGATCTGGGGCAGCGACTGGCCGGTACTGAACCTGGCCGCCGGATACGCCGACTGGTTGGCCATGGCACAGGCGCTGTGCAAGGGCCAGCCCGGCATGGATGACACACGCATCGACGCCATTTTTGGCGGCAACGCGCGGCGCATTTACCGCCTTGACTAGAACGCATCGGGAGATTGTCATGCAACGAATGGGCTGGGTCATCGGCATAGACCCTCAACACATCGCCGAGTACATGCGTCTGCATGCGGCCGTCTGGCCCGCCGTGCTGCAACGCATCCACCAATCACAGATGCGCAACTACAGCACCTTCCTGCGCGAACCCGAAAACCTGCTGTTTGGCTACTGGGAGTACCACGGCCAGAACTTCGACGCAGACATGGCCGCCATCGCTGCTGATCCGCAAACCCAGCGCTGGTGGTCCCTGTGCGGCCCCTGCCAGCGCCCTCTGGAATCCCGCAGCCCGGGGGAGCACTGGGCAGCCATGAAATCCATATTCCACACCGATTAACCCTACTCCCCAAGGAACACTATGTTGACAGTTATTTGCGAAACCCCCGGCGTACTGCGGGCACAGGAGAACCCCCGCCCCACGCGCCAGGCCAACGAGGTGCTGATACGCGTGCGGCGTGTGGGCGTGTGCGGCACGGACCTGCACATTTTCACCGGCAATCAGCCCTACCTGGCCTACCCGCGCGTCATGGGTCATGAGATCTCCGGTACCGTGGAAGAAGCGCCAGAGGGCAGCAAGCTTACCGCTGGTGACCCGGTGTTTGTCATGCCCTACCTGTCCTGCGGCGACTGCATTGCCTGCCGCCAGGGTAAGACCAATTGCTGCGTCAACATCCAGGTGCTGGGCGTGCACCGCGACGGCGCCTTTACCGAGTACCTGTGTGTGCCTGCGGCCTTTGTGCACAAGGCCGAGGGCGTGAGCCTGGACCAGGCCGCCATGGTGGAGTTCCTGTCCATCGGCGCCCATGCGGTGCGCCGCGCCGAGGTAAAGCCCGGCCAGCGCGTGCTGGTGGTGGGCACGGGGCCCATTGGCATGGCAGCCCTGTTGTTTGCGGGCCTGCGTGGCGCGCAGGTGACGGCACTGGACACACGCACCGAACGCGTGGAATTTTGCACACGGCACCTGGGTGCACACGCGGGCGTGCTCATCGGCCCCAAGGACGTGGAGGAACTGAGCGCCCTGACGCAGGGTGAGTTCTATGACGTGGTGTTTGACGCCACCGGCAATGCGCGTGCCATGGAGCGCGGCTTTCAGTTCATCGCCCATGGAGGCAAGTACGTCATGGTGTCAGTGGTGCGGGACAACATCACCTTCTCGGACCCCGAGTTCCACAAGCGCGAGACCACGCTGCTAGGCAGCCGCAATGCCACCATGGAAGACTTCGAGACCGTGCTGACTGCCATGCGTGCTGGCAAGATCCCCACGGATGCGCTCAACACCCACCGCATTCCACTGGCCGAAGTGCCCGCCAGCTTCGAGACCCTGCTGGACCCCACGCAGGGCGTGGTCAAGGCACTCATCGAATGCTGAAGTGGGGGCGCGTGTGAGCCATTCCATTCTGCAGTTCGGCACGGGCCGGTTTTTGCAGGCGCATGTGGATCTGTTTGTGTCCGACGCGCTACGCCAGGGCCAGGCGCTGGGCCGCATAACCGTAGTGCAAAGCACGGGCAGCCCGCAGAGCAGCGCGCGCGCTGCCGTACTGGCACATGGCTACCGGGTGGAGGTGCGCGGCATGCAGCAAGGCCGGCCCCTGCAGACCACGGTGGAGGTGAATTCCATTGAAACGGTATGGCACGCAGACCGCGACTGGGCACTGCTGTGCGATGCCATGGCGAACGGTGTGCAAGTCATAGTCTCCAACACCGCGGACGCGGGCTATGTGCTGGACGCGGCCGACACCTCCACGCTGCTGCACGCGCCCCAGGCCACACCACGCAGCTACCCCGCCAAGCTGCTGGTGCTGCTGCACCACCGCTGGCAGCGCCGGCCCGAGGCACCGCTGACGCTGTACCCCTGCGAGCTGGTGAGCCGCAATGGCGAGACGCTGCGCGCCATCGTGCGTGATCTGGCGCTGGACTGGGGCGCCCCGCCCGCCTTCATCCATTACCTGCAAACGCATTGCGTGTGGGTGAACTCCCTGGTGGACCGCATCGTTTCATCTCCGCTGCAGCCCGCAGGTGCTGTAGCCGAGCCGTATGCACTGTGGGCGCTGGAACAACAAGACCGCATGGTGCTGCCCTGCAACCACCCGGCCATCGTGCTGACTGACGACCTTGCCATCTTTGAACAACGAAAGCTCTGGCTGCTGAATCTGGGCCACACCTTTCTAGCCGAGCGCTGGCAGCTGCTGGGCGGCCCGGCCGACATGACGGTGATGCAGGCCATGCACACGTCGGCACTGCGCAACCCGCTGGAAACCGTGTGGGCGGACGAGGTGCTGCCGGTGCTGGACGCCGAGGGGCGCGGCGCCGCAGCCCGCCTCTACCTGGAAGAGCTGCGCGACCGGTTGCTCAACCCGTTTCTGGAACACCGCCTGGCCGACATCGCCAAGAACCACGGCGAGAAAAAGCAACGGCGCCTGGCGCCGGTGGTACAGCGCGCTGAGGAACTGGTGTTGCCTCTTGCGCAGCTGCAACTACGCAGTGCATTGTCTAGAAAATAGGATGTTGAATTCCGTCGTCCGCCCCCTCCAGCGCAACAAAAAGAGCACTGACTGGCGGCAAACTGGCAATGAAGCGTTTCGGCGGCACCGGCAGAATCCGAAAACCACCTAAGCCATTGTCAACGTTAAAGAAAATGGTAGGGCGTGAGTGACTTGAACACTCGACCAAAGGATTATGAGTCCTCTGCTCTAACCAACTGAGCTAACGCCCCACACAAGAGGGGGATTGTAATGGTCTCGGAGACCCTACTTGCTGTGGCTGAGGGCCGTGCTGACCAGTTTGGAGGTGATATCGACAATCTGGATCATTTTTTCATAGGGCATGCGCATGGGGCCAATGACGCCCAGCGTGCCCACCACCTGGCCGTCTACCTCGTAGGGTGCGGTCACCACCGAGAGCTCCTGGTAGGGAATGACCTGGCTTTCGCCGCCTATGTAGATGCGTACGCCCTCGGCGCGGCTGGACACGTCGAGCAAACGCATCAACTGCGCTTTTTGCTCGAAAAGGTCGAAGAGCTTGCGCAGATTGCCCATGTCGCCGGAAAAATCGCTGACGGCCAGCAGGTTGCGCTCACCGGAGATCACGACCTCATCGCGCGATTCGATGGCTTCGGAGCTGACCTTGACGGCGGCCTGCATCAGCGTGGCGATTTCGCCGCGCAGCGCCTCGACCTCGTTTTTCAGGCGCTCACGCACTTCCTCGATGGCCATGCCGGCATAGTGCGAGTTGAGAAAATTAGCGGCCTCCACCAGCTGCGACTGGGTGTAGTCGGCCTCGGTGAAGATGACCCGGTTTTGCACATCGCCGTCCGGCGAGACAATGATCACCAGAAAACGTTTTTCGGACAGGCGCAGGAACTCGATGTGGCGAAACACCGAAGTCCGGCGTGGCGCCATGACGACACCCACAAATTGCGAAAGGCTCGACAGCATGTGCGCCGCATTGCTGAGCACTTTTTGGGGTTGATCGGGCGCCAGGCGAGGCGTGCCCATGTGACCTGATGCCGACAACGTGTCACGTTGCGTGGTCAGCATGGTGTCGACAAAGAGCCGGTACCCCCGCGCTGTGGGGATGCGGCCGGCCGAGGTGTGCGGGCTGACAATCAGGCCGAGCTCCTCCAGATCACTCATTACATTGCGTATGGTGGCTGGAGACAACTCGAGACCTGAGGCCTTTGAGAGCGTGCGTGAACCTACCGGCTGCCCATCGGCAATGTAGCGTTCAACGAGTGCTTTCAGCAGCAACCGGGCACGATCATCAAGCATGGAGCCATTCTACGAAGCTTCGGTCGCTGTGTTGTGATGTAATTTGCCGATGAAGTCGCAATTTCGCCATGTCGCACTGATCGGCAAGTACCACGCACAGGGTTCCCGGTCCGCCCTGGAGGAAATTGCTCACTTTTTGGGCACTCAAGGCTGCGAGGTCGCGATCGAGGCAGACACCGCAAGCAACACCGGCTTGACCCAATTCCCGACCCTGGACGCAGCCGGCATTGGCGCCCAGTGTGATCTTGCACTGGTTGTCGGTGGCGACGGCACCATGCTTGGCATTGGCCGATTGCTGGCCCAGTTCGGCATTCCTCTCGTAGGCATTAACCAGGGTCGGCTTGGATTCATCACCGACATCGCTTTTGAGGACTACCAAAACACGCTGATCCCCATGCTACGGGGTGAATACGAAGAGGATCGCCGCTGGATGATGCAGGCCAAAGTCGTGCGTGACGGCCGGTGCGTTTTCAGCGCCACCGCCATGAATGACGTCGTCGTCAACCGCGGAGCAACGGCCGGCATGGTGGAGCTGCGCGTGGAAGTGGATGGGCGCTTTGTGGCCAACCAGCGCGCTGACGGCCTCATCATCGCTTCGCCGACCGGTTCCACAGCTTATGCGCTTTCAGCGGGCGGCCCCTTGTTGCACCCCTCCATCGCCGGTTGGGTACTCGCGCCGATTGCACCGCATACCTTGTCCAACAGGCCGATCGTGTTGTCGGACTCCGGCGAAATCACCATCGAAATCGTTTCTGGCCGCGACGCCAGTGCCAACTTCGACATGCAGTCGTTGGCCAGCCTGTTGCACGGGGACCGCATTTCCGTTCGGCGCTCCGAACATCAAATGCGTTTCCTGCACCCGAAAGGCTGGAGCTATTTCGACACGCTGCGGAAAAAACTGCACTGGAATGAAGGCGTGGCCTGATCGGGCGGAATACAAGTTATGAGCCTTAAAACCATATCACTTCGCGACTTTGTCATCGTCCACGAGCTTGAACTGGACCTGGCCGAAGGTTTCTCGGTGCTTACCGGTGAAACCGGGGCCGGCAAATCCATTCTGATCGACGCATTGCAGCTCGCGCTGGGTGCCAGAGCCGATGCCGGAGTGGTTCGCGAAGGCGCCGCCCGGTGTGAAATCAGTGCGGAGTTTGACAGCACCGCCGGCCTGGCGTCCTGGCTTGAACAGGCCGGTTTCGGCAGCAGCGACACCTTGCTGCTGCGGCGCACCGTAGATGCGCAGGGCAAGAGCAGGGCCTGGATCAATGGCAGCGCAGCGACAGCCACTCAACTCAAGGACATCGCAGACCGGCTGGTGGACATTCATGGCCAGCATGCGTGGCAAAGTTTGACCCGGCCCGACGCCGTGCGCGGCCTGCTGGATTCCTATGCGGACGTGTCTACCGCGCAATTGTCCCGGCTGTGGCAGCAGTGGCGGCTTGCCCAGAAAACGCTGAATGATGCACGCGAGGCACAAGACAGTCTGCAGCGCGAACGCGAGCGGCTGGCATGGCAAATCGGTGAGCTGGACAAACTGGCTCCGGGACCTGGCGAATGGGATGAACTGAATTCGCAGCATGGGCGACTGTCAAACGCACAGGCACTCCGCGATGCCGTGCAGTCGGCCGTGAACGCGTTGCAGGAGTCCGACGAAAACGCTACAGCCTTGCTCGGACGCGCCATCACCTCGCTGCAAGACCAGCAACACATCGAGCCCGAGTTTCAGGGAATCCTCGAGGTGCTAAATGGCGCGATGGCCCAGATGGAAGATGCGGTGCACTCGCTCAACGGCTACGCCAGGCATGCCGAGCTCGAGCCCCAGCGGCTCGCTGAACTCGACGAGCGCCTGTCGCTGTGGGTCAGTCTGGCTCGGCGCTACAAGCGCACGCCGGCCGAACTGCCTGAGTTGCTGGCCTCCTGGCGGGCAGAACTGCATAAGCTTGACGAAGCCGCTGATCTGGTTCAGCTCGAGAAAAGCGAAGGCCAGGCCAAATCAGCCTACCTGGACGAAGCTGGTCAAGTATCGAAGGCTCGCAGCAAGGCGGCCCCCAAACTCGCCAAAGCCATCACACAGGCCATGCAAGGCCTGGGCATGCAGGGCGGAAAATTCGACGTGGCGCTTTCCAGGCTCGACCAACCGGCGCAGCACGGGTTGGAGCAAGCCGAATTCCTGGTGGCAGGCCATAGCGGAAGCACGCCGCGTCCCGTGGGCAAGGTCGCTTCGGGCGGCGAGTTGTCGCGCATCGCCTTGGCCATTGCCGTCACCACCAGCCAGTTGGGCCAGGCGCAGACTCTTATATTTGACGAAGTGGATTCAGGCGTGGGTGGTGCTGTGGCCGAAACCGTCGGGCGCTTGATGAAGCAGCTGGGCAAGGATCGGCAAGTCATGGCAGTCACCCATCTGCCCCAGGTGGCGGCCTGCGCCGACCAACACCTGCTGGTGGCCAAGCGCGCCGAAAACGGCACCACTATCAGCACCGTAGACCATGTAAACGGCGAGCAGCGTGTGGCTGAGATTGCCCGCATGCTGGGCGGTGAACGGCTTTCGGGCACGACGCTGGCGCATGCCAAGGAAATGCTGGGACAGTGATGGCTACGCTGGAAATGGTTCTTATCACCGGCATGTCGGGCTCCGGAAAGTCGGTTGCTCTTCATGCGCTCGAAGACGCAGGTTATTACTGCGTGGACAACTTGCCGCCTGAGTTGCTGACGCCCTTCGTAGCGCTTGAGCAGCAGCATGGCGCCCAGAAAGTCGCCATTGCCATGGATGTGCGAAGCGCCGTCTCGTTACCCCTGGTCCCACAGCAGCTGCGCCAGTTGCGTGCGTCAGGGGTCACGGTGCAGTCCCTTTTCCTGGATGCCAATACCGAGACACTGGTGCGCCGCTTCTCCGAAACGCGCAGGCTTCATCCGCTGTCACGTATCGATGCGTCCGATCAGCACCGGGCGTTGGTAGATGCCATAGAACTGGAGCGCGAGCTGCTAGGTGAAATGCGCGAGCAGGCCCACGTGCTCGACACCAGCATGATCCGCTCATCGCAGTTGCAAGGCTACGTGAAGTCGCTGATCTCCGCTCCCAGCACCCAGCTCACGCTGGTGTTCGAATCTTTCGCCTTCAAGCGGGGCGTACCGCTGGACGCTGACTATGTGTTTGACGTGCGCATGCTCCCCAACCCACACTATGAGTCAGGACTGCGCCACCTGACCGGGCGCGATGAGCCCGTGGCAAGTTATTTGAAGGCACACCCGGAAGTCGCCGACATGTTTCGCCATATTGAACAATTTCTCAGCCACTGGCTGCATGCCTTGGTGCGCGACCACCGCAGTTATGTGACAGTGGCCATTGGCTGCACGGGTGGCCAGCATCGTTCGGTCTACCTGGTCGAAGAGTTGGCCGCCGCATTTGGCCAGCAGTGGCGAACGCTGAAGCGGCACCGCGAGCTGGACGCCGCTTGAACTCAATGAAGCCAGTCAGGCTTCATCAGCACCGCGAATAAAGCCTAAGCGTCCTGCTCCAGCAGTTTACGTATCGGCGCAGGCAGGCCCAATGCAGACCATTCAGCGGGGCCGAACCAGGCACCCGGCCGCTCGGGCGAAACCACAGCTTTCGGCATGGATTGCTCCGCGCGAAAGCCCGCGATCCACGGCGACAGGTGCAAATCCTTGTGGGTCAATACGTGCACAAAAGCCGGTAAAGGGTCCAGCCTTTCCCGCAAAGAAGGCGGCAAATCCGCAGTCAGCGCGTCATCGCTCTCAAACACTGGCAGGCAATAAAGTCCACCCCAGATCCCCTTGCTGGACCGCTTTTCCAGCCAGACCGAACCATCAGGCTTTCGCGCCCACAACAAGCTCAGCGCTTGTGCGGTGCGTTTGAGCTTTCTTGTCTTGACCGGATAGGTGCATGGATTTCCCTCTGCAAAACCGCGGCACAGCTTTTGCACCGGGCATAACAAGCATTGCGGCTGGCGGCCGGCGCAGATCGTGGCGCCAAGGTCCATCAAACCCTGGGTGTAGCGCGGCATGGTGTCGGGCAGATCCTGGTCGGGCAACAACGCCACAGCTTGGGCCCACAGCGCCCGTTCATTGGCGCTTTGCGCCAGGTCAGCGGAAAAACCCAGCACCCGCGTCAGCACCCGCTTGACATTGCCGTCCAGAATGGCCACGCGTTCACCAAAACAAAACGAGGCGATGGCTGCGGCCGTCGATCGACCTATGCCGGGCAAGGTCTGAAGCTGCTCAGCCGTGCCAGGAAACCGCCCGCCGTGCAGTGCCATCACGTCCTGGGCGCACTTGTGCAGATTGCGTGCACGACTGTAATAGCCCAACCCGCTCCATAACCCCAGCACCTCGTCTTCGCTGGCTGCTGCGAGTTCCTTTACTGTCGGGAAGCGTTGAAGGAAGCGTGCGTAGTAGTCCAGAACCGTCGCGACCTGGGTCTGCTGAAGCATGATTTCAGACAGCCACACGCGGTAAGGATCACGCGTGTTTTGCCAGGGCAGGCTATTACGCCCGTGCGACGCTTGCCAGCGCACGATTTCCCCGGAAAACGCCTGCAGCGACCTGGAAGGCTTTTCTTTCACAGCCAGTGCCCCTTCGGCAGAGCCCCGCAAACGGGCGACCGCATCAACGTTCAGGCAGCCTCAGGCACGGCGGAATCTTCCGCGGCAGTGGCGCCATCAGGTGCTTTGGGCGCTGGCGCACTCATCAGGTGAGATGTCAGCTCCGTGAGCTTGTTATCCAGCTCATCAAGCACGCGTTCCTGGATATCAATTTCAGCGATTCGCTCATCGAGGCCGGACGCTGCCTGCTGGATGCGTTCGATGGCTTCAAGCCTGCGGCCAAAATTGCGGCGTCTTTCGCGCAGCTGCGCATCCAGCTGCGATGCGGCGGACTTGTTCCAGAGTTCGACCTCGCCAAGGGCTGATTCGTAGACCACCCGTAGCCGTGTGGCCAGGGCACGAACCAGCCGCTCGGAAAACTCCGGCTGGGAAAGTTTCAGGACATTGCTAACGCCGAGGTATTGCAGATGGCTGCGTTCGATCTGTTCCAGGTCGCGTTCGTAACGGACGAACTCCGGCTCTTTGGGCGCCTGCAATGAAAAACTGAATTCTGCATTTAGCTGTCGAAAGGAAGCGGTCAACATGGACTGGATTTCGCTGCTCATGACCTGCGACTTTTGCAATCCCTCACGCAGGCGAGAAAAAGTCTGGCCATAGGCCTTTTTGACGCCAAGCTTGATGCCCGGCTGCTTGAGTGCATGGGTCAGCTCCGCCAGTTCGGCCTTGAGTGTCGGGGTGCTGAGCAGGTTAAACACTTCCCGCAGCAATTTAAGGTGCACCGAGCGCACGGCGTGAATCTTTGAGCCGCTGGTGTCGAACTCGGCTTGCTCCTGCTCGATACGGCTGCGCATGTGCTTGATGACCGAAACATTTTTGCCGCGCAGTCCGCGCAACTCGATCATCTGCTCGGCCAGATCGCGCCGGCGGATGTGCATGGCTCGCCCCGCTTCGGTCCGGAGTTCGCTGATACCGCCGCCCACCGCGGTGCGCAGGATTTTCTGGCGCTGTCCCATCACGCCCTGTGCCAATGCCAGTTCCAGCGTTGGCAAGTGGCTGGCTTCCAGCAAGGCCTTGTCGCGCGTCACCTTGGCAACCAGCCCCTTTTGGGCCGAGACGGGGATGACCTGGCTCTCCGGCAGGCCCAGGATTTCGGCTGAGGTTGCCCGCTGCCTGTCGATCTGCGCCTTGACCTGCTCCGGCGTGCTTAAAGCATCCCAGAGGGTGTCGATCTTGTTCAGCACCACCAGGCGTGCGTCGGAGCCTTCGCCTTCGGTGATCAGGTGCTCACGCCAGATTGCCAGATCGGACTTCGTGACGCCGGTGTCGGCCGCCAGAATGAACACCACGGCATGGGCCTGCGGGATCAGGCTCACGGTCAGCTCGGGCTCGGCACCGATGGCATTGAGGCCGGGCGTGTCCAGGATAACCAGTCCCTGCTTGAGCAGCGGATGCGCAATGTTGATGAGGGCATGGCGCCATTTGGGCACCTCGACCAGTCCGTCAGACCTGGCCAGCGGATTGTCTTCGGGGCTGGTGTCATGCCAGAAGCCGAGCGCACGGGCTTCGTCCTTGGTGACATGCCGGACTTCGGCGACTTTTTCCAGCGCCTGGGCGAGCTGCGCCGGGTCATTCACGTCGAGGTCGACCCGCGTCCATTTTTCGGGCACTGCGCGCCATTCCATGAGGGCCTGCTTCTGCAGGCGCGTCTCGATGGGCAGGAGGCGCAGGCATGGCGGTACATCTGCGTCATAGCCCAGTTCGGTCGGGCACATGGTGGTGCGGCCAGCGCTTGCCGGCATGATGCGGCGGCCATAGCCGGCAAAAAAGATCGCGTTGATCAGCTCGGACTTGCCGCGCGAGAATTCCGCCACAAAGGCCACCATGACTTTGTCGGAACGTACCTGCGACTCGAGCCGCTGCAAGCGTTCCTCGACCGCGGCGTCCAGCAGGTCATGGTCTTTCATCCACTCTGCAAGCAGCTTCAGGCGCAAGGCAAACTCGCGCCGCCACGTGCCGTGCTGGTCAAATTGTTCGTTAAAAGACATCGGTCTTCCGTAAAGTGTGTCGGTCAATATAGCATCGCCAACCCGAAAGAACCATTGGCGCGTCTACGGAATCAAGGTTTCTGGCAATTCGCACAGTAAAAAGTGGATCGCTGCCCCTGGCGGATGGTTTTCACGGGGGTGGCGCAGACCCGGCATGGCAACCCCGCGCGGTCGTAAACCATGGCTTCGAGCTGGAAATAGCCCGACTCCCCCTGCGCGTTGGAAAAATCCCTCAAGGTACTGCCACCCTTTGTAACCGCCTGCGCCAATACCTGGCGAATCGCCCCGTGTAGCAGGGCCGCGCGTGGTTTACTCACTCGGCTCGCGAGGGTGGTGGGCCGGATCCCCGCCAGGAATAGGGCTTCAGACGCATAAATATTGCCTACACCCACCACGGCCTCACCGCCCAGCAGCACCTGCTTGATCGCGGTTTGCCGCAGTTTCAGCGCCTGGTGGAAGCTTGCCGCATCAAAAGCATCGCTCAGCGGCTCGACGCCCAACCGGCCCAGCAGTTTCTGGGCCACCGGGTCGTTTTCATGGCTGGCATACACCACCGCACCAAATCGGCGCGGGTCATTCAAACGCAAGGTGCCAAGGCTGGTGACCATCTCGAAGTGGTCGTGTTTGCCGGGCGGGGCAAGGCCGTTACCAAAGCTGACACTGCCCGACATTCCGAGGTGAATCATCAACAAACCGCTGCTCAGGTCCACCAAAAGGTATTTTCCGCGGCGACGGACCGCCAGCACCTTCAGGTCGACCAGCCGGTTCGGCAGGCAGCCCAGCGGCCAACGTAAGGGCTTGCCCATCTGTACATGTTCAATGCTGGCGCCGGCAATTCGGTCCGCAAAGCTCAGGCGGGTGACTTCAACTTCTGGCAGTTCAGGCATAGGTTTACAGATAAGGGCGCTGGCGTTTTGCGCAAGAAGACAGCCGAGGCCGCGCCACAACGGACACATATGTCAGGGACTGCGGGTAAAGCGGCAGCGCGGCCCTGGGGCTTCAATTATCATGGTTCGATGAAGAAAAAAATTGGCCTTGCCATCAGCGGCCTCTGTCTCGCTGCTCCCCTGGTCCTGGCACAGACCACCGAGCCACTGCTGGCCGCGCCTTCGACGCTCGTTGAGGCCAAAGCCGCGCAGGAAGCCACACCGTCCTCCTCTCTGGACGGGGCGCTTTTCTACCAGCTGTTGGTGGGAGAAATGACACTGCAGGAAGGAGAGCCTGCGGCGGGCTTTGCCCTCATGCTGGACGCTGCCCGCAAGACCGGCGATGCGCAGCTTTACCAACGTGCCACAGACATCGCCCTGCAGTCCCGCTCCGGGGATGCAGCATTGCAGGCAGCCCGCGCCTGGAAGGCCGAACAACCCGCCTCGCGCGAAGCCAACCGCTATGTCCTGCAGATCCTGGTGGCACTCAACCAGATTTCCGGCACAGTCGATCCCCTCCAGAGCGAAGTCCGGCTGGCGCCAGAGGAGGAACGCGCCTCGGTACTGACCGCAATACCCCGGATTTATGCCCGCGTACCCGACAAAAAACTCGCCAGCACGGTGGTGGAAGATGCGCTGGCGGTCTACCTGAACACTCCGGCGACGGCCAGTCCTGCCTGGACCACCGTGGGGCGCATGCGCCTGGCTGCCGGTGACAGCAACGGCGCGCTGGCGGCCGCCAAACGCGCACAGGCGGCGAGCCCATTTTCCGAGGGCCCGGCCCTTGTCGCGCTCGAATTGATGGACCCCAAACAGCCCGAGGCTGAAACCCTGGTTCGCAAGTACTTTGACGGCAACGCCAAAGCCTTGCCCGAAGTCCGAATGGCCTATGCGCGCGCGTTGCTGGATGCCCAGCGCTACGCTGAAGCTGCCGCGCAGCTGCAGGTGGTCACGCGCGAAAAGCCTGAGCTTCCGGAGGGGTGGTTGGTGCTGGGTTCCCTGCAGCTCCAGGACAACCAGCTGGCGCAGGCACAGACCTCGCTGGAACGCTACGTCGCCCTGGCACAGCGGCAAACCGCTGAAGGCGAACGCAACCGCGGCCTGGCCCAGGCCTACCTTTCCCTCTCGCAGCTGGCAGAAAAACGCAAAGACTACGCAGCGGCGGAAAGCTGGCTCGCCAAGATTGAAAGCTCTGCCGACCTGACGCAGGCACAAACCCGGCGCGCCTCCATTCTGGCCAGCCAGGGCAAGCTCGAAGAAGGCCGCCAACTGATCCGCAAGTTGCCCGAACGCAATGCCGCAGATGCGAGGCTGAAACTGAACGCTGAAGTGGGCCTGCTGCGCGACTTCAAGCAATACCAGTTGGCCCATGACCTGCTGGCACAGGCACTGGCGAAAACCCCCGACGAAACCGAGCTCCTGTACGACCAGGCCATGATGGCGGAAAAGCTTGGTGCCATGGACGAAATGGAGCGTCTGCTGCGGCGCGTCATCCAGCTCAAGCCCGACTACCACCATGCCTATAACGCTTTGGGCTATTCATTCGCGGATCGCAGCGTGCGCCTGCCGGAGGCGCGCGACCTGATCCGCAAGGCGCTTGAGTACGCCCCGTCCGACCCCTTCATCAAGGACAGCCTGGGATGGGTCGAGTTCCGCATGGGCAACAACACCGAAGCCATCCAGATCTTTGAAGCCGCTTACAAGGCCAAGCCTGATGCTGAAATTGCAGCGCACTTCGGCGAGGTACTCTGGAGCGCGGGTCAACGCGAGCGCGCGGTGGCCATCTGGAAAGAAGGCCGCCTGCTGAACCCCGAGAACGAAACCCTGCTCGAAACGCTGAAGCGCCTGCGCGTGAAACTGTGACAAGCATGCTGATTCTGCCGCTGGCCCTGCGCCAGCACTTGGCCAGGCTGCGCCTGGCGCGTCTGGGCCTCATTCTCACGTGCATTTTTGCTCCTTTTTTGATAGCTGGTTGCGCACAGCCATCAAGGGCTACAGGCATAAATGACATGCAAACTGGCCTGCGGACCGGCCGCATCAGCCTGCAGGTTCAAAGCGAGCCCGTGCAGTCTTTTTCGGCCAGCTTTGAACTCAAAGGCACCCCAGAGCGAGGCGAACTTTCGCTGATCAGCCCCCTGGGCAGCGTGCTGGGCGTGCTTCGCTGGTCACCCGGTGAAGCGGTACTGGATTCAGGCGGCGGCAAGGTCCAGCGGTTTTCGTCGGTGGACGAGCTGATGGCCCAGGCCACAGGCGCGGCCGTTCCGGTCACCGCGCTGTTTGCCTGGCTGCAGGGTGATAACGCCAGCGTCAGCGGCTGGACGGCAGATCTCTCGCGTTACGCCGAAGGCCGCATCACGGCCAGGCGGGTACAGCCTGCGCCACCAGCCGACCTGCGCGTGGTGCTGGACCAATAAAAACCAGGGGCTCGTCCGGATCGCCGGCCCTCATGTACAACCCTCTTCCTTTCTAACGCCTTTTGCGCCACGGGCGCCTCAGCCATGACGACGCATCCTGCCCCCGCTTCGAACGCCGCGCAGCCGCTCAAGGCCCTGTATGACGTGTCGGCGCCCGCCAAACTGAATCTCTTCCTGCACATTACCGGGCGCCGGCCTGATGGTTTTCATCTGCTGCAATCGGTGTTCATGCTCATCGACTGGTGCGACACGCTGCACTTCGAGCTGCGCGCCGATGGCCGGATCACCCGGGAAGATCTCTGCGAAGGCGATACCCGCAGCAGTGGTGAATCCGAGATGTTGCCCGCCGAGGACCTTTGCGTGCGCGCCGCCCGGGCGCTGCAGGCAGCCTGCGGCACACCGTTGGGCGTTCACATCGGCCTGAAAAAAAGCATTCCCGCGCAAGCCGGCATGGGCGGAGGGTCGTCCGACGCGGCCAGTTGCCTGCTGGCATTGCAGCGGCTTTGGGGCGTACGCCTGCCCGCCTCCACCCTGCAGGCCCTTGCGTTGTCGCTGGGGGCCGATGTGCCCTTTTTCTTGTCTGGCGGCCACGCCTGGGTAGAAGGCGTCGGTGAAAAAATCACGCCCCTGGCCTTGCCGCCAGCACGTTTTGTGGTGGTCAAGCCCCCCGCCGGGGTCTCAACACCGGGAATTTTCAGCGCGCCCGGGCTCAAACGCGACACAGAAACTGCTACAATCCAAGGCTTTGCTGCAAATGCTGAAGGCCCTTTGAGATCGGTTGATTTCGGATTCGGCCGCAACGACTTGCAGCCGGTAGCGCAGGAGATGTGTCCGCAAATTGGCCAATCGCTCGATTGGCTGAAAACGAAACATCTTCAAGGGCGCATGACCGGCTCCGGAAGTGCTGTATTTGCGCAATTGCCGCATGGCACGGATTTGACGGATCTTTCAGGCTTGCCTGATGGCTGGAAAGTTCGAACATGCAGCAATTTGGAGGCGCATCCTCTGGCCGGTTGGTAAAATAGCCGCTCTTTGAAATGCGTTTTCAAGCGACCTAAATGAAAAAGTTTATAGGTCTGTTGTTGGCAACAACAACTGTCCTGTGTAGGGGTGTCGCCAAGCTGGTTAAGGCACCGGATTTTGATTCCGGCATTCGCAGGTTCGAATCCTTCCACCCCTGCCAAATTTCACGCCGAGGGCTCTAGCCCCGGCGTTGCGGACCCGCCCGGCGCGGGCCCGTGTGACTCCTGACAGACCCGTGTGATGTGTATCAGCGGGTCTGTGTGTTTTTGGAAACACGGCAAGCAAGCGGCGCTCACTGCCAAGCCCCCGTTGCAACGTGTTGTCCCTGTGCGTATTTTGCTTCGATAAAAATTTCAGCCACGTCAAGTCCTTGCAGCTGGGCCCCACATGCAAACGCACCATCCCGATTTCATGGTTTTCACCGGCAATGCCAATCCGAGCATGGCCTCCGAGATCGCCCAGCACCTGGGCATTTCACTGGGTGCAGCCCATGTCGGCCGCTTTTCGGATGGCGAAGTCACCGTCGAGATCCAGCAGAACGTCCGGGCGCGTGATGTGTTTGTGGTGCAGTCAACCTGCGCACCGACCAACGACAACCTGATGGAACTGCTCATCATGGTCGATGCGCTGAAACGGGCTTCGGCCGAGCGCATCGCCGCGGTGATCCCGTATTTCGGCTATGCCCGGCAAGACCGCCGCCCGCGTTCGGCGCGGGTGCCGATCACGGCCAAGGTGGTGGCCAACATGCTGCAGGCCGTGGGCGTGTCGCGTGTTTTGACGATGGATCTGCATGCCGACCAGATTCAGGGCTTTTTTGACATTCCGGTCGACAACATTTATGCGTCGCCGGTGCTGCTGGGTGATTTGCGCCAGAAGAATTACGCCGACCTGATGGTCGTGTCGCCCGATGTGGGCGGCGTGGTGCGTGCCCGGGCGCTGGCCAAGCAGCTGGGCTGCGACATGGCCATCATCGACAAACGCCGCCCCAAAGCGAACGTGTCGGAAGTGATGCACGTGATCGGCGACATCGAAGGCCGCAACTGCGTGATCATGGACGACATGATCGACACGGCAGGAACGCTGGTGAAGGCGGCTGAAGTGCTGAAAGAGCGCGGCGCCAAGAAAGTTTACGCATATTGCACCCACCCGATTTTTTCGGGCCCGGCCATTGACCGCATTGCCCAGGGCGATGCACTCGATGAGGTGGTGATTACCAACACCATTCCGTTGAGCCCCAATGCCGTGGGTTGCACAAAAATTCGCCAGCTCTCCGTGGCGCCGCTGATCGCTGAAACCATTCAGCGCATCGCCAAGGGAGAGTCGGTCATGAGTTTGTTTTCGGACCAGGACAACCTGTTCTGATCTGAAACAAAAAGGGTGCTGCCCTCGTTTCGTGGTGTCCGCCACGAGGCAAAAGCAGCCATTCAAGGCAACAGCCTTAAACCAGAACGAGACTGGTCGCGGTCCGTTCTTTATTGGAGTTAATTATGAAATTCGTCGCTTTTGAGCGCGCAAAGCAGGGCACGGGTGCGAGCCGCCGTCTCCGCATCACCGGCCGTACGCCCGGTATTGTTTATGGTGGTACCGGCCAACCCTTGTTGATCGAACTCGATCACAACGCGTTGTTTCACGCCATCAAGAAAGAAGCTTTCCATGCTTCCATCCTCGAGATGGAACTGGCCGGCAAAGAACACAAGGTTCTGCTGCGCGACCTGCAAATGCACCCGTACAAACAGCAGATCCTGCACATCGACTTCCAGCGCGTGGAAGCCAAGACCAAGATGACCGTGAAAGTGCCTGTGCACTACAGCGGTGAAGAAGAGTCGCCGGCCGTCAAGACCGAAAACTGCCTGGTCAACCACGTGATCACCGAGCTGACCGTTTCGTGCTTCCCGTCCGACATCCCCGAATTCATCGCCGTCGACCTGACTGGCCTGAAAAAGGGCTCGCCGCTGCACATCAAGGACATCACGCTGCCAAAGGGTGTGAAGTTTGTCGCCAAGGGCCAGGAAAATCCTGTGCTGGTGTCCGTGTCCGCCGTGTCCGAAGAAGCCGAGGCCGATGCCGCAGCAGCTGCAGCAGCAGCCGCACCGGTGGATCCGAAAGCCGCTAAAGCCGCCGCCGCCAAGGAAGCCAAAGCCGGTGCCAAGGCCGACGCTGCCAAGCCTGCCGCCAAGAAGTAATTCACTTCCCGCGCAGGCCTGAAAAGGCTCACGGCCCTTGTCCTCCTGCAGGACAAGGGCCGTTTTTCTTGGTGGGCCCATACCGGCCCCGAACCGCGGGCCTGCAAAAGCCCAAGACCCCGCGCCCCCCTAGAATTGGGCGATGGAAATTTCCAAATGATCAAACTTTTTGTTGGCCTGGGCAATCCCGGCCCCGAATACGAAGCCACACGCCACAACGCCGGCTTCTGGTGGATTGACGCCCTATCGCGCGAACTCAAGGCCCCGCTGAGCCTGGACAAGAGCTACCACGGCCAGGTGGCCCGCCTCACGGTGAACGGCCAGAACGTCTGGCTGCTCAAGCCGCTGACCTTCATGAACGTGTCGGGCAAGTCCGTGGCCGCCTTGGCGCGCTTTTTCAAGGTGGCACCGGAAGAGGTGCTGGTGGCGCACGATGAAATGGACATCGTGCCCGGTCAGGTCAAGCTCAAGTTCAGCGGCAGCCACGCCGGGCACAACGGTCTGCGCGACATCCACGCGCAATTGGGCACGCCCGATTACTGGCGGCTGCGCATCGGCGTGGGCCATCCGGGCGTCAAGGCCGAGGTCATCAACTGGGTGCTGAAAAAGCCGTCGCAAGAACACCGCGTGGCGATTGAAGATTGCATCACGCGCTGTATCAAGGCTGTGCCGGAACTGCTCAAGGGTGAAATGGAAAAAGCCACGATGATGATTCACACCAGCACGCCGCCGCGGCCCAAACCGCCGCGCAAGGTGGATACCGAAGACTGACATCCAGCCACTCCGGGCACAGCGCGCGCAAGACGCAGCGCTATTATTTTTATAGCAGCTTGCGCCCGTCCCTGTTGGCCTGCGAACCCGTTTGACTATCAATTTTGGCTATCGGGACCGCGCCAGGCCCGAAAAACCACATCCCCGATGGGATCAATTCACCGGGCCGTGACGACCGGGATGATGGCTTGCAGCCGCTGGTATTTTTCCCACAGTGTTTCCCGCGTTTCGATGTACTGCGGGTTCAGCGGAATGCAGGCCACCGGGCAGACCTGCACGCACTGCGGCTCATCGAAATGGCCCACGCATTCGGTGCATTTGTGCGGGTCGATTTCGTAGATTTCCTTGCCCAGGTAGATTGCCTGGTTGGGGCATTCAGGCTCGCAGACGTCGCAGTTGATGCATTCGTCGGTGATCATCAGGGCCATGTCAGCTCCCCTTGACCGTCTTGGCGGCGTGATGCGCCGCCGCCAGGGCAGCCGCCACGGCCGGGCTCACCATCTGGCCGACGTCGCCGCCCAGCTTGCTGATTTCGCGCACCAGCGTGCTGCTGATGCATTGCACCGGCGCATCGGGCAGCAGGAACACGGTTTCCACCTCAGGGCGTAGCTTGCGATTCATGGCCGCCATCTGCGCTTCGTAGTCAAAGTCGGTGATATTGCGGATGCCGCGCACCACGGCCGAGGCCCTTTGCGCGGCGCAAAAATCCATGATCAGGCCGTCAAACGGTAGCACCGTGACGCCGGCGATGCCATGGGTGGCGACTTGCACCTGTGCCACACGCGCTTCCAGCGAAAACAGCGTTTTCTTGTGGTGAGCGGTAGCTACCGCTATGACGACCTGATCAAAGAGCGCCCCGGCACGGCGCACCACGTCGTCGTGGCCCAGCGTGAACGGGTCAAACGTGCCGGAATAAACAGCGATGCGCGGGGTGGCCATAGAGGGAATTATGCCCGCCCTGACCTTTTTGCCGTCGTGGGTGCCGCTGTACCCACGAGGCAGGCAAGGCTGGCGAAGGCCAGAGGCTCTTCAGTCCGCCAAGGTGCCCAGCCCGGCCAGCAAATGAAAATGCACGGCGCCGGCCTTGCCACTGCGGTGCACCTGCAGGCCCAGCGGCGCCAATTCTTCGTCGCTCCAAGGCTTGGGGGCTTCCAGGTAGACCACGCCGGTCGGGCCGATGGCCTGGGCCGCGGCTTTGAGGGTGGACTCAAACAGGGTCGACTCAAACGGCGGGTCCAGCAGCACCAGCTGCAGGCTGCCGGGCGCAACGCGCTTCAGGGCGCTCAGCCCGTCGCCCCGCTCGATGCGGCACATGTCGGCCTTGAGTTTGGCCTGCACGGTCTTGAGCTGCAGCGCCAGCGATGGGTCCTGCTCGCACAGCAGCACGTCGGCGGCGCCGCGTGAGGCGGCCTCAAAGCCCAGCGCGCCGGTGCCGGCAAACACGTCGATGCAGCGCCAGCCCGTCAGGTCCTGGCCGAGCCAGTTGAAAAGGGTTTCGCGGACGCGGTCAGGCGTAGGCCGCAGGCCCGGCTTGTTGGGCACCGGCAGCTTGGTGCGTTTGTACAAGCCGCCGATGATGCGGATTTCACCTGGCGGTACGGTCTTGCGACCAACCACCTTGCCGCTTTTGGCTCGCGGTTTTGGGGTGGCAGCCGGATTGGGGGTGGGAGCAGGTGTGTACTTCATGGTGCGGCGCCAAGGATAACCGTAACCATTTTTTCAGGCTGGAGCTTGCGCGCAAAAGCCGCCTTGATGTCTGCCACCGTGACTTTGTCGACCTGCTGCGTCCAGGTGTCCAGATAGTTGAGTGGCAGGTCGTTCCAGGCGATGCTCGATACGTTGTCAAGGAGCTTGCGGTTGCTGTCAATGCGCAGGGCAAAGCCGCCGACCAGGTTGTCTTTCGCCGCTTTGAGCTCGGTCTCAAGCGGACCATTGGCGACAAAGTCAGCCACCACCTTGCGCACCAGGTCCACGGCCTGCGCAGCCTGGTCGGGCCGGGTCTGCATGCTGATGGTGAAGGCGCCCGCATGCAAGGCGGGTGAGAAATAACTCGACACGCCATACGTCAGGCCGCGCTTTTCACGCACTTCGTTTGCCAGGCGCGACACGAAACCGCCGCCCCCCAGGATGTAATTGCCCACCGTCAGGGCAAAGTAGTCCGGGTCCGCGCGTTTGTAGCCCGGCTGGCCGATCAGTACCTGCGCCTGCGCGGAGGCAAAGGGGATGCGCTTTTCAACCGGCCCTGTCAGCGGCTCCACCTCGGCAACGGCTGGCAGCGGCGGCAGGCTGGCGCAAGCGACCTGCGGCAGGCGCGCCAGCAATTTCGCGGCGATGGCATCGGCCTGCGCGCGCGTCACCGCGCCCACCATGCTGATGCGCGCACGGCAAGCCGTCACACCGGTGGCGTGCGCGGCGCGCATGTCACCCACACTGATACGCGCCAGGCTTTCTTCCGTGACTTCATAGCCGTAGGGATGCGTGCCGTACACCGCCGGCGTGTAGGCGCGGCCGGCCACGCTGGCCGGGCGGGTGTAGGACTCGCGGATCGAGGCCTGCAGGCGCGCGCGTTCGCGTTGCCACACGGCTTCGGGAAAAGCCGGCTCGGCGATCTCGCGGGCGGCCAGCGCCGCGGCTTTGTCGAGCAGCGCCGGGTCGGTCAGGGTGCGCAGCGAAAAGCTCAGGCGGTCAGAGGTGGTGCCGGCGCCGAACTGCGCGCCCAGATCGGCCCAGGCTTCGCTGAGGGCGTTTTCGTCAAGCGCCGGGGCGCCATTTTTAGCAGCGACACCCTTCTCCAGCAAGCCGGCCATCATGCTGGCCAGCCCGGCCTTGTCGGCAGGATCGCGCCGGTTGCCGGCGTCCAGGTCGATCTGCACGTCCAGCATGGCAATTGCCGGGCTTTCAACCAGGTAGACCTTGGCGCCATTGGGCTGCGTCCAGTGCTGGATCGGCAGGGCGGCCAGCGCCAGCGAGTGAAAAAACAAGCCAAAAAGGCCTGCAGCCCCCGCCTTATGAGCGCAAGCAGCTATCGTTTTTATAGCAATCATGGGTACAACATCATTTCCGGATACAGGGTTACAGCTCAATGCTGCAGGTCGCCGGCGGGCATATTGCCCTGGCGCGGCTTGCGGTTCGGGTCCAGCGGCTGCGGCAGCAGCGTCGCCATCGTCATCTGGTCGTCGCCAAAATATTTCGCGGCTACCGCCTGCACCTCGGGGCCGGTGATGCTGCGCAGGGCAGCAATGATGCGTTCGCTGGCATCCAGCGGCAGGCCCTGCACCCACTGGGAACCGAGCTCGCGCGCCTGGTTGAAGACCGAGTCGAGCTTGTAGGTCTCGCTGGCCACCCACTGCGTCTTGACGCGGTTCAGCTCAGCCTCGCTCACGCCTTCGCGTGCCACCTTGGCCACCTGCTCGCGCAGCGCGTCGGCCACCTGCTGCGCCGTTTTGCCGTCAGCGGGCACACCGTCGAGCGAAAAGAGCTGCGGGCCCCGGCCCATCAAACCATTGGATGCACCAGCGCTGTCGGCCACCCGGGACTGCTGCACCAGCGCGCGGTCCAGCCTGGCACCGCTGTAGCCGTCCAGCACGGCAGCCAGCACCGTCAGGGCCAGCGCGTCGCGGCTGGCGCCGGCGGCTGGTGCGGCCAGGTCTGCCGGTTCCAGTTTGGGCACCTTGAAGACCATGCTGACGTACGCCTGGCTGGCCGGCGCCTTGAAGTCCATGCGGCGCGCACCGGCTTGCACGGGCTCGGCGCGCGGCTTGCGCACCGGGACGGCGCGCGCCGCAATGCCGCCATAGTATTTTTCAGCCAGTTTTTTGACCTGGGCAACGTCCACATCACCGGCAATCACCACGGCGGCATTGGCAGGCACATACCAGCGGCGGTAAAAATCGCGCGCATCGGCAGGCGTCATGGCCTCAATGTCGCTCATCCAGCCAACCACCGGGCGCCGGTAGGGCGAGGCGGTAAACGTCATCGCGGTCATCTGTTCGTACAGCATGGCGCGCGGCGAATCTTCGGTACGCAGGCGGCGCTCTTCCTTGACGACCTCGATCTCGCGCTTGAATTCATCGTCTGCCCACTGATTGCCCGCGAAACGGTCAGCCTCCAGGCGCATGACGTCCTCAAGCTTGCCGGCCGGGATCTGCTGGTGGTAGGCCGTGTTGTCGCGGCCGGTGAACGCATTGTCGCGCCCGCCCAGGGCAGCGATGCGCTTTGAAAACTCGCCCGGTTTGACCTTCGCCGTTCCCTTGAACATCATGTGCTCCAGCACATGGGCCACGCCCGACGTGCCGTCGACCTCGTCCATGGAACCCACGCGCACCCACAGCATGTGGGCCACGGTGGGCGCGCGGTGGTCCGGCTTGACGATGACCGTGAGGCCGTTGGCCAAGGTGAACTGCTCAACCGGCGCAGGCACGGGGGTCTGCGCAAGGGCGGCCGTGCCCATGCACAGTGCCAGCACTGCGGCAGGCCACCGCCACCAGGCCGTAAAGATTGTGGATGTGAGGGGTACTGAGGGCGTCAAAAGGGCTGGCTTGGGGTGTTTCATAGAATAGCTGTGTGGCGCTGCACGCCGTCCGGCAGCTGTGTAACTGCCCACTAGGACTCACAAGCATACCGAATGTTCAGTTTTTTCAAGAAAAAATCCCCTCCTCCTGCCCCACCGGCGCCTTCTGCACCCGATGCGTCTTCCGCAGCCGGCGCATCCGCCCCGGCCCCGGTGATTCCCACGCCCGCGCCGGTTCCTGCTGGCGGTGGATTGATTGGCAGTGCGCTGGTCACCCCGATCGCCATGCCGGTTCCTGGCGCAGTGGCGCCGGAACGCGAACGCTGGATCAACAAGCTGCAAGCGGGCCTGCGCAAGACGGGCTCCAGCATCTCGACGGTTTTTACCGGCAGCCGCATCGACGATGCACTTTACGAGGACCTGGAAACCGCGCTGCTGATGGCCGACGCCGGCAGCAAGGCCACCGAACACCTGCTGGCCGACGTCAAGCGCCGGGTACGCGAAGGCGGCATGACGCATCCCGTGGCGGTCAAGAACGCACTGGTGGAATCGATCACGCAACTGCTCAAGCCGCTGGAGCAGCCTCTCGTGATCGGCCAATACCAGCCCACCGTGATCATGGTGACCGGCGTCAACGGCGCCGGCAAGACCACCTCCATCGGAAAGCTTACGCGGCATTTGGCCACCGAAGGCGCTTCAGTGCTGCTGGCGGCGGCTGACACCTTTCGCGCCGCAGCGCGCGAGCAGCTTAGCGTCTGGGCAGACCGCAACACGGTCGAGATCGTCAGCCAGGAAGGTGGCGATCCCGCCGCAGTGAGCTTCGATGCCGTGAGCGCCGGCAAGGCGCGCGGCAAGGACGTGGTGCTGGTCGACACAGCCGGCCGCCTGCCGACGCAGCTGCACCTGATGGAGGAGTTGCGCAAGATCAAGCGCGTGGTGCAGAAGGCAGATGCCACGGCACCGCACGAGGTGCTGCTGGTCATTGACGGCAACACCGGGCAAAACGCATTGGCCCAGGTCAAGGCCTTTGACGACACATTGCAGCTGACCGGCCTCATCGTGACCAAGCTGGACGGCACGGCCAAAGGTGGCGTTCTGGCGGCCATTGCGCTGTGGGCCCGTGAACGTGCCCTGGCCGCACCCACGCTGCGCCCGGTGTCGGTTTATTTCATCGGCGTAGGCGAGCAGCTGGAAGACCTGGAAACCTTCAACGCGCGTGAATTTGCGCAGGCTTTACTGGGTTGAGTTGGGTTGAGCCAGCGGGTTCGCCGCTTGCCGCTCAGGGCACTCCGAGCTTCAGCATCAGCACCGAGATCACCACAAAGGCCACGATAAAAACGGTCTCCACCAGCAACAGGGCCACGGGCTTCCAGCCCAGCTTGAGCAAGTCTTCAAAGCTGGTTTTCACGCCTGCAGCGGCAATCGCCGTTACCAGCATCCATCGCGACGCATCACTGGCCAGTTGAACCACGGGCGCCGCAATAAGTCCGGCACTGGCCAACATGACCAGCACCACAAACGCGATCAGGAAGCCCGGCACCAGCGGCACTTCTGTTTCCGGCACCTTGACGGCCGGGTGGTTGCGGTAGAGCACGGCGACCAGCAGCACGATGGGCATCAGCATCATGACGCGAAACAGCTTGACCACCGTGGCCGTGTCGCCCGCCTGCGGACCGAGCATCATGCCGGCCGCCACCACCTGCGCCACATCATGGATCGAGCCTCCCAGCACAATACCGGCCTGCCCCGGCAGCAGCCCGATCGCCTGCAGGCTGAAAGGGTAGACCACCATCGCCAGCGTCGACAGCACGGTGACGCCGACCACGGCCAGTAGCGTGAAGCGTTCGTTTTCTTTCGTCTGGGGCAGCACGGAAGACACGGCCAGCGCCGCCGACGCCCCACAAATGGCCACGGCGCTGCCCGACAGCAGGCCTTCATCGCGCGAGCATTTCAGCCAGCGCGCCAGCAGCACGCCCAGCAAAATCGTCAACACCACGGCCAGCACAATGACCACCGCGGTTTCAGCACCCAACTGGGCGACTTGTGCAAACGTGATGCGGGCGCCCAGCAATGCCACACCCACGCGCAGCACCACACGGCCGCAAAAGCCGATGCCTTTGGCCGCCTTGGGATGGCTGTTGAGAAAATGAAATGCCAGGCCGATCAGCAAGGCATAGAGCAACTGGGGACCGCCATAGTGCTCGGAAATAAAAGTCGCGGCCAGCGCAATCACCATGCACACGAGCACACCGGGAAAGTGGGAAACCAGCGCCAGGCGCCATTTGAGAATCATGGAGGTATCAGACAGAAATAGGGGACGAATGGGGCGAAGAATCTTGACCGCCGGGGTGATGGCTGAGGACTTTTTCCAGCAATGCCGCGCCGGTGGGGCTTCCCGCCACCAGCATCTGGCTTTGCAGCAGAGGCAACCCGTCCACGGCCTGCATCGTGGCACCGGCCTCGCGCAGCAGCACCGCCCCGGCCGCCGCGTCCCATGCGCCCATGCCGCGCTCCCAGAAGGCATCGGCCCTGCCCGCAGCCACATAGGCCAGTTCCAGCGCCATGGAGCCGCTTCTTCGAACCTGCCCGTAGGTCTTCAGCACGCGGCCAAATTCACGGAGGTAATCGTCCATGAAGGGCGCATCCGGTTTGGGAAACACCGTCGAAACCAGGCATTGCCCTGCAGGGCGCGCGGCGGCGCATGCCAGGCGCTCCCCATTCAGGCGGGCACCCAGGCCCAATGCCGCGGTAAAAATTTCTTGACGTGACGGATCCACAATCACACCCAGCACCGGCTGCCGGTCTACACACAGTGCTATCGATACCGCGAACTGGGGATAGCCGCGGGCAAAGTTTGCCGTGCCATCAATCGGGTCGACCAGCCAGGTGGGCTTCTCCGTCAATTCGCCGCCGCCTTCTTCGCCGACAAAGCTGCTGTGCGGCAAGGCTTGCAGCAATGCGCTGCGCAAGCCTTCTTCCACTTCACGGTCAAAGCGCGTGACCCAGTCACCCGGTGCCTTCTGGCGGACATCTGCAGGTTGCAATTCAGCCTGCGCTTTCCGGATGCGGGCGGCAGCCTCCATGCCTGCGAGCCGCGTTTTCTCCAGCACCGCATTCAAGTCCAGATCAAGGTCCATGTTCAGGCCTTCTTGGACAGCACGCTGACATAGTCGTGTGCCTGGGTGTTGATGGTGGAGAGCCGGTATTCCACGGGCTTGTCCCCGAACGTCAGTGCCAGCCGATGCACCTCCATCACCGGAGAGCCCACTGCCAGCCCGAGCAGGCGCGCATGGGTCCGGTCGGCCGCTGCGGCGCGTGCGCGCTCCTGTGCCCGCAGCACGGTGATGCCAAAGTCGGTCTGGTAGAGCGCATAGATCGTGCCGGGCCGTTCCACAAAACGCTTTTCGGTGAGATTGCGAAAGAGCGCCGCCGGAATCGACAGCTGGTCATGCATGACAACGCGGCCCTGCAGGGCGAGGCGGTTTTCCGCCCTGAACACGGGCTCACCCGGCTTGATGCGCAACGCGGCGGCTTCATGCTCCGTGGCCCGCTCACGCCCAAAAGCAACGCAGTCAATTTCCGGGTAGTCGCGGTCGCGCGCTGCATCGTCGTCACCGAAATTCCAGTGCGGCTCCACATGGAAAAACTGGAACATGAAGCGGGCATTGTTGTGCGGCGCGACAAAGGTTCCCTTGCCTTGCCGCCGCACCAGCACGTGCTCGTGTACCAGCTCGTCAACGGCATGGCGCAGGGTGCCTATGCTGACCCGCAGGCCCGCCGCAATATCCGCTTCGCTGGGCAGGGGTTTACCCGGGCCATAGTGCCCGGCTTCGATGAGTTTTTGCAACTCGCGCTTGACCTGGCGATAAAGCGGCATGGCCTCTTCACTCATCAAGGGACGCAATGAAGCCGATGTGTTTTTGACATTCACGGCCGCCATTGAAACACCGATAGGGCAGTCGTACAAGTCATATATATGAGTTGATTGACAAGGTGTTGCCGGCCCCTAAAACTGGCAACTCGATTTAACTCAGGCCACTCGGAGATCCCCATGATTCATTTTGTATTGCATGACGCCAAAGACACCGTGGCCGTCGTGGTGGTGGAAGGTGTGAAAGCGGGAACCGCCATGACCGGCTGGATCATGGACGAAGACCGCATGATCAATGTGCAGGCGCAGCAGGACATCCCGATCGGCCACAAGGTGGCCCTCAAGGACATGGCTGTCGGCGACACGGTGCTGAAGTACGGCATCGATATGGGCAAGGTCGTTGCCAGCATCAAGGCCGGCCAGCACGCCCATGTGCACAACATTAAAACCAAACGCTGGTAACCCCCCGAAGCGACCTGCAGCCGCCCCCCAGGGGGCATCGCCTGTGGCCTGGCAAAGCCAGATCCACGCCGATTGCTGGAAAATAATCTCTCTAGGAACACATCATGTCAGTCATCGATAAAGACACCACATTTTTGGGCTACCGCCGGGAAAACGGCCGCGTCGGCGTGCGCAACCACGTCATCATCCTTCCGCTGGACGACCTGTCCAATGCCGCCGCCGAAGCAGTGGCACACAACATCAAGGGCTGCATGGCGATCCCGCACCCCTATGGCCGGCTGCAGTTTGGCGCCGACCTGGAACTGCACTTTCGCACCCTGATCGGTGCCGGCTGCAATCCCAATGTCGCCGCCGTCGTGGTCATCGGCATTGAGGACAGCTGGACCAAGAAAGTGGTCGACGGCATCGCCAAAACCGGCAAACCGGTGGTGGGCTTCGGCATTGAAGGCCACGGCGACCATGAGACCATCATGAAGGCGTCCAAGGCGGCGCGTGAATATGTGCAGTGGGCCAGCGAGAAGCAGCGCGAGGTCTGCGGCATCTCTGAACTCTGGGTGTCGACCAAGTGCGGCGAGTCCGACACCACGTCCGGCTGCGGTGCCAACCCTACCGTGGGGAATGCCTTTGACAAGTTGCACCCGCTGGGCAACTACCTGTGCTTCGGCGAGACGTCCGAAATCACAGGTGGCGAAAAAATCGTGGCAGACCGCTGCGCCACGGACGCAGTGCGCGACCAGTTCATGTTCATGTTCAACCGCTACCAGGACATGATCAACCGCCACAAAACCAGCGACCTGTCGGACTCGCAGCCCACCAAGGGAAACATCGCTGGCGGCCTCACGACGATCGAGGAAAAAGCCCTGGGCAATATCCAGAAGATCGGCAAGGTTTGCACGGTTGACGGCGTGATTGACAAGGCCGAGATGCCGACGCACCCGGGCCTGTGGTTCATGGACTCGTCCAGCGCCGCTGCTGAAATGGTGACGCTGTGCGCGGCCTCAGGTTATGCCGTGCATTTCTTTCCCACCGGCCAGGGCAATGTGATCGGCAATGCGATTGTTCCCGTGATCAAGATCTGCTCAAACCCGCGCACCGTGCGCCTGATGAGCGAACACATCGACGTGGACACATCCGGACTGCTGCAGCGCGAGATCACGCTGGACCAGGCCGGCGACAAGCTGCTGGAGAACATGCTGCGCACGGCCAACGGCCGCTTGACCGCCGCAGAGGCGCTCGGCCACCGCGAGTTCGTGCTAACGCGCCTTTTCGAATCTGCTTAGAGAGGATATATGGCCCCCACGCTTTTCACTTCGTGTAATGCGCTGCCCCCCGAGGGGGCTAATTTTCCTTGGGGCGGCCCGGCGGA
>NZ_JBDTPB010000051.1:0-13154 GCF_039932935.1 Polaromonas sp.
ATCAGCCTGGGGACGGGCGCCGCCTTTGCCTACAGCGTGGTCGCCACCATCGCTCCCGGTGTGTTCCCGGACTCATTTATTTCCATGGGCCGCGTGTCGGTGTATTTTGAAGCGGCGGCCGTGATCATTTCGCTGACGCTGCTGGGCCAGATGCTGGAGCTGAAGGCGCGCTCGCAAACTTCGGCCGCGATCAAGTCACTGCTCGGGCTGGCGCCCAAAACAGCGCGGCGCATCAAGGTCGACGGCGCGGAGGAAGATGTGCCGCTGACCCATGTGCACGTGGGCGACAGCCTGCGCGTACGCCCCGGCGAAAAAATCCCGGTCGACGGTATCGTCACCGAAGGCGGCAGCGCCGTCGATGAATCCATGCTGACTGGAGAGCCCCTGCCCGTGAGCAAACGCCCCGGCGACAAACTGATAGGTGCCACGCTCAACACCAGCGGCGCCCTGGTAATGCGCTCTGAGCGCGTCGGCGCGCAGACCATGCTGTCGCAGATCGTGCAGATGGTCGCGCAGGCCCAACGCTCCAAGGCCCCCCTGCAGCGCATGGCCGACAAAGTGGCCGGCTGGTTTGTGATGGCCGTCGTGGCCGCCGCCGCACTGACTTTTCTGGGATGGGGATTCTTCGGCCCGCAGCCGAGCTGGGTCTATGGGCTGATCAACGCGGTGGCGGTGCTGATCATCGCCTGCCCCTGCGCGCTGGGCCTGGCCACGCCGATGTCCATCATGGTCGCCACCGGTAAGGCGGCCGGCCAGGGCATTCTTTTCCGCGATGCGGCGGCGATTGAACACTTGCGCGGCGTCGATGTGCTGATCGTCGACAAGACCGGCACGCTGACGGCCGGCAAGCCGGTATTTGACCGCTCGGTCCCCACCGACGGCTTCAGCGCCGACGACGTGTTGCGGCTCGCCGCCAGCCTGGACCAGGGCAGCGAACACCCGCTGGCCCATGCCGTCGTGGCCGCGGCGCGCGAGCGCGGCCTGCCTCTGGAGACGCCCGAGGACTTCGAGTCGGCCAGCGGCATCGGTGTCACCGGGCGCGTGGCTGGCCGGCGGCTCACGCTGGGCAATACGGCGCTGATGGCGCAGGCCGGGGTTCCGGTGGATTCGCTGCTGGCCCAGGCGGAAGCCCTGCGCGCCGAGGGCGCCAGTGTGATGCACCTCGCGGTTGACGGCCGGCTCGCCGGCCTGCTCGCGGTGGCCGACCCGGTCAAGGCCAGTACGCCCGAGGCGTTGACGCTACTGAAAGCTGCCGGCTTGCGCGTGATCATGGCCACCGGCGACGGCCTGACCACCGCCAGGGCCGTTGCCGCACGCCTGGGCATCGACGAGGTGCACGGCGGTGTCCAGCCGGCCGACAAGCTGGCGCTGGTCAAGCGCCTCCAGCAGGAAGGCCGTGTGGTCGCCATGGCCGGCGACGGCATCAACGACGCCCCGGCCCTGGCCCAGGCTAACGTGGGCATCGCGATGGGCACCGGCACCGACGTGGCCATGAACAGTGCCCAGATCACGCTGGTCAAGGGTGATTTGCGCGGCATTGCGCAGGCCCGGAAAATCTCCGAAGCGACCATCGCCAACATGAAGCAGAACCTCGGTTTTGCCTTCGTTTACAACTCGCTCGGTGTGCCGCTGGCCGCGGGCCTGCTTTTTCCCTTCACAGGCTGGCTGCTGTCGCCCATGATCGCGGCCTTGGCGATGAGCCTGAGTTCTGTATCGGTGATCAGCAATGCGCTGAGGTTGCGCGGAAAGCATTTGTGAGTGACGCTTAAACAGAACTGGCCCTGTCCAGTTTGGCTGCCCCGCTACGGGACGACGAGACTCTTGCTTGAGAGAGCGTCCAGGCCCCGACTCAGGCAGGCCGTTCTGCCAGCAAAGCCCAGACGCCCGCCAAGGACAGCAGCGAGCCGCCCGCGAGATTGAAGCGCCGCTGCAAGCGCGGCGAAGCCAGCAGCGTTCGGGCCGATGCGGCAAACACCGCGTACAGCGTGGCGTTGAGGCCGGCCATCACCACAAAAGTCACAGCCAGCACCCAGAGCTGGCGCGTAACGTCGGAGCCGGGGCTGATGAACTGGGGCAGAAACGCCACAAAAAATACGAGCCCTTTGGGATTGAGCGCGGTAACGAGGTAGGTGTTGCCGAACAGTTTCCACAAGGAGCCCGGTGCTTCAGGCGCCGCAGCCTGCATGGGCGAAATGCCGGCACGGAACAGCTTGATGCCCAGGTACAGCAAATACAAGCCGCCGACCCACTTGACCACCGTGAACCAGAAAGCCGATGCCGCCAGCAAGGCCCCCAGGCCGAACAACGACACGACCAGCGCCGTCGAGTCACCCAATGCCACGGCGGCCACCAGTGGAATGTTGGCCCGCTTGCCATGCGCCATCGAATAGCTGATGACCGTGAGGATGGTCGGGCCCGGAATGATGAGCAGGACAGCGGTAGCGGCGACGAAAGCGAGCCAAAGCTGGAGGGACATGGTGCGTGTTTTCCGAAGTTGGGGGTCGACGAAGAAGTCGTGCTTCATGATACTGCCGGCCACCCTGAGATGAATGCGCACATCCGCACGGACTCACCTGCATCTGCCTAGAATTGCCCATGCCTTCTGCCACCCCATCCATGCCACCAAAACTTGCACCATCGCCGGCTGCCGGCCTTTTTACCGACGATACCCACACCACACGCTGCGCCTGGTGCCAGGCAACACCGCTCTACCGCCACTACCATGACAGCGAATGGGGTTTTCCGGTGGATGACGAACGCCGGCTGTTCGAGAAGATCTGCCTTGAAGGCTTTCAGGCCGGCCTGAGTTGGTTGACGATTCTGAACAAGCGCGAATCCTTTCGACAGGGCTTTGCCAATTTCGATGCCGAGCAGGTCGCGCGCTTTGGTGAGGTCGAGGTCAAACGCCTGCTCGCCGACGCCGGCATCGTGAGGCACGCGGGAAAAATCGCCTCGACCATCAACAACGCCAGGCGCGTGATTGATCTGCGCCGCGAGTTCGGCTCGCTAGGTGCCTATGTGTGGAAGCTGGAGCCGCTGGCTGCGGATCGACCGGAAAAGGTAACCCTGGACACCTACAAGGCAACCCCGCTGTCACCGGCATCCACAGCGCTATCTAAGGACCTGAAGAAACGCGGCTGGACTTTTGTCGGCCCCACCACCATGCACGCATTTTTGCAGGCCATGGGCCTGGTCAACGACCACCTGGAGGGCTGCGCGAGCCGCGAGAAAGCACTGGCCGCTCGCAAGGCCTTCAAGCCGCCGGCTTAAGGCGTGTTTAACGCCGGGCCAACCCGGCTTCAGAGCCAGCGCGCCTTGCGAAACCGCCAGTAAAGCACCGAGCAGGTCGCAATGATCATGCCCAGCGCCATCAGGTAACCATAGCGCCATTTGAGCTCGGGCATGCCCTCGAAGTTCATGCCCCAAATGCCGGCAAAAGCGGTACTTACCGCAAAAATACTGGCCCAGGCCGCCAGCTTCTTGGTCACTTCACTTTCTTCGATCGTCACCATCGCCAGGTTCACCTGGATGGCGGTGCCTATGGTGTCGCGCATGTTGTCAATCAGCGCATTGATGCGCGACAGGTGGTCCACCACGTCGCGAAAATAGTCCTGCACGCCAGCGCAGATCTGCGGTACGCGGCCGCCATGCAGTTTGCTGGCACCTTCCAGCAGCGGCGCGACCGCATGCTTGAGCACCATCACGTTGCCTTTGAGCTCATACAGGCGCTCAATGTTCTTGCGGGCCGCGCCCGGCGTGAAGATTTCTTTCTCAATGATTTCCAGGTCATCTTCCAGGCCCTCGAGAACCGGAAAGTAGCGATCCACCACCGCGTCCATCAGGGCGTACAGCACAAAGCCCGAGCCGTTGCGCAGAAGTTCAGGCTCTCGCTCGCACCGTTCACGCACGCCGAGAAAACCTTTTGTACTGCGATTGCGCACCGAGAGTACGTAGTTCTTGCCGGTGAACACATCCACCTCGCCGACGTGGAGTTCGCCGGGCTTGTCGGTAGAAGGCTCGATCAGGTGCAGCACCGAAAACAGCGAGGCGCCGTATTCTTCAATCTTGGGCCGCTGGTGGCCGTGCCGGGCATCTTCAACCGCCAGTTCATGCAGACCGAACTCCTCGCGCATTTCCTCGAGTTCTTCGGGCGTGGCATCTTGCATGGCCACCCAGACAAAAGCATCGGGGCGGCAGATGTAGTCGCTGATCTCGGTGACCGGGATATCGGCCAGCTTGGTGCCGTTCTGGTAGACCACGCAATTGATGAGCATCTGATGTTTCCCGCAAGTTGGCTGCCTGCGTGGATTCTGGCACAGCGAGGGCTGCTTCCAGAACCTGTTCCTGGCGAACGCTTAACCTGCCTTGCGAGGCATCACCAGGTTGTAGACTGACTGCTGCAGGATCTTGAACGCCTGCTCAGGCGGCGGCCTTGGCCGCCACCTGCCTTGGTAGCAGCGCTTCGCGAATCGGCAAGTTCACCAACGCGGCGCCGGCGGCCAGCACGATGTCGATATACCAGACCCAGTCATAGCTGCCGGTCGCCTGAAATACATAGCCGCCCAGGAAGGCACCCATAAAGCCGCCCACCTGGTGCGACAACATGACCACGCCAAACAGCATGGCCATGTTGGCCGTGCCGAACATTTTGGCGACCAGACCCACCGTGGGCGGAACGGTGGACAGGAAGGTCACGCCCATGACGGCGGCAAAGATCAGCATCACGGCCGGGGTCTTGGGGGCCAGCAAGAAGATGAGCACGGCAAGGCCACGCGTGGCGTACAGCAAGGCCAGCAAGGACTTCATGCGCCAGCGGCCCACGGCCCAACCCATTGCCAGGCTGCCGACGATGTTGAAAAGGCCGATCATGGCGAGCGCCCAGCCGCCGATCTCAGGCGGCAATCCGCAAGCCGCCACCACGCCCGGGAGATGAGTTGCCAGAAACGCCACATGAAAGCCGCACACCAGGAAGCCCGCGGCCAGGTAACGGTAGCTGGGTGTTGCCAGCGCCTGGCTGATGGCCTGGCGCGCGCTGAGCGCTTTTGTGCCCGAAGCCGCCGCAGCTTGCGCCGCCAATGCTTTCGAATTGCCCTTGAGCACCAGCACCGCCGGCACAGCCAGCAGCACCAGCGCGCCCAGCCACTGCATCGCACTGGCCCAACCGACAGCTGCCGTGAGGCCGATCGCAATCGGCGCCATTGCGAACTGACCGAAAGAGCCGCCCGCGTTGACGATGCCGGTGGCCAGGCCGCGCTTTTCCGGCGGCACCAGGCGCGTGCTGGCCGCCATCAGCACCGAGGGGCCAGCCATGCCGGCGCCGCCGGCGGCGAGCACGCCAATGGCAAAGATCAAGCCGGCCGTACTGGTCATCAGTGGCGTGATGATGGTGCCCACTGCCACCAGCACGACGCCCAAAAAGATCACTCGGCCGGTGCCGATTCGGTCGGCTACCGCGCCGGCAAACGGCTGCGTCAGCCCCCACCAGAGCTGCCCAAAAGCGAAGGCCAGGCTGATGCTGCCAATGCCCAAGGCGGTGGAGGTATTGAGCGCCGACAGGAACAGGCCCATGGTCTGACGCACGCCCATGGTGAGGGCGAAGGTGCCGCCAGCAGCCAGCAGCACCAGCCACATCGCAATGCGGCGCACCGCAGGCGTCACAACCGAGGGCGCGGCGGGATTGGAGGATTCGGGCTTACTCATCATCAGCTCCAGATTCAATGGGGGACAAAAGCTCTAACGATTCGTTGATCAGGTTATGCAAGGCCAGCACGCGCGCGGTGCCCAGCAACGCATTGAGTTGCTCCTGCGCCACCCTCCATCGCGATCTGGCGTCTTCGCGCTTGGCGCGGCCCGCATCGGTCAGCACCACGGTGCGGCTGCGTGCATCGCTGCCCGCTGCGAGCTCGATCCAGCCGGCGTCGATCAGGGGCTTGAGGTTACGCGTGAGGGTGGAAGCGCTCATCTTCATGCCGCGCGCCAATTCGCCGGGCCGCATGGAGCCCAGCTTGAGCACATAGGTCAGCAAGGAGTACTGCGTGGTCTTCAGCCCTGCCTTGGCCATTTCAAGGTCGTAGTGATGTGCGACGCGGCGCATCAGCTGGCGCAGCTTGAGGTTGGTGCAGCCCTGCACCTTGAGTTCAGCCTGGGTTGACAGACGGGTTTTCTCGTTCATAATTTAATTGTACCTACAACTATTGTATATGCAACATTTATGGATACCATGACCCCACAAGACACATTGACTCAGTGGATGGCGCAAAGCGCCGCGGTGCGCGCCCGCATGCTGGATGGCGGCGGCAAACCCGGCCTGGCACGGCCGGATGACGTGGCAGGCAAGACCGGCATGGAAGTGATGCAGGCCATGCTGGCCGGCGAGCTGCCCTACCCCCACATCGCCGAAACGCTGGATTTCGCGTTGATTGAAGTCGAGCCCGGCAAAGCCATTTTTCAGGGCACGCCGCAGCTCAAGCACTACAACCCGCTGGGCACGGTGCACGGCGGCTGGTACGCCACGCTGCTTGACTCCGCCGTAGGCTGCGCCGTGCACACCATGATGCCGGTTGGCCGGGCCTACACCACAGCCGAGCTCAGCATCAACATTGTGCGAGCCGCATCACACAAAACCGGGCCGCTGCGCGCCATCGGCACCGTCATTCACTGCGGCCGGCAGATGGCCACTGCCGAAGGCCGCATCGTGGGGCCGGACGGCAAGCTGTATGCACATGCGACGACCACTTGCCTGGTGTTTGAAGCGCCGGGGCAGTCGGCACGCTAAGCAACTCCGAAGGTGTTGACAGGGATCTTGAGGTAACTGACGCCGTTGTCTTCCGGCGGCGGCAAGCCGCCCGCGCGGATATTGACCTGGATCGAAGGAAGAATCAACGTGGGCATGTCCAGCGTAGCGTCCCTTGCCACGCGCGTGGCCACAAAAGCGTCTTCAGAGATTCCGTCACGCACGTGGATGTTGGCCTTACGCTGCTCGCCCACGGTGGTTTCCCACTGAGGCGCGCGTTCTCCGGGTGGATAGTCGTGGCAGACGAAGACCCGGGTTTCAGCCGGCAACAGCAGCAGCTTGTGCATGGACCGGTACAACTGGCGGGCATCGCCTCCCGGGAAGTCCGCGCGGGCGGTACCCACATCAGGCATGAAAAGCGTGTCACCCACAAACACCGCATCACCCGCCAGGTAAGCCATATCGGCGGGCGTATGGCCCGGCACATGCAGCGCGGACATCTCCATGCTGCCTATCCTGAATGTCTCGCCGTCCTTGAACAAATGGTCGAACTGGCTGCCGTCCAGCGCGAACGAACGCTCCAGATTAAAAATCGCCCTGAACGTGGACTGCACGGCACGTATGTGTTCGCCAATGGCGATCTTGCCACCGGCATTCGCTTTCAGGTAACGCGCTCCCGACAGGTGGTCGGCATGCGCATGGGTTTCCAGAATCCACTCGACGCGAAGGCCTTGCTTTCCGATGTAATCCAGCACCCGATCAGCTGACGCAGTACCGGTGCAACCGGATTTGAAATCGTAGTCCAGCACCGGATCGATGATGGCTGCATACCCCGTGTCAGGGTCTGCCACCACGTAGGTAACAGTCCAGGTTGCGGGATCAAAGAAGGCCTGAGGAGTCAGTAGAGTGCGCATGGGACTGCCGTCTTTCATAGGTAAACCAAGCCTCGCTTTATCTAGCGGGACGGCTGGCATGTTCTGTTTTATTATATACAAGTATATAATATATTCAATTTAATTGAACGCACCGCCATGAAGAAGTCAACTCATCCTGTTCTAGACCCTCAGCGCCTTCGCGATGCGGCTACACAAGCCGTCGGTGTGTTGAAGGCGCTGGCCAATGAAAACCGGCTTTTGCTTCTGTGCCAGCTGTCGCAGGGCGAACGCAACGTCAGCGAACTCGAGGATTCTCTGGATATCCGGCAGCCCACCCTCTCGCAGCAACTTGGCGTGCTGCGCAATGAAGGCGTGGTCAACACGCGGCGGGACGGCAAGAACATTTACTACAGCGTCGCCGAACCCGCGACGCTGGAAATACTGGCCTTGCTCTACCAACTCTATTGCCCTGACGGAGAAAACTGATGCATATCAACTGGAACGCATTCACACCATGGTCCGCCCTGGCTGGCGGCTTGCTCATCGGCTTGGCCACGGCCATGTTCGCACTGCTTAACGGGCGCATCGCCGGCATCAGCGGCATCCTGGGCGGGCTCTTGCGGCCGACGCAAGGCGACATGGCCTGGCGCGCAGCATTCATGGCCGGACTGGTCGGCGCGCCGCTGGCCTACGCGATTTTCTCGCCATTGCCGGTAGTACAGATTGACGCCAACGACGGCGTTCTTGTCATTGCCGGACTGCTGGTCGGCGTCGGCACGCGGTATGGCTCCGGCTGCACCAGCGGCCACGGCGTGTGCGGGCTTTCAAGGCTCTCGCTGCGTTCGCTGGCGGCAACGGCCGCTTTTATGGTCGCCGGTTTTGCCATGGTTTTTGCGGCGCGCCACCTTTTCAGGCTTTAAGGGGAAAACCATGATCGTGTTGTCTTCCCTGCTTGCCGGCCTGGTATTCGGCCTCGGCCTCATCGTGTCGGGAATGGCCAACCCTGCCAAGGTGCTTGGCTTTCTGGATCTGGCGGGCGCTTGGGATCCTTCGTTGCTGCTCGTCATGGGGGGAGCCATTGCCGTGGGATTTTTCGCTTTCCTGGCGGCCCAAAAAAGGAACCGTTCCCTGCTGGGCGCCGAGATGAAACTGCCCGGCGCCGCACCCATTGACCGCCGGCTGGTGGCTGGCAGCGTGCTTTTCGGCATGGGCTGGGGACTGGCCGGTTTTTGCCCAGGGCCCGGTCTGGTTGCACTTGGCATGGGCGAACCAAAGGCCGCCCTATTTGTCTTTGCCATGCTGGCCGGCATGGTGATCTTCGAGCTGATCGAAAGACGGCGCGTTCGGCCCTAGCCATCGCTACATGGCTGCAGTCAGCAGGCGCGTCGAGGGCCTTGGCTGCTGCCGTGCACATTTACGCAGCCCGCAGGATAATGCCCTCATGCGACTACTACACACCATGCTGCGCGTTGGCAATCTCCAGCGCTCCATCGATTTCTACACCCAGGTGCTCGGCATGAAGCTGCTGCGCACATCGGAAAACCCCGAATACAAATACAGCCTGGCTTTTGTGGGCTATGAAGGCAACCCGGCGCAGGCCGAGATCGAGCTGACCTACAACTGGGGCACTGAAAGCTACGACATGGGAGCAGCTTTCGGCCACATCGCGCTGGGCGTGCCTGATGCCTATGCGGCTTGCGACAAGATCAAGGCGGCGGGTGGCAATGTCACGCGGGAAGCCGGCCCAGTCAAAGGCGGCACCACCGTGATCGCTTTTGTGACAGACCCGGACGGCTACAAGATCGAGTTGATCCAGCGCGATGAAAGCGCCGCAGGCGCAGGCCTGCGTTAATCCGGTAAGTTTGCTATTGTTTTAATAGCTGCTTGCGCTCGTTCCTATTGGTCTGGAGCGTGATTTTATTTAAATTCAGCGAATAGGCCGCAGCCTGCTTCACGCGGTCTTGCGGGCGAGCTGGCAGGCCTGAAACGCCAGCGCGGTGACATGCGACCAGTTGCCGCGGTCCAGCGTGTCGGCGGGAGTCAGCCACGATCCGCCCACGCACACCACGTTGGGCAGCGCCAGGAACTCAGGCGCGTTGGCCACCGTAACGCCGCCCGTCGGGCAAAACCGCACGTCACCGAACGGACCATTCCAGGCTTTCAACATGGCCGGGCCGCCCGCCTGCATGGCCGGGAAGAACTTGAGTTCGGTCAAGCCGTCTTCCTGCGCCATCATGATCTCGCTGCCGGTGGCAACGCCCGGCAGCAGCGGCAGGCCGGCGTCCCTGCAGGCTTGCCCCATCGCATGGGTATAGCCCGGGCTTACCGCAAAGCGCGCACCGGCCATAGCACAGGCCTGGGCGTCGGCGGCGCTGCGCACCGTGCCTGCGCCCACCACCGCTTCGGGTACGTCGCGCGCAATGGCTTCAATACAGGCCAGCGCCTGCGGCGTGCGCAGCGTGACTTCAAGCATGCGAATGCCGCCGGCCACCAGCGCGCGCGCCAGCGGCACTGCCTGGCTCACGTCGGTCAGCACAATCACAGGGATCACGGGGGCGTCCTGCATGATCTGCAGGGGGGTCAGTTTTCCGCTGAGGTTCAGGTTTACGTCCACGATAAAGCTCCTTTTTCGGCCGTCAGCGCGTGGTGGCGCATTCCGGCAAATAATTCACGCCCCATGCCAATGCCATTGGCCACTCGCAGCTCGGCGGCCATGGTGGCTACCGGCCTGGCGGCCCACTCGGCATCGGCCACCAGCACCTTGAGTTCGCCCTTGACCGCATCGACGCGGATGACATCGCCGTCGCGCACCTTGGCCAGTGGGCCACCGGCCGCGGCCTCAGGTGACACATGAATGGCGGCTGGCACCTTGCCCGATGCGCCGCTCATGCGGCCGTCAGTGACCAGCGCGACCTTGAAGCCTTTGCCCTGCAGCACGGCCAGCGGCGGCGTGAGCTTGTGCAGCTCCGGCATGCCGTTGGCCTGCGGACCCTGCCAGCGCACCACACAGACCACATCGCGATCAAGCTCGCCTGCGCCGAAAGCCACATGCAGCGCTTCCTGCGAATCGAACACCCGGGCCGGTGCCTCGATGACATGCCGGTCGTCGGGCACGGCCGAGACCTTGATCACACTGCGTCCCAGGTTGCCCTGCAGCAGCTTGAGGCCGCCCGTGGCGCTGAAGGGCTTGGCAGGGGTGCGCACGATGGCTTCGTCTTTCGAAGCCCCCACGTCATGCCAGGCCAGCGCCGCACCGGCCAGCGCGGGCTCGCGCGTGTACTCGCGGATGCCGCCTTCGCGCACGGTGAGCACGTCTTCATGCATGAAGCCTGCGTCAAGCAGCTCGCGAATGATGAAGCCAGGGCCGCCCGCCGCCTGGAACTGGTTCACGTCAGCGCTGCCATTGGGGTAGACATGGGCCAGCGTTGGCACCACGTCGGACAAATCGGAAAAATCGTTCCAGTCGATCACGATGCCGGCCGAATGCGCCACCGCCACCCAATGGATCAGGTGGTTGGTGGAGCCGCCCGTGGCCAGCAGCGCGACCATCGCATTGACAATGGCTTTTTCGTCCACGATCTGGCCGATGGGCGCATAGCGCCTGGACTTGATGATGCCCAGCACTGTGCGCGCAGCTTCACGCGTGAGTTCTTCCCGCAAGGCATTGGCCGGGTTCACAAACGCGTTGCCGGGCACGTGCAGGCCCATGGCTTCGAGCAGTAGCTGGTTGCTGTTGGCCGTGCCGTAAAACGTACAGGTGCCGGGGCTATGATAGGACTTGAACTCGGAGTCCAGCAATGCGTCGCGCCCCACAAGGCCTTGTGCCGCCTGCTCACGCACGTGGGCTTTTTCCTTGTTGGGAATGCCCGAAGGCATGGGCCCGGCGGGTACAAACACGGTGGGCAGGTGCCCGAAATGCAGCGCGCCAATCAACAGGCCCGGCACGATCTTGTCGCACACGCCCAGCATCAGCGCCGCGTCGAACATATCGTGCGACAGCGCAATGGCGGTGCCCATGGCAATCACATCGCGGCTGAACAGGCTGAGTTCCATGCCGCTGGTGCCTTGCGTGACGCCATCGCACATGGCCGGCACGCCGCCGGCCACCTGCGCCGTGGCGCCGAGCTTGCGGGCCTCGTCCTTGATGAAGGCCGGGTAAGCCAGGAGCGGTGTGTGCGCCGACAGCATGTCGTTGTAGGCGGTCACGATGCCGATGTTGGGCTTGCGCTCGGTCACGACCTTGAAGCGGTCGTCCAGCGGCATGCCGGCAAAGGCATGCGCCACGTTGGCGCAACCCATGCGGTCCAGGCTCGGCTCGCGCGTCGAGGCGGCACGCAATTGGGCGAGGTATGCGCTGCGTGTGGGCTGGCTGCGCGCGGCGATGCGGGCGGTGATGTCAGAAACTATGGGATGAAGGGCGGCCATGTTGCAACTCCGGTCATGGTCAAGTCACGGGGATGTAACTTTATTACTGACTCTATGGTAACGGGTTACCGGCCCATCGGAGGCCGCATGGTTACCAGCTGGTTACGAAACGCTGCCGGCCAAGCCGCTCTGCAAAGTTCTGAAACAACCCCGGCAAAGCTTGCCTATTCCAGCGTGATTTCCACGCGCCGTGCGTCGGCGTCGCTGCCGCTGCCCGTGAGCTGTTCGGGCTTTTTCAACACAATCTGCCGCTCGGGAACGCCGGCCCGCTTGAGCGCCTCGCGCACGGCGACCGCGCGCTGCCGGGCCAATGCCGCGTTTTTCTGGGCGTCGCCGGTGGCGTCATGAAAACCCGTGATCACCAGCGTCCGCCCGGCTTTGGCGGCCTTGACCACTTCGACCAGCGCATCACCGGCGCCGGCCGCCAGATCGGCGTCACCCGAGGCAAAGTAAAACCGCACTGCGCCCTGCTCCACCTTCACGCTGGCGGCATCGGCTGCCGCTTGCGACACCTGACCCCCCGTCACGGGGCTTGCGTCTGGGGCGCTGGCAATCGCTACGGGAACTGACGGCACCGGCACCGGCACAGCCACAGGCGTTGGCACAGGCAGGCTCACGGTGGCCAACGGAGCAACGACGGAAGGAAGTGGCGGCGCAAACCGGCTGAGCTGGTACACGCAGACCGCCAGCACCCCCGCAATCACAAAAGCCACCAGGCCTAGAACGACCGTCAACACCAGGCCCTGCTGGCCTTCATCGTCCTGAGAAAACATTACCTGACTCCGTCACAAAAAACTCTGCGCATTGTAAAGTGCGGCTGTGGAAAATTCAGCCCGACACATCACCGGCACAGCGCTTTCAGGCCAACCCACTGTCTCACGCAACCCCGACCACATGCTGGAAGTCGTGATGCGCGAATGGGGCGGCAAAACCGACCTCTGGATCTTTGCGTATGCTTCACTGATCTGGCGCCCGGAGTTCGAGCATGCCGAAGAACGTTTTGCCACCATCCACGGTTACCACCGCGCCCTGAAGATGTGGAGCCGCCTGAACCGCGGCACGCCCGAATGCCCGGGCCTGGTGTTCGGCCTGCTGCACGGCGGCAGCTGCAAGGGCATGGT
>NZ_JBDTPB010000052.1:0-6373 GCF_039932935.1 Polaromonas sp.
GTCTGGCGCGTGCCCGATGCGCGGCTGGCGCGGCGCCACCGCATGAACATCGGCACCATCGTGAGCGATGCCAGCATGTCGGTGCAATACCTGGGCGGCGGCCGCATCGGCAGCGTCGAGGAGAGCTTTGCCGCACGCCTCAGGCCCGGCGACTGCTTTCTCTTTGGCGGCCGGCTGCTGGAGCTGGCGCGCATCCACGACATGACGGCCTGGGTGCGGCGCGCCACCGGCAAGCGGCCGGTTGTGCCGCGCTGGAACGGCGGACGCATGCCGCTGTCGACCACGCTGGCCGACGCAGTGGTGCACCAGCTCGCGCTGGCCGGCGAAGGGCGTTACGACACGCCTGAGCTGCAATGCGTGCGGCCGCTGCTCGACATCCAGCAGCAATGGTCGGCGTTGCCCACACCGCAGACGCTGCTGGCTGAGCAGCTCAAGACGCGCGAAGGCTGGCATTTGTTCCTCTATCCCTTCGCCGGCCGTCACGTGCACCTAGGTCTGGCCAACCTGATCGCCTGGCGCGCCGCCCAGCAGGCACCGCGCACGTTTTCCATCGCGATCAATGACTACGGCTTTGAGTTGCTCAGCGCGACCGAGGTCGACTGGCCCACGCTGCTGCCGCAGCTGCTGAAGCCCGGCACCCACGAGGCACTGCTGCACGACGTACTGCAAAGCCTGAACGCCAGTGAACTCGCGCAGCGCCGTTTTCGGGAAATTGCGCGCGTCTCGGGCCTCATCTTTCAAGGCTACCCCGGTGAAAAGCGCAGCAACAAGCAGCTGCAGGCCTCGTCCTCGCTGTTTTGGGAGGTGTTCCGCAAATACGACCCGGCCAACCGCCTGCTGATGCAGGCCCAGCAAGAGCTGCTCGCGCAGGAGCTCGAACTCGGCCGGCTCAGCGCCAGCCTGGCGCGCATGAACACGCAGCAACTGGTGATGCAAACGCTGGCGCGGCCCACGCCGTTTGCGTTCCCCTTGATGGTGGAAATGTTTCGCGAAAAGCTCAGCAACGAAAGCCTGGCCGACCGCATCACGCGCATGGTGGCGCTGCTGGAGAAAGCCGCGGGCGGATCCGTCGCTGTGGGCAGTGTTGAGCAGGTCAAGGGCACGCTGGCCTTTGGGCAGGAGGGCGTGGGCTCCGGCAAGGGCAGGGAAGGCGGTCGCCCGCGCCGTGAACGCAAACCTTCGCGGCCTCTGCCCCCGTTGTGATGATGGACGACGGCGCCACCCCGACCGCCCCGCCGCTGCCCGTGGACTATGCGGGCGAAACCGTCTGGTTGCTGCCTGAGCGCGCCCTGTGGTGGCCTGCCGGCCGCGTGCTGTTTGTGGCGGACCTGCACCTGGGCAAGGCCGCCACCTACCGTGCCCTGGGGCAGCCCGTGCCTGCGGGCACCACGCGTGAGAACCTGGCACGGCTGAGCCGCTTGTTGCTTCACTACCCGCCCGCGCAGCTGGTGTTCCTCGGAGATTTTCTGCACGCCGCCGCTGCACGCACGCCATCAGTGCTGCAGGCGCTTGACGCCTGGCGGGCACAGTTCGCGGCTCTGGACTGTGTGCTGGTGCGCGGCAACCATGACAGCCGCGCCGGTGATCCGCCGTTGTCTTTGGGTATTCGTGTGGTCGATGAGCCTTGGCTGGTGGGGCCTTTCGCGGCTTGTCATCATCCGCAACACCACAAAACACACGCGGTGATCGCGGGCCACCTGCATCCGGCGGTTCAACTGCGCGGACCGGGTCGCGACAGCCTGCGTCTTCCGTGTTTTTGCCTTGAACTGGGGCTGGCCATCGTGCCGGCGTTTGGTGAACTCACCGGAGGCTGGCGCATGCCACAGCAAGCCGGACGCCGCCTGTACCCGGTGGCGGACAGCGCCGTTTGGCATCTGCCGGAGCCCTGGCCTGGTGAATCCGCGTGATGCACCCAAATTTCTAATGAAATGGTGCTTTTGCCCATATGTAATGCGCACCACCAGCTATCAAATCAGGAGCGATTTTGCGGCTCCATGTTGTTCAAATGCCGCAAGGTAACAACTCGTCACCCGATGTGACAGCTGTGGTCCACATCGCCATTTATGGTGACGTGACTGGCGCGTGGTGATTGGCGCATGTTGGCCAGATTCATTTCGACGATCGACAATTCAACCGGCGGGAGGATGGACATGGACAGTGTGCTCGACAGTCTGACGTGGGTGGATGAGCCGCAAAGCAGGGCAAGGCGCTCACGCAAAAACTGGCTCCGGCGCGGGCTGCTGGCGCTGACAGCGGTGTTTGTGCTGGGCGTGCTGCTGTCGGCCTGAGGAAGCCGCCGCTCTCGATGGAGGGCGACTCTGTGCGTTGCTACTGCAGCAAGGGTGTGTCGGGCAGTTCGTTCGGGCCGGCCTGGGCTCCGTTCTCCGAAGTGCCTTCGGCAAAATGTTCCATCAGCACCGCCGAGGTTTCTTCCAGCGCTTCGGTCAGGCCGTCTTCATAGCGCCCTTCGCGGAACGCGCCGGCCATGCGGGCCACCATGGCCTGCCATTGCTCCGGGCTCACGTGGCGCGCCACACCGCGGTCAGCCACGATTTCAATGGCGTGCTCGGCCAGCAGCAAATAAATCAATACGCCGTTGTTGTGTTCGGTGTCCCACATCCGCAGCTTGCCGAACATCGCAAGCGCACGCTGGCGTATGAGCTGCGCAAGGGTGTTTTCCGCACCCAACCGCCACAAGTAGCTGGCGGGCAGTGAAGCCTCCACGCAGATGCGGATCTCGCCGCTGTGACGCCGTTCGCTGGCTGCCACTCGTTGCGTAAGACGCTTGAGCATCTCGGGCGGAATGGCGTGCCGGGCGTCTGACGCATCGAGCCACAGGTGCTTGAGCAGAATCTTGAGCTTGTTCAACATGGTGCCTACCAGTCGCCCGACGCGCCGCCGCCGCCGAAATTACCGCCACCGCCGCTGCTGAAACCGCCACCGCCACCGCCGCCCCAGCTTCCTCCGCCGCTGCTGCCACCGAAGCCGCCCGTGGTCCAGCCCCCTGAAGAGCGGCGGCCCAGAGCGCCCAGGCTGGCCACCAGCGCAAACACCATGCCCGCCACAGTGGCCAGGCCGGCCACGATCAGGCTGCTGGTGAACACCCAGGCCAGCACACCGACCGCACCGCCGGTGGCGAGCGAGCCGAGCTTGCGCCCCAGCACGCCAGCGGCCAGGCGCCCGCCGATCGGCACGGCAAAAAACAGGAACACCGCCAGGTCGGTCCATTCAAAACCGCTGTCAGCCCCCGACACCTCTTTCTGCGCAGGGTTTGGCAGGTTCTCCTTACGGATCAGGGCCATGATCTGCTCAGCGGCGGCATCCAGGCCGCCGGCGAAGTCGCCCTGTTTGAAGCGCGGGGTGATGGCGGTGTCAATCACCTGGCGCGCCGCGAGGTCGGGAATGGCGCCTTCCAGTGCTTTGGTGGTTGCAATGCGGACCTTGCGGTCATTTTTGGCGACGACCAGCAACAGCCCATCACCGACATCGCTGCGGCCAATCTTCCAGGCGTCGCCCACACGCTGGGCATAGGCCGTGATGTCCTCGGGCTGGGTACTGGGCACGATGAGCACCACCACCTGCGCTCCGTGGCTTTGTTCAAACGCGGTGAGTTTGGCTTCCAGCGCGGCACGCTGGTCCGCGTTCAGCGTAGCGGTACTGTCCATCACGTGGGCCGTGAGGGCCGGCACCGGCTGTACACCCTGCGCCCAGGCCGCCAGAGGCAACCACACAGCCAGCAACAACCCAGGCATCCAGCGAAGGCTGCGGCACCCCCATAAACCCACGAGTCGCTGCACGGCTATTCTTGGCAAAGTCTATTTCTTGTTGAAGTCCACTACCGGCGGCACAGAGATTTGCGCCTCGTTTTGCACGGTGAAGTTGGGCTTGACGTTGTAGTGAAAGACCATGGCGGTGAGGTTGCTCGGGAAGCTGCGCGTCAGCACGTTGTATTCCTGGACGGTCTGGATGTACCGATTGCGCGCCACCGCGATGCGGTTCTCGGTGCCTTCGAGCTGCACACGCAGGTCGCGAAAACCCTGGTTGGCCTTGAGATCGGGGTAGCGTTCGCTGACCACCATCAGGCGGCTGAGCGCGCTGCCCAGCTGGCTCTGCGCCGCCTGGAACTTGCTGAAAGCCGCCGGATCGTTCAGGGTTTCCGGTGTGACCTGGATGGAGGTGGCCTTGGCCCGTGCTTCAATCACCTTGGTCAAGGTGTCCTGTTCAAAGGCGGCTTCGCCCTTGACCGTGGCCACAATGTTGGGCACCAGGTCAGCGCGGCGCTGGTACTGATTCAGCACTTCAGACCAGGCCGCTTTGGTGTCTTCGTCCAGGCTTTGAAAGTCGTTGTAGCCGCAACCCGAAAGAAGCAAGCCCAGCATGCCGACAAGAATCAGATGGAAAAAACGGGAAATCATGGCGATGCCTTTCAAAAATGCAAGGCGCAACACTAACATAATCGAATGCTGATGACGCCCCATTCCCCCGCATCCGGCAACCCGCTACAGGCCTTGCAGGCATCGTTGCGCCAGCCGCCCGGCGTGGCCGGCAAGCCGCGCCTGATGGCGGCCGGCGCCACCGGCGCGCTGGGCAACGAAGTGCTGCGCCGCCTGGTGGGCAGTGGGCGTTATGCGCACACAGAAGTGCTGGCCACCGAACCCATGACCACCGGCATGGCCGGTGTCGGCATTGCGCTGGCGGAGGACGCCTCGATGATCGAGGCATGGGCCGTCCGGCCGCAGCGGGTGCATACCGGCCTTGTCATGTTTGAGCCGCCGCGGCTGTATTACGGCCGCGAGCGCGCACTCTGGACGCCGCTGCCGGGGCAATTGCCCGCGCTGGCCCGCTGGCTGAAGCGCTGTGGCGCACAGACGCTCGTGGTGGTGGTGCCGCATGCGGCGGGGCGATTGCCCGACGCGCTCAAGCGCGGCCTGGCTGACCTCGATGAACAGCTTGTGGCGTCGCTGGGCTTTGAGCGCGTGTTGCTTGTGCGGTCGGCGCGCAAAGCCGAGGGACTCGCGGGCAAAAGCTTCCTTGAAAAAACAGCATCCTGGATGCTGTCCACGCTCAAATACATGATTCCCGCGACCGAGCAACCGGTACGGCCCGCCAAACTGGCGGAATTTATCGATGCCGCGCTGCAGGTGTTGCCGCAGGGCACGCATGTGGCAGCGCCAGAACTGCTCTGGCAGGCCAACCAGAGCGGCGACACCGGCCGGCGCGCCGGGCAGGAAGACAACAGCATGCAAGGGATCGTACGAAGGTGGCTTGCTGCAAGGTCCAATCCCGATGAAAATTCAACACCCACTGCCTAGCCGGACTGACGCCTTCCATGCCAAAAACCAAAGTCTCGCCCGCCAGCACCGGCAACGCCGACGACATCGAGGCGGCTTTCTATGAGGCGCTGCAAAGCGGCGATATCGACAAGCTCATGGCCTGCTGGAGCGATGAAGACGACATCGTTTGCGTGCACCCCGGCGGCGCGCGGCTGGTGGGGCCTGCCGCCATACGCGCCGCCTTCGACGCCATGTTTTCCAATGGCACCATCAATGCGCAGGCCATCAAGGTGCGCAGGGTGGAAGCCATGAGCGCCAGCGTGCACAGCGTGCTGGAGCGCATCGACGTGTTGACCGACGAAGGCCCGCGGCATGCCTATGTGATCGCCACCAATGTGTATCACAAGGCCGCGCAAGGCTGGCGCATGGTGGCGCACCATGCCAGCCCCGGCACGCCGCGCGAAATGCAGGAAGTGTCGGAAACACCGACCGTCCTGCACTGAGGACCGCCATGAACTACGCAGCGCCCTGGTGGCTGCCGGGCGGCAATTTGCAAACCATCTGGGCGGCACTTCGATCACAGCGCTACCTGGGCCCGCAGCCCCTGTTTCGCCGGGAGCGCTGGGACACCCCGGACAGCGATTTTGTCGACGTCGACTGGATGCTGGAGGCCAGCGAGCCAGTGGACGCGACCCGCAAAGCCGCGCCGCTTCTGGTCGTGTTTCATGGGCTTGAGGGCTCTTCGGCCAGCCATTACGCAGAGGCGCTGGCCGACGTCGCGCGCGAGCGCGGCTGGGGCTGCGCCATTCCGCACTTCCGGGGTTGTTCGGGTGAGCTCAACCTCGCGCCGCGGGCGTATCACTCCGGCGATTTTGCAGAGATTGACTGGATACTGCGGCGCTTCGCGCTGGCACATGCCGGGCCGGTCGTGGCCGTGGGCATCTCACTGGGCGGCAATGCATTGATGCGCTGGGCTGGTGAGCTGGGCGCGGAGGCCCGCAAGGTGGTGGCGGGCATTGCGTCCGTGTGTTCGCCGCTGGATCTTGCCGCCAGCGGCTGGGCCATAGGGCGGGGGTTCAACCGGCAGGTCTACACCCGCA
>NZ_JBDTPB010000053.1:0-62379 GCF_039932935.1 Polaromonas sp.
GGAGGCGGCTTAGTTCTGATGCACCCCGTGGTCCAGCTCGAGGGGTTCACTCCATGGGGGTGCGGACATTAACTTGGACTGGTTTATGCCGTAAGTCCAAGACTCTCTCGGTATTCGATGGAGCTAAGAGAGATCTTGATCCGCTTCTCGTTGTACCAGCGAATGTAGGAATCAACTACCTCAATGAACTGCTCAATGATTGTGGTCTTCCAGTCCCGAGGGTAGAACAGCTCCGTTTTCAGCCGGCCGAAGAAGCCTTCGCATGCAGCGTTGTCAGGCGAACACCTCTTGCGCGACATCGAGCGGATCAAGTTCGCGTCACCAATCCTCGACAGCCAACCGGGCCAGCGATAGTGGGCGGATTCAACCGGTCGTCGCAACACTGGTTTGTTGACTGGATTTTAGATATTCATTCAAGGCTTCGGCTGGTGTCATCCAGCCGAGTGTTTTTCGAGGCCTGGCGTTCAGCGCATTGGCGACGGCGTGGATCTCCTGGGCGCCCCATCGGGACAGGTCAGTACCCTTGGGGAAGTATTGCCGTAGAAGGCCATTCGTGTTTTCGTTCGTGCCGCGCTGCCATGGGCTGCGGGGATCAGCGAAGAAGACTTTCACCCCGGACTCAATGGTGAATCGGGCATGGTCGGATAGCTCCTTGCCTCGGTCCCAAGTCAACGATTGCTTCAGCTGGGCCGGTAGGGTCGATACAGTCCTTTTAAGCGCATCGGCCATGGTCACGGCCCCATAGCCTCCCAGTGCGGGGCCTTTCTTCGTTCGGGGAATCAGTCCATAGTCGCTCTCGCGAGGCAGGTGCACGAGCATTGTGAACCGGCTTGATCGCTCGACCAGCGTGCCGATCGCAGAGCGGTTCAAGCCAATGATCAAAATCACCTTCCCAATGTCCGGGAACAGCGCGATCTTGCGCCTCTGCAGGGCGACTGGAGATCATCACATCCTCGCTGACGTGCGCCCATGCCTTGGCCTGTACCCTGCCTCGAGGCACGCGCAATGCCCGCCCGGTGCGCAGGCAGTGCACCAGCTCGCGCTTGAGAGCACCCCGACCCTGAATGTAGAGGGCCTGATAGATGGCTTCGTGAGAGATACGCATGGATTTGTCATCCGGGAAGTCGATACGCAGTCGGTTGGCAATCTGTTTCGGGCGACCAGCCATTGACCCATTTTCGGTCACCTCGATGAGGTTTGTTGCGACCTTGGAACGGTGCCTGCCGGGGACCGGCAACCGCACGGCCACCAGCATCATGGACCTTTCCTTCCAACGGTCTTGGACGTAGCGGTGCATTCGCGGGTTAGTCACCAGTTTCGCCGGCTTGGGCCTTCTGGCAACCAGCTATGCCTTCCACTGCGCAACAGATGCCCGATACTCCAGCTTGCCTCCACGAGTTGCAGCATTGCGTGTCAGCTCTCGTGAGATCGTAGAAGGGCTTCGCCCAATGCGGCGCGCGATCTCCCGTACACCAACGTCTTGGGCTCGCAACAACCCAATTTCTTCTCGCTCCGCGAACGACAAATATCTTGCGGACACAGGTTTCGACATAAACAATGGCATGCCGCCACGATGCCGGAACCAGCGCGAACCAGCGGCCTGCGACACGCCAACGGCCTCCTCCGCGGCCTTCTCGCTCGTGATTCCTGTCGCGATTTGTTCCCAAAATCGCTGCTCGATCTCACGCCGGTGCGACGGCACACCCGGCGAGCGCATCGCTTCTCGCCCCGTCAACTTCTTCATCCACCCTGCGGGTCGTCCCATAAACACCTCCTAGATTAAGGTGTGCGACGACCGGTTGAATCCGCCCAGTACGCCAGCGAGACGTACCGCCGCTGGGCCAGGCAGGCGTGATGGTTGACCGGGTGCTGGCATCGATCAAGGCATCCCGGGATGCCATCGAGCAGGAGGATGTTTCCCTGGGCTCCGTGAACAGTCAACGTCGCCCAAAAGGACCTATATTCACCATTAATCTGGCCAAGAGATCGACACCGCCCGTCATGACTTGGTCCTGAACCGTAAGGGCAAACGGTTTCTCAATCAGCTCCAACACCCATTCTGGTGTTGTCGTGAATAGCTTGCCCGATGCAGTCGGTTTCCAAATATGTTGCACTGTTTATCGGCCTGTCATTGGGGGCTGGCTTGGCTTTTTTGGATTGTGAGTTGAGGTCTTGAGCAATCGTGTCATCTTCTCATCGGCCCCATAGCGTTCGGCGTATGCGTGTTGCTTCTTCCCCAGTTTCGCTCGCTGCATGGCACGGTTGCAGAAATGGATACTCTCGGCGTACTGCTACTGCTTTGTTGGTAATTTGCCGTGGGTCGTTTTCGTGGGTGGCATGCGAATGCCCGAAAAAGTAGATAAAACCGCTTATCGAAGTGATGCTTGCCCTCTCGTGGAGGCGCCGTCTTACATGGCTTTATCTTGAAGGTGGTAGTAGTAACACTTGCATTTGGCCGATCTTATCCTTATCGTCCAATCAAAATAGCAAGTCACCCGCACGGTGCGGGCTGCATTTGCAGGGAGGAATTTCCGGCATATGCGCCCGTCCAACAGCAAGGTCCATGAGATGCTGCTCATCAGGCAGCCGCGGCTTTCGTTCGGCTTATTGCGCGGCTTTGCTGCGGTCGCGCAGAACCTCAGCTTCACCATAGCGGCCAAGGACCTCTGCCTCACGCAATCGGCGGTCAGTCGTCAGATCCAGACACTGGAAATCCAACTTGGCACATTGCTTTTTCATCGGACCCGAAAAACGCTGGAACTGACGGCTGCGGGGCATGCACTCTATTCCGCCGTCACCAGCGCGAGCAAGCTGATCGACAGCGCGGTCATGCGGCTCAATGAAAACAAATCGCGCATCGAGCTGAGGATCGCCTCATGCGGCTCCTTCGCCTCCTGCTGGCTGGTGCCGCGCCTGTCGCGCTTCATGGTGAGCTGCCCCGGCTATGACGTGCGCATCGAGGCCATCGGCGAGGCCGCGCCTGCGGTGCCCAGTGGCGCCGACGTCGCGATCCGCTACTTCAAGGCCGGCGAGCCGGCGGACGGCTGGACCAAGCTGTTGGACGACGAACTGCTGCCGGTCTGCGCGCCGTCGCTGCTGCAGGATGCGCACCGGCCCCTGCAGCAGCCGAGCGATCTTGCACGGCATGTGCAGATCCAGTTCACCTCGCGTGCAAGCAGCCACCGCGCCAATGACTGGACGCGCTGGCGTGAGCAGCTGCGACTCGCGCCGCAGAAGCCGGTGGGAACATGGAGCTTCTCCAGCTATGAGCATGTGCTCAAGGCCGTGCTCGACGGCCATGGCGTGGCGCTGGGACGGCTGCCACTGGTGTCCGCCTGTCTGCGCGACGGGTCGCTGCGCGCGCCGCTTCGCGGTGCTCGGATGCTGGCCGGTTCCTGGCACGTGGCGGCAGCCGGCGGGCAGGCACATGTTTCTGAATTCCTGGACTGGTTGATCCGTGAATCCGCGCAGGAGTCCGCATGGGACCATGACAAAACCGAATGATTGCGAATGAAAAAATATCGTTTGATCGAATGAACTCATCACCCGCATACTGATTTCGCCAGGCCAGCCATCGTGCGAATCAGCGCACAAAAGTCAGGTCCGGCGCATACCAACAGGCAAAAGGGCGGGCACTATGATGAACATCAGCGATCCTCGGGCTGAGGACTATCTTCAGGGTGATTCCCTGGCCATCGAGCTCCACACCCAGTTGCGGGCGATTCCGGCGACGCCTCAGATTCACGCCCTCCAGCAGGCGCTGCGTGATGAAGGACGCGCGGCGCTGCATAGCGACACGCCGGTCATGCCTGCATCCGCCACCAAGCGGGTGATCCCGATCATCGCTGTTAAGTGACCATGCGCGGCCAGCGGCCAATGACAGGCGGTATCGTGATTGCCGGGTGTGGCTCCTACCTTCCGGGGCGGCCGGTGACGAACGACGAGATCGAAGCACAGGTAGGCACGGGCTACGACCGCTGCGGCAAGGGCCAGTCGCTGCATGACTGGGCCCGCCGGCACCACGGTGGTTCGATCCGCTACTGGGCGGACGACAACGAGGCCACCTCGGACCTCGCGCTGGCCGCTTCGAGGCGGGCGCTTGCCGACGCAGACATGACCGCTGCGGACCTGGACCTGATCGTGGTGTCCACATTCACCAGCGATCACCCAGTGCCTTCAACGGCGGCCCGGTTGCAGGCTGGGCTGGCGGCACGGGCGAAATTTCTGCAGATCGATGCGGCCTGCAGTGGCTTCGTGGATGGCATGTGGATCGCGACAAGCCTAATGCGTCAGCAGGGGCTCAAGACTGTGCTGGTGGTTGCTGCCGATGTGCTGTCACGGCTGTCCGGGCCGCAGCAATATCTGCCCAAAACTGTCTTCGGCGATGCGGCAGGTGCCGTGGTGTTGACCTGGCATGACGATGCCGCGATGGGTGTCCGCGAATTCTCCACCGGGTCCGATGGACAGTTGGGCGACTATGTGTTGATTCCCAGCGGCGGCAGCAAGTCGGCGTTGACGCCAGCGCGCCATGCCGCCGGCGAGCAGTATTGGAAGCTCGACTTCCACAACATCAAGCTATGGGCGCTGGAGCGCATGAGCCATTGCACGGCCGACGTGATTCACAAGACTGGGCTGATCCAGGCCGACGTGGCTTGGTTTGTCCCGCACCAGGCGTCCACGACCATCATCCGAGAGTGGGCCGATCGTCTGGGCATCGCAATGGAGAGAGTGGTGCTGACCTACGAGGAGATGGGCAACATCAGCGGAGCGTCCATTCCGGTTGCGCTGGACAGGGCCAAGCGGGCCGGTCGCTTCCGCAACGGGGAGTGGATCGTGATGCCAGCGGTTGGCGCCGGCATGGCCTGGGGTGCTCTGAGCTATAGATGGGCAGGTGATGACAATCCGGTTCAACCGGGCCGGGAGGGCTGACCATGGGCGACAAGCGAACTTACTTTAGGAACGAATATGACGACACAGTATGAGCATTTTGACCCTACCGCACCCGATGTTATTGATAACCCTTTCCCGATGTTTTCCCGGCTGCGTGAGAGTGATCCTGCCCATTGGTCGGAGCGGCTTGGCGGATGGGTTCTGACGCGCTATTGGGATGTTCGGGAGTCTCTGAACTGGTCCGTTGAACGATTGGACGCTTTCCTTCAGGCTGTCGATCACAGCGACAGTAAGGGTATGCAGCGGATTGCGCTTTGGGCCACGTTCAATGATGCGCCGATGCATGTTCATTTGCGCCGTCTCATGGCCAAGGCCCTCTCCAGCGATTTCATCGATACCGCCGAGCCGATCATCCACGATCTTTCAAAACGGTTGAGCAAAGCCGCCAAAGAACGCGATCAAATCGACTTCATGGCCGATTTCGCCCATCAGATTCCGATCGGCGTTATGGCAAAACTCTTTAATTTGCCAGATGAGGATATCGCAATGCTGCGCCACTGGGTGCACGAGATCAATCTCTTCGTTGGTGCAGCCAAGCATGTACCCGACAAATATCCACGCTCAAGTGATGCTCTCGAGAGTATCACTGAGTATTTTATGCGTCATTACGAACAGCGCGTCCGCAAAAGTGGGGGAAATGATTTGCTCAGCCGCCTGATCTTTGCCGAAGAGGATGGCGATCGCATGACGCGCGATGAGGTGGTGGCGACCTGCGTGATGCTGCTCTATGCCGGACATATCACAACCACTCATATGCTCGGCAATGCCTTGCATGCGCTTCTGAAACATCCGGACCAACTGCGAGATTTGCAGAAAGATCCCAGCATTGCCCAGCCCGCCTGCGAAGAATTGCTACGTTATGACGGGCCAGTGCAATCGATGGTGCGTGTTGCCATCAATGACACGCTCTTGCATGATCGGACGATTAAGGCTGGCGACCGCATCTTCCCCATGCTCAACGCCGCCAACCGCGATCCACGCCGTTTTGATAATCCCGACAAGCTTGATATTCACCGGGAGCGAAACTCGCACATCGTGTTCGGACATGGTCCACATACCTGCATCGGCTTACGGCTTGCGCGATTGGAATTGCCAATCGCTATCAACTCGTTCCTTGCCGATATCTCGCATGTCGAAGCAGCGGGCAGCGTGAGCTGGATCGATTCTGTTGCTTTCCGCGGGCCTGACAAGTTGCCAGTTCACCTCGTGGCACGAAATTAGAACCACGCCGAAGTTTTTTATCTTTCAGATCAAGGAGAGTGTTCCATGTTGATGAAGCAAGAACGCGTTCAATCGTATATCAGCGATCCCTTTTTGAAAAAACTGGCTACGGCATTGGCCGATTCCCCGCCCATCAGGCCGGCGGTGGTTGATTTAACGCATAAATGCAACCTGCGCTGCACCGGCTGTTATTTCTTTGCGGAAGACATGGATCGACATAAGGCGCCGAGTAAGGAAGCGGATTTTGATGCTTTTGTGGCCATGGAAAAGGCGCGCGGCACCAATTACATGACAGTCGTAGGTGGAGAGCCGGCCCTTCAACTCGGCCGCCTGCGTAAATTGCATCAGAATTTTAATATCCTGCCTTATACAAACGGTGCCATACCCATCCCACGCGGTGATGGTTTTGAAGCCATGAACATCGCGATTTCTCTTTGGGGAGGGCATGAGACCGATACGAAACTGCGCGGTGGTGGCAAGCAAGATGTTTTCGCTAAATCGCTTGAAAACTACCGAAACGATCCGCGCGTTGTCTGGTATTACACGACAACACCAGGAAATGCGCACGAAATTATGCCGGTTGTAAAAGAAATCGTTGCAAACAAGAACTACATCATGTTTTCATTCTATGAGGACCATGGAAATCTCGGCCATAAATTCGATCATCGCTCAGGATTTGCCGAGGTTGTTCGCGAAATCGAGGTTGCGACAGCTGCATACCCAGAATGGATTCTGACAACTGCACATCTTGCCAATGTAGCAACCACAAATCGTCTTTACGATCAAAGCTGGGGTCACGCAGTCTGCCCTGTCGTCAGCGCCGATAATCCCAAAAATGCAGAGCGTATCCGCAATGGCAATGCCCATTCCGATCACATGCGTGTCTATCTACCCGACCTGAAAACGACCAGGCGTTGCCCTGTCGGCGAAGATCATGACTGCTCGGCCTGCTATAACGTTTTGGCCCGACTAACCTGGATCATGATCAATGGCGAGAAGCATTTAGGCAGCGTTGAGGAGTTCGAGGATTGGCTCACAAGCTCCTATATGTTCCATGTCTTTTCTGGGATGATCCCCAGAGAAGCCGCACGGAGCACCATTCCCGTCATCCATGAAAGGCGGGCACGCCGGAATGTACAGCACGTCCAGTCGGCAGGATAAGCCGCTTGCCAAGTGTCAAGGTCGGTTGCTGTTACCGACCGCAGGAGCAGGGATGGCCTGGGGAGCGGCCGTCGTGCGTTGGGAATCGTCCAATTCATTCAAGAGCGCAGGTGTAGCATGATTGTGGCCCAACTTCTGGAACAAGCCGCTAGGCGGTATGCAGACAAGATTGCCATTGAGTGTGGCGATACGGCTTTTAGCTACGCTCAGATGTGGCATCGTGGACTGTGCCTTGCGGCGACACTGCGCCGAAACGGCATCGATGCAGGCGACCGTGTCGGTGTACTGTGCGCCAATACGATTCCGGCGGTTGATGCAATTTTGTCGCTGGCGATCTTGAGTGCAGTACGTGTTCCACTATATGCGCGCGACAGCTTGAAAGGCCATTTGCATATGCTCAAAGGGACTGGCTGCAAAGCCGTGCTTTTGGATGACACCTTTATTGCGCTGCCAAGTTTCCACGATGCGTGCGCATCAAGCGGTATTTTGGTTGTTCCACTGGGTCTCGAGCTAGGGCAGGAACAGCCACTCGCGCAGATCGCTCATGGAGGCTGGGATGATTTGCACGCCATACGCCACACCGGTGGCACGACAGGCTATCCGATGCCGGTTGCCTATTCCAACCGGCAATGGATTGATGCAGCCAAGGATTGGTTCAGCGAATTGCCGCGTGTGGAAGTCGCAGACCCGTTCCTGCATGCATGTCCCGTATCGCATGGTTCAGGCTATTGCTTCCTGCCAGTCTGGCTGCGCGGCGGCATCAATGTTTTGATGCCCGATTTTGACGTCGATTTGACCCTCGCAGCCCTATTGCAACGGCGCAATGCCATGACATTCCTCGTTCCAACGATGCTAGCTGCCCTTGTCGAGCGGGCACGCGAGCTTGGCCACGTCACGCGCAGCGCAAAATGCATTCAAGTTGCCTCGGCCCCAGTCACACCAAGAACACTGTTGGCGGCGTGTGAGATTTTTGGGCCCATTGTTCATCAACTCTACGGGCAAACGGAGGCGCTTCCTGTTTCGATCCTCAAGCCAAGCGATATCGAGAACGCAAAGCCCGAAGACGCCGCTTTGTCCTCCGTTGGCTGGCCCCTGCCCTATGCAGTCATCGAAATACGCGATCTAGAGCATTCGGAGCGCCGCCTCGGGCGAAATGAGGTTGGGGAAGTTGCTTTGGCTTGCGGAGCCATGATGAGTGGCTTTTATGGTGCAGCCGGCACCAATAGTCGCCAGCGCATCTCCCAAGAGTTTGTCCTAACAGGCGATATCGGTCTTATGAACGAGCATGGCATGCTCACATTGGTTGATCGCAAAAGCCAGATGATTATTTCGGGTGGGTTCAATATTTTCCCAGCAGAAATTGAAACTGTTTTGCTCTCTCATCCCGATATTCTCGAAGTTGCCGTGTTCGGAGTCCCCGATTCCAAATGGGGAGAAAGACCCAAGGCTGTTTGCCAGATCCGAAAAGGCTCGACAGTGAAAGAAGAAGATCTGATTCACCTGTGCGTAGAGGAACTGGGTTCGTATAGAAAGCCTGTTGCGATCAACATGCAATACGATCAACTTACACGCACTGCTGTTGGGAAAATCGACAGGGTAGCACTTCGATCCCCCCATTGGGAGGGACATCAGAAGTTCGTTCACGCAGTCTGAAATCAAGAAAGTACAAACAACATGCTGGGTCGAAATTGGATTTTGTTGATGGTCACGTCGGCCAGCTTCGCAACGTCACTTACCTTCAATAAAGTCATTGTTGTAGAAATCGGACCCTTTACCCTTGCGTTTTTGCGCACCTTATTGGCCTTGCCGCTGCTTTTAGCTATCTTGCCGCTACTGGGAGCCACCAAGCAGCATATTTTTCAGGCAATTAGACCAGCCCTGTTGGCGGGGTTGTTGTTGGTCGCGATCCCGTTCACAGCCATTTCCTACGGGCAGCAGACAATTGCCAGCGGGCTTGGGGGGATTCTCTATGCTTCCATGCCGCTTTTTACAATCGTATTTGCCAATTTCATGATTGAAGATGAAAAAATTACCGCAATTAAAATCGTAGGAATATTGATTGGCATGGTTGGTGTCGCTATAGCCATCGGGCCAGACATTCTGATTAACGGCATAGGCCATAACGTCAAAGGTGAGTTGGTCACACTGATTGCTCCACTCAGCTATGCGCTTGGGACCGTTTATTTGCGACGGCATCGCAACCTGCATCCCGTCGCATTGTTCAGCGCTATGTTCATCGTTGCGACCCTGGTCATGCTGCCGGTTATTTTCCTTTTGGAAGAACCTCTCCTGATGCGTCCCAGCAATGGAAGTCTCGTGGCGCTGGCCGGATTGGCCACGGTTGGCACCGCTCTGCCCGCTGTGCTGAGTTACCTGCTGATTCAACGTGCCGGCGCGACAAATGCTTCGCTCAGTATGTTTTTCACTCCACTTTTTGCCATCATTTATGGCACATTTTTACTTGGCGAGCGGTTACCGCCTCAGGCTTTGCTGGGATTGGTGCTGATCATCCTGGGAAGCATCATTGTCACGCGGCTGAAGAATTAGCCCGGAAAATTGAGATAAGTGGCCTCTCCTCCCTGACCCAGGCGAGCGACACAATCGCGCGCGGAGTAGAAGAAATGAGCCAGCACCAACCGCTGCGCTTGCACGTGCCCGAGCCTAGCGCCCGGCCCGGTTGCAAGACCGACTTTTCCTACCTTCAGCTATCTCCCGCCGGCTCCGTGCGCCGCCCGCCGCTTGACTGTTCTGCGGCTGATACCGGCGACCTCGCCCAAGACCTGATCCGTGTGCTCGACGAGCAAGGCCGTGCCGTCGGGCCGTGGGCGCCTCACCTCTCCGCGGACTCGCTGCGGCACGGGCTGCGCGCGATGGTGAAGACGCGCGCGTTCGATGCGCGGATGCTGGTTGCTCAGCGGCAGAAGAAGATGTCCTTCTACATGCAGAGCCTGGGCGAGGAGGCCATCGGCGCTGCCCATGCACAGGCTCTCGAACCAGGCGATATGTGCTTTCCGACCTACCGCCAGCAAAGCCTGCTGCTGTCGCGAGAAGACGTGCCGATGGAAGAGCTGATCTGTCAGCTGATGAGCAACGAGGCCGATCCGCTGAAGGGGCGGCAGCTGCCGGTCATGTATTCGCGCAGGGCATCGGGCTTCTTCAGCGTCTCGGGCAACCTCGCCACACAATTCATCCAGGCGGTGGGTTGGGCCATGGCCTCGGCCATCAAGGGTGACACGCATATTGCCTCGGCATGGATCGGCGACGGCGCAACGGCCGAGGCCGACTTCCACACCGCGCTGACGTTCGCCCACGTCTACCGCGCGCCGGTGATCCTGAACATCGTCAACAACCAGTGGGCGATCTCGTCCTTCCAGGCCATTGCCGGGGGCGAGGCCACCACCTTCGCCGCGCGTGGTGTCGGTTGCGGCATTGTCTCGCTTCGTGTGGACGGTAACGACTTCCTCGCGGTTCATGCGGCTTCGCTGTGGGCCGCACAGCGCGCGCGCGCCAATCTCGGGCCAACACTGATCGAATGGGTGACATACCGGGCAGGGCCGCATTCAACGTCCGACGACCCGTCAAAGTACAGGCCCGCCGACGACTGGCAGCGGTTCCCTCTGGGCGATCCGGTCGAGCGGTTGAAGGCGCACCTTGTCGGCCTGGGCGAGTGGTCGCAGGCGTGGCACGACGCCCTGGCGATGGAGCTCGAACAGGACGTGGCCGCCGCGCAAAAGAGAGCGGAGAGTCACGGCACGCTGCTGGACGGGCGAGTACCAAGTGCCGCGACGATATTCGATGAGGTCTACAAGGACATGCCCGATCATCTGCGTCGCCAGCGCCAGGAACTGGGAGTTTGAAAATGCTGACAAAAACCCGCACTCAGGAACTTGCGCCGGGCGTAGGCAAGACAACCCCGATGACAATGATTCAGGCGTTGCGCTCGGCGTTGGACGTCATGATGGCGCGCGACGGCAACGTGGTTGTCTTCGGCCAGGACGTAGGCTACTTCGGCGGTGTTTTCCGCGTGACCGAGGGCCTGCAGGCCAAGTATGGTGCGTCGCGCTGCTTCGACGCGCCGATCTCCGAGGGCGGTATCGTCGGTGCCGCGGTCGGCATGGCCGCGTATGGGTTGCGTCCCGTCGTCGAGATCCAGTTCGCTGACTATTTCTATCCGGCCTCAGACCAGATCGTGTCGGAGGCGGCCCGGTTGCGTCATCGTTCGGCTGGCGATTTTTCGGCACCGATGACCATCCGCATGCCATGCGGCGGCGGCATCTACGGCGGGCAAACCCACAGCCAGAGCCCGGAAGCCCTGTTCACACATGTCTGCGGGCTGCGCACGGTGATGCCGAGCAACCCGTACGACGCGAAAGGTCTGCTGATCGCCTCCATCGAGAACGACGACCCGGTCATCTTCCTTGAGCCCAAGCGCCTGTACCACGGGCTCTTCGACGGCCACCATGACCGGCCCGTTGTGCCCTGGTTCAGCCATCCAAGCGGTGAAGTTCCAGAGGGCTACTATACCGTTCCGCTCGAATCTGCGGCCGTGGTGAGACCGGGCCGGGAGGTAACCGTGCTTGCGTACGGAACCATGGTGTGGGTCGCCAAGGCTGCGGCGCATGAAAGCGGCGTGGACGCCGAGGTCATCGACCTGCGGTCCATCTGGCCGCTCGACCTGGAGGCCATCGTCGCCTCGGTGCGCAAAACCGGCCGGTGCGTCGTCGTGCATGAGGCCACCCGCACCAGTGGGTTCGGCGCCGAATTGGTCGCCCTGGTGCAGGAACACTGCTTCTGGCACCTGGAAGCGCCGGTTGAACGTGTCGCCGGTTGGGACACGCCTTATCCGCATGCCCAGGAATGGGCATACTTCCCTGGCCCCGAGCGTGTGGGCGCGGCGCTGAAACGTGCAATGGGGCGCTGAAAATGGGACTGCACATCATCAAGGTGCCGGACATCGGCGAAGGCACCGCGGAGGTCGAACTGGCCGCGTGGCACGTCAAGGCCGGAGACCTCGTCACCGAGGACCAGGCACTTGCCGACATCATGACCGATAAGGCGACGGTGGAGATACCGTCCCCCGTCATGGGCAGGATCGTGACCCTCGGTGGGCAAGTCGGCCAACAGATGGCAGTGGGCGCGGAACTGGTACGCATCGAGGTGGACGCAAAGGGCAACGTGGCCGACGAGGCCGTGGCCGTTCCCGGCGATGCGGCGGCGCCGGTCGTCGCACGGATTCCGCAGGCGGCGCCAGGAATGCAACCGCAACCGCCATCGCAGCCAGAGCCGCAGGCACAGCCACGAGCTGAGCCGACCGGAAAACCGCTCGCATCGCCGTCGGTGCGAAGGCGCGCAGACGAACTTGGTGTGGGTCTTAAATATGTACAGGGCAGCGGTCCGGCGGGCCGTGTCATGCATGAAGATCTGGACCTGCATGTGGCGGCGCGGGGAGCGGCCGTCAGTGCCCCTTCGCCGGGCCGCGCACGGCTCACGGGTGAAACACAGATTCAGGTCGTCGGCCTCAGACGCAAGATCGCGCAGAAGATGCAGGAAAGCAAGCGGCGCGTCCCCCACTTCGGTTACGTCGAGGAAGTGGACGTGACGAAGCTGGAGACCATGCGTGGCGAACTGAATGCGAGGTATTCGGCAACACGCGGCAAGCTCACCCTGTTGTCTTTGCTGGCGCGGGCGCTCGTCATTGCCTTACGGGAGTTCCCGCAGATAAACGCGCGCTATGACGACGATGCCGGCGTTGTGAAACGCTATGAGGCAGTGCACCTGGGTATCGCAACACAGACCAGCGGGGGCCTGATGGTCCCCGTGCTCAGGCATGCTGAAAGCCACGACCTGTGGTCCTGCGCGGCCGAAATTGCCGGCATGGCGGAAAGAGCGCGCAGCGGAAAGAGCCTGCGCGAGGAACTGTCCGGATCAACTCTGACCATCTCGAGCCTGGGAGTTCTCGGCGGCATCGTCACAGCGCCAGTGATCAATTATCCGGAAGTGGCCATCGTCGGCGTGAACCGCATTGTCGAACGACCGGTCTTTCGCGGCGGCGCGGTCGTGAGCCGCCAGATGATGAACCTTTCTTCGTCCTTCGACCATAGGGTCGTCGATGGCGTCGACGCAGCCGGATTCATCCAGGCCGTCCGGTTGGCACTCGAGTCTCCCAGCATCCTCCTCATAGAGTAAAAATGGAAATCCAGAACGCCACGCTCTTGGTCATCGGTGGCGGGCCCGCCGGCTACGTGGCCGCAACACCGCAAGACGTCAAGCATCGCCATGATGATTTTTCGACGATGTATGACACTCTTTACTTTCACGCTTTTTTTGAGAAAGCAGGGATAAGGGATTTTTACAAGCACGTGAAAAAATCGGGGCCGCCTAAATTTTTACTGTCTTTCTTTTTGCAAACAATAGCTTGTCAGAGATTGGTCGTGCTTGAGAGTCAATTAGGTATCGCCCTACCTAATGCTCGCACTGGTTGCCGTATAGCCTTTTCAGCTCCATAGAACTAGCTGATCAGTTGGTGTCATTGGTTAACAGAAAAATTTCTGGCAACGATTCCGAACCATGTCGAGTGGGTGAGTTGACGTACTTTGCCATGAGTTTGCACTTAGGTGACGATCACTTTCATTCGAGAATTGCCAAGAGAATAGTAGATTCCGCAAGCGATTGATGCAGTTCTACGTCGCACAAACTACGCGCTGCAAGGCACTCGACTCTTGGGCGCTTCAACATGAATTGACTCGAACAGAATCTGAGGGGGTGAGAATCTATTCTGGCCAGATGGTGGAATCTCTTACTACCGAGGCAGATGATTGGCTGCGTAGAAATAACTACGAGCGGCTATTTGAGAGATGTTATCTTCCCGCGGCGATTGAAGGAAGTAGGCGCCGTATTTGTGTTCAGATTTTGTTCTCCGTGCTATCAAAGTCATATGACTCGGAGATCCAAAGAGAAGTAACCCTACCCAGGTAAAACATCTTTTCATTTGTTTTTCGAACCGCTCCCCGAGTTTATGGAGATGCTTCCACTCCCGGATTGAACGATGTTGTTCGCATTCTCACCCTCAGACTTCTGTATAGGGGCGGCAGACACAGTTGGTGAAGTGGCCGGTGTCAATTTAGGAACACTGCTTTCCTTTGGGGAAAAGGCAATCACCAATGGCACGACAAGCCCTGCGATCGCTAAAAGTATTTGTATCCACAGTGGCATCTTCGATTGCATTTCTATCCTCCGATCGGTCGATGACTGTAATCGCTGAGCACTAGCTCAGCATCTAAAGGGTATCTTTGTGGTGTGATGTAAATATTCACGCAAATGCGAATTTTGCAAAGATAGGCGCCGCGTCAATCTCAGTGTTCCGACATCTAGATCAATACCGAACGCGCCTTGAGCAGGAAAAGTGGACCGTTGTTTGGCGGGAACTTTTAGGAACACTGGGGAAGCCGACACAGCTTTCGATGTGTTGATGTGGTGCTCCTTCACATTCTGCATATTGCAGATACTGTCGTTCCTGCGTTGTACAAAATGCGGATAGTAGAACTAGTAGTTAATGCTAAAGCCTGTCAATTGCATGCATGCGCAATAGGCGGATGGCATCTGCATTCGATTACTCGCAGGCGTCAACGCGTCGTTGACGCTGTCGATTTTCCTACTGCGTAGTTGACCAAGAAGCGCGGCTCTGAAATTTTTTTGATCTGGAGGACACTGTTCCTGATAGACGACATCGTCACCTTCCCGGCGCTGGTAGCGTCGTGCTGTTCGGGTCTCCTCTATGTTGAGGATGCTAGTCGTGAAAGCACTCACTAGTATCGAGATACAAAGGGAGGGCTAGAAATGGACGTCTTTATGAAATATGGGGAAAGCTCGGCAGAGTTTGAGCCAACAGCAGTCCATTCGGTGGCGTGCACTCGCCGAAGAAGCTCTGAGTCGAGGGGGGTGCTCTCGCTCGATCCGCGAAAAGACAGTCATGCGAATGCCGCACTCTTGCGTCAACGGGTTCTGTCCCGGACGCTAATCGCTTTGGTCGCATTCGCCGCAACAGTCGCACTGGCTGGCGGCGTAGTGCCGGGCAATCTCAAAGAAAACGCCAAAGTCGATCAGAACGGCGCCTTTAATTTCTCAATTCCTATTGAGGTGCCTCCCGGCATCGCTGGCATGCAGCCGGAGCTTTCATTGGCTTACAGCAGTCAGCAGCAGAACGGCATCGTCGGCATGGGATGGTCGCTGACGGGATTGCCCAGCGTGCAGAGGACCAAGCGCATTCGCGCAATCGATGATGTCAATGGCACCATCGCTTACGACGCAAACGACAAGTTCTCCTATCAAGGCCAGCGGCTCATCGTCACGGCTGGCGTCTATGCCGCGGATGGCAGCGTCTATCACAGCGAAATCGAAAGCTGGCAACTTGTGTCGGCGCGAGGAGTAGCCGGTTCCGGCCCCAGCTCATTCATCGTCAAAACTCGAGACGGGCGTACTCTCGAGCAGGGCAATACCGCCGATAGTCGCGTCTTGGCGGCCGGACGGTCCGATGTACGGGCATGGAACGTGAATCGCGTGACCGATCTGAACGGAAATTCGATGGACATCACCTATTCGGATGATCCATTGAATACCGGAAGTCCCGACCGCCACGGATATCCCGTGCAGATCGCATATACCTCCAATGGGAGTACCGCGGCCAATCGATTCGTGCGCTTCAAGTACGAGGCACGGGACGATGTTGAGCGCACCTTCATCGGTGGGTCGGAGGTACGCCTGTCCGTGCGCCTGAGCCGAATCCAAACTTTCGTCGCCGGCGCGATGGTTAGCGACTACCGTCTCACCTACGAATCGAGCAACGCGACGGGCCGTTCTCGCATGCTGGCGGTCAACCGCTTCGAATCTGATGCCACCACGGCGACATCACTGGCTCCGGCCAGTTTTTCGTACGCCAATGGCGCTCTCGCATTCGCGGGCAAGCAGAACTGGCTGAACGGTGCGTTCAGCAAGAGCCAGGGATGGGACGGCGTGCAAAACCCATTCACGCTGGCCGACGTGAACGGAGACGGTTTTCTCGACATCGTGGGCTTCAAGAACGGCGTGCAGGTTGCGCTTGGCGGCAGCGCTGGCTTCCAAACGCCTACGCGATGGATCAACGATTTTTCGGGGGACCAGGGCTGGAACTCGAGCACACGCCGTCTTCTCGCCGACGTCAACGGCGACGGGCTTGCCGACATTGTCGGCATCTCTGGCAAAGGCGTGGAAGTCGCCATCTCGAGTGGCGCGGCGTTCACGAAGAGTGCGACCGTATTCCCTTATTTCGGCTCCAGCCAGGGCTGGACCCAGAACATGCCGGTCTGGCTCATCGATGTCAACGGCGACAAGGTCATGGACATCGTTGGCGTCAAGAACGGCTCGGCTTGGGTCGCGGTTGGCCAGGGCAGCGGCACCTTCGCCACTCCGACAGTCTGGCTTCAAAACTTTGGCCAGTCCGGCGCGAACTACTTGTCGGCCGATTTGAACGGCGATGGCAATGCCGACCTAATGGTGGTGGCCAACGATCAGTCCATCCGCGTCGCGCTCTCCACCGGAACTTCATTTGAGACCGGCAGTTGGCGAAACCAGGCCTTCAAGGGGCTGTGCGGGACGCAGCCCGTCACGTCCCAAACACCGCTGATGGTTGCTGACGTGAATGGCGACGGCCTCACGGACGTGGTGGCGTTTTGCGATGCGGTGTACGTCACACTATCCAGCGGCCAGGGCTTTCAGCCGGCGGAAAAGTGGAACACCACGTTCGCAGGACCCACTTGGAGCGCCGGCAACCAGCGCATGCTGACGGACCTGAATGGCGACGGCCTGGCCGACCTGGTCGCCGTGACGTCCAGCGGCGTGATTGCGGCGATTTCGAACGGCCACGCCTTCCTGGACGGAAAGTGGAACCAGGCTTCCTTGCCCTGGGGCCTAAGCGGCGGCGGCTCGTCAACTATCACCACGCGCCTCCTGGGCGATGCTAACGGCGACGGGCTGATGGACATGGTTGGCATCGGCGACACGAACGTCTATGTGGGTCTGTCGGCCGGCGCGGTGCCTGACGTGATGGTCGGCGCTGTCCGCTCCGCCGGCGCGACATACACGGTCACCTATGCACCGTTGTCCGATAAGACGGTGTATCAGGAAACTGGCCCCGCAGCTAAAAAGTCGGCGCTGGCGCAATATCAGAACTTTCAGCCCTTCAGCAGCCAATCGGCTATCCCGAACTTCCGATCCGCCTCCAAGCTAGGTGGCTTCTATCACGTGGTGAAGACGCTGCAGATCGCCGACAATTCGGCGGTAGGCGACACAGCCTTCAACTATGCGCACCGCATTCAATACGAAAACGGCGGCGTCGATCTGAACGGCCGCGGCTGGGCCGGCTTCGCGAAAGTCACGACCGACAGTCAGGCCGGCGGCAAGCGATTGGTTAATACCTATCTCCAGGACTTTCCTTTCATCGGCAATCTCACCGAGAGTACTACTGTCGATCGGCTGCAGATGCCCAACTGCTCCGGCAGTCCGGTGCCCCATTCGGGCCAAAAGCTCGCTTATGTGCCTGTACAGACAGCAGTTAGCACCAGTCCGCAGGCCACGCCGGTTTATTTCGTGGCCCGCACCGACCGACAGGTCGTGGCATATCAGGATTGCGCAGTCGCGCGCCGGCTGGGCACTCACTATGACTACGACAGCTATGGCAACGTCGCGATGGTCACGCGCCAAAACGCGGTTGACGCCAATGGACACGCTCTGGATCCGTCCAAGAATGTTTACACCTTGCATCAATATTTCAACGACCCGGTAAATTGGCGCTTTGGCTTCTTGCTGTTCAGCAAGGTGTCTTCGTCGAGTGCCTCGGCCAAGATCGGACAGTTCAATCCTGGGACGGATTTTTCGCTCAGTGCGATGACCTACGACGCAAAGCTGAATCTCGCCACGCGGGGCAAATGGGACAACGGCAATTCACGCTTCCTCAGCGATTCTTACCAATACGACGGATACGGCAATCGCACCGTCACCACCCAGCCTTCGACTGCCGTCGTCAGCGTGTCCTACGATCCGCTCTTTCATGCCTATCCGCTGAGCAAATCGGTCACGCCGGCACCGGGCAAAACGCTTGGTTGGACCTATGGCTACGATCCGCGATTCGGCAAGCTGTCGGTGTCGGTCGATCCGAACAATGTGACCAAGGCGCACTGCTTCGACAGTTTCGGCCGCGTGATCGCAAGCCAGGGCCCTTACCCTGACAACCGCACCACCGGTTCGTTCGACGCGTCGTGCGTGTCATCGCTCGCCACCGGCGCGCCTGCCGCGGCCAATCTGCTCACTATCCAGCAGCGCAGCTACCAAACCAGCGGTGGCTTGCCGGCCGTGACCACGACCGCGCTTGCCGTCTGGCCGCAATCCTCCGAGAGGACAACCCTGCAATCGACCCAGTACATGGACGGCCTTTGGCGCAACAGCAAGGTGGTCAAGACCAACCCAGGCGAGCGGATGCTGGTCGCGAGTCAGACGGCCTACTCCGAACACAACAAGATCTCCCGTTCGGCTGTGCCGTACTTCGTGGGTGATCCGGTGCGCTACATCGTGAACAAGCGAGACGTACAAGGCCGCCCGATCGAGACCGACACGCCCTGGGGCGCGGACGGCGTGTCGATTTCCACGAAGTCCTATACCGCGACCGCGACGGGATCCACGGTCCAGATGACGAGTGCCGCGGGCACTGCCTATGCAAATACGCAGATGTTGGCGTACGGATATTTCGCGGACAAGCCCAGGCTGCTGTCAATGACCACGCAAGGCGTCACAACCGCGACGACCTTTGGCTATGACGTCCTGGGCCGCCGCGTTTCCGCGGCCGCGCCTGTCAGCCAGGACGGTAGCCGCCCGAGCTATGCGTATTCCTACGATTCGCTCAATCGCATCGTTAGCAAAACCGAACCGACACGGGGCAACATCACCGTCACCTACGACACCGCCGGAAATCTGGCCAGCCGCAAACAAAGCGGCGGAACGTTCAACTACACCTACGACCTCATCGGGCGAAGGCTGGGCGTGCTGGACTCCGCCGGGCAGGCGCGCGGCTATGTCTTCGACAATCCGCAAGTGCCGTTCGGCATGAACCGCAAGGATGCGGCACAAGTGCTGAACGCCGACAAGAGCCTCGATTCGAGCTATGCCTATGCCTACGATGCTTATGGCAAGCCGGCGCAGGTGACGATGAATCTGCCGGCGGCGGGCAAGAGCTATGTCTCGACCAGCTCCGTGGATCCCGTGGGCCATCTGGTTCGTCTCGGCAATCCGGATGGCAGCGTGGTGCAGCGCGGCTTCAATGGAACGCGGCTGGCATCGGTCTCCATCGCCGGCGGTGCCGGCGCCACGTTTAGCGACTATTCGGCAGCCGGCACGCCACGCCGCATCACCTACGGCAACGGTGTCACCGCGAATTACCTACTCAATATCGACGAGTCACCCGCGCAACTCACCATCACTGATCCCGCGGGCAAGGTGCTAATCTCCCGGGCGTTCACCTGGGACCAGCTCGGACGCCTACAGACGGTCACCGATCTCACGACGACGCCGGCCACGGTGTTGCAGCAATACCAATACGCGGGCCTGCGTCTGGCGAGCGCGACCAACGGCGCTAACGTAACGAATTTCGCCTACGACGACACCGGCAACATGACCGGATACGACGGTGCGGCCTACACGTATTCGGGCACCCAGGCGATTTCCGCAAGCGGTGGCGCGGCGTTCAAGGCCGCCTACGGCCCGATGGGAAACATGCTCGATCTCGCGCCGCAAGGACAAGATCCGCTCGCATTCACCTATGACGTGCGCAACCAGCTGGTTGCGGTCCGTAAGGGCAAGGATGCCGCCGGTGCCAGCTACAAGTACGACGATCAAGGGCGGCGCATCCTGGCGGTGGCGCCTGACGGAAGCCAGACCGTCTATGTGTCGCCCTGGTACATGGACGTGATCGCCAAGGGCGCATCCAGCCCGATTCGCGTGTTGTCGGCCCGGGGTGTTCCGTTCGCTCAATGGGGCGCGACTACCGGTGACCCGTCTCAATACTATTTACACACCGATCATCAGCGCAGTGTGTTCATGACCTCAAGCGCGAAGGGCCAATCGCTCGCCACCTTCTCTTATTCGCCGATGGGCAAGTTGCAGGCGTCGCCTGCCGCGCTGCCACGCTTCCTGTACACGGCCAAGGAACTCGATCCGTATTCAGGCATTTATTGGGTTAATTCGCGTGGCTACCATCCTGCTTATGGTCGCTTCCTCAAGCCTGACAGCCAGCTCGGCGGGCCGCTGTTGCGTCCCGACGCGCTTAACGACAACGCCTATGTTCTAAACAACCCGGCGAGCTATCTCGATCCGACCGGACACTCGGCCCTTGGCGTTGCAGGAGGGGTGTGCTGGGTAGTCAGCGCAGGGTTCGGCATCACGGCCGCGGCCGATGCGGATCTGGCCAAGCCGATGGGCATTACTGCTGGTTCGGTCGGCGCTGTGTGCGGTATCTTGAATGCGCTCGACTCGTATCTCACGCCCGCCGCGCAGGCCCCTGTCGCCGCGGCGGTTGGGGGAGCTCCGGGCGGTGGTCTAGGCGGCGGCGCGTTGGGCGGCGGCGGAGGCGGTCTGGGCGCCGTCGGCGCTGGAGACGGCGCTGCGGCTGTCAATGGGGGCGCGGCGGTTGGCGGTGGCGATGCCGCAGTCGCCGGCGCCGATGGCCTGGCCCCGATGGCGCTTCCGGGAGCGGCGAACGTGGACGGCGCATTGGCTGTTGCGGGCGACGGTGTGGTTGGCGGGGACGCCGCCGCCCCGGTCGTCGCAAGCCTGTCGCAAGTGGCAGCGGTCGATGCGCTGCCGGCTGCCAACGCCGGCGTGATCGGTTCAGTCGAGGGCGCCGCGATTCCCGACATGATCGTAGCTAGCGGCGTCGCCGAAAGCGCGGAGGCGGCCTCGGCCGTTACCGCGACCGCGACCGTCTCTACGAGCACGGCGGTGGGATCGACCGTTGCGCTGGGTTCGGCCGCGGCTGAAGCGACAATCGGCGGGGCCGCGGCCGCAGCGACGGCAGGGTCGGTCGCCGCCGAGGCGACGGCGGGCGAGGCAGTGCTGGAGGTATTGCCCGTGCTGGTACTGGCGCTCTAGCCGGGAGTTGCGCATGTCTTCAATTGCAATTATTGCCCTGTCAGGGCGATTCCCCGGCGGCTGCGACACGCCGGAGGCCTTGTGGGCATCGCTCGTGGACGGACGCGACCTGATCGAGGAGGTACCCGCTTCGCGCTGGAACGTGCAGCGTTTCTTGCGCACGGAGCCCGCCATCGGCCTAGATCACCTAAGCCGCTTTGGTGGTTTCTTGCGGGACATCGATCTGTTCGACCCAGTCGCTTTCGGCATTTCGCCTCGCGAAGCACACACCATGGATCCGGCCCAGCGCATCCTGCTGGAAGAGGTCTGGAGGTGCTGGGAGGGGGCCGGAATCTCGCCCGCATCCTTCGCGGGCTGCCCAGTTGGGGTTTTCATCGGAGCATTCACACAGGACTACCTGCAATTGCAATTGGGCGGACGCGCGACGACCGTGTCGGAGACTCACAGCGCCACCGGAGCCATGCAGACGCTGTTGTCGAACCGAATTTCATACTGCTTCAACTTCACTGGCCCTAGCATGACGGTCGATACGGCCTGCTCGTCGTCGCTTGTCGCAGTGCACCTTGCGGCCAGCAGCATCACCCGTGGCGAGTGCGAACTCGCGTTCGCAGGTGGCGCGCAATTGCAGCTCACGCCCTATCACACGGCGATCGAGGGCCGCGGCGGCTTTCTGTCGCCCGACGGGCGTTGCCGGGCCTTCGATGCAGGTGCCAATGGGTATGTGCGTGCCGAAGCGGCCGGCATGCTGATGCTCGCTCCGCTGGATCGCGCACTGGAGCAAGGCTGGCCAGTGCACGGTGTGATTCATGCAAGTCAGGTCAACCAGAACGGCAAAGGCATCGGCGTGACGCTGCCTAACCCACAGGCGCAAGCCGGTCTCATCGATTCCGCCCTAGCGCAGGCAGGCCTTTCGCCTGATGCCATTGGCTACGTCGAGGCGCATGGCACGGGCACGCGCGCAGGCGACCGGGCCGAAGCGCAGGCGCTTAGCCAGTCACTTGGGCGCGGGCGCACCGGCAATTCGCTGCTGATCGGATCGGTCAAGACCAATCTGGGCCACGCCGAAGCTGCTTCCGGGGTTGTCGGAATGATTAAGGTGCTGCTGGCTCTGCGGCACCAGACCATTCCGCCTCACCTGCATTGGCAATCGTCGCCGCCGGACGTTGATCTTGAGGGCTGCGGCCTGCGCCTGCCGCTGCTGGCACAGCCCTGGCCGCGCGAGGCACCATATGCCTGCGTCAATTCTTTTGGCTTCGGCGGCACGAATGCGCATGTCATCCTAGGTCCGCCTCCGCAGCGCGAGGCGCCGACGACGGATGGGCAGGTACGCGCGCCGCATTGGACGGTGCTATTGTCCGGTGCGAGCGCGGCCCACCTACCATTGCAGGCGGCGGCGATGCGCGACTTCATCGACGCGATGCCGGCCGACGCAGACGTTGGGCAACTGGCGGCTGCGACCATTCATCAGAGGCACCACTTTCGCCATCGTCTGGCGCTCGTCGCTCAAGATCGCGCGTCCTTGTCGGGTCTGCTGCAGGAATACCTGGGCCGACCGGATTCGACCGAATGGGCGCAGGGAGAAGCACGCGGCCCCGAGTTGGGCGCGGTCGCCTGGGCCTTCGCGGGTATGGGACCGCAATGGGCCGACATGGGCAGGGAACTGTCGCGCGGATTCCCCGTGTTCTGCGAAGCCTTTGAACAATGCATGACCCGGTTTGCGCGGATCGCAGGTTTCTCGCTGGCGGACAGTCTCGCGCAAGTCGACGCCGGGAACAAACCCGGCAGTTCTGCCGTGCTTCCCACGGCGCTTGCGCAGCCGCTCAACCTCTGTTTCCAGATCGCGCTTTCAGCCTTGCTGCGCACTTGGGGCGTGCGTCCCTGCGCGGTGGTAGGCCACAGCGTAGGCGAAATCGCCGCCTTCCATGCGGCGGGCGCGCTCGATCTCGATACCGCTCTGACGCTAGTATTCCATCGGAGCCGCTTGCAAGCCCGTTTGGCAGGCCAAGGCGGCATGATCTCGGTCTCGGCCAGCGAGGAAACATGGGGTCCCTTGCTGAAAAAATACGGCGTATGCGTGGCCGCGCGCAATGGCGCACGCATGGTGACTCTGGCGGGCCACGACGACGCGCTCGAGGCGCTGGCCCGCGATCTCGCGCACCAAGGGTGCTATTGCAGGAAGCTGGCGGTAGAGGTTCCATATCACAGCGAACTAATGGCACCGCTGGAGAAAGAATTCCGCGAGGCGGTGCAGGGGCTGCGATTTCAAAAGGTTACAACACCGCTGTACTCCACGGTGACGGGCACTCGCCTAGACGATCTCGCATTGCGCGATTTTTCCAGCTACTGGTGGCGCAACCTGCGTGAGCCAGTGGCCTTTGTCGACGCGATCCAGCAGATGGCCGAGTGTGGCGCGACGGTCTTTCAGGAACTCAGTGCGCAGCCAGTACTGCAGGGCTATCTGCGGGACATTCTGCAAGGCTCACCGGCCAGTGTGGGGAGTCTGCGCCGGGGGCGCGATGAATCCGCCGCCGCGATTGAGAGTCTCGCGCGCCTGTATGTCCACGGCGTCGCAGTCGACTGGTCGGCGCTTTATGCAAAACCCGCCCATGTCGTCAAGCAACCGGGAACGGTTTGGCATAGAAGCCGGTACTGGTCCGAGTCGCCGGAGATGCGTGCCCAGCGTCTGGACCAGGCCGATCATCCTTTCCTCGGTTATCGGCGCCCAGGCGTCGGATGGACCTGGGATGTCGATCTCGAGGACAGTGACGAGTGGCATCTTGCCGACCATCGTGTGCAGGGCCAGGCCCGGCTGCCAGCGGCCTTCTTCGTCGAACTCGTGGCCGCCGCATGCAAGCGAATCGCACCCGGATCGCCGGTGCGTCTGGGCGAGGTACGTTTTCATCGGGGCGTCGCTTTTGCATCGAATACGCGAGTTCGCCTGACGACGGTTGCGGACGCCGCAAGCGGAACAGTGCGCATCAGTGACGACTCGGGACGGCCGCTCGTCGATGCGCAACTTCTGACGGCATGGGCGGTGCATGCGCAGTGCACTTCGCCTCTCGATGCGCTGGCAATTGCAGCGCCCTGGTCTGCGCAGCGCTTCTACGAAGCCGTGCGTGTGTTGGGCTATGACTACGGTCCGGGCTTCAGACCGCTGCACTCTGTGGAATTCGACTCCAAACACTGCCGCGCTCGGATTGACGGAAAGGTCATCGCGGGACTTGATTTTGCGCCCGAGATTCTGGACGCCTGTCTGCAGTCGCTTCTGGGATTTGAATTGTCTGACGGCTCTGGCGGCTCTGGCGGTTCGCCACATGGCTGTCGCTTGCCGGTATCAATCGGCGAAGTGCGCCTGCATCGCGCGCCCGGCGCAGACGATTTCCCGCTGGTCATCGAAGGCAACAGCCTGCAGCGCGATGCGCAGCGATCGGTGAACGACCTCAAACTGCGCAGCAATACCGGTGAAATGCTGGCGGAACTGCTGAGTGTCGTCATGAAATCCCCAGACACACCGTCCGCGCTGACCGCAGGGCGCGTCCCCGCGGAAACCTTGTTCAGGCTCGACTGGCGCAACATCGAGTCCGCTGCTGCAGCGCAGGCCGCGGACCACTATCGACCGCGTCGCTGGCTCCTTTGGGGAAGTGCGGCAGGGCACGCTTGCAGCTTTGCGCGTTACCTGCAAAGCCAGGGCGAGTCCGTGCACTTGTATGATCCCTCCGATCCTGCGGAATCCGGATGGGAGGCCCAAAAAAGCGAGGGCGACGGGTCGCTACTCGTCGTGAACCTGCAGGCGCTCGATTGGGACACCGATGAGGGTGCGGATCTCGAGCGAATCAGCAAAACCGTCACCCACCTGCAGCGGCAGTGCGGCCTGGCGGGAACCCATGCGCGGATATGGCTGGTCACGCGGGGTGCGCAGAATGCGCAGGCTCCCTGGCCCGTACAGGCCGCACTGTGGGGATTGGTCCGTACGCTCGGCAATGTCGAGTACCCGGGCGTGTTTCGGGGCGTGGCCGACATTCCGCTGGAAGCGGGCGCGTCTTGGCACCAAGCCCTGTTCGAACTTTTTCGAAGCGCGTCGAGGCAAAATCAGTTTCGCCTGCACGAGGACGTCTGGCAGGCGCCGCAGTTGGTCGCCTGCGAACCGCGAGCGGATTTACCCAAACCGTGGTTGCGCGGCGACGCCAGCTATCTCATCACGGGTGGCTTCGGTGCACTGGGGCGCCTGACCGCGCGCTTCCTGATAGAGGCCGGGGCGCGCAACCTGGTTTTGCTGGGAAGTCAATCGCCGCCGCCGCGCGCCGACTGGAGCCGGCCCCAGCCCGAGACATGGCGCGATCGCATCGATTGGGTGCTCGATCTGGAGCGCAAGGGGGCACGCGTGCTGCCCCTGGGTTTTGACATCCGTTCGCAGCATGCGTGGGAAGGATTCGAGGCGACTGTTCGTCACGCGGGCTTTCCGGCGATCCGGGGCATCGTGCATGCCGCAGGAATGACGGCCGATCGCGCGTTCGCCTCCGCTACGCAGGATGACCTGCACAGTGTCCTGGGTCCCAAGATCTCGGGCTTGCATCGACTATTGCAAGCGAACGCAGGAATTGATCTCGATTTCCTCCTCTTGTATTCGTCCATCTCCGCGCTCCTGCCCTCCCATGGCCAAGCGCTGTATGCGGCCGCGAACTGTTACCTCGACGCCAGCGCGTCCTTGCTACAGCAGCGCGGCGTGCCCGCGCGCTCGATCGCCTGGGGGCCTTGGACAATTGGCATGGCGCGGGGCGAGAAGCTGGCGCGGCTGTTCAAAGCCCAGGGGCTGGTGCCCATCGCACCGCACGAGGGATATCGCATTCTCGGGAACGCTTTGTCTCGTCATGAAGAGCACCTCTACTGCGTGGCATTCGACTGGCCAACTTTCCTCGAAACTCATCGCAACCAGCTCTGGCTGTTGGCCGACCAGCTCCCGCGGCTGGAAGACGTCGTGCGAAATCGCGCATCACCTCGGCGCGGCGACCGCGCCACCGCGAGTGGCGCTGAGCGTCGGGATGCCGCACTGCACGATCTGATTCAGTACGCGATGGAAGTCATGCGCCTGGGCGAGAGCGACCTGCACGCAGGCAGCAACCTCACCCAGCTGGGTCTGGATTCTCTGATGGCCGTTGAGATGCAGATCAAAGTAGCCAACGACTGGCCGGGCGAGTTGGGCGTGATCGATTTACTTGGGCGCGGCTCCTTGCTCGATCTGGCGGACCTGCTTGCTAGCCGCTCCGCGCCCGCGCCTACAAATTTCCCGATCGAATCGCAGCGCGATACGGACAGGATTCCGGCTTAGTCGATCTCGCCGCGCTGACTCCGGAACAGCGTACCCGCAACGGAAATCCCTCCGCCGGGAATTTATTAAAGGAAAGAAGAGACCTATGTCAGAAAATATGCAGTGCAACATGAACATCAAGAACACCACCGGAGGCACCTTGACCTGCTCCGCCACTAATTTGCCGTGGGGAAAATGGAATGGCAGCCCGCCGACGCAGATTACCAATGGGCAGACCGTGTCGTTTGGCGCCCAGGGCGCAAAGGGTTCGGCGACCGGTACGTCGGGGTCAGTGACCTACATGTTCGCGGACAACCAGACCTCGTTCACCATTAACTGGGACATTCCGTACAGTGGCTCCAACTCCGGCACCATGACCGTAAACGGTCCCGGATCCAGCAACTACACGGCGCAGGAGATGGACAGCACATACCAGAACGTCGTGTCGTTTCCTACGAGCGGGTCGGCCGTCACTGTGTACTACGGTATCGGCGCCGCTGTGCAATCGCAGAACTCAAAGAAATCTTCGATCACGGAATCAGTCGCGGCAAAGATCAAGGCGCTCACGAAGAACATTCCAGTTCCCGCCATGGACATCGCGAGCGTCGCGCGAGCGGCCGATTGCGGCGAAGTCAGTGGGCCCGAATTGGTGGTCATGTTCAAGGGCAAGACGACGGCGACCTGCAAGGACATCCTGAACGTCAGTAGCCTTTCTGCCGGGGATCGTGTGCGCTTCGTATCCAACCGCGGTCTGATTTCTCCTTTGAATGAATTCACCGAAGCCGTCGAATTCGCGGCCTACGTGATTGCTGTCCTGAAGCCTGAGAAGCTGGTGTACGAGCTGGCAGAGGCGACCATTCAGGCACTGCGAGACATGATCAAAGGAGCACCTCCGCCCGATCTGGAGAAGATGGCGAACGCGATCGAGGACGCCAAGGCCCTGATGTTGGCGCAACGCGATCACAAAACCCTGCTGCCCCAGGTCGCCGCGCTGGATGGAATTCTTGCCTGCATCTACATGAGCTCGGGTGCGGCGCTCGCGCAGGCTGGATCGTGCGCCCGTGACACTGCGGCAGACGTCGGGGCAGGCGAGAAAATCGAGAAGTGGCAACTCGCGCGCCTGCTGGAATTATCGGCCTAATCGGTCCCCGCAGCCCGTGCCCCCATTCGCACCGGCTGCGGCGGCCGCATAAGATCACGTAGTTTGCGTTGCGGAGGTACTCGAAAGGGAGGCTAGCCGGCATTGGCTCCCGGCCAACGTCCGGCAATCCCTCCATGTGGATACCGGTGACCAGGTGGAGTTTGTAGAGATAGAGCCTGGCCAGTTCCTATTCGTCGCGGCAACGCGGTCTGTTACCGAACTCAAAGGCATGTTCGGCAAACCCAAGAAAGTCGTTTCCATCGAAGAGATGAACCGGGCCATTGCCAATCAGGGAGCAAGCATACGATGATTGCGCTGGGATATCGGCCCGCGGAAACCCGCGCGCCTTCCCATAAACGCGCTAAAGTAAGGCACTGCTCAAAGCGCAGCCAAACCTTCGCCAAAAACGTCCAGCGCCTTGAACAACAATGAGCGCGGAATCGTGAGCGAGGGCATCACACGCATGACGTTGGTATAGCGACCGCAAGGCACCATCAGTACACCGTGACTGAGCACGTAGTCCATAAGTTTTCCCAGCTTTTCGCCGGTCAGCGGAACCTTCGTGACCTTGTCTTCGACCAGTTCGATACCGATCATCAGGCCACGGCCGCGCACCTCCCCCACATACGGGCTGTTGAAGCTGCGGATGCGCTCCTGCACTTCCAGGCCCAAGGTATGGGCGCGATTGATGAGGTCCAGCTTCGGGTCCTGCAGCAGGCGGATGTTCGTCAGCGACACGGCGGCAGACATGGCATTGGCCGCAAAGGTGTTAGGCGCGGAGCCATCGGGAATCTTGGCCGCCAGGTCCGAGCGCATGATCAGGCCCGCCATCGGAACGTCGCCGCCCATGCCTTTGCCGAAGGTCAACATATCGGGCTTCACGCCCGAATGTTCTACAGCCCACATCTTGCCGGTGCGGCCGACACCGGATTGCACTTCGTCCACGATCAACAACGCTCCGCTGCGATCACAAGCCTTGCGCACCAGTTGCAGGAATTCCGGAGAAGGCGGCACATAACCACCTTCTCCCTGCACGGGCTCCACGATCACCGCGGCCACGTCATCGGCCCCTGTATAGGGAGTGTTCAGCAGATAGTCAATGTACTCGCCGGAAATTTGTTCCGCGCTCTTGTGGGTGGTGTCGAAAGGGAACCGGTAGGCATAGGGATAGGGGGCATGGATCACACCCCCCATGAACGGACCGTAGCCCTTGCGGTAGGCCGTTCCCGTCGTCAGCGCGTTCGAGGCATTCCAGATGCCGTGGTAGCCACCGTGAAAAGCGATGATCTGGTGCCGCCCGGTGACGCGTTTGGCGAACTTGACGGCAGCTTCCAGGGCATCGCTGCCACCCTGTGTGAAGAAGGTAATGCAGTCGCCCTTCAAACCGTCGGGCGCGATCTCGGATATCTTGGCGGCCAGGTCGGTACGCTTGGTATTGTTCACCTCCATGGCGTGCATCAGCGTTTCCGACTGATCGCGTATGGCCTGCACCACCTCCGGGTGGCAGCGCCCCACACTGCTCACACCCACACCGGCCGACAGGTCGATGAAGGTATTGCCGTCCGGGTCCTTGATCGTCACGCCGAAAGCCCGGTCCATGACCACCGGCATCCGGCCTCCGCCACGAGCCATCGATTCGGTGCGCGCGGACAAGGCCAGCGCCGCAGCCGCTTTGGGGCCGGGGAAGGTGGCTGACACCATCTTGGGGGCATCCGGGAAATTCAGGGCTTCCAGTTCAATTTCAGACATATACGTACCTTGTTTCGGTTTCTTGAGGGAAATGATTCGCTGCGGATCGCTGGCGAACGGCTGTCAGCTTGAGGGCAGGCCCGCAAAAAGCGACGGGGGCCTGCGTCCCAACCAGGGCAACGAGCCACCGGGAGGTAGACTCGATCGAACACCGTTTGGCGTCAGTTGATGATGATCCAGATCCCTCTTGGCGAGTTATCCCGAATCGGCAATCGGAAATCGGCGATCGACAATCCGCCCGTGATCGTCAGCTGGACGGGACGCCGCGAGGAAGCCTATCGATCCTGGCCGAGTCCCGCAAAACGGGCGGGCTCACGGCGCTTGAGCCGGCTCGCGGCCCACCAGCCGGCCGCGACCGCGATCGGCACCAGTCCCAGCAGGGCAAAAGATATCGCCTTGCTCGCCCCGGTCAAGACATGGAAGTTCGCAACGGCGAGCACCATCACCGCACACAATCCCATACAGGCAAACAAAGGCATCCAAAAAATCCTGAACTTGCCATAACCACGTGCTCCGGAACGAAAGAACCTGATCACCGCGAGCGCGGTGGCAATCATGAGGGCAAGCACACAGACAGTGGCCAAATTGCTCAGCCATGAGAACATCATCAGGACAGGGTCTGCTTTGACCACCGCAAAACCAATCACCACAATGACACACAAGGCTGTCTGAAGCAGCGAAGCGACATGCGGACTTTTGTGCTTCGCGTGGGTCCACCCGAGCCTGGACGGAAGCAAGCCCTCACGCCCCAGCGCATAGAAGTAGCGCGCTGTCGAGTTGTGAAACGCGACCAGTCCCGCATAGATGCTGATGATGAACATGCCTCTCAACACCGTGGTCAGCTGCGAGCCCGCATAAGCCTCAGACAGCGTGTACAGAAAGTTCGTCGGGTCGCTCAGCGCGGTCACTGCGGCGACAACCTTGTCGCTGCCGGCGCCGATGACCAGGCACCACAGCGAGAACGAATAAAAACAGCCGATCAGCAAGAGCGCGGCATAGGTGGCAATTGGAATGCTGCGCTTGGGATCCTTCGCCTCTTCACTGTAGATGGTGGTTGCCTCGAAGCCGATAAAAGCCGCGAAACAGAAAAGCAGGCCAACGAAGGGGTTTCCGCTGGTGATGGCTTGGGGGGTGTAGGAATTGAAGTTAATGCCATCAGCCCCTCCATGGCTGAGTATCAGGACGTCCAGGGTCAGGACAACCAGGTACTCGGCGACGACGAAGCCTGCCAGCATTTTTGCGGAGAAGTCGATCTGGTGATACCCGAAGTACGCCACCGTTGCCATGGCGACCAAGGTACAGGCCCACCATGGTGCACTCCATCCAAATTGGGCCTGAAGCGCTTCGGAGGCCACCGCACCCAGCAGGCCATACAACCCAAACTGCAAGGTGACATAACCAAGAATCGCCACCATCGCGGCCGCGCCCCCCGCACGTCCGCCCAGGCCTCGCGCGACGATGGAATAGAAGCCGCCGGCACTGGTGACACAGGTGGCTATCGCCGTGTATCCGGCGGCAAACATCAGCAAAAGGGCCAGCACCATGAGCACCAGCGCGGGCGTTCCGGCGCCGTTGCCCAACATGATCCCGATCGGGAACCCTCCCGCAACCACGCTCAGGGGGCTTGCCGCCGATATGACGAGCAGCGTGATGAAACCAGCGCTGAGCGTCGAGCGGCGTAAGTTGGTGGAACGGGCTTGGGCCGCTTCATGCGAATAATCCGCCACCGGGGGTGTCAGCTGCATTTTCTCTCCTTGAACAGGGTGTGTTTATCGATGCTTGGGCGCCAGGCTGTGCATGCCCACATGCTCCGACAAAGCGTATGCGGCAGTCTAGGAACAGGAAGTGCGTTGGCGGTATCCCGGATCGGCAAATAGTCGCGCTTTATCTGTCCGGCAGCAAGAAAACCCGATACAACCTTGAGAACGCCTGCCCCCTGTTGGAGCCGGCAGGCGTCGCAAGGGTGCATATGCCGGCGGGATACTTCTGTACCGCCTGGCCATTGGTGGCTCAGTCGTTCAAGTGCCGCCGGCCTGCATCGGCCCGCTTGGTCTGGGAAGGCAGTTCACCGAACAGGTTCTGGTACTCGGCGGCGAAGTGGCTGAGATGAAAGAACCCCCACTTGAACGCAGCGTCGCCGATTGACAGCGCGGACATACCCGTCGACATCAACTCCCGGCGTACGCCGTTAAGACGAACGGATCGCAGGTAGTTCACCGGCGTCGTCTCGGCAACCGTGCGAAAACTGTTCTGCACCGTGCGGCGGCTCACTTGAAGCCGCTCACACAGTTCGACCACGCTGGGAACCTGGATCGCGTCAGCCATCGTGAGGCGATGGCATTTCTCAACGATGAAGCTGTGCGTCGAACTGCCATGCCGCTGGGCTCTGTCGCAGGCGGGGTCCGTCATGAGTTGCAGCATTTCATCCAGCATGGCCCGCTCAAACTCATGCTCTCGTTCAGGCGTGACGCCGAGATCCTCATTGATCAGTGCCTCGGAGAACATGGCCAGCAGCCGCCTGCGAGAGTCAATGAGCCGCTGCGGCGGCACCTTGATCACAGGCTGTTTGAGCAGGCTGCCAATCTCATCCGCCCAAAACGTCTCCCCCAAAGCACGCTCGAAAAAATCCTGGTCGAATGTGATCGCCAGCAAATCCATCCCCATCGGCATGTGGAACATGAACTCCTCGCCCCCGCGCAAAAAGAAGATGCTCTTGTCATCCGCTTCCCGTCCTTGCATGCGGATCGAGCCCGGAACTGCGATCGGGACGGCAAAACACACCTTCCCGCGCGGGGCCTCTCCGTGCTGCACGACACGCTGGTTGATTTGCTCACGGAAAAAGTGGCACCGCGCACTGGTAAGCTGCATCAGCGAACTCTCCAGGGTACCCCCCGTTATCTGGCTATACGTTTGATTCCACTCCTGCACAGCAGTCGCATGGACATGGACGTCGTGAAATCGATTGATGCTGTGATTCATGGCTCAGAAGAAGCTCCGTGGTGACTCGGCATTGCAAAACGAAAAAAATGCTAACTTCTCATTTAGTAATAATTTTGCAAAAATAAGCTCGAAAAACATACGGGTGTAAACCCTGCACTTCCTCACTGATCAATTTGCACAATAACGGTGCATTAATCCATCGAAGCGGGGTCGCGAAGCCGATACAGCAATTTGGGTGCCATCTCGCGCCTGAAATCGTTCATGCCGCGGCCCGGTCTTTCAGTTGCTGATTTGGGCTAACGCGGTGCCCCCGCGCGCCCGGAAACTCAGCAGCGTTGCCGCGGTTGGCAGCAAACCGTCCCCCTGGAACCGCCGCTGATCGGCGTGCACACCCGTAGAGATGTCGGAACCATCTCGCACATATAGAGAAATGACCATGAGCAAGTACCTGAAGCACTACATTGAAGGAGCGTCCATCGAGGCCTCCAACGGTGGGCGCATGAGCCTCGTCAACCCAGTCGACGAGCAAGAGTATGAGACCGCGGCGCGCGGCACCACCGAAGACGTCCAGCGCGCAGTTGCAGCCGCGCACGCTCAGCTGAGCACCGGCGCCTGGAGCAAGCTCGACGGCGCAAAACGCGGCCGCTTGCTGAGCAAACTGGCGGACCTTGTCGAACGTGACACCGACCTCCTTGCCGACATGGATGCCCACGCAATCGGACGCTCGCCGATGGAGCCGCGCATGATGGACGTACCCAACGCCGTTGCAAACCTGCGCGCCGCCGCCGGCTGGGCCAACCAGCTCGAGGGCCGCACCATCCCGACCAGCGGGTACATGGGAATGAAGACGCTCTCGTACACGATCCGCGAGCCGATCGGCGTGGTGGGTGCCATCGTGCCGTGGAACTCGCCGCTGATGATTACCACCTGGAAGCTTGCAGCACTGCTGGCGGCAGGCTGTACCGTCGTGATCAAGCCTTCGGAAGAAACGCCACAGTCAGCTCTGCACCTCGCTGCGTTGTGCCAGGAAGCTGGCTTTCCCGACGGCGTGGTCAATGTGGTGACGGGGTTGGGGGAAGTGGTGGGGGCAGCGCTGTGCGAGCACCCGGACGTCGCCAAGATCAGCTTTACCGGCAGCCCTGAAGCAGGACGTGCCATCCAGCGTACAGCCGGCGCCACCTTCAAGCGTGTGACGCTGGAGCTTGGCGGCAAGAGCCCGCAGATCGTGTTCGACGACGCGTCTTTCGAAGACGCCGTTCGCGGTTGCGCGCTGGGCTTGTTTGTCAACCAGGGGCAGGTCTGCGCCGCTGGGTCGCGCATTCTTGTTCATCGCAGCATTGCCCAGCGATTCTCCGCGGCCTTGGCCGAAGCCGCAGGCGAGATCACCGTAGGCGACCCGCGCACACCAGGAGTGCGGATGGGCCCGGTCGCCAAGAAGGCACAGTTCGAGCGCGTGAACCGCTACATCCAGCTCGGCCTCGACGAAGGGGCCGAACTGCTGGCCGGCGGTGTGTCGAATCCGGAAAAGGGATGGTTCGTGAAGCCCACGATCTTCGTCAATGCCACGAACGACATGACCATCGCGCGCGAGGAAATTTTCGGGCCTGTAGGTACCGTCATTGCGTTTGATACCGAGGAAGAAGCCGTTGCCCTGGCGAACGACTCCGTCTACGGCCTGGCGGCTACCGTGTGGACCACCGACCTCGCGCGCGCGCACCGCGTCGCCGCCGCGGTGAAAGTAGGTGCCGTCGGCGTGAACTGCTGGAGCCCGCTCGAAGCCAATCTGCCCTGGGGCGGCCTGAAGACCAGCGGCATCGGGCGCGAGGGTGGTCTGGCAGGAGCACTGGCGTACACCGAAGAAAAAGTTGTCACCGTGCTTCTGCCCTGATCCATCAGGGCGTACAACCAACCAACAAAGGGAGAGATCATGAAATGGCGAAACACTATTGACGCCTACGGCGGTATCTCAATGCTTTTCCACTGGTTCACTGCGGCGGCCTTCATCACGTCGTATGTCGTTGTCTACTATGTGATCTGGTTCGTCGATCCGGAGACGAGCATCAAGCCACCGCTTTTTGGTGTAGCGCCGAACGCGCAGAACATCGTCCCGATCCTCAACATCCACTGGATTCTTGGGATCACGATCGGCTTTCTGGCACTGCCGCGCCTGCTTTGGCGCCTCTTCGGCACCACGCCACAACATGTATCAGCTTCAAGGCTCGAGAATCGCGCAGCCGACATCGCGCACTGGGCACTGTACGCCTTGTTGCTGCTGATGCCGATATCGGGCTATATGACCACCTACGACCCGACCAACTTCGGGCTGTTCGTGATTCCTGCCTGCCGAGACACCGCATTCGCGGAATGGATCCGTTCAAGCTTCGGCTTGACCACCCTTCAACTCGAAGACCTTATGTGGACCGTGCACAGCTTTCTCGGCAAATGGGTGGCTTGGGCGCTGGTAAGCATCCACATCGCCGCCGCGCTATTCCATCATTTTGTCCGCCGAGACACTATCTTGCGTCGCATGCTGCCGACACGCAATTAACAGCCCCGCACCGAGCCGAAAAAACGCGCCAACCCAGGGTTGACTGCACCGCAGTCATCCTGGGTTGGCCGCCGCATGCGCGCGTCGCAAGAGACCGAATCGCTCATCAAAGTCCGTACGAAGAACTTGCCGATCCGGGCTATTGATATTTGTTCCCTGCCAATAGATTTGAACCTGCAACCAAATGCGTCCCCTGGATGAGCGAGTGCTGCGGGTCAGCCGCATCGCGATCAGCCAGGGTCATCGATTGAAGTCAGCCTAACCCGGAGAAGCCATGCTCATGAAGAACCCAAAACTCGCCAAGCTATCACGTGCAACTTTGACGGCAGCTCTCGCCATCCAGTTGCTGGGCAGCCCCCTCGTTACCTCGGCCGCCGATCCAGCACAGCTGGACAAGCTCACGCCGTCCGGCGCCGAAAAAGAAGGCAACAAAAATGGAACGATCCCGTCCTGGCAAGGTGCCGAAGCGCCGCTGCCCGGCTGGGAATGGGGGAAGTTGCGGCGGGACTACTGGAAACACAAAGATGAGAAGCCGCTCTTCACCATCGACGCATCCAACGTCAGCAAGTATGCCGACAAGCTGAGCGCCGGCCAGCTGGCAATGATCAACCAGCGCAAGGACTACCGCATGGACGTTTATCCGTCCCACCGGAGCTGCGGCGTGCCGGATTTCGTGGCCGGCAATACCAAGAAAAACGTGAATACGGCGAAACTCAACGACGACGGCTGGAGCCTTAAAGAGGCAACGGTTCCAGGCTATCCCTTCCCCATTCCCTCTACGGGCGTAGAGGCCATGTGGAATTCCAAGATGCGGTATCGCGGCGTGGGTCTCGACTACAAGGGCACCATCACAGCGGTGTCACCGCGGCGCGGCAGCACCGAGTGGATTCGCGCCGACTCGGAGCAAACGCTTTTCATCCCGTGGGGCGCCAAAGGCTCCAACCAGCTCTCGTCCTATCCGCCGGTCGAGTTCTTCGTGTATTTCTCCTATGTCGCGCCGGCAGCGCTGGCCGGGCAGGCGCTGGCAATCACGCAGTACATCAACCAGGCCGAAAACGAGACCTTTTATTACTTCCCCGGCCAACGGCGGGTGCGGCGCATGCCGACCTATTCCCACGACGCGCCACAGATCGGAATGGAGAACCAGTACACGCTCGATGAGCCGAACGTGTTCAACGGAGCGCTGGATCGCTTCGACTGGAAGCTGGTCGGAAAAAAGGAAATCTACGTTCCCTACAACGCGTTCGGCGCACACGACTTCAAGGCCAAGTTCGAGGATGTCGCCAAACCAGATTTCATCGCGCAGACCCATCGCCGTTACGAACTGCACCGCGTCTGGGTCGTTGAAGCCACGGTGAAAGCCGGTATGCGTCATTCCGCCCCCAAGCGCACGGTCTACCTGGACGAGGACAGCTGGGCTCCGGTGCTGATGGACGACTTCGACGGACAGAACAAGCTGGCCAAGATGCGCGAGGGCTTCCTGATCCCGGTGTATGAAACCGGAACCTGCGACGTGATGGCGATGGTGCAGAACAACCTGGCCGAAGGACGCTACGTCTTCGACACACACACCGTCGGCGTCGGAAAGGACATCCGCTGGTTCACCGAGCCCACTGGCCCCAGGTTCAAGGCGGGCTTCTACACATCGGAAAACCTCCGCGCCATCAGCGAGCGTTGAACCAGACCCAAGACCACACCAGGTAGAACACGATGAACCACATGAACAAGATCCACTTATTCCAGAAACGATCGATCGCGCTGGCCGCCTGCGCACTGCTCAGCTTCGGCGCGCAGGCGATGACGTTTGAGACCGAAGATGTTCGGGGAAATTTCGATTCGACAATCACCGTCGGCACCGGCATTCGCACCAAAGCTCCGGGGTGTTCGCAGGTCACCGCGGGCGCCAGCGGCAATGGCGCCCCAAGCGGGTGCCTCGCGACTACCTCGCTGCTGGGCGACCAGGGCAACCTGAATTACGCCAAGGGCGATGCATTCACGACCTATATCAAGGGCAGCCACGAACTGCTGCTCAAGCTGCCGTCCGACGTTACGTTTCTCGGGCGGGTCAACTGGATGAAAGACTTCACGGCAAGCAACACGACCGGCTACCTGAGCGCCACGACCCCTCCCGCCCTCGCGGATGGGCTGGCCGGCGACGCGCGCAAGGATCTGCGATTCAAGGCTCGGGTGCTGGACTTCTGGGTCAGCAAATCCTTTCAGGTCGGGGAACAGCAGGCGCGGGTACGCGTCGGCAACCAGGTTATCAACTGGGGCGAGAGCCTGTTCCTTCCGGGCGGTATCAACAGCACCAATGCCGTGGATGTGATGCGCGCCTCGCAGCCCGGAACACAGCTGAAGGAAGTCCTCTTGCCGGCGCCCATGGTCAGTGTCGCCAGCGGACTGGGACACGGACTGAACTTCGAAGCCTACGTGCAGGCCAAGTGGAACGGCAACTACATGCCGCCCACAGGTAGCTACTGGTCAACCGCCAACGGCCTGGGCAAAGGCCATGACGCCTATGGCCTCGTCGAAGTCAAGCCCAAGAACAGCGGCCAGTATGGCGTAGCGCTGCGCTACCAACCCGAGGGAACATCGCTGAACCTCGGCGTCTACGCCATGAGCTACCAGGACAAAGGCCCCAACTTCAGTACCAATGTCGGCGGCAGCGGTCAGGCCGGCTGGGCATTCGCGGAAGATCGCCGTCTCTACGGCGTGAGCGCGAACTTGCCGCTGGGCGACTGGGCGATCGGCACCGAACTGTCCTACCGCCCTAGGGATGCCGTTTCACTCAACTCGAACGCCAGCGGCTGTTCGTCGCAGAACGGCAACTGCTGGATAGACGAGAAGAAATTCCAATGGCATCTGACCGGCCTCTACAGCATGACGCCAAGTAATTCCCAGGGAATACTGAATCTGCTTGGCGCCAACACCGCTACCTTGAGTGCTGAAGCTGTCGTGGTGCGCTACCCCAAGCTGCGGCAGATGTACGGGGTCGATCCAGTCGCCGCCGGCGGTTGGGGCTGGGGACAGGAATTCGACGCGGCCGGTACACCGACCGTCACGGGCTCGAAGACTTCGTGGGGCTATAACGTCGATTTCAGCTGGGTTTATGACGGCACCATCATTCCCGGCTGGCAAGTGGTCCCGGAGATCTATTACTTCCAGGCAGTCAAGGGCCGTACCCCGAATGGCGCCGGCCAGTTCATGGAGGGAGCCAAATCGGTCAACCTGATCATCAGCTTCCTGCAGAACCCGACGAAATGGCAAGGGGCGATCAACTACACGGCCTTCTTCGGGGGAAAAAACGCCTTGGATCAACCTCTGCGTGATCGCAACTACCTCGGAATCACCCTGTCCCGAAATTTCTGATGTAAGCAGAGCCCAAGAGGCCACGCGCCAGCGCAGCCCCTTGGCTTCATGCGGCCACCCTCCTGCCTACCCGATTGCCCACGTCGCTCCATCGGGGAACACCCGACCCACCATCGGGCGCCCAAGGCCGCACCGAGCGTAGATCACCCCTCCCGAATGCATGCTGAAAGTCGCCCGTGTCTGATTCCGCCCCCGTACCTGCCTCCAGTTCATCCATCACCCGCGCCGTGCAACGCGTTGAACAGCTCGTCTTCCGCTACCGGGGCAGGCTTCTTGTCGCACTCGGCATTTTCACACTCGCCATGGCATGGTTCGCGGTTCAGCTGCGCATGGACGCAGGGTTCGAAAAACAGATGCCCGTTGGGCACGAGTACATCGAAACCTTCAAGGAATACCGCAACGACGTGCTCGGAGCCAACAGGCTGAACATCGTCGTGAAGGCCCGGCGCGGCAGCATCTGGAACGCCAGGGCGCTCAAGCGTGTCTATGAGGTGACGCAGGCCGTCACCTACCTGCCCAACGTGGAGCGGCTCGGCGTTCAGTCGGTCTGGACACCCAACAGCTTCGTCAACGAGATCACCGAAGAAGGCTTTCGCGCCGATCCCCTGATCGACAGCACCATCACGCCCGAGCAGCTCACCGAGGACGCCATCGCCAATGTGCGCCGAGCCGCTTCGCAAGGCGGCTTCGTGGGAACGCTGGTCTCGCGCGACGAGACCAGCGCGATGATCACCGCCGAGCTCCTGGAGTTCGATGCCGACAACACCAAGCTCGACTATGTCGCCTATAACCGCATCCTCGAAGAGAAAATCCGCGCGAAGTTCGAGGATGAAAATTTCGAGATCCAGATCATCGGTTTCGCCAAGCAGATCGGCGACATCGCGGACGGCGCGCGTTCGGTGCTGAAGTTCTGCGCGGTGGCGCTGCTGCTCACGGCAATCGCCGTTTTTTGGTACTGCCGTTCTCTGCGCTTCACCCTGCTGCCCATAGCTTGCTCACTCACTTCCTTGGTCTGGCAATTCGGCACGCTGCGGCTACTCGGCTTTGGGCTCGACCCGCTGGGCGTTCTGGTGCCATTCCTGGTATTTGCCATCGGTGTTTCGCACGGCGTGCAGCAGATCAACTTCATCGTCCGGCAAATCTCGCTCGGCCACTCCAACTATGACGCCTGTCGCGACAGCTTCACCGGACTCCTTATCCCCGGCGTCCTTGCGCTCGTGACCGCGTTTGTCTCCTTCGTCACCCTATTGATGATTCCGATCCCGATGGTGCGCGAACTGGCGATCACCGCCTCGCTGGGCGTTGCCTACAAAATCGTCACTAACCTGGTAATGCTTCCGATAGCAGCCTCTTATTTCAGCATCGGCAAGCGCTACGCGGACGCAGCCCTGGCGCAACGGGAGAAACGCTCCGATTGGCTGCGCACGCTGGCCAAAGTGGCGGATCCGCGTAACGCACTGATCATTCTGATGGTGACCGCGGTCGTGTTCGCCACCGCGGTCTGGCAAAGCCGTGATCGCGTGGTTGGCACGCTGCAGCCGGGCGCTCCCGAGTTGCGGGAAGATTCGCGCTTCAACCGCGATGCCGTGGCGATCTCCAGCAACTATGACACCGGCCTCGACTGGCTGACGGTGATCTTCGAAGCGCCGCCCAACAGCTGCGACAACGTCAACATCGCCCTGTACCAGGACCGTTTCACCTGGGCGATGCAGCCCGTCGAAGGGGTGCTGTCGGTGGCCTCGTATTCGGGGCAACTGCGCCTGTACAACGAGGGCTACAACGAAGGCAATCCGAAAATGAACGTGGTGCCGCTGGACCCGGGAAACTATGCCGCGCTATCCACCGAAATCGGCCGCATTCGAGGAACCATGCGCAAGGACTGCAGCATGACGGCGGTGCACCTGTTTCTCACCGACCACAAGGCAACCACCATCCAGCGGGTCATCGATGCCGCGAAACAGTTCCGCAGCAACGACACACTGGCCGGCGTCAAGATCCGCCTCGCCTCTGGAAACGCCGGCGTTCTGGCGGCCATCGACGATGAGGTCGAAAAAAGCGAACTGCCGATGATGCTGTATGTCTATGCCGCCATCGTCGTACTTGTTTTCCTGGTGTACCGGGATCTGCGCGCGGTGGTCGCCTGTTGCCTGCCGTTGACAGTGGGCACTTTCATCGGCTACTGGTTCATGAAGGAGCTTCAGATCGGGCTGACGGTGGCGACGCTGCCGGTGATGGTGCTGGCGGTTGGCATAGGCGTTGACTATGCTTTCTATATCTACAACCGCCTGCTGGTCCACATGGCTAACGGGCAGCCCATCGGAAAAGCGGTCGAGAACGCAATTCTCGAGGTCGGGACCGCGACGATCTTCACCGCCATCACACTGGCTATCGGTGTCGCAACTTGGTCGTTCTCGCAGCTGAAGTTCCAGGCCGACATGGGCAAGCTGCTGGCGTTTATGTTTATGGTGAACATGGTGATGGCGATGACCGCACTGCCGGCGATTGCTGTCTGGCTGGAGCGGCTGTTTCCCCGCCGCAAACCCGTCGTGGCCACCGGGCTTCAGAACCATTGAGATCATTGAGATATTTTCTGCCATGAGAAAAAATACCTTCCTCATTCTTCTGCTCGCCGGATCGCTAGGCTCGCCCGCCGCCGGTATCGCTCAGCCCACTCCAGCAACCGCAGCAGCGACAACGCCCATCCTCGCCCCCGCCCGGCTTGCGCACCATGCGACCCAGGCGATGCTGCTGGCCAGCACACGCGCCGGACCCCGGTTTGTGGCGGTCGGAGATCATGGGGTGGTGCTGTTATCCGACGACGGCGGCAAGACGCACCGGCAGGCCAAGTCCGTTCCCGTGGACAGCACGCTTACTTCGGTGAGTTTTGTCGATGCTCGGCAGGGTTGGGCGGCAGGCCATGCCGGCGTCATCATCCACACCACCGATGGCGGCGAGACCTGGGTAGTCCAGCGCAGCGACGTACGCGAAGACCGGCCTTTGTTTGCCGTGCACTTTTTTGATGCCGCACACGGCGTCGCGGTCGGCTTGTGGTCGCTGGTGGTGACCACCCATGATGGAGGCATCACCTGGCAGACCGTAAAAATGCCGATCCCCGAGGGCGCCAAGAAGGCCGATTTGAATCTTCTGGGTCTGTTCGTGGACCAGCGCGGCCGCATATTCGCGGCGGCCGAAAAAGGAATGGTGCTGCGCTCGGATGACCAGGGACAACGCTGGAACTACCTGACCACCGGATACAAGGGATCCTTCTGGACGGGGACTGCCACCCAGGACGGAACCTTGTTGGTCGCAGGCATGCGGGGCTCACTCTACCGCAGCGGCAACGACGGCCGAAGCTGGGAACGAATCGAGACCGGCAGCAAGTCCTCCATCACGTCGCTGGCCGCGTCCGCCGCTCACGTTGTGGCGGTGGGTCTCGACGGCTTGATGTTGGACAGCGATGACGCAGGGTCGACCTTTACCGCGCATGTGCGATCCGACCACCTGCCATTGACGACTCTGACACTCGACGACAAGGGCCAGCCCATTCTGTACTCGCGGCAAGGCGTCGCGACAAACAATCCCACGGAAAAGTGAAAACGATCGCCATGGAACACGCGGCAGCCGTTCTTACCATCGATCTTGGCGCCATCGTCGCCAACTGGAAGCTTTTGTCGGATCGTGTGGCGCCGTCCAGATGCGGCGCGGTCGTGAAGGCGGACGCTTATGGCCTGGGAGCAGTGCCCGTAGTGCGCGCACTGCTGCAGGCCGGTTGCAGGGAATTCTTCGTCGCACTTGTCGACGAGGGCGTTCGTTTGCGCGAATCGCTAAAGCAGGAGTGGCCGTTGGACGCACGCGTGCATGTGCTGCATGGGCCTTTACCGGGCGCCGAAGCCGCCTGTCTCGAACACGGGCTGGTGCCGGTGCTCAACAGCCGGGACCAGATCGAGCGCTGGCAGACACTGGCGCGTAGGCACGGCACCAGCCTGCCCGCAGCGATCCAGGGCGATACGGGAATGACTCGGCTGGGACTTCCCCTGCTGGAGTTCACGCGTCTTTTCGAAACCAAAGATCGTCTAGCAGGCATCAGGCCGACACTGGTAATTAGCCATCTTGTCAGCGCCGAAGACCCAGGTGATCCGATCAACCAGCTGCAATTGCAACGATTCCACTCGCTGCGAACACTTTTCCCTTCTACCGTCTTCGGCTGCCTTGCCAACTCGTCGGGCATCTTCCTGGGCGGAGCGTTCCACTTTGACCTGGCTCGGCCGGGTGCCGCGCTCTATGGTGTGGCACCGACGACCGGACAGCCCAACCCCATGCGCCCGGTGGTCAGGGTTCAAGCGCGCCTGATTCAGTGGCATGACATTGACGAGGGCGAAGCGGTCGGCTACAACCATACTTGGCACGCTGTCCGCCCGACGCGCATTGCGACAGTGTCTATCGGATATGCGGACGGGTATTTACGCAGCGCAAGCAATCGGGCATTGCTGCGGTTTGACGGCATGGCATTGCCCCTGGTGGGCCGGGTTTCAATGGACACCGTAACGGTCGACGTAACAAAAATCGCGTCCGACCGCCTCGTGCCGGGAACGCTCTTCGACGTGATTGACGAAATCCAGGACGTCAATGTCCTGGCACAGCAAGCCGGCACCAACGCTTATGAAATCCTGACGAGCCTTGGCGCTCGATACCATCGGCACTACCTGGGTCACACATGAAAATTGCAATTCTCGGCAGCGGGGTCATCGGGACCACCGCCGCCTATTACCTGGCTCGCGCAGGCCATCAGGTCACGGTCCTGGAGCGGCAAGCCGGCCCAGCGCTGGAGACCAGTTTCGCCAATGCCGGTGAAGTGTCGCCTGGCTACTCGGCGCCGTGGGCCGGCCCCGGCGTTCCGATCAAGGCCATCAAGTGGCTTTTGATGCACCACAGCCCGCTCGTCGTCAAGCCCATGCTCGACGCAGCCATGTGGCGCTGGGGCGCGCAGATGCTACGCAACTGCACCGAAGGACGCTACCGCGTCAACAAAGCCCGCATGGTGCGATTGGCCGAGTACAGCCGTGACTGCATGAAAGACCTCCGCGCCGAAACGGGCATCCAGTACGACCAGCGCCTACAGGGGACGCTGCAGTTATTCCGCACACAAAAACAACTCGACGGCACGGGCAAAGACATCGAAATCCTGAGCCAGTATGGCGTGCCCTATGAAGTGCTCGACCGCGAAGGTTATCTGCGATACGAACCGGCATTGGCAGAGGTCAAACATAAATTCGTGGGCGCACTACGGTTGCCGGGGGATGAGACCGGCGACTGCTACAAGTTCACGAACGCGATGGCGGCCATGGCGCAGGAGTTGGGTGCGCAGTTCAAGTTCGGCGTCCGCATCGACAGCTTGAGGGGCGACTCGCACGGCATAACGTCCGTACAGACCCAGCATGGCCCGGTCATCGCGGACCGCTATCTGTTGGCGCTTGGCAGCTACTCCACGGCCATGCTGCAACCCCTGGGCCTGCAGATCCCGGTTTATCCGGTCAAGGGATATTCGATAACCGTTCCCATCACCGATGCCTCCATGGCCCCCGACTCGACGATCATGGACGAGACGCACAAGGTTGCGATAACGCGTCTTGGTGATCGCATCCGGGTGGGAGGCACTGCCCAGCTTTCTGGTTTCGACCTGGGCCTGCCTGAAGCCCGCCGGCGCACGCTCGAACATGTCGTCAGTGACCTGTTTCCAAAAGGCGGAGACGTGGCCAGGGCAGATTTCTGGGCCGGGCTGCGACCGATGACGCCCGACGGCACGCCGATCGTGGGGCCGAGTCCTGTCGGAAATCTCTGGCTCGCAACGGGCCACGGAACGCTGGGATGGACCATGGCCGCAGGCACCGCCAAGCTGCTGGCCGACTGGATGTCCGGCCGCACACCGGAAATCGACACCGAAGGCCTGACCTTCGAGCGTTATGCAGGCAGTACGACCGGCGCAGCGCCCTCCCGTGTGCATTCGCTCCCGGGTTTTCAGCCTAAATCCGGCGGAACCGACGGGCGATCATGACTACCTGTCCCCAAGCCCGCACATCTTCCTGGACAGCGGTTCCCGGTGAGCCACGGCCGCAGTCCACCGTGGCCCACGCCCAGGTTCGGCGACCCTCAACGTCCGCGGAGGCCCTTGACGAGCCGGGCAATGGATTCGATCCAAGGCGCAATCGGCACCTCGCGGCGGCACGGTATGCCGTGCTCGTGGCGGCCGCCTATGTCCTGTTCGCATGGATTGCCCCGGCATCCGTTCACGCCGAATCCATCGTTGTGGGCCAAACGCTGTCGCTCACAGGACCGTCGCCCAGAGTCGCCCAGGATTTACTGCGGGGACGGCAAGCCTGCGCCGATTGGATAAATGCTCAAGGCGGCATCCGGGGCCAATCTCTCAAGATCGTGACGCGGGACGACCGTAACGACCCCGCGCTTGCAGTCAAACAGGCGCAGGAGCTCGTCGACCGGGAGGGCGCCGTGGCTTTTTTCGGGTCGATGGGCCCTTCGGTGAATGCGGCGGTGCTCGACTGGGCGAATGCACAGGGAATGGCGGTGCTTGGCCCGTACGGCGGTGACATCGAGAACCGGACACGCCGCTACGACACCGCGTACTTCCTCACAGCGAATCAGAGTGCAGAAGCTGAGCGGCTTGCCTTGCATGTCGCATCGCTGGGCATGAATCGTGTCGTGATAGTGCATAGCTCCGACCCCGCCGGACGTGCCGCCCTCACGGCCTTGGAGGAAGGCCTGGGAGGCACCAACGTCGCGGCTATCGCGCTGATTGCGGCAAAGCCGGACGGCAGTGACGCCGCCACCGTCGCGCAATCGGTATCGAAAGCCAAAGCACAGGCCGTGTTGTTGGCCACATCGGGCCGCGCCACCATCGCCCTGCTGCAGTCGCTGACGGCCGCTTCGAGCAGCGGCTTGAATCTGCTTCAGATATACGGTCTTTCATCCGCCGCAAGCCAGGCCGAGCTGATTGAGCTGGGTGCACGTGCGCGCGGCTTTGCGATGAGCCAGGTAGTCCCCCTGCCTCGGGACACGCGGATCCCGGTCGTCCTCGCCTTCCACTCCGCCATGCGCGGCATCCCGGGTGAACGAACCTATGCGGAACTGGAAGGATGCATGGCATCGTTGCTGCTCGGAGAAGTCCTGCGCAGGAAACCCGTGACCTCAAACCGCGCAGCCATACTCCAGGCCATGAGAAGCACGGGTCGAGTCAATCTGGGAGGCTTCGAGATTGACCTGAATGATCGCACCAGGCCGGGCTCCCAGTACACAGACATCGTGTATATCGGGTTCGAAGGGAAGATCACCCGGTGATGGTGACCCTCTCCGCCCGCATATGAAGAAAATCGGGAAGCCGCCGCGCGGTTGCAGGTTTACGCGCCAGACAGGCCTTGCAGCGCAGGCCCCTGAAGGGCGGCCGGCCCCGTGCAGCCCTCAGGCGCCGAAGTTGAATCGCCCCTCTGCTGCCAGCTTCGTCAGAGGCAGGCGTCCATTGGGCATCTCGCGCGCCTGCAGTCCTTCAGAAAGAATGCCTTTGTCGCCCCGCTTGCCGATTGCCACCACCGTTTCGATCGCATAGTCGTCCGGAATGACCGCTACTTGTCTCAACTTGTCCGCGTCGAAACCAGCCATCCCGTGCGCCGACCAGCCTGAAAGCGTGGCTTGGAATGCGATGCTCGCCCAGGCCGCTCCAGAGTCGAAGGAATGCCACGAGTTTGGCGCGGCGCTCGCCGCGCCTGGGAACACCGCTTGTTTGGCGGAGACGATGACCACCAGAGCGGCCGCGCGCTGTGCCCAGCCCTGATTGAATTCCACCAGCGTATCAAAGATCGGCAGCCAACTTGCTGTGTCGCGCCGCGCGTAGATGAAACGCCAAGGCTGCGCGTTGTAAGCCGAAGGCGCCCACCGGGCGGCCTCGAGCGTGCTCAGCAAAGCGGCCTCGGGAATGGCCTCGCCCGTGAAGGCGCGCGGCGACCAGCGGTCGGTGAAAAGGGTATTGATGGGATGATCGGGTTTGCGTGCTTCTGTCATGTTTTCCAGTTTTCCAGTTTAGTTAAGGTGAATAAAAGGGCTAGATGCCCGCCATGTTGATGTACTTGATGACAAGGTAGTCCTCAATGCCGTGGTGCGAACCTTCACGCCCCAGGCCCGACTGCTTGACGCCGCCGAAGGGCGCGACTTCGTTGGAGATCAGCCCGGTGTTTACGCCCACCATGCCGTACTCGAGGCGCTCGGCCACACGCCAGACGCGTCCCAGGTCGCGGGCGTAGAAATAACTCGCCAGACCGAATTCGGTGTCATTGGCCATAGCCACCACCTCGTCCTCAGTCTCAAAGCGAAACAGCGGCGCGAGCGGGCCAAAGGTCTCCTCGCGCGCCACACGCATGGCCTGAGTGACACCCGTGAGCACGGTGGGCTCGAAGAAGCTACGCCCCAAGGCGTGCCTTTTCCCACCCACGAGCACGCGTGCGCCTTTTGCCCTTGCATCGTCTAGGTGTTCCTCCACCTTTCGCACAGCGGCCTCGTCGATCAGTGGCCCCATGCCAACGCCGTCCTCGTCGCCAGGACCCACCTTCAGGGCGCCCAGGGCTTCGGCCAGCCTGGCGGCAAATGCGTCGTAGACCTTGGTGTGCACGTACAAGCGGTTGGCACACACACAGGTCTGTCCGGCGTTGCGGAACTTGGAGACGATGGCGCCCTGCACAGCGGCGTCGAGGTCGGCATCCTCGAACACGATGAAAGGCGCATTTCCGCCCAACTCCATCGACACTTTCTTGATCGTCGCCGCGGTCTGCTGCATCAGATGCCGTCCCACCTCGGTCGAGCCGGTAAAGCTGAGCTTGCGTACCAGCGGGCTGGTGGCCAGCTCGGTGCCGATGTCACCGGCCGAACCGGTGACCACCGACAGCACGCCCGAAGGAATGCCCGCCCGCTCGGCCAACGCCACCAGGGCCAACGCGGTCAAGGGCGTCTGGCTGGCTGGCTTGACCACCATGACACAACCCGCCGCCAGGGCCGGGCCGGCCTTGCGGGTGATCATTGCGGCGGGGAAATTCCACGGCGTGATAGCCGCGCACACACCTATCGGCTCCTTGATCACCACAATGCGCTGCGAACTTATGGGCGCGGGAATGGTCTCGCCATACACACGCCTGGCTTCTTCGGCAAACCACTGGATGAAGGAAGCCGCGTAGCCGATCTCGCCGCGCGCCTCGGCCAACGGCTTGCCCTGCTCCGCCGTCATGATGCGCGCAAGGTCTTCGCGGTTCTCCAGGATCAACGCATGCCAGCGGGACAGCAGGGCCGAACGCTCCTGGGCCGTACGGGCGCGCCAGGCCGGCCACGCATGGTTCGCCGCCTCGATGGCCTGGCGCGTCTCGGCCGCACCGAGCTTGGGTACCTGGGCGATCACCGCACCGGTGGCGGGATTCGTGACGGCGATGGTCTGGGCGGCGGAGATCCACTGGCCGGCCACGAGGCATTGCTCTCGCAGCAGTGAGGGGTCTTTCAGGTTCAGCATGGTGGGGGATTTCAAGTTGAAGAACTCAGATTTGGGTGATCATCTTGGTCACCAGGAAACTGTCGAAGGACTCTGTACCGCCTTCGCTGCCGAAGCCGCTGTCCTTCACACCGCCAAAGGGCAACTCGGGATGTGCCATGCCGGAGTGGTTGATGTTGACCATGCCGGCTTCCAGGCCGTTGGCCACACGAGTCGAGGTCTGGATGGACTGCGTGAAGACGTAGGCGGCCAGGCCGAAAGGCAGTGCATTGCCCAGACGCAGCGCGTCATCCACAGTTTCGAAACGGGCCAGCGCGGCGATCGGGCCGAAAGGTTCTTCATGCATGACACGGGCGCTGTCGGGCACGTCCGCCAGCAAGGTGGGAGCCAGAAAGTAGCCGCGTTCAGCAAGGCGTTGGCCGCCCGTCAACACCTTGGCGCCGGCGTGTTTCGCATCGTCCACGAGATCGCGCACGGCTTGCAGACGGCGCGCATGGATCAGCGGACCCATCTGAACACCGGGCTCCAGGCCCGAGCCCACCTTCACCTCGCCCAGTGCTTCGGCAAAGCGGACGGCAAATCGCTCATAGACGCCGGACTGAACAAAAAAACGCGTGGGTGACACGCACACCTGCCCGGCGTTTCGGGTTTTCATGCGCGCCAGCATGCTGGCGGTGTGGTCCACATCGGCATCGTTGAACACCAGCACCGGGGCATGGCCGCCCAGCTCCATGGTGGTGCGCTTCATGTGGCTGCCCGCCAGGGCCGCGAGCTGCCGCCCCACCGGCACCGAGCCGGTGAAGGAGACCACGCGCACCAGGGGCGACTCGATCAGCTGGCGCGAAATCTCGCTGGGCACGCCCCAGACGATGTTAAATACACCCTCGGGCAAGCCCGCGTCGTGAAACAGGTGCGCCATGGCGACGATGGCGCTGGGCGACTCTTCCGGGCCCTTGAGCACCACGGTGCAACCTGCGCCGATGGCGGCCACAACTTTTTTTGCAGCCTGGCCAAACGGGAAATTCCACGGACTGAAGGCCGCCACGACACCCGCGGGCTCACGTACCACCAGTTGGCGTACCGCCGGGTTGCGTGAAGGCACCACCCGGCCATAGATGCGCCGACACTCTTCCGCATGCCATTCCATGTGCTCGGCGGCATTAAGCACTTCAGCCACAGCTTCGGGCAGGGGTTTTCCGTTGTCCAGCGTGATGCAGTGTCCAATCACATCGGCGCGCTCACGCGCCAGTGCCGCGGCACGACGCAGCACCTCCGAGCGCTCCATCGGCGAACTGGTTCGCCAAGCCTGGAAGGCCCGGTGCGCGGCATTGAGCGCAGTGTCAATGTCCGCCTGCGTAGCCCACGGCAGATGGCCCAGTACCTCAAAGGTGGCCGGGTTGTGCACGGCCTGCCCGGGGCGATCATTTCCACCGAGGAAATGTCCGTCGATGTAAAGGGAAAGCTCTGAATACATCACTCGCTCCTCACGCACGCGCCAACTGGCACGACTTTTCGGTATCAATTGCCTGCTGCGGCGGGACCGTATCCGTACGCGGCAACACGGTGTCGCAGAAGGTCGAGAGTTGCTGTAAGGCGTCACTCACCTTGCCTGCAGCAGCGATGAAACGATCCGGGCGGATCAGCACCCAGTCGACCTTCTGGTCTTGGAACCAGAAATTCAGCGTGTTGTCGACGTCTTCGATGCGATTGCCACGCGGCTGTACCAAAGAACGCGAAGACGCTTCGTTCGGAGCGCTGCGCGAACGCTCCGCCAGGTAGGGGTCGCAGCCCAGGCGATCGAGCTGCGCCAGCAGATCGGCTGATGCGCCAGCCAGTGCGTCGCTGCGCCAGCTCAGCAACACGAAGCGCCGTCCGACCACGTCATCGAGCCGTTGCGTACGGCCGGCTTCGCTTTCGACATTGGGCTGGATGAACATGCGCCCTACCAGCTCATCGCGCCGAACATCGCCGCTGTTTTGGACAATGCCGTTGACGAAGCGCGGCATGGGCTTGAACTTCATCTGCAACACGTAATCCCGCACACGCGGAATGTTTTTGATGGACAGGAAGAAGAGGTCGCGCCACCAAGCCACGAACCGGTTGCGCTGCGAAAGCACCGACCCAAACAGGTCGGCCAGATCGATCATGGCCTTGGCATGGGCATGACGCTCGTCGTGGTAGCTCAACAGCAGTTCCGGCTTCAGCCGGCCCTGCAGTATCCAGGCGAGTTTCCAGGACAGGTTGAACGCATCACGCAAGCCGGCATTCAGGCCCTGGCCTATCCACGGCGGTGTGATATGCGCGGCGTCGCCCGCCAGGCACACCCGTCCTGAAACAAAGGAGCCGGCCACACGGGAGTTGTGCGTATAGACGCGGGCCCGGATCACGTTGAGCTTCTCCGGGTTCGCCACGTGGCGGCCGAGCAGTTCCCGCACTTTCTCGGGCGCCAGCATCTGCTCGCCGTCTTCGCCGGGAAACAGCATGAACTCCCAGCGGCGCAAGCCGTAGGGTAGGCGCAGGCACACGTAGGGCCGAGCCGGCTCGCAGTGCAGCGCAGTGTAGGGAGCGTCCAGCGGATCCTGATCACATTCGATGACCACCCATTTGGCCGCGTGCGTGCGGCCTTCAAAGGGCAGCTTGAGAATGCCTTCGCGCACCAGACTGCGCCCACCGTCGCAACCCACCAGGTAACGCGCACGCACCCAGCTCTCGCCGCCCTGCGCGTCACGCAGGGTGGCACTCACACCGCTTTCGTCCTGTGTGAGATCGACCAGCTCCACGCCCAGGCGCAGTTGCACGCAGGGGAAGCGCGCCAGGCCCCGGCGCAGCACGGCTTCGCCCAGCGGCTGGGAAAACAGGTTGCGACGGAACCAGCCGAATTCGCGAGTGCGGGGCAGAATTTCGGCGAAACACTGCTTCTTGGCGGTGTACATGCGCATGGGCACGTTCTGGATCATGTCGCGCAGCATGTTTTCAGCGAGTCCGGCGGCCTGGAAGGTGCGCAGGGCTTCGTCGTCGAGCCCCACTGCGCGAGGGTAGTCAAGCACATGGGGGCTGCGGTCAACGATCAGTGTGGAGACTCCGTAGGTGCCCAGGAGATTTGCGATCGTGGCGCCGACGGGCCCCGCGCCGGCAATGAGCACATCTGTTTCGGTGAAGTTTGTCATCGTGACGATCCCGGTGCGCGTGCGTCAAGCGGGATTGAACAGGCGGCTCTCCTGCTGGACCATAAGCGGTCGAACCGCCTTGCGGAACTCCATAAAAACGGGATCGGTCATCAGTTGCGCCCGGCGCCGGACACGCTCCTCGTAGTTCTCGAAGGCCCAGAGAAAGACCAGTTGATTGAGATCGCCACTTTCGGGCGTTAGCAGCGTGACCAGGTTGCCCAGCAGGCGTGTCTGCACCTCGCGCCCCATCTCGTTGTAGATGCGTAAATACTCGCGCGTGCCGCCGGGCGTCAGTGTGTAGGTTCGAAGTTCGTGGAGCATGGCGTTCAATCAGGGAGCAGAAATATCGTCTCGTTGGAGGAAGTTGGCGACCGCCCGCTCAAACAATGCGGGTTGATCGTCGTGCACGTAATGCCCGGCGTCCGGGATGTCGATATCCGTGATGCGCGGATTCAGTTCACGCATACGCGCCACCATGGCCGGCTGTAGGTAGTCGGAACGGCCGCCGCGCAGCACCATCGTTTCGCAGGAGATAGCGCGAACACCGGACTCCAGATCAACCGCGCGAGCCGGGTCCGGGTTCAGCCGCGTGGAGGCAATACCGACGTGGTCATAGCGCCAAGTAAAGCCACCCTCGGGCAATGTTTTCAACATGTTCTGCAGACGCTGCTGGCGAGCCTCTTCGGTCACCGTGGGCCGTAACGTACGCATGAAGTCGCCGGCGGCCTCCCAGGATGCAAAACGGTCGGGCGTGGTGGCGAATTCCCTGCGGATACGCGTGGCCCCGTCGCTGACTTCGAAGGCCCCGGGGCCTGCGTCTTCGATGATGAGGCGTCGCACTTTTCGTGGATACCGCGCCGCGTACACGATGGCATTGATACCCCCCATCGAGTGGCCGAGCAGGTCGAAACGTTCAAGGTCCAGCGCCTGGACCAGCGCATCGAGATCGGCGACGTAGGCATCGGTGTAGTAGTCGTGCGCCGGGTCCCAGTCCGACTCGCCCCGGCCCCGTTGGTCAAAGGCGATGACGCGAAAATCCGGCTGCAGCGCCGCCGCCACGCCGGCGAAAGTCTCGGCGTAGCCGCGTATGCCATGGAGCATCACCACGGGGCGCGCCCGCGCATTCCCCCACTCGGTGACGTGGAAGTTCAGCCCGGACAGTGCCAACCTGTAGTCGCTCCGCTCCATTTCTGCCACCTAGACCAGGCCGTCCTGGCCCTTGACCTCCGAGGCCTTCAGGCCGCCGAGCCGGGCATTGAGGCGGCCGCGCGTTGCGAAGGCCCAGACCACGATGACTTCGTCGCGGTTGGGACCGTCCGCAAATCGGGCGGTGACGGTGTCGTAGTGCGACCGCACATACAGCGCGTCCTTGTGCGCCAACGGGATGTCGAGTTCGGTACCAGGACCACCACGCTTTCCGGAGGACGGAACCCAGGACTTGCCGCCGCCGATGGCGTCGCGTATCGGGTTGGCGGCCGGGTTGGTGAGCAACGCGTTGCCGTGTTCGTACTCGCCATCAATCCCGACCACGATGGCCTTGCCGTAGCTCTCGATGGCCCGGCCTTGGGCGGCCTCCTGGATACGGCGGCCAAACTCACGGCCCAACTCAGGCGAGGGATCAATCCAGGGCGAGAGGTCCTGAACGAACCTGCCGGCAAACGGGTTATGGATGCAGGCCGCGATAACGATCTTGCGCAGCGGATCGCCGTCGGCCGGCGCACCGGTTTCGCCGGCGAGGGTGTCCTCGATTTGTAGATACCACTTGCGGATATGGAAGACACTGAAATTGGCAGACTTGGTCATAATAGGTCCGTGAATGTGGGAGTGAAGGAAGAGGAAGCCGGCGTACTCAGTCGTACAGGGGCTCCAGCTGGAAGTGGTCGCTGGGCGCGTTGTGGGAGTGCAGCACACGCTTGCCCTCCTCATCGTCGTGGACGGTTTCGAGGAAGAACTCGAAGCGGTGGCCATCAGGGTCGTTGAAGTACAGGCCATAGCCCACTTTGTGGTCGGTAGTCTTGACCACCTCGACGCCCGCACGGAGTAGCTGCCCATAGAGCCTGCGCAACTCGGTCAGATCGCCTTCGATCTCCAGGCCGTAGTGCTGCAGCGCGCAACCGCCTACAGTCTCGCCCGGCTCCGGACGGATCAGGGCGATGTCATGGTGCTTCTGGCCGAAACTCATGAACACCCAACGTTCACCGCGCGCGGTCTCCTGCATGCCCAGGATGCGTTCGTACCAGGCGGCGGAGGCGAACGGATCTGTCACGAAGAGCGAGAGATGCGTGCGACGTATCCTGGGACGCACGACTCCGGTGGCATGCTCAGTCATGAGGTTTGGCCCCAAGGGTGGACTTGGGATGTGGCTTGACGGCCGCCACCACTGGGGTCCAGGCCACGGCCGTGATCTCGCTGAAATCGCGCCAGTCCTTGAACCAGCTTTTGCCCCCGTCAGTCGAGCGGAAGAGGTGTCCATATTTGGTGCCGGCGAACACCAGGTTGGGATCAGCGGCATGGGTGCCCAGCGCCCAGAAGGTGGAATTCGGCACCGCGTGCTGCACGGTCGTGGCCCAGGTAACACCACAGTCAAGCGAGCGGTAGATCTGGGTGCGCGTTCCCGGTGTGCCGTCTCCTATGGCCACCAGAAGCACATTCTGGTCTCCTTCGAGGGGCACCAACGTGCGCGTGTAATACATTCCGTCGAACCGGTCGGCGGAGCTCTCCGCGGACCACGGACCATACCCGCCGCTGGTGTTGGTATAGACCGAGTTGACGGTGGCGATCAGGTGTGTTCTGGGCCGGGTGCCGCGCGCCGGCAGGATGCTGATGGCGTGGACGTCGCTGTTGACGATGCCGCTTTTCGCATCGTCAACACGGCGCCAGCTGTCGCCCTGATCCAGGCTGTGCCAGGCGCCACCTTCCTCTACACCGAACCAGACGGCGCCGTCGTCCGGATCCACCGTGACCGAGAGGATGCGGGGACGATTCACGCCGGCGCAGAATTCCGGCAACTCAATGGGGAGCCGCGTCCAGGTCTTGCCGCCGTCAAGCGAGCGGAACATCGCTGCCCGCGACGGTGCGCCGGTGCCGGCATAGATCACATTGGAGTCGCGCGGATCAATGGCCAGAGCCCAGACATGCATGCCGTTCGCAGGCGATTCGAGCCGCTTGAAGCGCACGCCTCCGTCTTCGCTCAGGCAAATGCCCGCATCCGCACCCGCAAAGATCCGGTTCGGGTCACAGGGATCCACCAGCAGGCTGCGTACCACGCCATCGAACTCGATGGCCTCCTTCAGTCCGAGGCGGTGCCACGTGGCGCCGTCATCCGCGCTGCGCAGGATGCCTTGCCCAGCGGTTCCCACGAGAATTGTTCCTTGCATGACCGAGTCCTTCTTGAATGCGTTCAGATGAAGATGCCGCGGGTGATGCCGCCGTCCACGGCAATCGATTCACCCGTGATCGCGCCGGCGCGCTCGGAGGCGAGGAAGAGAACGGTATCGGCGATCTCGTCGGGCTGCAGGACGCGGCGGATCGGCGTGGCTTTGGCGTAGTTCGCCTCAACCTGGTCCGGCGTCAGGCCCTGCAACTTGGCTTCCTTGGCGTAAAGCTCATGGATGTGCGGTGTCTCGACCACACCGGGGTGGATCACATTGACAGTGATGCCCGAAGGGCCGAGCTGGTCGGAAAGTGTCTTTGTGAGATGGCAGATGGCTACGTTGCGCATGCCCGAGAGCTGCTTGCTGCCGCGTCCCGTGAGTCCGCCAATATTGATGATGCGACCGAAGCCGCCCTTTTTCATGTGGACCGCTGCTGCCTTGGCGCATCGCATGTAGCCCACCACCTTGATGTTGATGTCTTCGAGCAGTCCTTCGGGGCTGGCGTTCTCGATTTCACTGCGCACCAGGCCGCCGGGGTGCGCGGCGCCATTCACCAGGATGTCAATGCGCCCGAAGTGCGCGGCAACCTTGCTGATCATGGCTTCCACCTGTTCGGTGCTGCTGACATCGGCCGGGGCTGCCAGGATTTCGACACCCGTCTTCTCACTGATCTCGCGTGCGGCTTGCTCCAGCGGCCCTTTGCTGCGCGCCACGATCGCCACGCGCACGCCTTCAGCGGCCAGCGCTTCCGTTACCGCCCGGCCTATGCCCAGGCTGCCGCCGGTCACCACGGCGACCTTGCCCTTGAGTTTCAAATCCATTCGCTGCTCCTTGACTGATGTGGGGCGGCTGTGCGCCCCGATTGGTTGCGAGGCCCTTCAGAGGGCCATTTCTATGAGTGCCGGCCCCTTGCGCCCGAACGCCTGACGTAGTTGTTCGGCCAGCACGTGCGCAGTGGACGCGCGCGTCGCGCGTACACCGTAGGACTGCGCCAGGCCCACCCAGTCGATGCGTGGACGGTCCAGCGAAGTCATCGCCTCGGCCCGAGTACCCAGCTTTGCCCCATCGCGGCGCAGTTCATTACGCAGGATGGCGTACTGGTGGTTGGCTGCGATCAGCACCACAACGTCGAGGTTCTCGTGCGCCAGCGACCACAGCGTCTGGATGGTGTACTGCGTGCTGCCGTCCGACAGCAGGCCCACCACCTGGCGGTCCGGGCAGGCGATGGCTGCACCCAGGGCAACAGGCAATCCCTGGCCGATGGCACCCCCGGTGTTTGTCAACGTGGTGTGTGAACGCGCCGCCGCTGATGCGGCATAAAAGGGGTAGCCGCAGGTTCCGCCTTCGACCGACACGATGGCGCGATCCGGTAGCTCGCGCGCCAGCACGGCGGCGATCTTGGCCGGCGTGAGTTCACCGTCCGGCTGCTCGGGCATCGCGAGAGACGGTGCTTCATAAGCCGGCGCACCCAGCGCGTCGGCCAATTTTTCAAGGCGCTCGGCCACGGCTTGGCCGGGCTGCCCGATCACCAGCAGTTGCTCGTACTTCACCAGTGCGCTGGGATGGCCCACATAGCCAAAGTAGGTGATAGGCGCCAGCGTGCCCGCAAGCACAACAAGATCGGCCGGATCCAGCACCGCCCGTGCGGGTTCCGGGAAGTAAGGCAACCGGTCGAAGGCAGGCAGCCCCTGGCCGCGCTCAGCGCGCGATGGAAATGTTTCTGCATAAGCCGTCGCGCCCAACAGGGAGCACAGCCGGGCCGTCGCGCGCTGGGCGCGCTCCCCCAGCCCGCCATGCTCGCCTCCACCCCCTAGAAGAAACACCACCCGGCGGCCTGCACGCAACCGTGCGATGGCCTGCTCCTGGTCATAGTCCTCAGTCACGACCGTAGGGGCGTTGCCGGATATCACCTCCTGGGCCGCGGCCGGAACCTCGCCGTACTGGAAGTCGGCGGGGAAGATGATCGACGTTCCCTGCCCGCCATTGCCGAAGCTCCGGCGCACAGCCTCGACGCCGGCGACCGCGCTATCCTCCGCGCTTTCGATGCGGCGCACCCAGCCGGAGACGGATCGCGCCAGGGACTCGATGTCCGAGGTCAGCGGCGCGTCATAGGGCAGATGCCAACTGGTGTGGTCGCCAATAATGTTGACGATAGGCGTGTGGGCGCGCCGGGCGTTATGCAGGTTGGCGATACCGTTGGCAAAGCCCGGCCCCAGATGAAGCAGCGTGGCCGCCGGACGACCCAGCATGCGGCCGTAGCCATCGGCCCCACCGGTGCATACATTCTCTTGAAGCCCGACCACACAGCGGATCTCGTCGTGGGTTTCCAGCGCGCGCACCAGATCGAGCTCCGTCGTGCCTGGGTTGGCAAAGCAGGTATCCACCCCTTCACCGGCGAGCGCTCCCCAGAGCGCCTGAGCGCCAGTCTTGCTTGTCATTACACGGAATCTTTCATTGCACTTTGATATTGCGTTCAAGAACCAGCTTGCCCACGCGCTCGCCATCCATCGAGATCTGCGCATCGAGCTCCGCAGGCTTGGACGCCTCCGCGTGCAGGCCGCGCGCCGTCGCAAACGCCTGCAGCTCGGGTGCCGCCAGAACTTTGGCCAGCGCCGCATTCATCCGCACCAGAACCTCCGGTGGAGTGCCGGCCTTCGCGTGAAGCGAGTAGGAGGTGGAGAGCAGCAGGTCGGACCCGCTGGCCTCGGTGATGGTGGGTACATTCGGCGCGACGGGAGCGCGCGACTTGGCCCCGACCGCCAGGAGCTTCATGGTCCCTTTTTGCACATGAGGCAGGATGGCCTCCACACCGCCCGAAGTCGCCTCGACCTGCCCTCCCAGCATGGCGGGAATGACCTCCGCCAGCGCCTTGTAGGGAACATGGAGGAACTCCACACCGGTGCCCGCCTGCAACAGCTCCATATTCAAGTGCATGACGCTTCCCACACCACCGGTACCAAAGGTCACCTTGCCGGGATGCGCCTTTGAAAAGGCCACGAAAGATTTAAAGTCCGAAACCGGCAGTTGGGAGCTCACCACCAGATAGAGATTGACATCAGCGATATTGCTGACGGAAACCAGGTCTTTCTTGGGGTTGAAAGGCAGCGGCTGGTACAGCAAAGGGTTGACCGTCAATGTGAGCCGGTCCACCAACAGGAACGTATAGCCATCAGCTGGGGACTTGACAACCTCGCTGGTACCAATGATGGCGTTGGCCCCCGCTTTGTTTTCCACGACGAAAGTGGCCTTGAGTTCCTTCGCCAGGCCTTCAGCGACCAGGCGGGCCATCACGTCCGGTCCCGTGCCCGGCGGGTACGGGACCACGATGCGGATCGGCCGCGAAGGCCAGTTGCCCTGAGCCCAAGCCTGCAGCGGCGCCGTCAACGCGGCGAGCAGCACAACCGTGGCAGCGCAGGACTGCCGAAAGAAATTCCTTTTCATCGCTGTCTCCTAACACCCCGGTTGACGACGTTCCAACATCGAGCGGGGAGCACTCGCATGGCCAGTGGGTGAAAATTCCTTGTAATTTCGCCCGTATTTTTTGCTAGTTTATCGATTAGATCAAAAAAAGCAAATAAAAGATGAATATTTTTTATTACAAATATCTAATTTTCGCTATTCAGATATTTAAGCTAACATTGGTTTATTGCTTGCATTGCCCGTCCAAGGCATCCAAACCAGCCTGCACGCCGCCCCGTGTAACCTTGAGGTTTGCCAAGGCGTGCGCCCATCGCCCGGCGCTACCAGAGTCCCAAACCAAATGAATAGCCTGAGCCGCATGCTCGAGGTGCTGAAACTATTCAGCGCAGATCAGCCCGTGATTGACATCGAAATCGTTTGCTCGCAGCTGAGGTACACCCCCGCCAGTGCTTATCGCTATGTACGCGAGTTATCCAACGCGGGCTTGCTTGTACGATTGCCGCGGGGCTACGCCCTGGGGCCGCGCATCATTGAGCTTGATCGACATATGACCCAGTTCGATCCCTTGCTCTCGGCCAGCCATGACATCGTGGGAGACCTCGTCGCACAGACAAGCCTGGAATTGCTCATCAGCGAGCTCTATGGCTCAACCGTGATCAACATCCTGCAAAGATCCGGCGCAGAGGAGCAGACCTTGAACTACGGGCGCGGCAGGCCGATGGATCTGTTCCACAGCGCTACCTCCAGGGTGATCCTTGCCTACCTGCTGCCGCGCCAGCTACGGCGCCTCTTTGACAGCGCGGCCCCTGGAGACCTCGAACGCCTTGGCTCGACCTGGAAAGATTTCTCCAAGGCCATGCTGCGCATCCGCAAGGACGGTTATTGCATCAGCGAGGGAGAACTCGATCCGGACAAGAGCGGCATCGCCGCCCCCATCTTCGATGAGAAGCAGCGAATTCTCGGTAGCATCACGCTAGTCGGTAACTCCGAACGCTTCAACGCATTCAACCGAGACTTTCTCTCCGGGCTGGTGACGGACGCAGCGGGAAAGATCACAAGCAGAATCGCGGGATAGTCGTTTTCGCGTAGGTCCGAGGTTATCAAGGTCTTGTGCCCCTGTGGAATACGCTTGAGGCACTTGGGGCCGTGCACGGGCAGACTGTTGGACGGTAGCGGCGCGGCGTTGAGAGGGATCAGCTGTTCGCCCTGCGGCGACATACCCATGCAGGCCTGATTGGCGGTCAGTACTTGGCCTTGCGCGTCAATCGGAGAGAAGTCACCCTCGACGTTTACGTACCGCGCGACGTATGTTCTGCTGATCCTCGTTCCGCTGATGGGGTACTCCATGTCCAGTACGTTCACCCAGAGCAACGGCGGTCCATTTTTCTTCATCACACAAGGCCTGAACTGTCGCCCAAGAACGATCGCTGGTTCGACGTGTTCCAGCTGCTGCACCGCATCCTCGCGTATGCCTCGCTGGCGCTGTTGGTGCGGCATATGGCCGGCGCCCTGAAGCATCGCTTTGCGGACCGGGACGCGCAGGTCAACGTCCTGCGCTGCATGCTGTAGCTGCTGCCGGCGACCGCTCACCGAGAAGCGGCTTGCGAGCCCGTCACCATCACGATGCGAGGGAATACCCTCGATGAACTGGACAGATTTCGCAGATCGCGGCGGAATTCAACAGGTGGAAGAGTTGTTGGAGGCCTTATTCCGGACGGCCAACAGCGCTGAGTGTTGAATTCCGCTGAAGGGTCGGACTTCAGCGGAATTCAACAATGAGGTGTCGAAGGCTAGCCTGCGAAATAGAGCCGCCGCGCCCGCCGCGCCGTTCTGTCATTGGAATTGAACGCATCCGCCGTCCAATCGCCGTCCTCGATCAGGAAGCCCTGTCGCATGTCGCTCGGCTGTGCGTTCGGGTTCTTCTTGAGAAAGATCGCGACAGCTTCGCGAAACGCGTAGTGCGAGTAGAGCCGCATGTACTCCCCCAGATAGATGTCGGCTACCCGGGTGTTGTCCTTAATGACCAGCATATTCTCGTCGTTGGTAGTCGTGCTGGCCGCACTGAAATTGGCCGAGCCGGTGACGACGATAGGGTGATCCGACAGCGGGTCAATCAGCATGAACTTCAGATGTATCCACAACACGTGTGCGTGCGGGTCGATCTTGTCGATTTCGGCGAGCCACTGGTCGAAGCCATTGAGCGGGATGCGGTTGCCGATGGCGATGACGACATTGGGCAAGGCCTGAATCTCGCGAATGGCCGCGATCTGCGCGTCCTTGTTTTGGCCGTTCCATTCCTTTTCCATCAGGCCGACCCGCAGTACATCGTCTTTCTGGCCATAGACCTTGCGAAAGACGTCGTTCATACCGAACGCAAAGGTCATGAACAACGCATCCTTCGCGCCGTCGGCCAGCTCACCGTACCAGTTGAGCGCATCGACGTTAGCGCGCGGTGAGAACACCGGGGCCATGCCGTCGATGAACTTCGTTGCCGGGGCCGGACTCTGGTCGATTGTCCATTGCTTGTAGGGACTGCCACTTGTCGTCTCGGGATCACCGTGAAGCTGCTTGTAGAAGGCCAGATACTTGGTCGCAATGTCGGCACTCTCTACAACGTGGGTGCAGTTGGCATGGCCGAACAGGCCATTCAGCGTCAGGTTGGTGGACCCGAACAGCACTGCAACGGGATCACCGCTCTGGGTCAGCACCAGGAACTTGTTGTGCATCAGCTTGCCGTTCTGCCGCGCCCTCGTCAGTGACTTTATCTTCGCCGCCGTGATGGCCTCCTCATTTTTCTTGCGAGGCCCTGTAGCACCGTCGATATCGTCAAAGACGATGTTCACGTCGACGCCCCGGGTCTTGGCCATGCGCAATTCGTCAAGCACGGTTTCCCACTGGAACTCGTAGAAGCAACCCTTGATCCCGAAGCCAGGTCCCGTGGCCCGTTGAATGAATTCGACGATCCCTTCGATGAGGCCGCGGGAGAGCCAGTCGAGCGCCGCCTGCCCGGCGCTAGGCCCCCCCTTCTTGAGGGGCATGGGTGGCAGGTTCTGGAAGCGCCGTGCGTATTCCTGAGTCGCGACCGACCCTCGATTGAAGTGGATCGTGTGTTGCGCGCCTTGGATAGGCTCCGTCTCTACCGTGACCTCCGTGCTTACGCCCTCTTTGAGCGCATTGACTGGGCCGTACATCGCAACGACCGTGTAGGTGTAGGAGTAGCCGGGCTTCGCGCTGTAGTCGGACCATTGGAACGCTTGGATGGGATGGAAGCGGCTTGAATACTGCCCGCCCGGCGCCGGATGCGGCTCGACGCTCTCGAACGTCTTCGTGCCGCACATCCAGTAGCTCTCACCCTCGGTATGGTCTGTTCGCTTGATCGCGAAACCGCGCAAGCCTTTGCGCTTGACCTCGCTGACATTCAGACCGAGAACCACTACGTAGGAACCGGCGATGGCATTGACGGTTAACCCACCCTTGGAAATGCGTTTGCGCATGACTATCCTCCCTGATTCATCTTGCCGAGAAGCGACGCTAGCTCAGATCATGTATTTGCCTAGTGGTAGCGCGCTTTCTTTTTTTGATGGAAGCCTACCGATTCAGGGCGTTTGGCGCAATCCTCCACTTGGGGGAGCGCACCTTAGAGCGCAAGCGCTGAAATGGACCAAGTGCAATAGGGCTGTATTTATATACAGCAAGTGAGTAAGATGCTTTGTGGGATTGCCGACTCCTGCATCTCAAGGTGGCATGTGGAAAACGGGATTGTTTAGTGGCACAAAATCAGCAAAAGGGAATGTTGAATGGCACGCGGAGGGAATGATCAAAGTCACGACTGCCATGCGAATTCATATGAGACAACAACTTACCGCCCTTGTAAGTGGAGTGTTGGATGTCATTCCGCACTCACCGGAAGACCCCCACGACACCTCCCCAGCAGATTTCCTGAGGGGTTGCCTTGAAAACCGTCCCAAAACACCCTATGATTAGCACTCGATGGTATTGAGTGCTAACAAGTCACTCAAACCACAAAGTTAACAAGCACTAACTTTTCTGTTAGCGCTTTTTGATCCCTAAACCATTGTTCTCAAACAAGGAGCTCTCATGAAACTTCGTCCTTTGCACGACCGCGTGATCGTCAAACGCGTGGAAAACGAAACCAAAACCGCTTCCGGCATCGTCATTCCTGACAGCGCCGCTGAAAAGCCTGATCAAGGCGAAGTGCTGGCTGTGGGTCCAGGCAAGAAGAACGACAAGGGCGAACTGAGCCCCGTAGGCGTGAAAGTCGGCGACCGCGTGTTGTTCGGCAAGTACAGCGGCCAGACCGTCAAGGTCG
>NZ_JBDTPB010000054.1:0-5892 GCF_039932935.1 Polaromonas sp.
CGCCCGTCACCGGGTTGACCTTGATCTGCAGCTTCATCACGTCGCCGCAAGCCGGCGCACCGACCATGCCGGTGCCTACCGATTCGTCGCCTTTTTCAAAGGAACCGACGTTGCGGGGGTTTTCATAGTGGTCCACCACTTTTTCAGAATAAGCCATGATCAATTCCTTTCGTCAAATTCGCTTCTTTTCCAGTGACAGCGTGGAACCGGCTTTGCCGGACCACAGGTGTCGCCCCCTTGAGGGGGAGGCAGCGTGAGCTGCTTCGGAGGTGTTCATTTTTCAATGAGCAGCCCACTGGATGGTCGACAAATCAACACCATCCTTGAACATTTCCCACAGCGGGGAAAGTTCGCGCAGTTTGGCCACGTTTTCCTTGATGGTGGCGACCGCGTAGTCAATTTCTTCTTCGGTGCTCCAGCGGCCAATCGTCATGCGAAGGCTGCTGTGCGCCAGTTCGTCGCTGCGGCCCAAGGCGCGCAGCACATAGCTGGGCTCCAGGCTGGCCGAGGTGCAAGCCGAACCACTGGACACTGCCAGGCCCTTGATACCCATGATCAGCGACTCGCCCTCGACGAAGTTGAAGCTCATATTCAGGTTGTGCGGTACGCGCTTGTCGGCATGACCGTTGAGGAACACTTCTTCCACATCCTTGAGGCCATTGAGCATGCGCTCATGGAGGGCGCGGATGCGCTTGTTCTCTTCGTGCATCTCGGCCTTGGCAATGCGGTAAGCCTCGCCCATACCAACGCACTGGTGCGTGGGCAAGGTGCCCGAACGCATGCCGCGCTCATGGCCACCGCCGTGCATTTGCGCTTCCAGGCGCACGCGCGGCTTGCGGCGCACGTACAGGGCGCCGATGCCCTTGGGGCCGTAGGTCTTGTGCGAGGTCAGGCTCATCAAGTCAACCGGCAGGGTAGCCAGGTCGATGTCGACACGGCCCGTGGCCTGCGCAGCATCCACATGAAAGATGATTCCTTTTTCACGGCACAAAGCGCCGATGGCCGGGATGTCCTGGATCACGCCGATTTCGTTGTTGACGAACATGACGCTGACGAGGATGGTGTCGGGGCGAATGGCCGCCTTGAGCGCCTCCAGATCGAGCAGGCCGTCGGCTTGCACATCCATGTAGGTCACGTCAAAACCCTGGCGCTCCAGCTCGCGGCAGGTGTCGAGCACGGCTTTGTGCTCGGTCTTGACCGTGATGATGTGCTTGCCCTTGGTCTTGTAGAAATGAGCCGCGCCCTTGAGCGCCAGGTTGTTGGACTCGGTGGCGCCGCTGGTCCAGACGATCTCGCGCGGGTCGGCACCGATCAGGTCGGCAATTTGCTCGCGCGCTTTTTCGACGGCGGCTTCCGCTTCCCAGCCCCAGGCATGGCTGCGAGAAGCGGGGTTGCCGAAGTGCTCGCGCAACCAGGGAATCATGGCGTCCACCACCCGCGGGTCGCAGGGGTTCGTGGCGCTGTAGTCCATGTAGATGGGAAAGTGTGGGGTGTCCATGTGGCTAGCTCTTTAAATTCACAGGCTGGCTGGCAGCGCTATCAATGAAGTCAATGCAGTCGGGTCACAAAGGGATAAAGCCGGGCATACGCACGGCTTTGCTCCATCAGGATTTTGAGAAAGCATTGCCCAATGCGAAGACCGAGTTCGGCGCGTTCACGCGAATCGGCTTGACAGCCGGTGCCGTGAAAATGGCTTTTTTGACCTGGGGGGTGTTCTCGATCACCACGCCCTTGGCCAATTGGTCTTCCACCAGCTTTTGCAGGGTCACGGAATCCAGGAACTCCACCATGCGGCTGTTCAGCGATGCCCACAGCTCGTGCGTCATGCAGCGGCCGCCTTCGCCCAGGCAATTTTCCTTGCCGCCACACTGGGTGGCGTCGATCGGCTCGTCCACCGACACGATGATGTCGGCCACGGTGATTTCGGAAGCCTTGCGGCCCAGCGTATAACCGCCGCCGGGGCCACGGGTGGATTCGACCAATTCGTGGCGGCGCAGTTTGCCGAAGAGCTGTTCGAGGTAAGACAGGGAAATTTGCTGGCGCTGGCTGATCGCAGCCAGGGTGACTGGGCCGTTGTTCTGGCGCAGTCCCAAATCAATCATGGCAGTGACCGCAAAGCGGCCTTTGGTCGTGAGGCGCATAACAAGCTCCTTTAAATGGCTTGACTGTCGTTTTCACCCTGAAAGCTTGTGGCTTACAGGGAACTCTTCCTCCAGCCGCCCAGGTCAGTCAACCGGTATCGCGGGGGCTTTTTGTTGTTCTAGTGTTGTTCTTGACTGTTTTCGTCAAGTATAACACAAGCAGGGTTTTTCCTGCTCGGAGCGCTGAAAACCCAAGGGCTAACCCGTAGCGCCGGTCATTTTTCGCACCATTTCGGTGCGCAAAATGACCAGGAGGGTCAAATCACCTTAAGCCTTGCCTTGGCCCGCGGCGCTCAGCGGCACGACATTATCGGTACCCGGCGCGCCAAAAGCCTGCTCCTTGAGGATGTGCAACTGGTCCCGCACCCGGGCGGCTTTTTCGAATTCCAGGTTTTTGGCGTGCTCGACCATCTGCTTTTCCAGCCGCTTGATTTCGCGCGCGATGTCCTTTTCGCTCATGTCTTCCACGAGCGCTTTTTGCATCTCGATCTTTTCGGCTTCCTTGCCGGACTTTTCGCTATAGACGCCGTCGATCAGGTCGCGGATGCGCTTGACCACGCTGCGCGGCGTGATGCCGTTCTCCAGATTGAAGGCGATCTGCTTGTTGCGGCGGCGCTCGGTTTCATCAATGGCTCTTTTCATCGAGTCGGTGATGCGGTCGGCGTACAAAATCGCCCGGCCGTTGAGGTTTCGGGCTGCCCTGCCAATGGTTTGAATCAGGCTGCGTTCAGAGCGCAAAAAGCCCTCCTTGTCGGCGTCCAGAATCGCCACCAGCGACACCTCGGGAATATCCAGCCCCTCGCGCAGCAGGTTAATGCCGACCAGCACGTCAAACGCGCCAAGCCGCAAGTCGCGCAAAATCTCGACCCGCTCCACCGTATCCACATCGCTGTGCAGATAGCGCACCTTCACGCCGTTGTCGCTCAGGTAATCGGTCAGTTGCTCGGCCATGCGCTTGGTCAACGTGGTGATCAGCACCCGTTCGTTCTTCTCAACCCGAATGCGGATCTCTTGCAGCACGTCATCCACCTGGTGTGTGGCCGGCCGCACTTCGACTTGCGGATCAACCAGACCGGTCGGCCGTACCACCTGCTCCACCACCTGCCCCGCATGCTCATTTTCATAGGCCGCAGGCGTCGCAGAAACGAAGACGGCCTGGCGCATTTTGGACTCGAACTCCTCAAACTTGAGTGGCCGGTTGTCCAGCGCGCTCGGCAAGCGAAAGCCGTATTCCACCAGCGTAGTCTTGCGCGCGCGGTCGCCGTTGTACATGGCGTTGAGCTGGCCGATCATGACGTGGCTTTCGTCCAGGAACATCACAGCGTCCTTGGGCAGGTAGTCACACAGCGTCGACGGCGGCGAACCGGGCGGTGAGCCGCTCAGGTGGCGGGTGTAGTTTTCAATGCCTTTGCAGTGACCGATCTCGCTCAGCATTTCCAGGTCAAACCGGGTACGCTGCTCAATGCGCTGGGCTTCCACCAGCTTGCCGTCGGCGACGAACTGCGCCACGCGCTCTGACAACTCAAGCTTGATGGTCTCCACCGCCGTCATGACCTTGTCGCGAGGTGTGACGTAGTGGCTCTTGGGATACACGACAAAGCGAGGAATCTTCTGGCGGATGCGGCCCGTCAGGGGGTCAAACAACTGCAGCGACTCGATTTCGTCGTCAAACAGCTCAATGCGAATGGCCAGCTCGGAGTGCTCGGCAGGGAAAACGTCGATCACGTCACCGCGCACGCGGAATGTGCCGCGCGCAAAATCCTGGTCATTGCGGGTGTACTGCATGCGAATAAGCCGTGCAATCACGTCGCGCTGGCCCATCTTGTCGCCGATACGCGCGATAAAGCGCATCTGCGTGTAATCCTCAGGGGCGCCTATGCCGTAGATTGCGCTGACCGTGCCGACGATGATGGTGTCGCGCCGCTCCAGCACGCTTTTGGTGGCCGACAAGCGCATCTGCTCGATGTGCTCGTTGATGGCGGAGTCCTTCTCGATGAAAAGGTCGCGCTGCGGCACATAGGCTTCGGGCTGGTAGTAGTCGTAGTAACTGACGAAATACTCAACCGCGTTCTTCGGAAAAAACTCGCGAAACTCGCTGTAAAGCTGCGCCGCAAGGGTCTTGTTGGGTGCAAACACAATGGCCGGGCGGCCCAGCCGGGCGATCACATTGGCCATGGTGAAGGTCTTGCCCGAGCCAGTCACGCCGAGGAGGGTCTGGAACACCTCACCGTCGTTGATACCCTCCACGAGTTTTTCGATTGCGGTCGGCTGATCGCCCGCCGGCGGATAAGGCTGAAACAGCTCGAAAGGCGAATCAGGGAAACGAACGAACCGGCCTGCGGCTGGAGCTGAATCCACCGCCTCGGTTATGACTTCCATAGCTTCTGGCATAAAACCTCGATCAAGCCCCGTTAAAATTCAGAGCAACCAAACAGAATACGACATTCGGACGAAAATGGAAATTGCAAGCCCAATCGCCCCTCTCTCCATGCCTGTTGACACCTCTTGTAGCGCTTTTTCCGGTCAACTTTTGACCTAAATTCCGCTTCCGCCCCAGTTCTGTCGTTTTTCATTTTTCACTTCTGAGGATTCTTCATGTCTTTGTTTACCGCTGTCGAAATGGCTCCGCGCGATCCCATCCTGGGCCTCAACGAGCAGTTCAACGCCGACGCCAATCCCGCCAAGGTCAACCTGGGCGTGGGCGTGTACTACGACGACAACGGCAAACTCCCCCTGCTCCAGTGCGTGCAGGCGGCTGAAAAACAGATGATGGAATCCCCCAAGCCGCGCGGCTACCTGCCCATCGACGGCATTGCCGCCTATGACGCAGCAGTCAAGGCACTGGTGTTTGGCGAAGGAAGCGAGCCCATCAAAAGCGGCCGCGTGGCCACCGCCCAGGGCATCGGCGGCACCGGCGGCCTGAAGATCGGCGCCGACTTCCTGAAAAAGTTGAGCCCAAACGCCAAGGTACTGATTTCCGACCCAAGCTGGGAAAACCACCGCGCACTGTTCAGCCAGGCCGGCTTCACGGTTGAAAGCTACCCCTACTATGACGCGGCCAAGCGCGGTGTCAATTTTGACGGCATGCTGGCGGCTCTCAATGCTGCCGCCGAAGGCACCATCGTCGTGCTGCACGCCTGCTGCCACAACCCGACCGGCTATGACATCACCGCCGCCCAGTGGGATCAGGTCATCGCGACCGTCAAGGCGCGCAAGCTCACGCCTTTCCTCGACATGGCCTACCAGGGCTTTGGCCATGGCATCACCGAAGACGGCGCCGTTATCGGCAAGTTTGTGGCCGCGGGCCTGAGCTTTTTTGTCTCAACGTCTTTCTCCAAGAGCTTCAGCCTCTACGGCGAGCGCGTCGGCGCCCTCTCGGTGCTGTGCGAGTCCAAGGAAGAAGCCGATCGCGTGCTGTCGCAGCTCAAGCTCGTCATCCGTACCAATTACAGCAACCCGCAAATTCACGGCGCCACCGTGGTTGCGACCGTCCTGAACACCCCTGCCCTGCGCGCGCAATGGGAGCAGGAGCTCTCCGAAATGCGCGTGCGCATCAAGGCGATGCGCCAAAAGCTGGTGGACGGCCTCAAGGCCGCTGGCGTCAAGCAGGACATGGGTTTCATCACGGCACAGATCGGCATGTTCAGCTATTCGGGCCTTACCAAGGACCAGATGGTGCGCTTGCGCAGCGCGTTTGGCGTCTACGGCACCGACACCGGCCGCATGTGCGTGGCCGCGCTCAACAGCAAGA
>NZ_JBDTPB010000055.1:0-18536 GCF_039932935.1 Polaromonas sp.
TCCGTCATGGAAGGCAACACGCCCCGCGTCATTGAAAACTCGGAAGGCACGCGCACCACGCCGTCCATCGTCGCCTACCAGGAAGACGGTGAAGTGCTGGTCGGCACCTCTGCCAAGCGACAGGCCGTCACCAATCCAAGGAACACGCTCTATGCCGTCAAACGCCTGATCGGCCGCAAGTTCACCGAAAAAGAAGTCCAGAAAGACATCGCCCTGATGCCCTATTCCATCGTGGCGGCTGACAACGGCGACGCGTGGGTGGAAGTGCGCGGCAAGAAACTGTCGGCCCAGCAAGTCAGCGCCGACATCCTGCGCAAGATGAAAAAAACCGCCGAAGATTACCTCGGCGAATCCGTGACAGAAGCAGTCATTACCGTACCTGCGTACTTCAACGACGCACAGCGCCAAGCCACAAAAGATGCCGGCCGTATCGCCGGCCTTGATGTCAAGCGCATCATCAACGAACCCACCGCAGCAGCCCTGGCCTTCGGCCTGGACAAGCAGGAAAAGGGCGACCGCAAGATTGCCGTGTATGACCTTGGCGGCGGTACCTTCGACATCTCCATCATCGAGATTGCCGACGTTGACGGCGAGAAGCAATTCGAAGTGCTGTCCACCAACGGCGACACCTTCCTCGGCGGCGAAGACTTTGACCAGCGCGTCATCGACTACATCGTGGCCGAGTTCAAGAAAGAAAGCGGCATCGACCTGTCCAAAGACGTGGTCGCGCTGCAGCGCCTGAAGGACTCCGCCGAAAAGGCCAAGATTGAGCTCTCGAACAGCGCCGCGACCGAAGTCAACATTCCCTACATCGCGCATGACCCCGCATCGGGCCCCAAGCATTTGCTGGTCAAGCTCACGCGCGCCAAGCTCGAAAGCCTGGTCGACGAGCTGATCGAGCGCACGATTGCGCCTTGCCGCGTGGCCATGAAGGACGCCGGCGTCAGCGCAGCCGACATTCATGACGTGATCCTGGTCGGCGGCCAGACCCGCATGCCCAAGGTTCAGGAGAAGGTCAAGGAGCTCTTCGGCAAGGAGCCCCGCAAGGACGTGAACCCTGATGAAGCCGTGGCCGTGGGTGCCGCCATTCAAGGCCAGGTACTCTCTGGCGACCGCACCGACGTGCTGCTGCTTGACGTGACGCCACTGTCCCTCGGTATCGAAACCATGGGCGGCGTAATGACCAAGATGATCAAGAAAAACACGACCATCCCGACCAAGTTCGCACAGACCTTCTCGACCGCTGAAGACAACCAGCCGGCCGTGACGATCAAGGTGTTCCAGGGTGAGCGTGAAATCGCTTCCGGCAACAAGGGCCTGGGTGAATTCAACCTCGAAGGCATTCCACCGGCAGCCCGCGGTACGCCGCAAATTGAAGTGTCGTTCGACATCGACGCCAACGGCATTCTGCACGTCGGCGCGAAGGACAAGGGCACCGGAAAAGAAAACAAGATCACCATCAAGGCCAACTCCGGTTTGTCTGAAGCTGAAATCCAGCAGATGGTGAAGGACGCCGAACTGAACGCTGAAGAAGACAAGAAAAAAGTCGAATTCGTGCAGGCCAAGAACAACGCCGAAGCGATGGTGCACAGCGTGAAGAAGTCCCTCGGCGAATACGGCGACAAGCTCGAAGCCGGCGAGAAGGAAAAGATCGAAGCCGCCATCAAGGACATGGAAGAAGCCCTCACCGGCGATGACAAGGCTGCGATCGACGCCAAGAACACGGCCCTGATGGAAGCCAGCCAGAAACTCGGCGAAAAGATGTACGCCGACATGGAAGCCTCCAAGGCAGCCGCTACCGGTGGCCCTGCAAGCGGTGCGGAGCAGCCCCAGGCCAAGCCTGAAGCCGACGACAACGTGGTCGACGCCGAAGTCAAGGAAGTGAAGAAGGGCTGATCAACCTTGTACCGGCCTGAAGTGGCCCGATAACTGCATGCAAAGCGGAAAACCCGACTCAACACCGGCTTTCCGCTTTTGCGTTTCCCGCGTGATGTGAAGACACCGACAGACCTGACCTGACATGGCCACCAAAAAAGACTATTACGACACGCTGGGCGTTCCCAAGAACGCCAGTGATGAAGACATCAAAAAGGCGTATCGCAAGCTTGCGATGAAGCACCACCCAGACCGCAACCAGGGCGATGCATCCAAGGTTGCCGAGGAAAAATTCAAGGAGGCCAAAGAAGCCTACGAGATGCTTTCCGACGAGAGCAAACGCGCGGCCTACGACCAGTACGGCCATGCGGGCGTAGACCCCAACATGCGCGGCGGCCCTGGCGCAGAAGGTTTCGGCGGTTTTGCCGAGGCCTTTGGCGACATTTTTGGCGACGTCTTCGGCGGACAGCGCGGTGGCGGTCAGCAACGCGGCGGACGCCAGGTCTACCGCGGCGGCGATCTCAGCTACGCGATGGAAATCTCTTTGGAAGAAGCGGCTCACGGCAAGGAAGCGCAGATCCGCATCCCAAGCTGGGACGACTGCAACACCTGCCACGGCAGCGGCGCCAAGCCCGGTACCAAAGTAGTCACCTGCACCACCTGCCATGGCCACGGCGTGGTGCAGATGCGCCAGGGTTTCTTCAGCGTGCAGCAAACCTGCCCCCAGTGCAAAGGCACCGGCAAGCTGATTCCCGAGCCTTGCGTGACCTGCCACGGCGTCGGCAAAACCAAGAACAACAAAACTCTCGAAGTCAAAATCCCCGCAGGCATTGACGACGGCATGCGCATTCGTTCGACCGGCAACGGCGAGCCGGGCACCAACGGTGGCCCACCGGGCGACCTCTACATCGAGATCAGGCTCAAGAAGCACGACATCTTCGAGCGTGACGGTGACGACCTGCATTGCGTGGTGCCGATCAGCTTCACCACTGCCGCACTGGGCGGGGAAATTGAAGTGCCGACGCTCGCCGGCAAGGCGGCCATCGATATTCCCGAAGGCACCCAGGCCAGCAAACAGTTCCGGCTGCGCGGCAAGGGCATCAAGGGCGTGCGCTCCAGCTACCCCGGTGACCTGTACTGTCACATCACGGTGGAAACACCGGTCAAGCTCACCGAGCACCAGCGCAAGCTGCTCAAGGAACTCGACGAGTCGCTCAAAAAAGGCGGCGCCAAGCATTCACCCAGCGAAGAAGGCTGGGCCGACAAGCTGAAGAGCTTCTTCAGCGCCTGATCGCCTCTTGCGTTCAACCCAAATGCCGGACTTGCTCCGGCATTTTTTTGTACGGAAAAAGTTGCGGATGTTGTTTGTGAGCGTGGCCATACACACTGTCACAGGCCTGTCGTCATCGCGAGCCTACGATCAGTCTTTTAACTCAGGGAAACACCCATGACCGTATCGACTCGCCAAGCCTTGAGGCAAGGCGGCCTGCTCGCCCTCGTTTGCAGCAGCGTACTGCTGACCGCCTGCTCTTCTTCGGGCACGAATTCGCAGGCCGGCCTCTCCACACTCGACGGCAGGGCACCGCTGGTCATCGCCCATCGCGGCGCCTCGGGCTATGTGCCCGAAGAAACGCTGGAAGCCTATGTGCGCGCCATCGAACTCGGTGCCGACGTGATCGAGATGGACCTGATCTCCACCAAGGACGGCGTGCTGATGACCCGCCACGACCCCAATCTCGCCATCAGCACCGACGTGGCCAAACACCCCGAATTCGCCTCGCGCAAGAAGACCATCCAGGTGGACGGCGAGACACAGACCGGCTGGTTCAGCGACGACTTCACTCTGGCCGAAATCCGCACCTTGGGCGCCATCTCGACCGACGCCGAGCGCCCCCAGCAATTTAACGGCCAGTACAAGGTGCCGACGTTCCAGGAAGTGGTGGATCTGGCCAAGGCGCAATCCATCAAGACCGGCCGCACGATCGCGATCTACCCCGAAACCAAGAACCCGACCTACTTCCGCGAACGCGGCCTGCCACTTGAAGACAAACTGATTGCCATCGTCAACGCAGCCGGCTGGAACAGCAAGACCGCGCCCATCTACGTGCAGTCGTTCGAGCCCGGCAGCCTCAAGTACATGAAGAGCAAGGGCCTGAACACGCGCCTGATCCAGCTCATCGACGGCGACGGCGTTGACATGAAGACCGGCATAGTCACCTTCGCCGTGCCCAGCGACCGCCCCTATGACTGGACCAAGGCTGGCGACAAGCGCTTCTTCGATGCGATGCTGACCCCCGCAGGCCTGGCCGAAATCAAAACTTACGCGGACGGCATTGGCCCCTGGAAACGCTTCATCATCGGCATCAAAGGCACGATAGGCGCCAACGGCAAAGCCATCGACGTGAACGGCGACGGCAAGGTCAACGATGCCGATGCCACCTCTGCCCAGCCCACCAGCCTGATCGCCGATGCCCACAAGGCCGGCCTCTTCGTCCATCCCTTCACCTTCCGCAATGAGTCGCGCCGCTTGGCCGTCGACTACAAGGGCGATGGCGCAGCCGAGTACCTGGCCTACTACCGCCTGGGCGTGGACGGCCTGTTCACCGACTTCACCGACACCGCAGTCGCCGCGCGCACGCAATACCTCAAGCAAACCGGCCGCTAAAGCCTGCTCCGGCCAGCAGGCCTTGCTTGCCGCCCCCTCCATCGATAGCCGCTTGCGCCCTTCCCGAAGGACCAGGCGGTTATTTTTTGAGGGCCGCCCCCACGGTTTTCTCAAAATGAAACACCGGCTAGGCGACAGGCCCGGGGACTGGCTTATAGTGCCTTACGCACCGGAGCGCCCCTCCGCCCAACCTCCCAACGCAGCCCCCATCACCATGAAAACCAAAGCCGCCGTCGCCTGGAAATCAGGCCAGCCCCTGACCATCGAAACCGTGGACCTGCAAGGCCCGAAATTCGGCGAGGTGCTCGTCGAAATCAAGGCCACGGGTATCTGCCACACCGATTACTACACGCTCTCGGGCGCCGACCCGGAAGGCATCTTCCCCGCCATCCTGGGCCATGAAGGCGCAGGCATTGTGGTCGACGTCGGGCCCGGCGTGACGACCCTCAAAAAAGGTGACCACGTCATTCCGTTGTACACGCCTGAGTGCCGGCAATGCAAGTTTTGCCTCTCGCGCAAAACCAATCTGTGTCAGTTGATTCGCGGCACGCAGGGCAAGGGCCTGATGCCCGATGCCACCAGCCGCTTCAGCCTCGACGGCAAACCCATCTTTCACTACATGGGCACCTCGACCTTCAGCAACTACACCGTCGCTCCCGAAATCTCGCTGGCCAAGATTCGTGAAGACGCGCCCTTCGACAAGGTCTGCTACATCGGCTGCGGCGTGACCACCGGCATAGGCGCCGTGCTCTTCACCGCCAAGGTGGAAGCCGGCGCCAACGTGGTCGTGTTCGGCCTGGGCGGCATTGGCCTCAATGTGATCCAGGGCGCCAAGATGGTGGGCGCCGACAAGATCATCGGCGTAGACATCAACCCCGCGCGCCAGGAGATGGCCCGCAAGTTCGGCATGACGCACTTCATCAACCCTAAAGAAACCGAAAACGTCGTCGATGCCATCGTGCAGCTGACCGACGGCGGCGCCGACTACAGCTTTGAATGCATCGGCAACACCAAAGTGATGCGCCAGGCGCTGGAATGCACGCACAAGGGCTGGGGCCGCAGCATCATCATCGGTGTGGCCGAAGCCGGCGCAGAGATCAGTACACGCCCCTTCCAGCTGGTGACCGGCCGCAAGTGGGAAGGCTCGGCCTTCGGCGGCGCGCGCGGCCGCACCGACGTGCCCAAGATCGTCGACTGGTACATGGAAGGCAAGATCAATATTGACGACCTGATCACGCACACCATGCCGCTCGAAGACATCAACAAGGGCTTTGACTTGATGAAAAGCGGCGAGTCCATCCGTGGTGTTGTCATCTATTAGCCCCCACGTTCGCTCACTGCGTGTAGCTCTCTGCCCCCTCAAGGGGCGCCCGCCTGTGGCCCGGCAAAGCCGGTTCCACGGCTCATGCTGGTGAAGACGTGGTCTCCACGTGCGCTCTTAACGCCTTCGCTTGAACTAGAAGATCTCTCATGACAACACCACTCGAACTCCTCAGCGAACACGGCTGTTTCGGCGGCGTACAACGCTTCTACCAGCATGACTCGCGCGAGGTCGGCCTGCCGATGAAGTTCTCGGTGTTCCTGCCGCCTCAAGCCAATGCCGGTGGCAAGGTACCGGCGCTGATCTATCTCGCAGGCCTGACCTGTAACGAAGAAACCTTCATGATCAAGGCCGGCGCCCAACGCCTCGCGGCTGAGCTGGGCCTGGCGCTGATCGCACCGGACACCAGCCCACGCGGCGCGAAGATCGCAGGTGAAACCGACAGCTGGGATTTCGGCCGGGACGCTGGTTTTTATCTTGATGCGACGCAAGCCCCGTGGTCACAGCACTACCGCATGGAGAGCTACATCACGGCGGAGCTGCTGCCGCTGCTGACGGTCTCGCTGCCGCTGGATGCAGGCCGCATCGGTATCTTCGGCCATTCGATGGGCGGCCACGGCGCGCTGACGCTCGCGCTCAGGCATCCAGATCTTTTCACTTCCGTTTCAGCTTTTGCACCCATCTGCGCGCCCAGCCGGTGCCCATGGGGGCGCAAGGCTTTCACCGGCTACCTCGGCAACGATGAATCAGACTGGGCCGAGCATGACGCCACCGCGCTGATGAACCTCATGCCTGCAGCGCCCTACCCTGGCGGCATCCGCATAGACCAGGGGCTGGACGACAAATTCCTGGCAGAGCAGCTATACCCCGAGCTGTTTGAGGCCGCATGCGCCAAAGTGGGCCAACCGCTGGCGTTGAACCGCCATGCGGGCTATGACCATGGCTACTACTTCATTGCGACTTTCATGGCTGACCACCTGCGGCACCATGCGCGGCAGCTCGGCTTGCCCACACCTGCTTGATGAAAGGGCGCTGGGACCGGCCCTGCACGTCCCAGCCCTTAAGCCTGCATTAAGGCGGCCCCAATACAATCCAGCGCTATGCCGCTGAGCCCTTCTTCTGCCTCCTCCGCCTCGCGGCCCGTGATCCTGACCACCGTCCGACAAAACACCGGCATGCGGCCCTTCTGGCTGTTGGTGCTGGCAAGCCTCTGGATCGCCACAGTCTGCAATGTGGCCCTGTGGCGCGAACTGAGCCGGCTGCCCGGCCTCACGGGCGGCCAGGCTGCCGTCATCAGCATTGCCCTGGTTCTGGTGATTGCGCTGGCGACCACGGCGCTGCTCAGCCTGCTGGCCTGGCACTGGACGCTCAAGCCAGCCATCACGGTCTTCCTGCTGTCGGCCGCTTTCGGCGCCTATTTCATGATGACTTATGGCGTGGTCATCGACAAGACCATGATGGTCAACACGCTGCAAACTGATGTGCGCGAAACACGCGACCTGCTGAACTGGCGCCTGCTGGCCACGGTGCTGGTGCTGGCGATCCTGCCGATGGTTTTGCTGTGGCGGCAAAAAGTCAGGCGCGAAAACGCCGCGCGCCAGGTGCTTGCCAATGCGGCCACGTTGACAGGCGCCTGCGTGCTGCTGGTGCTGGTAGTGTTTCTGTTCTTCCAGAGCATTGCCTCGGTGATGCGCAACTACACACATGTGCGCTACCTGATCAATCCACTCAATTCCTTTTACGCGCTGGGCTCCATCGCAGCCAAGCCTTTCCAGCGCGACGAATCCACCCTGCTGCCCTTGGGTGAAGACGCCAAACCCGGCGCCAGCTACACGGCACAAACCAAGCCGCCGCTGCTGTTGCTGGTGCTGGGTGAGACAGCGCGCAGCGCCAACTTTTCGCTCAATGGTTATGGCCGGCCCACCAACCCGCTGCTGGCCAAAGAAAACGTCGTGAGCCTGCGCAACGCATGGTCATGCGGCACCAGCACCGCAGCATCAGTGCCCTGCATGTTCTCCCATTTCGGGCGCGAAGCCTATGACTCACGGCCCGCCAACTACGAAGGCCTGCTGGACGTGCTGCAGCGTGCAGGCCTGGCCGTGCTGTGGATAGACAACCAATCCGGCTGCAAAGGCGTGTGCGACCGCGTGACCAACGTGAACACGGTGCAGCTCAAGGTACCGGGCCTGTGCGACAGCGGCGAATGTTTTGACGAAGTGATGCTGCACGGCATTGACGAGCGCATTGCCGCGCTGCCCGCCGAGCGGCGCGCCAAAGGCGTGGTGGTGGTGATGCACCAGATGGGCGGCCACGGCCCGGCGTATTACAAGCGCTCGCCACAGGCCGTCAAAAAATTCCTGCCCGAATGCACCGACAACGCGCTGCAAAGCTGCAGCCGCGAAGGCCTGCTCAATGCGTATGACAACAGCATCGTCTACACCGACCAGTTGCTGGCGTCTTCCATCCAGTGGCTCAAGACGCAAGAGGCCCGCAGCGCACCCGCCCTGCTGTACCTGGCCGACCACGGCGAATCACTGGGCGAAAACAACCTTTACCTGCACGGCATGCCCTACGGCATTGCACCCGAAGTGCAAAAGCGCGTTCCGTGGATCACCTGGCTCTCACCGGGGTTTGAGCAGCGCAGCAAGCTGACCACCGCGTGCCTGAAGCAGCAGCTGGACGCCCCCGTGAGCCACGACAACTACTTTCACTCAGTGCTCGGCCTGATGAATGTGCAGACCAGCGTCTACAAGCCCACGCTCGACATCTACGCCCGCTGCGCCAAGCCTTGAGCCGGAGTTCGGCTTTTGCAAAGCATCCGGATTCGCTGTAGGGCTTTAGTTGCGGCGCAGGCACCAAAATAGCGACAGATTTAATATTCGATATTCATCTCAATAACAAATTTCTTATTCAAGGGTTGCATATGAATATTCGCAAAACAGTCGCATCTGCTTTATTGCTGACCTTCGCACTGAGCGCTTCCGCGGCTGACCTGCTCGACACCGTCAAACAGCGCGGTACGCTCAAGGTGGCGCTTGAAGGCACTTACCCACCGTTCAACTACAAAGAAGGCGGCAAGCTCGCCGGTTTCGAGGTGGAGCTTGCCGATGCGCTGGCGCAAAAACTGGGCGTGAAAGCCGAGTTCAGCACCAGCGAATGGAGTGCCATTCTGGCGGGCCTGCAAGCTGGCAAGTACGACGTGGTGATCAACCAGGTCGGCATCACCGACAAGCGCAAAGAAACCTTTGATTTTTCCGAGCCCTATACGGTCTCCAGCCCCCAGTTGATCATCCGCAAGGATGAAAAGCGCGAGTTCAAAACGCTGGCCGACCTCAAAGGCAAAAAGCTCGGCCTGGGCCAGGGCACGAACTATTCCGACATCGCCAAGAAGGTCGGCGGCATCGACGTCAAGACCTACCCCGGCGCGCAAGAGTATTTGCAGGACCTGGCCCTGGGCCGCATCGACGCCGCGCTGAACGACAGCCTCCTGATCCCCTACATCGTCAAGCAGACCAAGCTGCCGCTCAAGCCCGGGGCACCGGTCGGCGACCTGGAAAAATCCGGCATTCCCTTCGTCAAGAACAACCCGAAATTCAAGGCTGCCCTCGACAAGGCGCTGGCCGATCTGCAAGCCGACGGCACGTTTGCAAAAATCTCGACCAAATGGTTTGACCGCGACGTGAGCAAGCCGCCGGTGGCGGCAAAGTAAGCCGCAGAACGAAGTACTATTCCTTTCAGCCGCGCGCCTCTTACAGCAGGCGCCTTGAAAGCACCCGGCTTGCAGCCGGGTTTTTTATTTGTGGAGACCCGAATGGATTTGCCTGGCCTGACCCAATTGCTGCGTGATGCCTTGCCGCTGATGCTCAAGGGTGCTGCGTGGACGCTGCTGCTGGCAGTGGCGTCTGTTTTCTTCGGCGCCATCATCGGCACCCTCGTGGCCGTCACGCGGCTGGCCAAAGTGCCGGCGCTCTCGCAGTTTGCGGCGCTGTATGTCAGCTGCATGCGCGGCACGCCGCTGCTGGTGCAGCTCTTTGTCATCTACTTCGGCCTGCCCAGCATCGGCATCCAGTTCGACCCGATCAGCGCGGGCATCCTGGGCCTGAGCCTGAACGTGGGCGCCTACCTGTCGGAAACGATTCGCGGCGCGATCAACGGCGTGGAACACGGCCAGTGGAACGCAGCCCGCAGCCTGGGCCTGACACAAGCGCAAACGCTGCGCTACATCATCGGACCGCAGGCGCTGCGGCTGGCCGTGCCCAGCCTGTCCAACAGCCTGATCAGCCTGATTAAAGACACCTCGCTGGTCTCGGTGATCGCCGTGGGTGAGCTAATGCTGGCGACCAAGGAAGTGATCGCCACCACCTTTCAACCCTTCCCGCTCTACCTGGCGGCCGCGGGCATTTACTGGGCCATGAGTGCGTCGTTTGAGACGCTGCAGAAGAAACTCGAAACACGGCTGAACCGCAGTTATTTACGTTAGGCCGCCGGGAATCGACTGCTTCGCCGAATACACCTCACGTGTCGCTGATCAACCCGCTTTGCAGCGCCTGCTCGGTATTCGCAAAAATCGCCATCGCGGTCAGCATGCGCCTGAAGCCAAGCTTTCGGTAAAACGGCTCTTTACCAGCCACCGCGTAGAGGATGATTTTTTTGTGCCCGCTGGACAGCCGCACCAGCGCCGCCACCATGTCCTTGCCCATGCCAGAGCCTTGCCGGTCCGGCGCCACCGCGATGTCGCAGATGTAAGAGCAATCTTTGCCATCGGCCACCGCGCGGCCGGCGGCGACCAATTGGCCGGCGTCATACACAAAGCACTTGAACATGCTGTTGGAGAAAACGATCTGCAGGTCGGCCGGTTTCTTGTCACCCAAGGGGGCAATCCGGTAAAGGTTTGAAAGCTCTTCCCAGTCCGCATCGGCCATGCCTTCTGATGAATATTTCCACTCGAGCGCCAAGGTGAACTCCTTTTATTTGCAAACGGTATGGGGTGTGATGTGCGATATGTGGTGCGTGGTGCGTGGTGCACATTCTTTTTGGACTATAGCCCTCGTCATGGCCCTCGCCGCGCACTGAAGCATGCCCTCTCAAAACAAGCTGGCCTGCCCCTCCGTGCTCGGCACAGCCGGCGGACGGAACTGGCTCAGGTCCAGCTCGATGCGCTGGCGGTTAAAGCCGATCCGGTTGCAGGCTTTCTCAAAGCGCTGCTTGATGAGCTCGGCCCACAGGCCGTGGCCTTTCATGCGCGAGGCGAAGTCGCTGTCGTAGTCCTTGCCGCCTCGCATTTCGTGAATGCGCGCCATGATGCGCGCCGCGCGCTGCGGGTAATGCAGCTCCAGCCACTCCTTGAAGATGGGCGCCACCTCCCAGGGCAGGCGGATGACGGTGTAGAACGCACTACGCGCACCGGCCTCCCAGGCGGCTTCCAGCACGTGCTCCATGTCGTCGTTCACAAACGGGATTTGCGGCGCCACGCTCACGCCCACCGGCACGCCGTGCTCTGCCAGCGTGCGAATGGTGCGCAGGCGCCGGTGCGGCGCGGCGGCGCGCGGCTCCAGCTTGCGCGCGAGTTCGCCGTCCAGCGTGGTGATGGTCACGTAAGCGGCGGCCAGCTTGTCGGCGGCCAAAGGCGCCAGCAGATCCAGGTCGCGCTCTACGCCGCTGGATTTGGTGATCAATGAAAACGGGTGCCGCACTTCCTGCATCACTTCGATGATGCTGCGCGTCAGCCGCAGCTCGCGCTCGGCCGGCTGATAGCAGTCTGTGGCCGAGCCGATGTTGAGCAGCCGGGGCACATAGCTGCGTTTGCGCAAATCGGCGCGCAGCACCTCGGCGATGTTGCGCTTGGCGATGATCTTCGTTTCAAAGTCCAGCCCGGGCGAGAGGTTGAGGTAGCTGTGCGTGGGCCGCGCATAACAGTACACACACCCGTGCTCGCAGCCCCGGTAGGGGTTGATGCTGTAGTCAAAAAAGATGTCGGGCGAGTCGTTGCCCACGATGGCGCTGCGGGCGTTTTCAAACGTAACCTCGGTCTCCATCCGCGGAGCCTCACCCGCCAGACCTTCTTCGAGCGTTCCCCATCCGTCGTCCCAAGCCGCACGCACATCTTTCTCAAACCGGTGCGGCATGCGCGTGGCGGTGCCGCGGCCTTTGATGGCGTGGAGGGGGATGATGGCGTCGGACATGGAGCAACAGGAATTTGGTTGGGAAAGCCAAGCGTGTGGTGGTCGCCAAATACTGTATAAAAATACAGTATATTGAAACAAAACCCCTTTTGCAAATGTCTGAGGTGGTGCCGCAATAATGGACTTAACCCAGGAGGCACTCCCATGGCACACATACTGGCAAAACTCTCTGGCGCGCCGCTTGCCGCCATCAAACAGCAACTGGAAAAAGACGCGGATGAACACGCACGGCAAGGCATGTATCTGAAGCACCTCTGGCAAAACGCGGACGATGCGGCCGAGGTGTTTTTCCTGTTTCAGGTGAAGGACCTGGCGCAGTGCCGGCAGCGCATGAAGCAGACACATGCAAAAGCCCGCGAAGAAAACCCCGATGTACCGCTACCGACGCTGACGTTCCTTGAAGATGCCTGTGCATCCGTCGAATGCCTTCGTAGATACAACTCTTCTCCCCTCCCCGTTCAACCATGATCCAGCGACCTGAAAACCTCTATGCCCGTTACCACGCCCATGTGTATTTCGGGCCAAGCACCGTTGAGCAGGCGCGCGTCTTGTGCGAGAAGGCCGGTGCGCTTTTTGGGATAGCCGTGGGGCGGGTACATGAACGCGAGGTGGGGCCGCACCCGCGCTGGAGTTGCCAGCTGGCGTTTGACCGCGCGGCGTTCGGCCGCGTCATCCCCTGGCTCGAGGAACATCGCGACGGCCTGGATGTGTTTGTGCACGGGCTTACCGGTGACGACCTGGCCGACCACACCACGCACGCCTCATGGCTGGGCGAGCCTGCGGCATTGAAGCTGGAGATGTTCAGGCGATGAGTCGCGCCCCGTGCGCCACGACGGCAGGAGATGCCTTCGTTACATCGCTATTAATTCGATAGCTGCCTGCGCCCGACCGGTAAGGGCTTCGGCCATTTTTAACCCGAATAGTAGCGGCTCAACCATCGCGGCAGGAATGGTGTGGGCCGCAACTCTACCCACTGGTACAGCGCCCAGCCCACCAGCAGCGACAGCATGAAAGCCACCCACAAGCCTGCCACATTGGCCAGAAACTGCGTGGGCCAGAAGTAGCCCACGACAGCGTTGACCAGCAGGCACACCGGAAAGTGGATAAGGAACACGGAGTAGGAGATGTGACCCAGTTGCACCAGCCGGCGCTGCTGCAGCCAGCGCACCGGCCGGGCATGCGGCTGAAGCCCTGCCAATCCAATCAGGCTGAAAGCAGTGACCAGTGCCACCACCAGGCGTCCCCTGAAATCCAGCGCCAGGGCCAGCCCGCCCATGACCGCCAGGGTCACGAGCCAGAAGCCGCGCCGCGCGCCGAGGCGGCTGGAGGCCCAGAAGGCCAACATGCCACAGGCATAGGAGCCGAAAAAATAAAGGGCGGTGATATCAAAGGCCGGCAGGCGGTTGAAAAACAGCAGCGAGGCCAATGCGGCCAGCAGGATGAGGCTTACGCCCAACGGGGCCGAAACCGAAGTGGTGTGCGTGGCGTCGCCATGGTTCGGCTGAAACTGAAATCGCCGGGCAAAGGCGAAGATGAGCACTGCCATGGCATAGAGCTGGAAGTCGATGGCCACGTACCAGACGCCGGCGGAAAGCGCATCCTGCCCGAGCAGGTCCTGCAGCAACAGGACGTGGGCCAGCAGCTGGTGCACCGTGGGAGCGCCAGGCACAGAGTGGTGCGCGAACCAGGGCCTGACCAACGCGGCCACCAGCACGCTTACGGCCAGCGCCACAAAGTAAGGTTTGACGAGCCTCCAGTAGCGGCGAAGGATCAGCCTCCCGGGTGACTCGAACACCGCAACGCCCTGCGGCGCCAGCGAGGCAGCTGCCAGAAACCCGCTCACGACGAGGAACACCTGCACGGCCATGCGCCCGTAGTCATAAAGCCAATCCATCAAGGCGGGCGCGTAGGGGTGAACCACATCCGACATGGGGCCGTAGAAGGCCAGGTGGTGCCAGACGATCAGGACGCAGGCCAGACCCTTGAGCGCGTCAAGGCCGGGAATCTGCCGAGGCAATGTCATGCCGGCGCGCACAGCAGATGCGCCAGCCCCGGCGTTGCCAAAAGCTCAGGCACACACCCTTTCGCGTGCGTCTTTGTATTCGCGCTTAAGTTGAGCAATGAACGCCGCGGCGCTTTGCACCTTGCTGACGGAGCCGATGCCCTGCCCGCAACCCCAGATGTCTTTCCAAGCCTTGGACTTGCTGCCTTCGCCGCCGCCGAAGTTCATGGTCTTGATGTCGCCTTCGGGCAGGTTCTCCGGGTCCATGCCGGCAGCGCGAATCGACGGCGCGAGGTAGTTGCCGTGCACGCCGGTGAAAAGACTGCTGTAGATGATGTCGTCGGAATTGCCGTCGACGATGGCTTGCTTGTAGGCGTCGTCGGCGCGCGCTTCTTCGGTCGCGATGAATGCCGAGCCGATGTAGGCGAAGTCGGCGCCCATGGCTTGCGCGGCCAGCACCGCGCCGCCGGTAGAGATGGCGCCCGACAGCGCCAGCGGGCCGTCAAACCACTGGCGGATTTCCTGGATCAGGGCGAACGGGCTTTTGACACCCGCGTGGCCGCCCGCGCCGGCGGCCACAGCCACCAGGCCGTCGGCGCCCTTTTCAATCGCCTTGCGGGCGAACTTGTTGTTGATGATGTCGTGCAGCACCACGCCGCCGTAGCTATGCGCGGCGGCGTTGATGTCTTCACGCGCGCCCAGGCTGGTGATGTAGATGGGCACCTTGTACTTCACGCACATCTCCATGTCGTGTTCCAGCCTGTCGTTGGACTTGTGCACGATCTGATTGATGGCAAACGGCGCCGCGGGTTTGCCGGGGTTGGCCTTGTTGTGGGCAGCCAGCGCCTCGGTGATTTCGGCGAGCCACTCGTCGAGCTGCGACGCAGGCCGTGCGTTGAGCGCCGGCATGGCGCCCACTACACCGGCCTTGCACTGCGCAATGACCAGCTTGGGGTTGCTGATGATGAAAAGCGGCGAGCCGATGATGGGCAGCGGCAAATTGTGCAATGCACCCGGCAGTCTGGACATGGAAGCTCCGTATACTATTTTTTAGAAGAAAACAGGCTGCAGCCCTTTAGCAACGGGCGCAAGAAGCTATTAATTCAATAGCAAAAAGTCGACTCAGAACGCGTCCAGCGCCAGCGCCGTGACGCTGTCTGCACCTTCAACAATGCTGTCGCGCACGCCCGGCGCCTTGGTCAGCAGGTGGTCGGCGTAAAAGCGCGCCGTGGTGATCTTGGCCTGCATAAAGGCAGCGTCGACGCCCTGGGCGAGCTGCTCTTGCGCCACCAGCAGCGAACGCGCCATTTGCCATCCGGCCACCAAATTGCCCGCGAGCATGAGGTAAGGCACACTGCCCGCAAACACCGCGTTGGGGCTGGCTTTGGTGTTGCCAGCGACGAAATCGACCACGTCAATGAAAGCCAGGCGCGCGGCCTTCAGGCGTTTGGCCACAGCCACCGCGTCGGCGCTGCCCTGCTTGAGCAATTCTGTTTCGGTTTTTTCAATTTGCGCGGCAATCGCCTTGGCAGTCTGGCCGCCATCGCGCGAGGTCTTGCGGCCGATCAGGTCGTTGGCCTGAATGGCGGTCGTGCCTTCGTAGATGGTCAAGATCTTGGCGTCGCGGTAGTACTGGGCCGCGCCGGTTTCTTCAATAAAGCCCATGCCGCCGTGCACCTGCACGCCCAGCGAGGTGACTTCCAGGCTCATCTCGGTGCTGTAGCCCTTGACCAGCGGCACCATGAATTCGTAGAAGGCCAGGTTCTGCTTGCGCACATCCGGATCGGGGTGGTGATGCGTCGCGTCGTAAGCGGCAGCGGCCACCGAGGCCATGGCGCGGCAGCCTTCGGTGTAGGCGCGCATGGTCATCAGCATGCGCTTGACGTCGGGGTGGTGAATGATGGGCGCGCTGGCCTTGATGGAGCCGTCGACCGGCCGGCTCTGCACACGGTCTTTAGAGAAGGCCACTGCCTTCTGGTAGGCGCGCTCGGCAATCGCGATGCCCTGTATGCCGACGGCATAGCGGGCGGAGTTCATCATGATGAACATGTACTCGAGGCCGCGGTTTTCTTCGCCGACGATGTAGCCGACGGCGCCGCCATGGTCGCCATATTGCAGCACAGCGGTGGGCGATGCCTTGATGCCCATCTTGTGCTCGATGCTCACGCAGTGCACGTCGTTGCGCGCGCCCAGTGCGCCGTCTTTGCCAACCATGAACTTGGGCACGACGAAGAGGCTGATGCCCTTGACCCCTTCGGGTGCACCGGTGACGCGTGCCAGCACCATGTGCACGATGTTCTCCGCCATGTCGTGCTCACCGTAGGTGATGAAAATCTTGGTACCGAAGACCTTGTAGGTGCCGTCGGGTTGCGGCTCAGCACGGCTGCGCACCATGGCGAGGTCCGAACCTGCTTGGGGCTCGGTCAGGTTCATGGTGCCGGTCCATTGCCCGCTCACCAGCTTTTCGAGGTAAACGGCGTTGAGGTCATCAGAGCCGGCCGTGAGCAGCGCTTCGATCGCACCGTCGCTCAGCAACGGGCATAACGCAAAGCTCATGTTGGCGGAGTTGAGCATTTCACCGCAGGCCGCGCCAATGGTTTTAGGCAAGCCCTGGCCGCCAACATCAACCGGGTGCTGCAGGCCTTGCCAGCCGCCTTCGACGTACTGCCTGAAAGCCTCCTTGAAGCCGGGGGTGGTGGTGACTTCGCCATTTTTCCAGCTCGACGGATTGATGTCTCCGTCACGGTTCAGCGGTGCCAGCACCCCCTCGTTGAACTTGGCGCATTCTTCAAGCACGGCCTGAGCTGTGTCGAAACCGGCTTCTTCAAAGCCCGGGATTTGCGCGATCTGTTCGATGTTGGCCAGGTGTTTGATGTCAAACAGCATGTCCTTGAGGGGGGCTTTGTACGTCATTTGTCTCTCCACATAGTCGATGGCTGCCGTCGGTGCGCGGCAAGTCCGGATACAAAAAGGGCGTCACGAAGACGCCCTTTGTCGCCTGCAATTACAGTGCGGCGACCAGCTCGGGCACAGCCGTAAACAAGTCGGCTTCGAGGCCATAGTCAGCCACGCTGAAAATCGGAGCCTCGGGGTCCTTGTTGATCGCGACGATGACCTTGCTGTCTTTCATGCCGGCCAGATGCTGGATCGCACCGGAGATGCCGGCGGCGATGTAGAGCTGAGGCGCGACGATCTTGCCGGTCTGGCCCACTTGCCAGTCGTTGGGGGCGTAGCCCGCGTCAACCGCAGCGCGCGAGGCGCCCAGTGCGGCGCCCAGCTTGTCGGCCAGCGGCGTCAGCACTTCGTTGAACTTCTCGCTGGAACCCATCGCGCGGCCGCCGGAGACGATGATCTTGGCGGCGGTCAGCTCGGGGCGGTCGCTCTTGGCGATCTCGGAGCCCAGGAAGGTCGACTTGCCGCTGTCGGCCACGCCTGCGGGCGTTTCAATCGCGGCGGAGCCACCGGTGGCGGCCGCGGCGTCAAAGCCGGTGGTGCGCACGGTGATGACTTTGGTGGCGTCCAGGCTTTGCACGATGGCGATCGCGTTGCCGGCGTAGATCGGGCGCTCAAAAGTGTCGGCAGCGTCGACCTTGGTGATGTCGGAGATCTGGCCGACATCTAGCGTCGCAGCCACGCGGGGGGCGATGTTCTTGCCCGAAGCGGTGGCGGGAAACAGGATGTGCGAATAGTTGCTGGCGATAGCCAGCACCTGGGCGGCCATGTTCTCTGCCAGGCCGTGAGCGAAATGATCGCCTTCGACGTGGATGACTTTGGCCACGCCGGCAATGGCGGCGGCGGCCTTGGCGGCGGCTTCGGCGCCCTTGCCGGCTACCAGCACGTGCACGTCGCCGCCGCACTGGGCGGCGGCGGTCACGGTGTTGAGGGTCGCGGGCTTGATGGAGTTGTTGTCGTGTTCTGCGATTACAAGTGCGGTCATGTCTATCAACTCCTTAAATTACTTTGGCTTCGTTCTTGAGCTTGTCCACCAGGGCGGCCACATCGGCCACCTTGATGCCGGCGCTGCGCTTGGGCGGCTCGCTGACCTTCAGGGTCTTGATGCGCGGCTTGACATCGACACCGAGTTCTTCGGGCTTGAGGTTGTCGAGCTGCTTTTTCTTGGCCTTCATGATGTTGGGCAAGGTGACGTAGCGCGGTTCATTGAGGCGCAGGTCGGTCGTGATGATGGCCGGCAGCGTGAGGGAGAGGGTTTCCAGGCCGCCGTCGACTTCGCGCGTGACTTTGGCCGTGGTGCCTTCAACTTCCACCTTGGAGGCGAAGGTGGCTTGCGGCCAGCCCAGCAGCGCGGCCAGCATTTGGCCGGTCTGGTTGCAGTCGTCGTCAATCGCCTGTTTGCCGAGGATGACAAGTTGGGGTTGTTCTTTTTCGACCAGGGCCTTGAGCAGCTTGGCCACGGCCAGGGGCTGCAGTTCTTCATTGGTTTCGACCAGGATGGCGCGGTCGGCGCCAATGGCCATGGCGGTGCGCAGGGTT
>NZ_JBDTPB010000056.1:0-10408 GCF_039932935.1 Polaromonas sp.
ATCGTGGCGCTGGAGCCTTCGCTGCTGCGCCTGGCCATGGTGGACCCGCGCTTTTTCAGCGACGAAGGCCACGCCGGGCGCCGCATCATGGAACGCGTGGCCCAGCGCAGCTTCAAGTACAACGACGAATTCAGCCCCGAGTTCCTGGCGTTTTTTGAGCCCGTCACACACGCCTTCAACGAACTGAACGGTTTGACGATCGACGATGCCCAGCCTTTCGGCATGGCATTGGCCCAGCTCGAATATGGCTGGGACGAGCAGGACCACCTCGAAGCGGAAAATCGCAACAACGTACTGCAGGCGCTGCGCTTTGCCGAAGAACGCCAGACGCAGGCCGACCAGATCGCCTTTGAGCTCAGCACGCGCGCAGACCTCGACCAGGTTCCGGGCCTGGTGCTGGACTTCCTGTTCGGCCCCTGGGCTTTGGCCATGGCGCATGCCAGGCTTGCCGACAGGCGCAACCAGGTCGACCCCATGGGTTTCGGCTCGGTGGTGCCTGACCTGCTCTGGAGCGTCAAGCGCGAAGTCACGCTCAAGCGCCCGGCCAAACTGATCGAGATGATTCCCGGCCTGCTCGGAAAACTGCATGAAGGGCTCGCGCTGCTGGGGCAGCACCCGCGCGAGAGCGAGGCGTTTTTTGAAGGCCTCATGAAGCTGCATCGCCCGGTGCTCAAGCTGCGCCGCCTCAAAAGCCAACGCGACGCCGAAGAATCAGGCCATGCGCCGCTGGAGCCCGAAGAGCTGCCGGCGACGCCCGAACAACGCCGCGCCAAGGCCGCCGCGCACCCCTGGCTGGCACGCGACGACCTCGATGCCGCCGGCTTTGAAGATACCCTGCCCACGGTGCCCGGAGAACTCCTCCCGCTGGAAGACGAGCAACCCGTGGCACAAGCCATGCAGCCGGAAGTGGAGCCCGATTCCAGCCATGCGGAGTTCCTGGCCGAAGCAGCCGAAAACGCGGCCCCCGCCATGGCCCAAAGCGATGCCGAGCGCCTGCTGCTGAGTCTGCGGTCCGGCCACTGGGTGGACCTGTATTCGCGGCGCCGCTGGCTGCGTGCCCAGTTGATCTGGGCCAGCACCAAGGGCACGCTGTTCATGTTTGTGAGCCATGGCGGCCAGCCGCACTCCATGACCAAGCGCAGCTGCGAAAGGTTAATCCGCGAGCGCCTGCTCAGGCCGGTCGACAACCAGGGCGTGATTGCCCAGGCCCTTGATGCCGTGGCGTCGGAAGTCGCCTCCACTGCGCAGCCGGAATCCCAACCGGTCTGAGGGCGACATTCTGCCGCCGGACCGGCCGAACCGGCCCTTTGTGCATGACGACGGGGACACCCGGTCGCTGCATTTCACGATGGACGAGCTGCAAAGCCGCATGCTCACACAAAGCCCCTGGCGCCTGGAGGTGGACTACACGCTGACCATGATGGGCTTTCTCCTCTTCAGGCCCGTTCCGTTGCACATCGGCATGATCGGCCTCGGCGGCGGCTCCCTGGCCAAGTTTTGCCACCGGCAGCTGCCGCGCAGCCGGATGACGGTGGTGGAGATCAATCCGGACGTCGTGGCACTGCGGCGTGAATTCCATGTGCCCGACGACGACGCGCGTTTTTGCGTGATTTCCGCCGACGGAGCCGACTACCTGCAGGCCAGCGTTCCGCAATTTGACGTGCTGCTGATCGACGGGTTCGACCACCAGGGCCAGCCGCCGGCCCTGTGCTCGCAGCGTTTTTACGACGACTGCTTTGCCGCCCTGGCCGCCGATGGCGTGCTCGTGGTGAACCTGCACTATGAGCACCCCGACTACCCGCTGCTGGCAAGCCGCATTGCACGCAGTTTTGGCGGCAATTCGGTGGAAATCCTGGCGCCGGAAAAAACCAACAGCGTCGTGTTTGCCTCGCGCGGCAAGCCTATTCTTGCGCGCGGGCTGTCAGTGGCGCAAGCGCTTGCGGGGCTGGCCGACGAAGAGGGCCGCCACCAGCTCCGGGCCGAGCTGGGGCGAATCACCTGGCACATGAAGGATCCGGAAATCGAGGCATGAACGACGCCTGAGCCGGCACGCCCGCCACATGCCGCGGCACACCCACCTCGATGCGCGGCGCTGTCTGACGCCGGCCGCCCGCGCAACGCGCCATGCTGGAATGTTCACGCACCTTCAGGAGAAAACTATGACCGAAAAAAACGCCTCCGTACACTGGGAAGGCCGGGGCAAACAGGGCCAAGGCCAGATCAGCACGGACACCAACGCCCTCAAAGCCTACCCCTACGGCTTTGGCAGCCGCTTTGAAGACGACCGCAGCGGCACCAATCCTGAAGAACTGCTGGGTGCCGCCCATGCGGCCTGTTTCACGATGGCATTTTCTTTTGCCTGCGACAAGGCCGGGTTTGACACCCGCTCGGTCGACACGCGCGCCAAGGTGCGCCTGGTAGCGCAAGGCGAGGGGTTTCTCATCGACCGCATCGCCCTCACGCTGGAGGCCGTGATTCCGGGCATCGACGAGGCGAAATTCCAGGAGCTAGCCGAAGACGCCAAAAAGGGCTGCCCGCTTTCCAAGGCCTTGGCCAGCGTTCCGGAAATCACCCTCTCGGCCACCTTGCGCCAATAGCCTTGCGCCAATAGTTTCCCGGCGCAGAAAGACACCCACATGACCCCCAGGACAAATTTTTCTTTTGAGGTTCAGTATGCCGCGCAGTCAGCCGCGCCGCAGGCCGAGCGCGATAGCATGATGGGCTCGCTGGGCCCTTCCCTGCAGCGGCTGTTTGCCGCAGACGACCCTTCGGCCACCGTGACGGTGAGCGACAGCCACAAGGGCGAAGGCAACAAGATCATTGAACTGACGACCACCCTGCAGGACCCCCAGGTTGCCACGACACTCCAGGCGTTTTCGAAGCAGCACGGCGTGGCCGTGAGCGCACTTGAATAATCAGCCCCGGCGCAGCGGCGCTCAGGCCTGCCAGACACCGTAGCCCGCTTCGCGCAGGCCGATACCCAGCTCGACTTCCATGTCACGCGCCGCGTCGTAAGGCATGGGGTTGTACATGGCGTACAACTGCGGCAGCAGGCGCAACCCAAAATCTCGCGCAAAACGGTTGGACTGAATGCCTGCCTTGTGTTTGTCAAAGCGCACGTCCGGGTCCAGGCCCGTCATGCCGACATACACAAAGGGTTTGCCCAACTGGTAATCAGGGTTGGCGCGGCGAAACCGCGGCAGGTCCCAGACTTCTGGCGCCAGCTCGATCACATACACGCTGTAGTGATGGCTTCTCGGAAGGGAGGGCATGGGCGTTGCCGTGGGGTGGAAAGGGGCCTCCACTTTAACGCACACCGGGCTCTGACAAATGCTATTAAATCAGGAGCTGCTCGCGCTCGTCCTGATTGGCCTGCGGCCACTTTTCTCTTGAATCAGCGCGACGTCCAGGCCACTACGGGCATCTCCTGCTGCATTTGCTGCAACTGCAGTTGTACCTGGGACTGGCCGGAGTTGTTGGCCGGCTCCAGGTCACCGGTTTGCTCCGGACCCGGTGCGGGTACCGGCTGCGAAGGCGAAGCTTCAAGCCAGCTCTCCGACGTCACCAGCAGGTGAATGAAATGCAGTTTTCCCACCACCTCGCGTGGCAGCACAAACGGATAGAAGTCAGGCTGGCCCATGCTTCGCGACATTTCGTTCAGCATGGTGGTCAGGCGCGCCCAGTGATTGAGAAAGGCCAGAAACTGCTTTGCGCCAGGATGCTCGGGCTGGTAAAGCGCATCCAGGGTGAAGGGCGTGAATTCAAGGTCAAAGCGGTCAACGCTGAGGCCAAAGCTCAGCGCGGTGTCGATTGCATCGCGCATGTGCAGGTAATGCGCCCAGCATTCCGCCCAGTCCTCCCACGGATGGCTGCTGGCATACGCGCTCACGAAATGCAGCCGCCAGTCGGCCGGCGGGCCTTCGTCATAGTTGCGCTTGAGGCAGGCGGCATAGTCGAGCGACTCGTCGCCGAACAGCGCGTGAAAGCCCTCGAGCCAGGGCGTGCCGTTGATCAGCCTGTCCCAATAGTAGTGGCCGATTTCATGGCGGAAATGCCCCAGCAGCGTGCGGTAGGGTTCGCGCATGGCCTTGCGCACGGCCTCGCGCTTGGCATCATCGGCTTCATCAATATTGAGCGTGATCAGGCCCGTGTTGTGGCCGGTCATCACATGTGGGCCATTCACCGGCGAACGCAGAAAATCGAACATGACACCGCGCTCCAGGTCTTCGCTCATGCGGGACGCGACCGGCAGCTTCAGCAGGATCAGTGACGACACCAGGCGCCGTTTGGCCAGCTCGACCAGGCCCCAGAGATAGCCGTTGTCGGGCTGCGCCGGATCGGTCAGATCAGGAATGGTGCGGTTCAGGCGGCATGCCCGGCACATGTCCTGCGGGTCGTTCTCCGCAATCAGCCAGTTGCAGGAGGCCGGCGTGGACAGGTTGAGGCAGCGCTTGTAGACCACTCGGCCCGTTGCATCGTTTTCGTCCGCATCGGTTTGCGTATCCGGCGTGTCCTGGGGTGCAGTGCGTGTGTCAGAGGGCACCTCCGCGGGGGCGGATTCCTGGCCCGGAATTTCTTCCAGGGCGGGCGGTTGCGGGTCATCGGGCGGCGCCACTGCTGGCGCACCCAACGCGTGCCACTTCTGCCAGGTTTCGGGCCGGGGGCCCGGCATCAAGGACAGCAGCAAGCCCAGCTCGCAGTCGTAGCCCAGCGGCGTGCGGCACACCAGGCACTTGCTGTTGCGGAAAAAAACCGGCTGCCCGCACTGGCAATGGTAGTTGCGCCCGGCCAGCAAAGGCAGGGGCGGCTCGGTGGGGCTTGAGAGTTGTTTGGGAAGCAAGGGGTTTGCCTGGCGCAGCCTGGAAGGGGGAAGGTCGGGTACACGATGCCTGCGCGGCAAACCACGTCACAACGGGGCATCCACAAGGCGTCAGCCTCTTCAGTGTCCCACGTTTGCCCGCCAAACCGTGGTGCCGCGCGGCTTGTGCGCTTGTCAGCGGTGGCTGACAGAAACACGGCAGCCCGCATCAGATGCCCCTGCGGCCATCGGCACCCCTGATTGCTTTTATCATCAGGGGCATCCCAATCACATCACCCAAAGGACACCATGCCCACCTACCACGTTGAAATGATGGAAGGCCGCACACTTGAGCAAAAGAAAAAGCTCGTCGAGGCCATCACCCGCGTGAGCGTCGAAATTCTGGGCGGCCAGGCCGATTCGGTGGACATTCTCATTACCGACATCAAACGCGAAAACTGGGCCACCGGCGGCAAGCTCTGGTCCGAGCCAAGAGACTGACCCGGACGCGCTGATGTCCGCCTCGCTCGCCAGCCTGCAGGAGGCCCACGGGCCGCGCTACCGCTGGCTGCTGTTGCTGTCGGTCATGATCGGCACAATGGCCTCCATCATGTCGTCGACCATCGTCAACGTGGCGATCCCCGACATGAGCCACCACTTCACGCTGGGGCAGGAGCGCGCGCAATGGGTCAGTTCGGGCTTCATGGTGGCCATGACGGTCTCCATGCTGACCACCCCCTGGTTGCTGGCGCGCTATGGCTACCGCCGCACCTACGTCGGAACCATGTTGCTGCTGATGGCCGGCGGCGTTGTGGGCGGCCTGGCCAACAGTTTCGGCCTGGTGCTGGGCGCGCGCGTGGCCGAAGGCCTGGCGGCCGGCGTGGTGCAGCCGATTCCCGCGATCATCATCATGCGGGCCTTCGGGCCGCATGAGCAGGGGCGCGCCAGCGGCCTTTTCGGCATGGGCGTGGTGCTCGCGCCGGCGCTGGGCCCCAGCGTGGGCGGCGTGCTGGTCGACCTGTTCGGCTGGCGCTCGATTTTCTTCATGGTGGTGCCGCTGTGCCTGGTGTCGCTCTGGATGGCTTACCGATATGTGCCTGACACCGCGCCAGGCGGCGTGGCGGCCAACCGCCAGGGCGCCATGATCGACTGGCGCGGCCTGCTGCTGGGTGCAGTGGGCACGCTGTGCCTGCTCAACGGCATGGTCGAGCTGCATGGCGCAGGGCGCGCGCACGCCTTTGTCCTTCTAGGCGCCGCGCTGGCGGCCCTGGTGGCCTTCGTCTGGTGGCAGCGCCGCCTGGCCGCCACGGGCGGGGCGCCGCTGATGAACCTGGCGCTTTTCGGCTACCGCCCTTTTGCCATGGGCAGCATCGTCGCTTTTATTTATGGCACGGCGCTGTTCGGCTCTACCTATTTGCTGCCGGTCTACCTTCAGCTGGGCTTGAACCTGTCGGCCTCGCACGTCGGCACCATCCTGCTGCCTGCAGGCCTGGTGCTGGCGGCAACCATTGCGGGCGTGGGCCGCCTGGCTGACAAACATCCGACCTGGCTGCTCGTCAGCATCGGTCTGGCCCTGTTGGCAGCCTCGTTTGCGCTGATGCTCACGGTGAGCCTGGCGTCAGGTTTATGGATGCTGGTGATGTGGGCCACGCTAGGGCGCATAGGGCTGGGTTTTATTTTGCCGTCACTTAACCTGGGGTCACTGCGGCCGCTGCATGAACATTTGCTGTCCCAGGGCGCGAGCGCGATTAATTTTGTGCGCATGCTGGGCGGCGCCATCGGTGTGAGCCTGTGCGGCATCGTGCTGGAGTGGCAGCTCGCCGCACACGGCGACTCACTGGCCAACGCCACCAGCAGCCCGGCGCGGCTGGCCGCATTCAATGAGGCTTTCCTGATGCTGGCGGCCCTGTGCGTGCTGGCCATGGTGGCGGCCTGGCAGTTGCGCAGCCCTTCTGCCGCACCCCAAAGCGGAAAACCGGAGACCGACTGACCATGTGCCAACTGCTCGGCATGAACTGCAATGCGCCCACGGACGTGACCTTCAGCTTTCGAGGTTTTGCGCAACGCGGCGGCCACACCGATCACCACGCCGATGGCTGGGGCATCGCGTTTTTCGAAGGCGATGACAGCGTGGCCAGCGGCAGCGACCGGGGCCTGCGCCATTTTGTCGACCACCAGCCGGCCTGCAGCTCGCCGGTGGCCGAGCTGATCAGCCGTTACCCCATCAAAAGCCGCAACGTCATCTCGCACATCCGCAAGGCCACGCAAGGCCGTGTGGCGCTGGAAAACTGCCACCCCTTTGTGCGTGAACTGTGGGGCCGCTACTGGGTGTTTGCGCACAACGGTGACCTCAAGGACTTTTCGCCTCGCCTGCACGGCAGCTTCAGGCCCGTTGGCACCACCGACAGCGAGCGCGCCTTCTGCTGGATCATGCAGGAGATGGCCAAGTCGCATGCGGGCGTGCCGAGCGTGCGCGAGTTGAGCATCACGCTGCGTGAACTGGCGACGCAAATCGCCACGCACGGCACCTTCAATTTCTTGCTGAGCAACGGCCAGGCGCTCTGGGCGCACGCCTCCACCAGCCTGTATTACGTGGAGCGCAAGCACCCTTTCGCACACGCCACGCTGAGCGACGAAGAGGTGAGCGTGAACTTTGCCGAGCACACCAGGCCATCTGACCGCGTGGCCGTGGTGGTCACAGCGCCGCTTACCTCCAACGAGACCTGGACGGCATTTGCGCCCGGCGAACTCAAGGTGTTTGAGGGCGGCACGCTTCTCGCGGCCTGAGCATCAACCCACAGCTTGGGCGACGCAGGGTTGTGCGCTGCGGCACTGTCGGCACTCCCGCCGACCGGCAAAAACATCTGGAGTCCTTGCTGCGCGTCTGCAGCCTGTCTGCGCTGGATGCCGTCCCGGGCATCCGCAGGCCCCAGCCGTTGCAATTTCGCGATCACCTGCGCCTGCAAGGGAGGGAGTTTCAGGCTCAACGGGGGTGAACTACAACGCGGACGCCCTGCGCGTGTACCTGTCCGCTGCTGCCGCGCCCGACATACCGGTCCATTAGCCGCGGTCACCGCCGCAGCCATGCCGACTCAGGCGCCCGTCTTGGCCAGCGCCTGCTCCAGCGCATCCATAAACATGGCCGCCACGTCAAACCCCGCCTGGTCGTGGATTTCCTGGAAGCAGGTCGGGCTGGTGACGTTAATCTCGGTCACATAGTCGCCGATGACGTCGACCCCGGCCAGCAGCAGGCCGCGCGCGACCAGCACCGGCCCCAGCGCTTCCGCAATTTCAAAGTCGCGTTTGGACAGCGGCTGCGCCACGCCCAACCCACCCGCCGCCAGGTTGCCGCGCACCTCGCTGCCTTGCGGAATCCGCGCGAGGCTAAAGGGCACGGGCTTGCCGCCAATGATCAGCACGCGCTTGTCACCCTTGGCGATTTCGGGCAAAAACTTTTGCACCATCACGCTTTCAGCGCCATTTTTGTTCAGCGTTTCCGTGATGCTGCCCAGATTCAGGCCGTCTTCCTTCACGCGGAAAATCCCCATGCCGCCCATGCCGTCCAGCGGTTTGAGGATGATGTCCTTGTGCTCGGCGTGAAAGCGCTTGATGTCGGCCGCGCTACGGGTGACCAGCGTCGGGCCGCTGAACTGCGCGAACTCCAGGATGGCGAGCTTTTCAGGGTGGTCGCGCAGCGCGCGCGGCTTGTTGAACACCCTCGCTCCTTCGCGCTCGGCCTGTTCCAGCAGGTGCGTGCTGTAGAAGTACTCGCTGTCAAACGGCGGATCTTTGCGCATGACCACCGCGTCAAACCCCGCAATGGCCTCGCGCGCATCGGGGCGGGCGGCATCGGCGGTGAACCAGACGTCGGCGTCGCCCGTCAGTGTGACGTGGCGCACCTGGGCCGTGACTTTCGCGCCGGTTTGCCAGCTCATGTCGGCCGGCTCGCAGGCGCTGATGCGGTGTCCGCGCCGCTGCGCCTCCCGCATCATGGCGAAAGTGGTGTCTTTGTAGATCTTGAACGACTCAAGCGGGTCGGCGACAAAAAGAATGTTCATGGTTTGGAAGGGCTTCCTGGATTCGCTGCCGATTCGGTGAACGGTTGTTCACCACGGCGCTGTTGGCCGTATTGTTGTACAAAGAGCGCCATCGCGCCCGCGACCACACCCCAAAAGGCCGAGCCCACACCGGCTATTACGACGCCCGACAAGGTGACCAGAAAAGTGATAAGCGCTGCTTCCCGGTGGGACTCCTCTTTCACCGCCGCGGCCAGGCCGTTGCCGATAGTGCCGAGCAGCGCCAGTCCGGCAATGGCCACCACCAGCTCTTTCGGGAAGGCAGTGAGCAGACCGGTGATCGCCGCGCCGAAGATGCCGATTACGATATAAATCGCGCCGCAGCACACGGCCGCGGTGTAGCGCTTGGCCGGGTCTTCATGCGCTTCCTTGCCCATACAGATGGCGGCGGTGATGGCGCTCAGACTGAGGGAAAACGCGCCAAAAGGCGCCAGCACCAACGTGGCCAGTCCGCTCAGCGTGATGATTTTGGACACCGGAATGCCGCCGCCCGGGCTGTCCGGCCCGTACCCGGCGGCACGAATGGCGGCCACGCCGGGCAGGTTCTGCGACGCCATGGTCACCACAAAGAGCGGAATGGCCAGACTGGCAACGGCGGCCAGCGTGAACTTCGGCATCACGAACACCGGCATCGCAAACGAAAAAACGACTTCAGACCATGCCAGTTGCCCACGCGCGGCAACAAACACGATGGCCCCCACCAGTGTCAGGACCACGGCATAGCGCGGCATCAAACGCTTGCCCAGCAAATAGATCGCCAGCATCAGCAGCACCAAAGGCAAAGCCGTTTGCGCGGCCACGAAGGCCTCGATGCCAAACCGCGCGAGCACACCGGCCAGCAAGGCGGATGCAATGGCCACCGGAATACGGTTCATGACTTTTTCAAACCAGCCGGTGACACCGAACACGGCGATGAGCGCCGCGCTGACCATAAACGCCGCCACCGCCTCCCCCATCGAGAAACCACCCGCCAGCCCGGCCGTGGCCAGCACCGCAGCCCCCGGCGTGGACCATGCCACCATCACCGGCTTTTTGAGCCACAGCGACGGCACCACAGAACACAAGCCCATGCCAATGCCCAGCGCCCACATCCACGAGGCGATTTCGGCAGGCGTGGCATGAAAAGCCAGCGCGGCCTGAAACACAATGGCCACCGAACTGGTGAAGCCGACCAGGACTGCGACGAAGCCAGCCGTGAACGCCGCGAGGTTGAGGTCTTTGAAAAATTGCATTGGGGGATTCTGGCAGGGTTGAGTGGGGGCTGTGCCTAGTCTGCGCCTAAGGTCTACTCGCGGTTTTGTCGTTCGTTGGGTGGGGGTTTTTCGGCGGCTGGGACCTCGGCCGAGGGTAGCTGGCCGGGGGTTTCCCGGCGGCAACTCACTTTTCTTTTGCTTCGCCAAAAGCAAAGTAAGCAAAAGAAAAGGCGACCCTGCTGTCTGCGTCCCTTCGCTTCGCTACGGGCAGCCTGCGGTGCTCGACCCAGGCGGGGTCTCGCTCGAACTCGCTACGTTGCACTTCGCTCAGACAATCGCGA
>NZ_JBDTPB010000057.1:0-9470 GCF_039932935.1 Polaromonas sp.
GGTCGGTGGTGTAGACGCCGTCGACGTCGGTGTAGATCAGGCATTCATGCGCCTTCAAGGCTGCGGCAATGGCCACGGCCGAAGTGTCGGAGCCGCCGCGGCCCAGCGTGGTGACATTGCCGGCTTCGTCCACGCCCTGGAAGCCCGTGATGATGACGACCTTGCCGGCGTCGAGGTCGCCGCGCACACGCACATCGTCAATCGATTCAATGCGGGCCTTGGTGTAAGCGTTATTGGTCTTGATGGTGACCTGCCAGCCGGCATAACTCACGGCCTGCATGCCTTCGGCCTGCAAGGCAATGGCCAGCAAAGCGCTGGAGGCTTGCTCGCCGGTGGCGGCCAGCGCGTCAAGTTCGCGGCCATAAGCGTCGCCGGTCTTGGAGGGCGCCAGCTCTTTGGCCAGGCCGAGCAGGCGGTTGGTTTCGCCGCTCATGGCACTGGGAACCACCACCATCTGGTGGCCGGCTCGCGCCCATTTGGCCACACGTTTGGCCACGTTGCGGATGCGCTCGGTCGAGCCCATCGACGTGCCGCCATATTTATGAACGATCAATGCCATTGCAGGATGTCAATCAGGAGTTGTTGCAGATTTTTCTGCCGGGGTCAGCGTTGGAAAAGCGTGAGAAACAGGCGTTAAAAGCGCTTTAACAGGCTTTTAACGGCGACTTCGCCGCCAGCAAAGCCTTCAATTATACCTAGGACTACTACCTAGTTAGCTCGCCTAATCCCCCGTCGCTCCCTGCGGCAGCGTAGTGCAGCACCGTTCCCGCCCGGCTGACATGCCCGCTCGCCACCTTCAGGTGGATCTGGTGCCCGCGCGTGGTGCAGGCGGCAATTTGCAACAGCAGTTGATCAAGCTGCGCGGTGCTGGGCGTGGCTTGTTGCAGCACCAGCCAGTAGCGCAGCGCATTGGCTTGCCGCGGCTGCGACAGGGCTTGCAGGGATTTGATGTTCGGCGGCACGCCCACAGTGGCCAGGTCCTGCTCTGCCACCTCCACCAGCAACTGATGGGCCTGCGCCGCGTGGCGCGCGCTGCGCGCAAAGGTGTCGCGAAACTGGGGGAAGGCCTGCGCCAACGCAGGAAGCAGGCGCGAGCGGATCCGGTTGCGTGTGAACTGTTCGTCGGTGTTGCTGGGGTCTTCGACCCAGGGGAAGCCGCGCGCCGTCAGCCATTCACGCAGCAGTGCCCCGGGCACGGCCAGCAGCGGGCGGTAATAGGTGATGCCCTCGCGCTCCCACCGCGCCGGCATGGCGGCCAGGCCAGGCAGCCCCGCACCGCGTGACAACGCCAGCAGCATGGTTTCCACCTGGTCATCGGCATGCTGCGCAAGTGCTATGTTTTTGATAGCAGGTTGCGCTTGTCCTTCCTGGGCTGCAGCCCTGAACGCCGCATAACGGGCCTTGCGCGCCGCATCTTCAGGGCTTTCGCCCGCGGCATGCCGGGCGTCCACGCGCTGCACGGTAAGCGGCACCTCCAGGCGTTCGCACAGCGCAATGCAGTGGCGCTCGAAATCATCGGCCGCAACCTGCAGCCCGTGGTGAACATGAATGGCACTGACCTGCCCCGGCCACTTGTGCGCGCAGGCCACCAGCAATGCAGTGGAGTCGGCGCCGCCGCTCAGCGCAACGGCCAGAGGCAAGCCAGGCTCAAAGGCGCCGATTGCATCAGATACGCCATGCACAGGCCTGTTCGCGGCCCCGCTATGCGCCACGGTGGCCCACCGAAAAATCGTTCAACCCCGTTTTGTCTTCGCCGCGCAGCAGCCACAGCGGCCGCGTGGCAAAGCTGACGGCCACACCGGTCTGGCCATCGGCTGGCCGCAGGCCGCGGTCAAACAGCGAGGTGCCGGGCATGTAACGCAGCGCCACACCGGTGCGGCGGATGCCCGAGGTGTTGGCCTTGGCGCCGTGGATCATGTAGATGTCATGCAGCGACATCTGCCCGGGCTGCAACTCCAGGTCTACCGCCTCGCTCTCGTCGAAACTGCCATCGGCCATGCGCTGGTTCAGCGTCAGGTCGGTGCGGTCTTCGTGCAAGTGGGGGTGAAGTTTTTTGTCGGCGTGCGAGCCCGGGATCACGCGCAGGCAGCCGTTTTCCCGCGTGCTGGGTTCCAGCGCCACCCAGACGGTGCAATTGGCCAAAGGGCGAATGGGCCAGTAGTGGCCGTCCTGGTGCCACGGCGTTTCGTAGCCTTCGCTGGCGGGCTTGCAAAACACGTGGCAACCCCAGAGGATGACGTCAGGCCCGATGGCCTGCGCCACCAGATCGATGATGTCGGGGTTCATGGCCAGGTCAAAGAAATCGCGGCTGCCGCGCACGCCTTCGTCGTTCTGGCCCTCAATATGGGCGCTGACGAGTTTTTCGGGCCGCACGCCGGGGTTGTTGCTAATCAGGGTATTGAGCGCTTCCTGCATGCGCCGGACCCAGGCATCGCCGAGCCGGAACTGCGGGATGACGTAGCCCTGCTCCCGGTAGTGCCTGATCTCCTGGTCGGACAGGCTGGCCATGGTTTGCTTGCTTCGGCTCGGCCGGGTGCCTTTTCGCCTGCTTATTTGCCGGCGTCGGCCTTGGTGTCGGTAAAGCGGCCGTAGCTTTGCAGGCGCTCGTAGCGGCGATCCAGCAGTTCCTTGACCTTCAGGTCGCTGACCTGGCGGAAAGCGTCATTGAGGGCACGCTTCAAGAAGGCCGCCATCTGCTTGTGGTCGCGGTGGGCGCCGCCCACGGGTTCATTGACGATCTTGTCGATCACGCCCAGGGCCTTGAGCCGGTGCGCGGTGATGCCCAGGGCCTCAGCGGCTTCCTGCGCCTTGTCAGACGTTTTCCAGAGGATGGACGCACAGCCTTCAGGGCTGATGACGGAGTAGATCGAATACTGCAGCATCACCACCTGGTCGGCCACCGAAATGGCCAGCGCGCCGCCGGAACCGCCTTCGCCAATGATGGTCGTGATGATGGGCACTTCGAGCTGCGCCATCTCAAAGATATTGCGGCCGATGGCTTCAGACTGGCCGCGCTCTTCAGCGTCGATGCCGGGGTAGGCACCGGGGGTATCAACAAAGGTGAACACCGGCAGCTTGAACTTCTCGGCGGTCTTCATCAGGCGCAGGGCCTTGCGGTAACCCTCAGGCTTGCTCATGCCGAAGTTGCGCAGGCCGCGTTCCTTGGTGTCGCGGCCCTTCTGGTGCCCCAGCACCATGCAGGCTGTGCCGTTGAAACGGGCCAGGCCGCCGACGATGGACAGGTCGTCGGAAAAGTGCCGATCGCCGTGCAACTCGACGAAATCGGTGAAGATTTCGTTGACGTAATCCAGGGTATAGGGGCGCTCCGCGTGGCGTGCGATCTTGGTGATCTGCCAGGGCGTCAGGTCGCTGTAGATGTCTTTGGTGAGCTGCTGGCTCTTTTTGGCCAGCTGGTCGATTTCTTCCGAAATATCGACGGCCGACTCGGTCTGTACGTAGCGCAGTTCTTCAATTTTTCCTTCAAGCTCCGCAATCGGTTGCTCGAAATCGAGGAAGGTCTTCTTCGCCATGTGCTGCTCCTCAGGGCTTCATGAAACTTAAATTTGCTCGGTACCCGTGGGGGTACCCAGAACCGGTAATGGGTCCAGAGAGCGCCAAATATACCAAGTTGCCACACTGCAGTAGGGCGACCAGGCCGCGGCCACCTCGCGCGCGTCGCTGCGGCTCACCGATTCACCCGAAAAGTAGTTCTGGCTGATGCCGGTGATCAGCCCCACGTCGTCCAGCGGCAAGACATTGGGACGCATCAGGTAAAAAATCAGGAACATCTCGGCCGTCCAGCGGCCGATGCCGCGAATGGCCACCAGCTCGGCGATGATGGCCTCATCGTCCATCGCCGCCCAGTCTTTCACGTGAACGGTCCCGGCGTCAAAGTGGATCGCCAGGTCAACCAGGTACTCAACCTTGCGGGCGCTCAGTCCGGCGGCGCGCATGTCGTCGACCTTGAGCCTGAGCACGTTGGCCGGCGTCATCTTCTTGGGCAAGGCCTCAAAGCGGTGCCAGACGGTCTGCGCCGCTTTCACGGAAATCTGCTGGCCGACAATGCTGCGCGCCAGTGTGCTGAAAGCGTCGCCGCGCGCCTGCAGGTGGGAGTCCCCGAACTGGGGAATCAGGCGCTTCATCACGCGGTCTTTTTTTACCAGATGCCTGCAGGCTTCCGTCCAGTAGGCAGGCATGGGCGCCAAAGCCCCTGCGACTTCGGCGACTTCGGCCAGCTCTGTGCTGGCAGGACCGCTTTTTACTATCTTTTTCATAGCTGCTTGCGCTCGTCCTGCCTGGGCTGCGGGCATAAAACACTGAGAAATCTCACGATTGAACTTCCCAGGTTGTGCCCGCCGGCGAGTCTTTCAACACAATGCCCTGGCCCAGCAAATCCTGACGGATGCGGTCGGCCTGCGCGAAATCTTTTGCCAGTTTGGCGGCGGCCCGCTCTGCAATCAGGGTCTGGATGCTGGCGTCGTCAAGGCCGGCGCCCGCCTGCAGATAAGTGCCCGGCGCGCCTTGTAGCAGACCCAGGCAGCCCCCCAGTGCCTTGAGCAGCCCCGCCGTGTCGGCAGAGCGTGTGCGGTTGACCTCGCCCGCCAGCTCAAACAGCACCGCCACCGCCTCGGGCGTACCAAAGTCTTCGTCCATCGCGGCCTTGAAGCGGGCCGCGAAAGGGTTGGTCCAGTCGACCGCCACCTCGGCAGGCTTGACCAGGTCTAGCGCCGTGTACAGCCGCTTGAGCGAGTTGCGCGCGTCGTCCAGGTGGGCGTCGCTGTAGTTCAGGGCACTGCGGTAATGCGCGCGCACGATGAAAAAGCGCACCGTTTCCGCGTCGTATTTGGCCAGCACTTCACGAATGGTGAAGAAGTTGCCCAGGGACTTGGACATCTTTTCGTTGTCGACGCGCACAAACCCGTTGTGGACCCAGAAGCGGGCCAGCGGCTTGCCATTGGCGCCTTCGCTCTGGGCAATCTCGTTTTCGTGGTGCGGAAACTGCAGGTCGGCGCCGCCGCCGTGAATGTCGAAAGTCTCGCCCAGGGTGCCGCGGCACATGGCCGAGCACTCAATATGCCAGCCCGGGCGGCCGGAGCCATAGGCGCTGTCCCATTTGGCATCGTCCGGTTCCGTAGGCTTGGCGCTTTTCCACAGCACAAAGTCCAGCGGGTCGTCCTTGCCGTCCAGCACGGCAACGCGCTCGCCGGCGCGCAGCTCATCGAGCGACTTGCCCGACAGCTTGCCGTAACCGGGAAACTTGCGCACCGCGTAGTTCATGTCGCCGGTGGAGCCTTTGTAAGCCAGGCCCTTTTCCTCGAGGGTGGCGATCATGCCCAGCATCTGCGGCACGTATTCAGTGGCGCGGGGTTCCAGCGACGGCGGCTCTATGCCCAGTGCGCCGATATCCTGGTGCATGGCCGCAATCATTTCGTCGGTCAGCTGGCGGATGGTGATGCCGCGCTCCACCGCCCGCTTGATGATCTTGTCGTCGATGTCGGTGATGTTGCGCACATAGGTCACTTTCAGGCCACTGGCCTTGAACCAGCGCTGCACCACGTCAAACGCCATCATCATGCGCGCATGGCCAATGTGGCAGAGGTCGTAAATCGTCATTCCGCACACATACATGCGCACATGGCCGGGATCAAGCGGGGAAAATTCTTCCACGGCACGCGACAGCGTGTTGTAAATGCGAAGGCTCATGAAAATGGTGCTGCGGGGTCGGCATCGGCCGGAAACCGCCGATGTGGTCAGGCAAAGGAAAGAAGCTTTATCTCACGGACGCCGCGGGCGGGCAAGGGCCATTCGGCGTACGCGCAAAAACGTGCGATAAAAACGAAAAGTACGGAATTCAGGGGGCGGTGAACTATACCCCCTCAGTTACAATCTAGCAGTATATCCAGCCCGTCCGACAAGGTTCAGCCGCTCTGCGAGCGCCCTGAAAACCAGGCTGTCAAGTTGACTTTTCGCCCAACGGCTGCCAAAAAGCCGCAGGGGCTTTAAAACAAATCGCGAGAGTTCTATGCGCACGCCAAACTTCCTTACACGCCATTCGCTGTCCGCTGCCCTGCGTCTGCTGGCCGTGGCGGTCACCCTGTCGGTGTCCGTGGCCCATGCCGACGACTACGCGGACGTCAGCCGCCTGATGCGTGCCGGCCAGTACGCAGAAGCGCTCACCAAGGTGGACCAGTCCCTTGCCAGCAAGCCACGCGACCCGCAAATGCGTTTCTTCAAGGGCGTGATCCAGACCGAAACCGGCAAGACCAACGATGCGATTGCCACCTTCACCAAGATCACCGAAGACTACCCCGAGCTGCCCGAGCCCTACAACAACATGGCCGTGCTGTATGCCGGCCAGAGCCAGTTTGACAAGGCCCGCGCCGCGCTTGAAATGGCGATCCGGACCAACCCCAGCTACGCCACCGCGCACGAAAACCTCGGCGACGTTTATGCCAGACTTGCCAGCCAGGCCTACAGCAAGGCCCTTCAACTGGACGGCGGCAACGCGGCCGTTCCGCCCAAGCTGGCCCTGATTCGCACCCTGTTCTCCGCCGAGTCCAAAACCCAGACCAAGCCCGCCGCCGCCCCGGTCTCCAGCCCCGCCACAACGCTACCCGCCCCGCCCCCTGCCGCCAAACCCACGCCCGCCGCGGCGCCCACAGCCGTGGTGCCCGCAGCGCCAGCGGCACCTGCCGCCCCGGCCGCGCCCGCAGCGGCAGCTGGCACCGAAAAAGAAGTCGAAAACGCTGTGCGCCAGTGGGCCCAGGCCTGGTCTGAAAAAGACATGAGCGGTTACCTCAACAGCTACGGCCAGAACTTTGACCCACCCGGCAAACAGGCGCGCAAAGCCTGGGAAGAAGACCGCCGCGCGCGCATTGTCGGCAAGTCGCGTATCAGCGTGAAGCTGTCCGACATCGCCATCGCCGTGCACGGCGCCAAGGCCACCGCCCGGTTCAAGCAGGATTACAGCGCCGATTCCCTCAACATCTCCAGCCGCAAAACGCTGGAGCTGGCCAAGGCCGGTGATCGCTGGGTCATCGTCAAGGAATCCACAGGCGGTTGATCGCGCTGGCAGCCGACCTGATCCAAGTGCATTTGCCCAGCTGTCCTTTGTACGTCTGTGCTGGCCGGCAAACTTCCGTGAAATCCCGCATGAAAAAAGCGCTCATCACGCTTGCCTTCATTGCACCTTGCCTGGTGCAGGCCGCCGCGCCTGCACGCGCTGAAACCCGGCCCCGCGGCCATGCGCCCGGCAAGCACGCCGCCGTGGCGGCGCGCGAGATCCGTGACGGCGAAGCCGAGGCCCGGCTGATCGAAATCTACAAGCTGATCGGCCAGGCAAATTCCCGGGAGGCATTGCGCAAAGCCGAAGGCCTTGTCAAAGACCACCCTAACTTCCAGCTGGCCCAGCTGGTTTACGGCGACCTGCTGGCCGGCTTTACGCGCCCGGTCCGTGCGCCCGGCGACGTTCCGGATGCCACCGCCAAGGCCGCGGCCACGCTGCTCGCGGAGCTCCGGCAGGAATCGCAACTGCGTTTGCGCGCCCTGCGCGACCGGCCTGCGCCGGGCACGGTCCCTTCGCAGTTCCTGGCACTGTCGCCGCGCACCAGACACGCCATTGCGGTTGACGCCTCGAAGTCGCGCCTTTACCTGTTTGAAAACACCAGCGCGGGCCTCAAACTGCTGGCCGACTATTACATCTCGGTCGGCAAATCGGGCATTGAAAAATCCGTTGAAGGCGACCTGCGCACGCCGGTCGGGGTTTACTTCATCACCAGCAACCTGAACCCCAAATCGCTGCGCGACTTCTACGGCGCAGGCGCCCTGCCCATCAATTACCCCAACCAGCTGGATGTCAAACGCGGCAAGACGGGCGGCGGCATCTGGCTGCACGGCACGCCACCGGCGCAGTTTGCGCGGGCGCCGCTGTCTACCGACGGTTGCGTCGTGCTGGCCAACCCCGACCTGGAACGCATCATCCGCACAGTCGAGGTGCGCAGCACGCCGGTCGTGATTGCCCACAACCTCAAATGGGTGGCGCCGCAATCGCTGGCGGCCGACAGCAAATCATTCGACCGCGTACTGCAAAACTGGCACAGCGCCAAGTCCAGCGGTGACATGGCCAAGCTCACCGCCTGGTACACGCCCGATTTCACCAGTTACGGCAAGACGCTGGCCGAATGGACGCCGGCCCTGGAGATTGAGCTCAAACAGCTGGGCGGCCGCGACATCCTGCTCAAGGATGTGTCTTACCTGCGCTGGACCGACAGCACCGACACGATGGTGGTAACCTTTGGCGAGCTGGTCAAAGGCGCCAAAACCGGCCGCACCAAGCGCCAATACTGGGTCCACCAGGGCGGCCAGTGGAAGATATTTTTCGAAGGAACCATTTGATGGCTTTTCACCAGACGCCCGCCACCCACGCGGCATTTTTCTCTCCCTTGCGCCGCGCAGCGCTCGCAGCGGCCGCAGCAACCAGCTTCGTCCTGCTCGCCGGCCCCGCGCTTGCGCAGACCGCCCCCAAGGTGAAGTTCGTCACCAGCGAAGGTGACTTCGTGGTCGAGGTTTACCCCGACAAAGCCCCCAAGACCGTCGAAAACTTCCTGCAATACGTCAAGGACAAGCACTATGACGGCACAATTTTTCACCGCGTGATCAGCAACTTCATGGTGCAAGGCGGCGGCTACAACGCCACCTACGCCGAGAAGAAGACCCGCCCGCCCGTCGTGCATGAAGGCCGCGAAGCGCTCGCCAAGGGCGGCGCCAAAAACGTCGTCGGCACGCTGGCCATGGCACGCACCAACGATCCCAATTCCGCCTCGTCGCAGTTCTTCATCAACGTGAAAGACAACGACTTCCTGAACCCCACCGTCATCCCGCCCGGCGACCCGGTTCCCAAGTTTGAGTACCAGGGCCGCGTCTATGAAAACACGCCGCGCGCGCAACTCGTCAACGCACCCCAGCTGTACGGCTACACCGTCTTCGGCAAGGTCGTGAGCGGCATGGACGTGGTCAACAAGATCAAGGCTGTGCCCACCGGTGCCGGCGGCCCCTTCCCGACGGATGTTCCCAAGACACCCGTCCTCATCAAATCAGCCACTCTGGTCAACTGACACTCCACGTACTTCTTCACTTTCCCTACAGGATCATCATGAGCAACCCAAAAGTCGAACTCCACATCGCTGAATACGGCGTCATCACGCTCGAACTCGATGCGGCCAAAGCACCCAAGACCGTGGCCAACTTCCTGAACTACGTCAACAAGGGCCACTACGCCAACACCGTGTTTCACCGCGTGATCCCCGGCTTCATGGTGCAAGGCGGCGGCTTTGAACCCGGCATGAAACAAAAGCCTACCGACGGCGAGATCGAGAACGAAGCCAACAACGGCCTGAAGAACGACAACTACACCGTGGCCATGGCGCGCACCAATGCGCCGCACTCGGCCAGCTCGCAGTTCTTCATCAACG
>NZ_JBDTPB010000058.1:0-13787 GCF_039932935.1 Polaromonas sp.
CGAGAGCTACGTCAACCTGATCCCGACCAGCGCCGGCGGCACCCACGAAAGCGGCCTGCGCGACGGCCTCTTCAATGCGGTCAAGAGTTTTATCGAGCTGCATTCGTTGCTGCCCAAGGGCGTCAAGCTGCTGCCTGAGGATGTGTTTGCGCGCGCCAGCTATGTCCTGAGCGCCAAGGTGCTTGATCCCCAGTTCCAGGGCCAGATCAAGGAACGCCTCAATTCCCGTGATGCGGTGCGGCTGGTGTCCAGCTTTGTGCGGCCCACCATGGAGTTGTGGCTTAACCAGCACGTCGACTACGGCCGCAAACTGGCCGAACTCGCCATCAAAGCTGCGCAAACCCGCCAGAAAGCCGGCCAGAAGGTCGAAAAACGCAAGGGCTCCGGCGTGGCCGTGCTGCCCGGCAAGCTGACCGACTGCGAAAGCCGGGACCTGGCGCACAACGAAGTCTTCCTGGTCGAGGGCGATTCGGCCGGCGGCAGCGCCAAAATGGGCCGCGACAAGGAAAGCCAGGCCATTCTGCCGCTGCGCGGGAAGGTGCTCAATACCTGGGAGGTCGAGCGCGACCGCCTGTTTGCCAACACCGAAATCCACGACATCGCCGTCGCCATCGGCGTCGACCCGCACGGCCCCAACGACACGCCTGATTTGAGCGGCTTGCGCTACGGCAAGGTCTGCATCCTGAGCGACGCTGATGTGGACGGCTCGCACATCCAGGTGCTGCTGTTGACCCTCTTTTTCCGCCACTTTCCCAAATTGATCGAATCGGGTAATGTCTATGTGGCCCGGCCGCCGCTGTTCCGGGTCGATGCGCCGGCGCGGGGCAAAAAGCCGGCATCCAAGGTGTATGCCCTTGATGAAGGCGAATTGACCGCCATATTAGACAAGTTACGCAAAGATGGCGTGCGTGAAGGCGCCTGGAGCATCAGCCGCTTCAAGGGCCTGGGCGAAATGAACGCGGAACAATTATGGGAAACCACGCTCAATCCAGATACCCGTCGCCTGTTGCCCGTGCAATTGGGCAACCAGGATTTTCTGCAAACCGAAGCGCTCATCACCAAACTGATGGGCAAGGGCGAAGCTGCGGCGCGCCGCGAACTGATGGAGCTGCACGGCGACACCGTGGAAATTGACATTTGATGAAACTGCCTCTGGCCTTGTGCCCCTTATTTCTTTCGCTGCTGCGCAGGCCTTTGCGCGCCATCGGCTTGCCCGCCATGGTGATGGGTCTGGTCGTGCTGTTTTCCGCACCGGCGCATGCCGACATCTGGGGTTACGTCGACAAGGACGGCATCGCGCATTTTTCAGCCGCACGGCTGGATGACCGCTATGAGCTTTTCTTTCGCGGTGCCGAAAGCTTCAGCGCTGACGGCAATACGGGGCGAAGCGGCAAAGCCGTGGGCAGTGGCGCCAGCCGCGCCACGGGTGTGGCAGCGGCGCCGCCGAAGCTGCTGGCTTATTTTGATGTATCACCCAACTACAAGGCCGTGAAGCACTTGCTGCGCGAGGCTTCCGTCAAGCATGGTATTGACTACGAACTGCTGCAGGCCCTGATCGCCACCGAGTCGGGCTTCAACACCCAGGCGGTGTCGCCCAAGGGCGCGATCGGGCTGATGCAGCTGATTCCGCCGACGGCAGATCGCTATGGCGTGCGGGCTGACAAAAGCACCACGGTCCAGAAAAAACTCACCGATCCCAAGACCAACATCCGGGCGGGCTCCAGCTACCTCAGCGACCTGATTGCCATGTTCCCCGGCCAGCTTGAGCTGGCTATCGCGGCCTATAACGCCGGTGAGGGCGCCGTGCAGCGCGCGGGCAACAAGATCCCCAATTACCCCGAAACCAAAAATTACGTCAAGACCGTGATGCAGCTGTACAACCACCTCAAGCCGCCCAGCATGATGGCAGCGTCCGGCGGCCGGGTCCGCTTGGAAATGATGGGCGGCACCGCCGGCCGCGGCAACATGGTGCCGACCACGGTGGCGTCTACCGCCACCCCGGAGCTTCCACCCGAGCGGAACTGACGCCCATGGATCAGGCATTCCGCCGGCAAAGCGGGCCGCCTCAAAGCCTCCCCTCCTGTTTTTCTGTTCATCCTTCTGTACCGGTCGCGCCTGTGCGCACCGGCCCGGCATAACCTGACCCAGCAGCCAATTCAAATTCACGATGGATCTCTTCACACCGGACGCAGTCGCCCCCCTTCCTCCCGAACCCGCGGACCAGGATTCGCTCGCCGCGTACGCGCAGCGGGCCTACCTTGAATACGCGCTCAGCGTCGTCAAGGGCCGCGCCCTGCCCGATGTTTGCGACGGTCAAAAACCAGTGCAGCGCCGCATCCTGTACGCAATGCATCGCATGGGCCTGTCGTTCACCAACGCCGCGCCCTCGGGCCCCAAGGCGCGCAAGAGCGCGAAGGTGGTCGGTGATGTGCTGGGTAATTTTCATCCGCATGGCGACACTGCAGCCTATGACGCACTCGTGCGCATGGCGCAGGATTTCAGCCTGCGCTACCCGCTGATTGACGGCCAGGGAAACTTTGGCAGCCGCGATGGCGACGGCGCGGCCGCGATGCGCTATACCGAAGCGCGCCTGAGCCCGATTGCGCGCCTTCTGCTCGACGAGATTGACGAAGGCACCGTCAATTTCATGCCGAACTACGACGGCACAACGGAGGAGCCCAGGCTGTTGCCGGCCCGCCTGCCGTTTGCCTTGCTCAACGGCGCCAGCGGCATCGCTGTCGGCCTGGCGACGGAAATCCCGAGCCACAACCTGCGTGAAATCGCCGATGCCTGCGTCGCCCTCATCAAGACGCCCAAGCTGGCAGATGACGAGCTCTACGCGATGGTGGCCGGCCCCGACTACCCAGGCGGGGGCCAGATCATCTCCAGCGCGGCAGAAATCGCTGCCGCCTACAACACCGGCCGCGGCTCGCTCAAGGTGCGCGCGCGCTGGAGGATCGAGGAACTCGCGCGCGGCCAGTGGCAACTGGTGGTGCAGGAACTGCCGCCCGGCGTCAGCACCCAGCGCGTGCTCGAGGAGATCGAAGAGATCACCAACCCGAAAATCAAGGCCGGCAAAAAGGCGCTGAGCCAGGACCAGGTACAACTCAAGCAGAGCATCCTGGCGGTGCTGGACGTGGTGCGCGACGAGTCGAGCAAGGACGCCGCTGTGCGCCTGGTGTTCGAGCCCAAGACCAGCAAGATCGCGCAGAACGAGCTGATCCACACCTTGCTGGCCCACACCAGCCTGGAAAGCTCCTCTTCCATCAACCTCACCATGGTGGGACTGGATGGCCGGCCCACGCAAAAATCACTGCGCCAGATGTTGACGGAGTGGATCGAGTTCCGCCAGACCACGGTGCAGCGCCGTTCGCAGTTTCGCCTGGACAAGGTGCTGGCCCGCATCCACATCCTCGAAGGACGGCAGCTGGTGCTGCTCAACATCGATGAAGTGATCGCCATCATCCGACAGTCGGACGAACCCAAAGCGGCGCTGATCGAGCGTTTCAAGCTGTCTGAAATTCAGGCCGATGACATCCTTGACATCCGCCTGCGCCAACTCGCGCGGCTGGAAGCCATCAAGATCGAGCAGGAGCTCAAAGCCCTGCGCGAAGAGCAGGGAAAACTCGAGGAAATCCTCGGCAGCCCGGCAGCGCTTCGCCGCTTGCTCATCAAGGAAATAGAAGCCGACGCCAAGCAGTTCGCCGATGCGCGCCGCACCTTGATTCAGGCCGAGAAAAAAGCCGTGCTCGAAGTCAAGGTGCTGGACGAGCCCGTGACGGTGGTCATCAGCGACAAGGGCTGGGTGCGCGCGCGCGGCGGCCACGGGCACGACCCGGCGGGCTTTGCCTTCAAGGCCGGCGACGGCCTTTACGGCACGTTTGAATGCCGCACCGTCGACACGCTGCTGGCTTTCGGCTCACGTGGCCGTATTTATTCGGTGCCGGTGTCTGCGCTGCCTGGCGCGCGGGGCGACGGCCAACCACTGACGACCCTGATCGACCTGGAGTCCGGTACACAACTGGTCCATTACTTCGCGGGCCCGTCCAACGCCGCGCTGCTGCTCAGTGCCAGCGGCGGCTACGGCTTCCTGGCCACGGTCGAGAACATGACGTCCCGCCTCAAAGCCGGCAAGGCCTTCATCAGCTGCGGTGAAGGCGAAACCATCTGCCGGCCATCGCATGCGGCTTTCACCAGCAGTTCCACACCCCTGGTGCCTGCCACCCACGTGGCCTGTGCCTCCACAGGCGGCCGTATCCTGACTTTCGAAATCAGCGAGCTCAAGATGCAGGCAGCCGGCGGACGCGGGCTGGTGCTGCTGGACCTCGATGCCAAGGACACGCTGGCTGGGGCGGCTGCCTACACGCGCAGCGTGAAGATTGAAGGCATAGGCCGGGGCGGCAAGGAGCGCGAGGAAACCCTGGAAATTCGCACGCTGAACAATGCGCGTGGCACGCGTGCCCGCAAGGGCAAGGCGGCCGATCTGGGCTTCAAGCCGACCGGGGTCGCGCGCGTCGAGTGATATTTATATAAAAACAGGCTGCAGCCCAATGCGGACAGGCGCAAGCAGCTATTTTTTTGATAGCGAAAGTACCTCGATGCTGATCACAAAAAAAGGCCTCACGGGCCTTTTTTTGTGATGGGGCGGCTCAGCTAGGCCGCTATCAGCGCCTCAAGCTTCTTCAGGCTTGTGATCGTTTCCAGGCAGGCCTGCGCCACTTCCTTGCCCTTGACCAGGAAGTGCTCGGCAAAGAACCGGCGGTGCTCTTCGTGCTCATGGAAGTGCTGCGGTGTCAGCACCGCCGAGAACACCGGTACACCGGTCTCCAGCTGGATGGCCATCAGCGAACGGATCACGGCGTCAGCCACAAACTCATGGCGGTAAATGCCGCCGTCCACCACAAAGCCGCAGCAGACGATGCCCGCGTAGCGGCCCGACTGCGCCAGTTTTTTGGCGTGAAGCGGGATCTCAAAGGCGCCCGGCACCTCAAAGGTGTCGATCGCCTCAAGGCCCACGCCCTGCCGGGCCATTTCGGCCAGGAAGGCGTTGCGCCCGTTGTCCACGATGTCTTCATGCCATGACGACTGGATGAAGGCAAAGCGAGCCGCAGCAGCCGGTTTGCCCGATGCGGAAAAGGAAGGTTTGGAAATGTCAGTCTGACTCATGGGTGCCTCTATAGGTGTTACCAGAATCAGGGCGCACGAGATCGCAGGCATGCCGCAGCGAAAAGCCACGGCAGGCCGTCAACATCGCGCTCTCTTTCATCCGGACTGTGACCGTCGGCTTTGGAATTGAACCAAATCTGCTGACCCTTATTGCCGCGTGAAGCACGGCAATAAGGCGCTCGCGGGCTGATGCAGTTGCCTGCAAACACCGCCGGTGGGGAATTTCACCCCGCCCTGAGAACGCTGCCCCGGCAAAATGGCCGGAGCAGGTTGATCATAAGTCCGATGGGAGTGACGTGAACGCGACCCTTTCGGACCGCCCTACGGTGCGTGGGGAAACGAAGCGACGTTGAGAAATTGTGCGGTTTTCAGGCCGCTACAGGGTTGTTTGCCCGCCCCAAAACAGATTCAGCGTGCTGCATCCTTGGGCGGTGCGCTTGCCGGTATTCTGAAAAAGTACTCGCGGACATGCGTCATTCCCGCGTCGTCGGCGTTGTCGACGTACATCCACATGATGTCCGGGCTTTCGAAGTTGTAGACGGTGATGCGCGGAGAGCTGGACTTTGGCGCGACACGTTTGATGGCCACCGTTTTGTCCGTTGTGCCCAGCAGCTGATAGCTCTGGCTTTCCCGGAAGCCTTGCAGCAGACTCTTTTTACCTTCGGCGGTTTCGGTCTGGACATCGGGTATGTCAAAGGTGAACGTGCTTGCCGTGATCTTCAAGGTCATGTGCCCCATCAGCTGGGACAGAAACCGCGCTGTCTCGGGCTGGAGTCTGGCATGCGCGTCGTTGAATGCCGTCGAGCGCACCGCATCTGACTTCCATTCACCGACAAGGTCTGGCGCTGCTCTGGCGGCACCAGACAGGGCCAGAAATGCCAGCAGGGCGATGGGTATCTTCGCGGCAGGAAACATGCCGCTCAGCCGACTTCGGCAACCAGGTCGATCTCGACACAAGCGCCCATGGGAACCTGCGCAACACCGAATGCGCTGCGCGCATGCTTGCCGGCATCACCGAAGATTTCGCCGAAGAGTTCACTGGCGCCATTGGTCACCAGGTGCTGCTCGGTGTAGTCGCCGGTCGAGTTGACCAGGCTCATGAGCTTGACGATGCGTTTGACTTTACCCAGGCCGACAGCGGCTTCGAGCGTGCCCATGAGGTCGATGGCGATCGAGCGCGCCGCAGCCTTGCCTTCTTCGGTCGTCATGTTCTTGCCCAGCTGGCCGACGAGAGGCTTGCCGTCTTTCTTGGCGATGTGGCCGCTCAGGAACACCAGGTTGCCGGTCTGCACGAAGGGCAGGTAGGCGGCGACGGGAGTCGACACGGCGGGCAGGGTGATGTTCAGTGCTTTCAGCTTGTCGTAAACGCTCATGATGGTCCTTTGGTTAAGAAAAATGGTTCCAGCCCAATGGGGACAAGCGCAAGCAGCTATGCTTTTAATAGCGGAGAAGCTGCGCGGCCGGCTGGCAGTGCAGGGAATTGTAGGGCGTTGACGGCGGACCATAGGCCTGTCAGGCCATGAAAGGAAATGATGGAGCGGGGGCGGTCAGGTCGCTGCTTGCAGTGGCCTTCGCAGCTTGCCGGAGGGCGCGCGGCTGGAAGCGCCGCCGGCGACCCAAGCGGCTCAGTCGCTAGCGCTTGCCACCGGCTCCACGGTAACGGCCACGTCCAGGATGTGCTGTGCGCCGCCGCGGATCACGCCGCGCATGGGCGATACATCGAGGAAGTCGCGGCCGATGGCCAGCGTGACGTAATCTTCGCCCGGTGCGCGGTTGTTGGTGGGGTCAAAGTCGAGCCAGGCACCCAGGCCGGGGCAGTACACCGAAGCCCAGGCATGGGAGGCATCGCTGCCCACAAGCCGTGGCTGGCCGGGCGGCGGCGTGGTGAGAAGGTAGCCGCTGACATAACGCGCCGGCAGGCCCATGGCGCGGCAGCAGGCCACCATGATGTGGGCGAAATCCTGGCACACCCCCTTGCCCAGCTTGAGCGCCTCAAGCGCCGGTGTATTGACCTCGGTGCTTTCGCTCTCGTAGATCATGGCGCTGTGGATGCGCTCCATCAGGTCGCGCGCTGCCTCAGGCAGCGGCCGGCCGGGCAGGAAGCTGGGGCGGGCAAATTCGATGAAGGTGTCGTCGCGCGGCACATAGGGCGAGGCGAAGAGGAATTCGGAGGCGCTGTCGTAGGCCGCACCGGCGCGGTAGCGGAACTGCTCGCGCACTTGCTCCCATGCGGGCGATGCAGGTTTTCCGGCGGACAGCGATGCTTCCGATTGCAGTGGGTTGAGGGCCGATGTGGAGACGATGCTGTCGGCCACCACGGTCAGGCTCTCATGCGCAGCCTGCAGGGAAAAGTAGGTGCGGGTGTTGCCGTAGACGTCTTCGGTTTCGCGCAGCTGGACCGGTTCCGGGTTCACCCGCAGCGCATAGGACAGCAGGCTTTGGCCGCTTCGGCTGGCGGGCTTGAGGTGCACCACATGGTGCGCGTTTTCCACCACCGGGGCATAGCGGTAGCGGGTTTCGTGAACGACGTGAAGCAGCACGGAAAATTCCAATTGGCCAGGGCTCAGGCGCCCAGGCTCTGGCTGGCGGAAGCCGCGTGGCTGAAGTAGCGGCGGCTCAAGGTGTCCGACAGGTCGAGCGCCGCGTCGCAGCATTGCTCGAGCAGCTGCACCAGCCGCCCGTCATGTTGCCCGCCGTTTTCCTCTTCGCCATCGTCGGCGCGGGCTTGTGCCTCCTGGCACAAATCGGCCAGCGCCCAGCTTCCGGGGTCGGGCAGCGCCATCGCCAGTTCAGGCATATAGCCCGGCGCGCTGCCCGCCAGCTTGGCCAGGCGTCCGCGCAGGGTCTGTACCACCCAGCCGAGGGAGCGCGGGTTGTCGCGGTCCAGCACCAGCAAATCAAGCAGGGCCGGGATGTCGCGGCGCTGCTGGTATTGCGCGTGGAAGGTGATGGTGCTGTCGAACAGCGCCACCATGGCGTTGAAGCCGCCCTCTTCAAAGACCGACCCGGTTTCGAAACCGCGCACCAGCGCCCCGGCCAGCGTGTTGAGCCGCTCGATCAGCCGGCCCACGCTGAGCAGTCGCCAGCCGTCGTCGCGGGTCATGCGGTCGGTTTGCGCACCCGTCATGGCAGAGAGAAAACCGCTGGCCGACTCCAGCGCCCGCAGCGCCTCGACGGAGGAGTATTCGAGCAGGGACTGGCTCTGGCTCTGGCCTTGCGCGCCACCCTGGCTTTGGGTCTGACCCACGCCGCTGAAAACGGAGCAGCGCTGGAAGAAGTCGGTCTCGGTGCGCACGATCATGTGCCACTGCTCCTGCGACAGGCGTTCACGCACGGCGGATGCCGCACTTTTGAGCGCCTGCAGGTTGAAGCCGACGCTGGCGGCCTGCTCGGTGTCGGCCAGGTTGGCGATCAGCGCGCGTTCGAAGACGCGGCGCGCCTGCGTGGCCGGCGGCACGGTGTCCAGCACCAGCGCGTTGCCGATGGCCATGCCGGTCAGCCACGCCAGCAAGGGCTGTGAGGTCTGGTCTTCGCCGCCCAGGCATTGCAGCGTGATCTGCGCCAGCCGCGTGGAGTTTTCGGCACGTTCGGTGTAGCGGCCCAGCCAGAAAAGGTTCTCGGCCGCGCGGCTGGTCACGGGCGGGCGGTGGCGCAGCGGCGCAACGGCCCAGGCAGGCGCCGGCTGCTCGGCACGCGGCGCGGCGGTGTGTTCGGCCACGGCCCTGGCCGCGGAGGGGTCACCCAGCACCCACACGTCGGCACTGCTGCCGCCGTGCTGCATCGACGACATGTTTTCGTTCTTGCCCGCCAGCCGCGCCAGCCCGCCCGGCAGCACTTGCCAGGAGCCATTGCCGTCGGCGACTGCAAACACGCGCAGCATGGCCGAGCGCGGGGACATCCGCTCGCCTTGCCAGGTCGGCGTTTGCGGCAGCGGCAGATAAGCCTGCACGGTGAAGTCTTCGCCCCGGCGAACAATGCGGCCGGCCCATTCGTCCAGCGCCCGGCGCGACAGGGTATGGCCGATGACGGACTCCATGCCGGTGCCGGGGTAGGTCGGCTTGATCACGCAGTTCTTGAGCTGGCTCAATACATCTTGCATCACAGCCTGTTCGCCGCACCACCAGGTGGCCAGTGAGGGCAGGGCCAGCGTCTCGCCGAGCAGGTGTTCGGACAGCGCAGGCAGGAAGCCGAGCAGGGCGGTGGACTCAAGAAAGGCCGAGCCCGGCGTGTTGACCACCAGCACATTGCCTGCGCGTATCACCTGCAGCAGGCCGGGCACGCCCAGCGTGGAGTCGGAGCGCAGTTCCAGCGGGTCGAGGAATTCGTCGTCCAGGCGCTTGAGCAGCCCGTGCACGCGCTCCAGGCCGCGCAGGGTTTTCAGGTAGAGCTTGTCGTCGCGCACCAGCAGGTCGCTGCCCTCGACCAGTGTCAGGCCGAGGAAGCGCGCGAGGTAGGCGTGCTCGAAATAGGTTTCGTTGTAAGGCCCCGGGGTCAGCAGCACGACGCGGCTTTCCTCGTTGCTGTCGGCCGGGCTCATGGCCTTGAGGCCGTCTACCAGCGCCTTGTACGACGCGGCCAGGCGTTCGACCTTCATTTCGCGGAAGGCTTCGGGAAACAGCAACGAAATCGTCAGGCGGTTTTCCAGCAGGTAACCGAGGCCCGAAGGCGCCTGCGTGCGCTGCGACACCACCGACCAGCGGCCGTCGGGGCCGTGCGCGATGTCGAAAGCGGCAATGTGCAAATAGGTGCCGCCGGCCGGCTGCACGCCCTGCATGCCGCGCAAATAGCCTGGGTGGGCATGCACCAGTGCGCTGGGCAGCAGGCCTTTGGAGAGCAGCTCCTGCGGGCCGTAGATGTCGGCCATCACGCGGTCCAGCAGGCGCGCCCGCTGCTGGATGCCGGCCTCGATCTGCGTCCAGTCGGCGGCCGAGACCATCATGGGGAAAAGGTCCAGCGACCAGGGCCGCTGCGGGCCGTTGGCGTCGGCGTAGACGTTGTAGGTCACGCCGTTGTCGCGGATCTGGCGGCGCAGGTTGGCGGTGCGGTGGTTCAGGTCGTAAAAGCCGTCGCTGCCGAGAAAGTTGAAAAAGCGTGTCCAGTCGGGCGACAGGGTGTCGTCCGTCCCGGCTGCCGGGGCTTTGGGCTGGGTAGGGGCGGTTCCAGCGAGGCTGCCCGCGGCCCGCAGCGCGGGCTGTGCGGGTGGGGCCGTCTCCACGGGCGCGGGGCCTTCGGAAACGTGGCCTCGCAATTCATCAAAATGCCCCGCCGCCGCATGAGGCGCCAGCGCGGCAGCCAGTGCGCAAGGGGATTCAAGCGACTGGGCGGCAAAAAGTGACAAAGTGTTATTTTCCACGTGGGTGCAAGTATGCCTGCGGCCCATCCCCTGAAAGGATCAAGGCGGGCTGAATGCGCGGCCAAATGGCTATTTATGCCGTCTGTGCATGCAAATGTTGCAGCCATAAGACAGCCGTTGACAGTAGGGGAGGCGCTTCGCCCGGGCGCCCTCAGGCCTCCCGGGCCGCTACCGGCACGGATTCAGCGCAAATCAAGCGTGAACGGAAACTCACGGCTGGCTTGTGCCGGTGCCACGCGCATCTTGCCGGGCGTGTGGCCCATGCGGAAGAAGCGGGTCAGGCGGCGGCTTTCGGCCTCATAGGAGTTGACCGGCAGGGTCTCATAGCTGAGCCCGCCCGGATGCGCCACATGGTACTGGCAACCGCCCAGCGAGCGCTCCATCCAGGTGTCGACAATGTCGAAAGTCAGCGGCGCGTGCACGCCGACGGACGGGTGCAGGGCAGACGGTGGGTTCCAGGCCTTGTAGCGCACGCCCGCCACGTATTCGCCGACCCGGCCGGTGCTTTGCAGCGGCAATGCGCGGCCGTTGACGGTAATGACGTAGCGGTTGTCGTTCAGGCCCGTCACATGGATTTCCACCCGTTCCAGCGAAGAGTCCACATAACGCACGGTGCCCCCGGCCGAGCCTTCCTCGCCCATCACATGCCAGGGCTCCAGCGCGCTGCGCAGTGTCAGCTCGATGCTGCTGGCTTTGACCTGCCCGATCATCGGGAAGCGGAACTCGAAATGCGGCTCGAACCAGGCCATGTCGAAGGCGTAACCGGACTCCTTGAGCTCGGTCAGCACGTCGGCAAAATCCATGCGGATAAAGCTTGGCAGCAGGAAACGGTCGTGCAGCTCGGTGCCCCAGCGTGTCATGCGGCCGTGGTAGGGCTTGTTCCAGAAGCGCGCCACCAGCGCGCGCAGCAGCAACTGCTGGGCGATGCTCATGCGCGCATGCGGCGGCATTTCAAAGGCGCGCAGCTCCAGCAGGCCCAGACGCCCGGTGGAGGAGTCAGGCGAGTACATCTTGTCGATGCAGAACTCGCTGCGGTGCGTGTTGCCCGTGACATCGACCAGGATGTTGCGCAGCGTACGGTCCACCAGCCACGGAGGCATGTCGGCGCCGTACTTTTTTCGGTTGTTTTCGATTTCGCGCAGGGCGATCTCCAGCTCGTACAGCTGGTCGTTGCGCGCCTCGTCCACGCGCGGTGCCTGGCTGGTCGGGCCGATGAACATGCCCGAAAACAAATAACTCAGTGAAGGGTGGTTGTGCCAGTAGGCGACCAGGCTGCCCAGCACCTCGGGCTTGCGCAGGAAGGGGCTGTCGGCCGGCGTGGCGCCGCCCAACACAAAGTGGTTACCGCCGCCGGTGCCGGTGTGCCGACCGTCGGTCATGAACTTCTCGGCCGAGAGGCGCGTTTCGTGCGCGATCTGATAGAGGAACTCAGTGTGTTCCACCAGCTCGCCCCAGTTGTATGCCGGGTGGATATTGACTTCGATGACGCCTGGGTCAGGCGTGACCTGCAGCATTTTCAGGCGCGGGTCGCGCGGCGGCGGGTAGCCTTCAAGCACGATGCTCACGCCCAGTGACTGGGCGGTTGCTTCCACGGCGGCCAGCAGGTCGAGGTAGTCTTCCAGCCGCTCCATGGGCGGCATGAAGACGTAGATCGCACCGACTTCGCCGCGGCCCGATTTGTTGGCCTTGTTATCCGGGTCGGCCTTGGGCTTGTCTTTGGGGCCGTTGGCGCGTTGCGGATCGCGCACCTCGACGCAAAGCGCTGTACGCGTGAGCCAGGCGGCCGATTCAAAGGGCTTGGGTGCCCGGTCGTCCGCCGGGGCGGCTGGCTGAGCAGGCGAGGCTGCGCTTGCCTTGGGGTCAGCGGCCGCTGGCCCCGACGGGCGAAATTGCAGGATGCGGCTGGCTTGCGACAAGGCCGCGTTGCCGGTCATGTAACGCGCCATGTATTGCGCAAAGGCGCTCGCACTGCCGTTGGTCGACGCTGGCGCGGATGCGGCGGGCATTACCCCTTGGGCCGCGCTGACGCTGCCGTTGTAGCGGGCGGCCAGCGCGGAAGCCGGCGGCAAGTCCTGGCGCGGCGCAAACGGGTCTGCCTCGATCATGTAGGGGTAGTCCGTCTTGGAAACCCAGGGCACGGAATCCAGCGGCAGGCGGTAACCCATGGGTGAGTCGCCCGGCATCAGATACATGCGTTCGTCGCGGAAGAACCAGGGGCCGGTGGTCCACTTCGGGCCCACCAGAGAGGGCGAGGCGCCGGGGTTTCTTTTCGTCAGTTGCTCTTTGGTTTGCAGCGGCAGCACATAGCCCACCACCGAGTCCAGACCCTGCATGAAGACGCGGCGCAGGCGCTCGCGTTCCATGGCATCGTCCAGGCGCGAATCAAACGGATCGACATTGACCGGCAGGCGGCGCTCGCGCCAGAGGTAATACCAGGTGTCTTCATAGCCCGGCGTGATGTAGGTCGTCGCCAGGCCGAGCTTGCCCGCCAGCGTCTGCACAAAGCGCTGCGCATCGGCGCTGGTGTAGTTGCAGGGCTGGCGCTCGTCGGCAAACAAGGCGGGGTTGTGCCATATGGCCTGGCCGTCCTTGCGCCAGAAAATGCTGAGCGCCCAGCGCGGCAATTGCTCGCCGGGGTACCACTTGCCCTGGCCGAAATGCAGGAAGCCGCCCTCGCCATACTCGGCGCGCAGCTTTTGCACGAGCTCGGTGGCGTAGCCGCGTTTGGTCGGGCCCAGCGCGTCGATGTTCCATTCGGCCGCGTCGCGGTCGGTGGTGGCCACAAAAGTCGGCTCACCGCCCATGGTGAGGCGAACGTCGCCCGCGGCCAGGTCCTTGTCTACCTTTTCTCCCAGCGCCAGCACTTCTTGCCATTGCTCTTCGGTGTAGGGCTTGGTCACGCGTGGCGATTCGTAAATGCGCTGCACCGCCATGTGGTGCTCGAACTCGACTTCGGACTTGTCGACACCGCCTTCTACCGGCGCGGCGCTGGAAGGCTCGGGCGTGCAGGCCAGCGGGATGTGGCCTTCTCCCGCCATCAGGCCCGATGTCGGGTCCAGGCCAACCCAGCCAGCGCCCGGCAGGAAGACCTCGCACCAGGCGTGCAGGTCGGTGAAATCGGCCTCGGCGCCGCTGGGGCCGTCGATGGATTTGACATCGGCTTTCAGCTGGATCAAATAGCCCGAGACAAAACGCGCAGCCAGGCCCATGTGCCGCAGCAGCTGCACCAGCAGCCAGCCGGTGTCGCGGCAGGAGCCGCAGGCCAGCC
>NZ_JBDTPB010000059.1:0-22598 GCF_039932935.1 Polaromonas sp.
TCTTGATGTCCAGGCAGCCGGCCAGCACCAGCGGCTGGTTGGCGACGATGCCTACTGTCTGCCCTTCCATGCGCGCGAAACCGATGATGATGTTCTTCGCGTACTCAGGCTGGATCTCGAAGAAGTCGCCGTCGTCCACCGTCTTGACGATGAGCTCTTTCATGTCATACGGCTTGTTCGGGTTCTCGGGCACCAGAGTGTCCAGACTCAAGTCCATGCGGCTGGCCGGGTCGGCGCTCGGGCGGATGGGCGCTTTCTCGCGGTTGTTCAGCGGCAGGTAGTTGTAAAGGCGGCGCAGCATCAGCAGCGCTTCGACGTCGTTCTCGAACGCCAGGTCGGCTACACCGCTGCGTGTGGTGTGCGTGGTGGCGCCACCCAGCTCCTCGGCCGTCACTTCCTCGTGCGTCACGGTTTTCACCACTTCGGGGCCGGTGACGAACATATAGCTCGAATCCTTGACCATGAAGATGAAGTCGGTCATGGCGGGCGAATACACCGCGCCGCCGGCGCAGGGGCCCATGACCATGCTGATCTGCGGCACCACGCCAGAGGCCATCACATTGCGCTGGAACACATCGGCATAACCGCCCAGCGACGCCACGCCCTCCTGGATGCGGGCGCCGCCCGAATCGTTGAGGCCGATGACGGGCGCGCCCACCTTCATGGCCTGGTCCATCACCTTGCAGATTTTCTCGGCATGCGCTTCGCTCAAGGCGCCGCCGAACACGGTGAAGTCCTGGCTGAAGACAAAAACCAGACGGCCGTTGATCATGCCGTAGCCGGTGACCACGCCGTCGCCTGGAACCTTGTTGTTCTCCATGCCGAAGTCGGTGCAGCGGTGCTCGACAAACATGTCCCACTCTTCAAACGTGCCTTCGTCGAGCAGCAACTCCAGCCGCTCGCGCGCCGTCAGCTTGCCTTTGCCGTGTTGCGCGTCTATGCGCTTTTGGCCGCCACCCAGGCGGGCCGCGGCGCGTTTCTTTTCGAGTTGTTCAAGGATTTCTTGCATCGTGTGTTCCGCAATTTTTAGACGGTGAAAATTTACTTGGCAGATTCAAACAAGAGACGCGCGGCGGCTTGGCTCATTCGGCGCGAGTCGTGTCCCACGCCCGGCACCGTGACGCGCTCCCAAGCCAGGGGCGTCCCCAGCTTCTGCGCCTGCGCCTGGGCTTGCGCAAAGAAGTTGGAGCCGCGCTCGAACCGGTTCGAGCCCTGGGCCGTAGCCTGCCTCGCCTTGGGCAGATTGGCTGCATCGGTTTGTGTATCGGCCTCACCGAGCAACACGATCAGCTTGCGCGAAAAAACCTGCTTGAGTTTTTCCGGGCCGACGATGCTCTCGTTGAGCGCGTAAGGAAACTTGTCGTCCATCAGGCCCGGGTAGCTGGGCATGGTGTAGCTGCCGGCGTTGGCGGCCACGGCAACGGAGACGCGTGGGGCGTCGGCCAGCAGCATGAAACGTTGCACGAACTGGCCGCCAGCAGAATGGCCGAACAGCAGATAGTCAGATGCCGACAGCCCTTCATCGGCACGGACAAAATCAAAAAGATCTTCGATGATCTGGAAGGACCACTGGCTGCGGTCACGGCTTTCAATGCCGCCCATGTTGAACAGCCGGGAAGAAAACCGCGCCTCGTCGAATTCCGGGGCCAGCACGATGAGTTTGTTTTTCTCGGCAAAAGGCATCCAGTTGTCGCGCATGCGCGAGCCCTGGCGTTCTGCGCCGTGGATCACCATCATCACCCTGGCATCAGGGCCGGCGCTGCGCGCCTTGTAGTAATGCACGGTGATGGGCTTGTCCGCAAAATAGCCTTTGTCGGTGAACACAAAGCTGCCCGGCGCGCCGGCCACCAAACCACCCGCCCAGACCATGCAAGCCTGCAAGAGCAACGCGCAAAAGAGGGCTGTCTTTTTCATTGGTTCCATCCCTTGGCCGCCAAGGCCAGCAGACTGCGGGCGGCAGTCGACGCAGCAACGTCCCCACGAGCCACCTCGGCCAGCAGGCCGGGCAAACGCTCACGCACTTCCGGATCCTGGCGGAAGGCCTGCTTGAGACCCGCGTCGATGCGCTCCCACATCCAGGCCAGCGATTGCTGCTGGCGCCGGGCGGCCAGCTGGCCGTTGGCAGTCTGCAGGGCCTTGAACTGCGTCACGGCTTTCCAGAACGCGTCGATGCCCTTGTTGTGCAGGGCGCTGAGCTGCATGACCTGTGGATGCCAGTGTTTGTCAAAATTTTCAGCCTGCGCTGCGCCCATTGCGTTGTTCACCAGTCCGAACAGGCGCATCGCCGAGGTGATCTGGGCTTCCGCCCGCATGGCCGCATCGGCATCGATGTCAGCCTTGTTGATGATGACCAGATCGGCCAGCTCCATCACACCCTTCTTGATGGCCTGCAAATCGTCACCCGCATTGGGAAGTTGCATCAGCACGAACATGTCGGTCATGTTGGCGACGGCGGTCTCGCTCTGGCCCACGCCCACGGTTTCGACAATCACCACGTCGTAGCCGGCAGCTTCGCAGACCAGCATGGCCTCGCGCGTTTTTTCCGCTACGCCGCCCAGGTTGCCGCTGGACGGGCTGGGGCGGATGTAGGCGCGCTCATGCACTGAGAGCTTTTCCATGCGGGTCTTGTCGCCCAGGATGGAGCCGCCCGAGACGGAGGAGGAAGGGTCGATGGTGAGCACCGCGACGCGGTGGCCCTGCTCAATCAGATGCAGGCCCAGTACTTCAATGAGCGTGGACTTGCCGACGCCGGGCACGCCGCTGATGCCCAGACGCATGGCTTTCCCGGTGTGCGGCAGCAAAGCCGTCAACAATTCGTCCCCTTGGGCCCGGTGGTCGGTGCGGGTGGACTCCAGCAGTGTGATGGCTTTGGCGATGGCGCGGCGTTGGAACTCTGGTTTGTCTCCGAGCACATTTTCCAGAAGATTGAACGGGAGGTTTCCACCGCTGCTGGAAGAGCCCTTCGATACCTCAGGGCGAACGGGGGTAGTGTTAGAGTGAGTGAGAGTGCCCTCAGAGCGAACGGGGGCAGAGTCAGGATGGACAGGGGAAGGAGAAATCACCCGCTTGCCGCCTTGAACATCAGCCTCAGTGTCACCCAAACCCCGGTCGCCCTGAGGTATCGAAGGGCCTTCACCAGCCAGATGCGCCGGCAACGGATTTTTCGTGCCCCACGCATGTCTTTGCACCGCTGTCCAGTCCCCGCGGATCAAAGCTTCCTTCTTTACCCGCGACCAGCCCTTGATCTGCTGTTCAAAGGCGATGGCTTGAGCGCGTGTTTCAAACTCCCCTTGCCAGACCAACTCCACCGGTTTGCGTGTGGATGTATAGCCAATCTCACCCGCATCGTGTTGAAACATGCGGGCGGCCATATCGTCCGTCTGGCCACCGTAATAGGAGCCGTCCGAGCATTTCAGCAGGTAGACGAAGAAGGGTTTCACTGATTCAGGTAGTTACAAGACTGAGGGTTTCCGGCGAGCCCTTCGATACCTCAGGGCGAACGGGAAAAGCAACGCATGAACGTTGAGCGGAATCACTTCAACGTTGCCCGGATCTGTTCCAGCACGTCCTTGGCGCTGGCCGGGATCGGCGTTCCCGGGCCGTAAATGCCTTTCACGCCGGCTTCGTAAAGCATCTCGTAATCCTGCCGCGGTATCACACCGCCGACAAAAACGATGATGTCGTCGGCGCCCTGCTTTTTCAGCTCGGCGATGATGGCCGGCACCAATGTCTTGTGGCCCGCCGCCAGCGTGGAGACTCCCACCGCATGCACGTCGTTTTCAATCGCCTGGCGCGCGCACTCCTCGGGAGTTTGAAAGAGCGGGCCCATGTCGACGTCAAAACCCAGGTCGGCGAAAGCCGTGGCCACGACCTTGGCGCCGCGGTCGTGGCCGTCCTGGCCAAGCTTTGAAATCATCACGCGCGGGCGGCGCCCCTGCTCTTCGGCAAAAGCGTTGATTTCAGCCTTGAGGGTTTCCCAGCCTTCGGCCGAGTCATAAGCGGCAGCGTACACACCGGTCACCTTTTGCGTATCGGCGCGATGGCGCCCGTAGACTTTTTCGAGGGCATCGCTGACCTCACCCACCGTGGCGCGCAGGCGCACGGCCTTGATGCTGAGGTCCAGCAGATTGCCGTTGTTATTTTCGGCGGCCGCGGTCAAGGCGTCCAGCGCCGCCTGCACCGCCGCATTGTCGCGGCTGGCCTTGATGGCCTTGAGCCTTGTGATCTGCCCGTCGCGCACTGCCACGTTGTCAATGTCGCGCGACTCGATCGCGTCTTCGGTCTTGAGTTTGTATTTGTTGACGCCAACAATCACGTCCTTGCCGCTGTCTATACGCGCCTGCTTTTCGGCGGCCGCCGCCTCGATCTTGAGCTTGGCCCAGCCGCTGTCGACCGCCTTGGTCATGCCGCCCATGGCTTCGACTTCCTCAATGATGGCCCAGGCGGCATCGGCCATGTCCTGCGTGAGCTTTTCCATCATGTAGCTGCCGGCCCAAGGGTCGATGACGTGGGGAATGTGGGTTTCTTCCTGGATGATGAGCTGGGTGTTGCGGGCGATACGGGCGCTGAACTCGGTGGGCAGCGCGATCGCTTCGTCGAACGAATTGGTGTGCAGGCTTTGTGTGCCGCCAAAGACGGCAGCCATGGCTTCGATGGTGGTGCGCACCACGTTGTTGTACGGGTCCTGCTCAGTCAGACTCCAGCCCGAGGTCTGGCAATGCGTGCGCAGCATCAGGCTCTTCGGGCTTTTGGCGTTGAAGCCCTTCATGATGCGGCACCACAGCAGGCGAGCGGCGCGCATCTTGGCAACTTCCAGGTAGAAATTCATGCCTATGGCCCAGAAGAAGCTCAGGCGGCCGGCAAATCCGTCCACATCCAGGCCCTTGCCCAGCGCAGTCTTCACATACTCTTTGCCGTCGGCCAGTGTGAAAGCGAGTTCGAGCGCCTGGTTGGCGCCGGCTTCCTGCATGTGGTAACCCGAAATCGAGATCGAGTTGAACTTGGGCATGTTCTGCGCCGTGTATTCAATGATGTCGCCGATGATGCGAATGCTGGGCTGGGGCGGAAAGATGTAGGTGTTGCGGACCATGAACTCCTTGAGGATGTCGTTCTGTATGGTTCCGCTTAAGTTTTCCTGGCTCACGCCCTGCTCTTCGGCGGCCACGACATAGCCCGCCAGCACCGGCAGCACCGCGCCGTTCATGGTCATGGAGACGCTGACCTTGTCCAGCGGGATCTGGTCGAACAGGATTTTCATGTCCTCGACCGAATCAATCGCCACGCCGGCCTTGCCCACGTCGCCGGTCACGCGCGGGTGATCGCTGTCGTAGCCGCGGTGGGTCGCAAGGTCAAACGCCACCGACACGCCCTGCCCGCCTGCGGCCAGCGCTTTTCGGTAGAAGGCGTTGGACTCCTCGGCTGTGGAGAAGCCCGCGTACTGGCGGATCGTCCACGGGCGCACCGCGTACATCGTGGCCTGCGGGCCGCGAACGAAGGGCTCAAACCCCGGCAACGTGTTGGTATGGGGAAGGTCTTTGACGTCCTCGGCGGTATAGAGCGGTTTCACGCTGATGCCGTCCGGCGTGTGCCAGTTCAGCGCACCCACATCGCCGCCGGGCGCCGATTTGGCGGCCGCTTTGGCCCAGACTTCAAGGCTAGCTGGGGGAAATTCAGGTTCTTTGCTGGGCTTGGACATGGGAGGTTCACCGTAACGAGATCTGCACGCCGGGGCGCTGAAACAGCATAGGCCCAACCGGCAAGGGAGTCATGAATCCGGCCAAGTTTATATCATTTATAATTATTGATGCAAAATTCAGTTTCCTGTAAGATGCCAGCTAGCTCGTGCTCAGCGCTGAAGGAAAGCAGCGCCCCGTCCGAGATTTTTGTACCCAAAACCACCTCAAAATGTCCATGGCCGCAGTGTCGCTGACCCCTCGAGCGCTTTACGAAGAAGTGGCGGAGCTTTTGCGCCAGCGCATCTTCAACCGCGAGCTGACGCCGGGCAGCTGGATTGACGAGCTCAAGCTGGCCGAGGAATATGGCATCAGCCGCACACCGCTGCGCGAAGCCCTCAAAGTGCTGGGCACTGAGGGGCTGGTCACGATGAAAGTGCGGCGTGGCGCCTATGTGACGGAAGTCTCCGAACGCGACCTGGCCGATGTGTACCACCTGCTTGCCTTGCTGGAGAGCGACGCGGCCGGCGTGGTGGCAGCCCAGGCCACGCCCGCCCAGTTAAAAGAATTGCAAAGCCTGCACAACGAGCTGGAAAAAGCCGTTGGCAATCGCGAGCGGTTTTTCGAGATCAACGAAGCCTTTCACATGCGCCTGCTGGAAATCGCCAACAACCGCTGGCGCGACCAGATGGTGGCCGACCTGCGCAAGGTGATGAAGCTCAACCGGCACAACTCGCTGCTCAAAAGCGGCCGTATTGAAGAGTCGCTGGCAGAGCACCGCGCCATCATGCAGGCACTGTCGTCAGGCGACGCGGATGCCACCGCGCAGCGCATGCGCGAACACTTCAGGAACGGACTGGAAGCGGCGGCTTGACAGACGGCGACGGCCTCGCAGTCACCAGGAAAACCCCAGGCAAAATCATTAAGGCGCCCATGGCATGGTGCAAGCCCAACGGCTCTCCCAGCACACCCCACGCGGCCAATCCGGCATACAGAGGCCCGAGGTACAGCGACACCGCCACGCGGCTCGCCCCCAGAATTTTCTGCGCCCAGCCATAGATCCAGTAAGCGCCCAGCCCCGGCACAATTGCGGCCACCACGATCAGCCATAGCCCGTAACCCGTCAGCGGCAATGCATCAGGCTGCGACATCTCCCACACGGTCAGCGGAATCAACACCAGCGTGCCGCCTGTGCAAATGGCGGCAAGGCGGGCCGTAGCGCCCAACGGGCTGGACCATTGCTTTTGCAGCAGCGCGTAGGCTGCCCATGACACCGTCGCGGCCACAATCCACAAGTCCCCCGCAGCGAACTGCACATCGGCAAGCGTGCCCCAGCGGCCTTTCACCACCACATGCACCACACCTGCGATCGCCAGCACCACACCCAAACCCTGGCGCGCGCCAAGGCGTTCACCCAGCCAAAGCACGGCGCCCAGGCCGATCAGCACCGGAGACGCAGAATAAATAAGCGCAATGTTCATCGCCCCGGTGGAGCGAGCGCCCTGGTACACCCAGGCGCCGCAGATCACCATGCCCAAAGTTCCCAGAATCAGGTACTGCCACCACACCCCGGCGATATCCGCGCGCTGACGCCACAGCTCCGAACGGGTCAACGCGAGCAGCAACAAGGCAGCCAGACCCCAACGTCCGAAGGCAAGCAGATAGGGACCGATCACCCCGGGTGCTTTGCGCGCCACGATGTAATTCACTGTCCAGAGCGCCGGCACCAGCCAAAGAAGGGCCGTCGCCTGGCGCGGATGCCTTTGCGCTGAATCAGGCATTCGCCGCCAGGGGGACTTCGGCAATGACCGGCGATGCAAGGGATGACGCATGCGCCAACGTCATCACCGCATGAGGGCTCATGTCGCGAAGGCGGTGGTCGCTCCAGACCTGGCGCCAGCGCCGCGCACCGGGCAAGCCGTTGCGCAGCCCCAGCATGTGCCGCGCGATGGCGCTTTTGGGGGTGCCGTGTTCAACGGCCTCGCGAACCATGTAGTCGCACATCTGCTCTTCGACAAGCTCGCGGGTGCGGTCCGCGGCGGTAGCCGCCGCGCCGAAAAATTCGGCATCCCAGGATGCGAGCCACCAGGGGTTGTGATAGGCCTCGCGGCCGACCATCACGCCATCGAGCTCGGCAAGCTGCTCAACGACTTGCTCGCTGGTGTTGATGCCGCCATTGATGCCGATGACCAAATGGGGGAACTCTTTTTTCAGCCGATGAACCAGCTCATAGCGCAGCGGCGGCACCTCGCGGTTCTCTTTGGGCGACAAGCCCTTGAGCCAGGCGTTGCGGGCATGCACCATGAACACCTTGCAACCGGCCTCGCTGACGGTTCCCACAAAGTCACGTACAAACTCGTAACTTTCGGCCTTGTCGATGCCGATACGGTGCTTGACCGTGACGGGCACCTCCACGACATCAACCATGGCCTTGACGCAGTCGGCCACGAGCTGCGGCTCGGCCATCAGGCACGCGCCGAAGGCGCCACGCTGCACGCGTTCGCTGGGACAGCCGCAATTGAGGTTGATTTCGTCGTAACCCCACTGGGCACCGAGCTGGGCGCAACGGGCCAAATCAGCCGGTTCGCTGCCACCCAGTTGTAAAGCGACAGGGTGCTCTTCGGTGTTAAAGCGCAAATGGCGCGCCACGTCGCCGTGAATCAGCGCACCGGTGGTGACCATTTCGGTATAAAGCAAGGCGCTGCGGGAGAGCAGGCGATGAAAGTGGCGGCAGTGCCTATCCGTCCAGTCCATCATGGGCGCAACGCTTAATCGCCACGGGTTAACCGGCAACGCAGCTGGCGCGCCCGATGTGGGCGCAAATGAAAATGGGGCTGACATCGCCCCATTTTCCCAGAAAGGACGCGCCCGCCCGCTGCACAGGGTCTTGCGCAGCCGCGGGCTGCAGTCCGTCAGACTTCCGCGGTCTTTATCTCGTCCATCAACTCCATCTTTCGCTGGCTCAATTCATCAGCCAAAGCGACCAGGTCCAGCTTGGACTTGCGGGCCTTCACAAACATTTCCTCGCGCTCTTCCTTGACGTGGTGGTCGATGTACTCGCCGAGCACGGTTACCCGGGCGTCATACAGGTCGTCTTCCGGGTCCATTCCTGATATCTGCGCAATCAGGTCTTTGGCCGTACTGTGTTCCACTTCGGCCTCATCGAGCAGGGGATCGTCATTGATGGCCGCACGAAGCTGTGGATAGAAAATCTCTTCTTCCATTTGCGCGTGCACCGTCAGCTCCTGGCAAATCTGGTCGGCGACTTCGCGTTTTTCCTCGCCCGATGCATTGCTGTCACACAACTTCTTGAACGTGGTGAAAAGTTTTTTAACAGCGATATGGTCAGCATCCAGCAGGTCGACGGCGTCATGCTTTTTCGCAGGTGCTTTGCTCATGGGGAATCCTCTTTGGGTTAAAAGTGTCTATCTGTGGGGTGAAATCACGCGGCCGAAAAGGCCAACCGCCCAGCCAATTTAGAGCGCAGCCCGCGCACGATCTGTGGGAAACCCCGGGGCGCTGGTGTAGGAATACAGGAAGCGCAAGGGTTTCGCCTTTTCCCGCTGCCCCGGCGAACGCTGCATCAGTACGCCGTCACCCGCCAAGCGGGTAATAATGACAGCCACCCCATTCAAAGGCTCGCGCTTCATCGCAGGACCCCACGACGACCATGCCGCAAAAATTCCTATTCCGCCCCCTCTCGGCCCTGTGCACTTCCCGCGCGCCTTCGCTTGCCCTGCTGGTTCCGCTGACTTTGCTGGTGGCATGCACTTCGGTGCCCCTACCCCCATGGACGCCGCCTTCCACACAGCCTTCAGCGCCAGCCCCGGTCGCCTCTGCTCAGCGCCCCGCGCCCGCCGCGCCGGCGGCCCAGACTTCGCCGGTCGCACCGCCTGTTGCGCTCACTCCCTCATCGCCAACAGCCAGCCAGCCGGAGGCTTACAGCAATGCGGTAGCTGCCCGCTTTCCGGCACCCGCCGTTGTCTACAACACGCCAGGCCTTCAACCAGGCCGCACCACGTTCACCACGCAGGCCGAGATCCAGACATGGCTGCGCGAGCAGGCCAGCGCGGCATCACGCACGCCCGGGATCCGGGCCGCCGTGGTGCCCATAGGCCGATCACAACGCGGCGAAACGCTTGAGGCATTGGTTCTGACCCGTGCCGGCGGCACGGACCCCACTGTGATGCACTCCGCGGGCAAACCCACGGTGCTGTTGGTGGGCCAGCAACACGGCGACGAACCCGCCGGTAGCGAGGCGCTGCTGGTGATCGCCAGGGAGCTCGCACAAGGCTTGCTGCTGCCTGCGCTGGACCGCATCAATGTGGTGATCGTTCCGCGCGCCAATCCGGACGGTGCGGCAAACGACCAACGCGCCACCACCGGCGGTCTCGACATGAACCGCGACCACCTGCTGCTCAATACACCTGAAGCCCAGGCACTGGCCAGGCTCGCGCGGGACTACAACCCCACGCTTGTGGTTGATGCCCACGAGTACACAGTGGTGGGGCGCTATCTGCAGAAATTCGGCGCAATCCAGAAATATGACGCTCTGTTTCAGTACGCCACCACAGCCAACCTGCCGGAGTTTTTGACCAAGGCCGCGGAAGAGTGGTACCGCCGGCCTTTGCTGGCCGCGCTGAAGGGGCAAAACCTCACGACCGAGTGGTACTACACCACCTCAAGCGATCTGGCCGACAAAAAAATCTCCATGGGCGGGACCCAGCCCGACACCGGACGCAACGTGTACGGACTGAAAAACGCCATCAGCCTGCTGATCGAGACACGCGGCGTCGGCATTGGCCGCCTGCATATCCAGCGGCGCGTGCACACCCACGTGACAGCCATTACCAGCGCACTCGCAAGCACCGCGCAGCGCGCCAGCGAACTGCAGCAGCTGCGTCCCTACATCGACAAGGAAGTCGGCGCCAAGGCATGCAAGGATGAAGCCGTCGTGGAGGCTGCTCCTACTTCCGCGCAATACGATCTGGTCATGCTCGACCCCGTGACAGGCGCCGACAAGGCCCTGTCAGTGGACTGGGATTCCGCGCTTGCGCTACGCAGCCTCAAAGCCCGGGCTCGCCCTTGCGGCTATTGGTTGTCGGCCGCATCCACCGTGGCCGTAGACAGGCTCCGGCTGCACGGCGTACAGGTGCTGCGCGTTGCAGAACAGGGCTCCATGCTCGGCGACAGCTATCGCCAGGTTTCCAGCACATCTGGCGAGCGCCAGGACGTGCGCGGCGCCATCGCTGACGCCAAGGCTGTCATCAAGGTCCAGGTCAGCCTGGCCCGCGGTGTGGTGGACGCGCCCCGCGGCAGCTACTACGTGCCACTCAACCAGCCACTGGGCAACCTCGTGATGGCCGCACTCGAGCCCGATACCCAGAGCAGCTATTTTGCCAACCAGCTCCTGCAGAGCCTGCAAAGCACAGTGCGCGTCATGGCCGACCCGACGCTCAAGCTAGAAGAGCTGAATTAGCCGTCCGCCCCCACGCAGGAGTGAGGACTTTATCCTAACCAGCAAGGGCCGCGGGACTGGCTTCGCCAGACCGCAGGCGCAGCGCCCCCTCGGGGGGGCAGCGCATTACACGAAGTGAAAAGCGTGGGGGCCACATCCTTGACTTGACGACCATGTCTGACAGGCAGAGGATGCTGTTGCTGACCGGAAATTCCTGTTTTCTGCGCCTTAATGATTTGACGCAAGTTAATGCATGAAAGGATTCGCCATGAAAAACTTTGAAATGACCAAGAAGATGCTGAGCATGGGCGGCGTGTTTTATCCCACGGGCTACGCGTTCATCATGTTTCCCGACGCTGACGACGCCAGGCAGATTGCCCACGAGCTGGAGACCGGCAGCGACGGGGTCATGCTGCTGACACCCGAAGAAATCCTCGCGGATATCGGCCACGTCGACGGCCATTCAGAGGTGACCCTGCCGCGCGTCGGAACGGAAGGCGCTACTGTGCATAAATACGTGGACCTCGCCCGCGAAGGCCACCACGCGCTGATGATTCCCGCATCCTCGCGGGAAGCGACAGAGCGCATCATGGAAGTGGTCCGCAAGGTTCCTTTTTCGTATGCCCAGAAGTACCACAGTCTGGCCATTGAAGACCTGGAATAAGGGAGTCAACGCGGCCAGACCTTGAACGCCCCGCCCGCGCCTGGCCCGCCTGGCGGCCCGCTGAATTTCCGCAGTTCGGGGCGCTGAGCGAGTTTGAGGCACACTGCGCCTCATGCCAAAGCCCACCCACAGCCTGGTCCACGCCAACCCGACCTCCCGTGCACAGCAGCTGATTGAGCAACTGAAGCTGGAGCCCCATCCGGAAGGAGGCTGGTACCGCGAAGTATTCCGATCCGCCTGCACAGTGATTCCCCAGGACGGCAGGCCCGCCCGAAACGCCCTGACCTCCATCTACTTTCTGCTCGAAGCGGGGAACCACTCCCGATGGCACCGGGTCCTGTCTGACGAGGTGTGGATTCATCTGGAAGGGGCGCCACTCACACTGTGGACAGCCGAGATACCAAGCAAGCAACTCCACCAGGCCTGGCTGTCTCCTGTTGCGCGGCCCGATGCGCCTCACACCGGCTCGCAGTGTGGTGAGCCCCAACAAGTGGTCAGGGCCGGTCTGTGGCAGGCCGCACAGCCAGACCCTGACGACACCCATGCGTTTACGCTGGTCGCATGCGCAGTGGCTCCTGGTTTCGATTTCCTGGATTTTCAACTGATGCGGCCGGACAGCGTGGAAGCGCGCTGGATGGCGGCCGAGCACCCGCATTTGGCGCCACCGATCTGATCTACGCAAAACTTTCAGCACACGAGAGACGAACCATGATTGACCTGCACTATTGGCCGACACCCAACGGGTGGAAGATTTCCATCATGCTGGAAGAATGCGGACTACCGTACCGGTTGGTCCCGGTGAACATCGGCAAGGGTGAGCAATTCACACCGGAGTTTCTCGCCATCAGCCCCAACAACCGAATGCCGGCCATCGTTGACCATGCGCCAGAGCCTGGCGGCGCGCCGGTCGCGGTGTTTGAAAGCGGCGCCATTCTGCTGTACCTCGCAGAAAAAACCGGCCGCTTCCTGCCTGCAGATTTTCGTAATCGCTACCAGGCCTTGCAGTGGCTGATGTGGCAAATGGGTGGACTGGGCCCGATGGCGGGACAGAACGGGCATTTTCTGCTGTACGCACCGGAAAAAATTCCTTACGCCATCGACCGCTATAACAAGGAAGTGGACCGGCTGTACGGTGTGCTGGACGCGCAGCTGGCGCGCACAGGAGCACATGTTGCAGGGGCGGATTACTCTATCGCCGACATGGCTATCTTTCCGTGGGTGCGCACGCACAAGGCCCAGCAGGTGGACTTGAGCAAGTTTCCCCACGTACAGCGCTGGTACGACGCCTTGTTCGACAGGCCCGCCGTCAGGCGAGGACTGGACCTGGGCAAAGCCTTGCGCGCCCCGGCGCTGACCGAAGAGGCGCGCAAGGCGCTGTTTGGGCAGACCGCACAAAGCATTCGCGACGGCGCCCACACGGCTTCCTGACTTTCAGAACAGGGACTCCCATGATTGAATTCTTCTTTGACTGCTCCAGCCCCTGGACGTACCTCGCCTTTCGCAACATACAGCCGCTGGCCGCTGAGCTCAACGAAGATATCCGCTGGCGCCCGGTGCTGGTAGGCGGTATTTTCAACAGCGTCAACAAAGGCATTTACGCGGCGCGCGAGGACATGAACTCGCCGAAGAACCGTTACATGCTCAAGGATGTTCGGGACAGTGCACGCGAAGCGGGCCTGAGCATTGTTTTTCCACCCAAGGTGTTTCCGGTCAACAGCGTCAAAGCCATGCGCGGTTGCCTGTGGATTGCGCAGGATGCTGCAGCGCAGCCGCACTACCTCACGTTTGTCGAAGCCGTTTTTGCCGCCTATTTCACGCGCGAAGAAGACATTTCACAGGATGACGTATTGGCCGCCGTGTGTCGGCAAGCGGGCATAGATGCCGAGGCATTCCTGGCCGGCATTGCAAGGCCAGACATCAAGGACCAGCTCAAAGCCAACACCGATGAGGCGATACAGCGGGGCGCTTTTGGTTCACCGACCTTCTTCGTCGGAGACGACATGTATTTTGGCAATGACCGGTTGCCACTGGTACGGGCGGCGGTGCTGCGGGCCAGGGGCTAATGCGCGGCCTTTGAGGCCGCTGTGGCCGCAGCACGCTCCAGAACATGGCGCGTCATGGACTGCGCCAACTCATGCTCACCCAGAAAAACCTTGCCGGCTTTCTCGCTGTCGAGCAAGCGGGCCTCGGCTTCGTTATGCGTGCGCACCACGGTTTCAATGGCTGGATTCAGCGCCCGTGCCGTGGCCACGATCTGCCTGACATCCAGCGTGTCGGGCGTGGCGATCACCAGCATGCGCGCCTGCGCAATGTGTGCCTGGATCAACACTTCGGCCTCAACAGCATCGCCCGAGACGGCGGCCGTGCCCTGCGCCCGCAAACGCTCCACGGCTTCGCGGTTCTGCTCGGCCACCACAAAAGGAATGTGGTGGGCTTTTAACGCGTCGGCAATGCGCCGCCCCACCCTTCCATAGCCGACCAGCACCACATGGTTCGACAGGTATTTTTCATCAGTGGTGGCCGGCAACTCGGCGGTCGGGTCATCACGCGCTTCAAGCTTGCGCGCCAGCGGCGATTGGGCCAATATCCATTTCTGCAGCGGCTCAACTGCCTTGAACACCAGCTGGTTGAGTGCGATCGAAATCAGCGCGCCCGCCAACACCAGGCTTTGCCCTTCAGGCGGCAACAGGCCCAGCGACGCACCCAGTCCCACCAGGATGAAGGAAAACTCGCCAATCTGCGCCAGGCTGGCCGACACGGTGAGCGCCGTGTTGAGCGGATAGCGAAAGGCCATGACCAGCACGCCGGCCGCCAGCGTCTTGCCCACGATGATGATGCCCACGACCGCCAGCACCTGCAGCGGCCGCTCGAGCAACACCCAGGGATCGAACAGCATGCCGACCGAGACAAAAAACAGCACGGCGAAAGCGTCGCGCAAGGGCAGCGACTCTTCGGCCGCGCGGTGGCTGAACTCGGACTCGCGCATCACCATGCCGGCAAAGAAGGCGCCCAGCGCAAAGGACACACCGAACAGCGCCGTGGCGCCGAAGGCTATGCTGACAGCCGCGGCCACCACGCACAAGGTGAACAGCTCGCGCGAACCGGTGCGCTGCACCTGCCACAGCACCCACGGAAAGAATCGCCGCCCCACGACCAGCATCAAGGCCACAAAACCGCCCACCTGAAGCAGCGTGATGCCCAGCGTTTTCCACAGCGCATTGACGTCGGCATCGACTTTGCCCGACAGCCAGCCGCCCAATGGCGGCAACAACACCAGCACGAGCACCATGGCCAGGTCTTCAACGACCAGCCAACCCACCGCGATGCGCCCGTTGACCGAATCGAGGATGCCGTGGCTTTCGAGCGCCCGCAGCAACACCACGGTGCTGGCCACCGACAGCGACAAGCCGAACACCAGCGCCCCACCGAGGTTCCAGCCCCACCAGTGCGCCAGGCCCATGCCAAGTGCGGTCGCCACGGTCATCTGCACGATGGCGCCAGGCACGGCGATCTTGCGCACCGCCAGCAAATCATCCAGTGAGAAATGCAGGCCCACACCGAACATCAGCAGCATCACGCCGATTTCGGCGAGCTGGCTCGCGATCTCCGCGTCCGCCACGAAACCCGGCGTGAAGGGGCCGATGATCACACCGGCCAGCAGATAGCCCACCAATGCCGGCAAGCGCAGCCGCACGGCGAGAAAGCCAAATATCAGGGCCAGGCCAAGGCCTGCGGCGATGGTGCTGATCAGGGAGACGCTGTGGGGCATGCGAGAGGGATTCCTTCATGGCGGCGGTTAAGGAAGGCCTGCGACGCAGCCTGAGCATGCAGGCTGTCCCCGTAGAACGTTTCTTCAATTTACTACAGCTGTACCAGGCGGCCCCTGCCAATCCCCCACGGGCGTTCAGGTTGTTGACCCTGGCGGCCCCGCAAAACCATACCTCGATACCAACAAGGAATGAGTGCTACGCCGAAATGCAAAAAACCCGCCGAAGCGGGTTTTAGCAAGCATCAGCAGGCAACGCTCAGCCCATGTGCAGCCCGCCATTGAGGGAGAAGTCAGCCCCTGTGGCATAGCCCCCTTCGTCGGAGGCGATCCAGGAAATGATGGAGGCGATTTCTTCAGGCTGGCCGAGTCGTTTGGCCGGCACGCCGGCCACAATTTTCTCCAGCACATCGGGGCGAATGGCTTTGACCATGTCGGTGCCGATATAACCCGGGCTCACGGTATTGACCGTGACGCCCTTGCTGGCGACTTCTTGCGCCAGCGCCATGGTGAAACCGTGCAAGCCCGCTTTGGCGGTGGAATAGTTCACCTGACCAAACTGGCCTTTCTGGCCGTTGACCGACGAGATGTTGATGATGCGGCCGAAGCCCGCTTCGATCATGCCTTCGATGACCTGTTTGGTCACGTTGAACATGCTGTTGAGGTTGGTCGAGATCACGGCGTCCCAGTCGGCCTTGCTCATCTTGCGGAACTGGCCGTCGCGCGTGATGCCGGCGTTGTTGACCAGTACGGCCACCGGACCGTGCTCGGCCTTGACCTTGTCAAAGGCCCCGACGGTGGAGTCCCAGTCACCGACATTGCCCACCGAGGCGTAAAAAGTATGGCCCAGTGCTTTTTGCTCGTCGAGCCACTTGCTGAAGTCGCGCGTAGGGCCGCAACCGGCCACCACCGTGTATCCATCCTTGTCCAGCCGCTGGCAGATGGCGGTTCCAATGCCGCCCATCCCGCCTGTGACATACGCTACTTTTTTTGCCATTGCGCTCTCCTTGATCTTGTGAATTATTTCGAAACCGTTTGACTGGCTGACAACTTCCGTCGCCGGGTGTGTTCCGTATTGCTATTAATTTAATAGCTACTTGCGCGCATCCAACGCCGGCTGCAGCTTGTTTTACCTCATATTCAGCGTTCCAGTGTGAGGGCAACCCCCATGCCGCCGCCAATGCACAGGCTGGCAATGCCTTTTTTGGCGTCGCGCCGCACCATTTCGTGCAGCAGCGTCACGAGGATGCGGCAGCCGGATGCGCCGATCGGGTGGCCGATCGCGATGGCGCCGCCGTTGACGTTGACCTTGCTGGTGTCCCAGCCCATTTCCTTGTTGACCGCACAAGCCTGGGCAGCAAAGGCTTCGTTGATTTCGAGGAGGTCGAGGTCTTGCGCCTTCCAGCCGGCGCGCTGCAACGCTTTTGTCGACGCCGGCACAGGGCCCATGCCCATGTAGGCGGGATCAAGACCGGTGGTGGCGTAGCTGGCGATGCGGGCCAGGGGTTTGAGGCCAAGGGCTGCGGCTTTTTTCGCCGTCATCACCATCACGGCGGCGGCGCCGTCATTCAGGCCCGAGGCATTGCCGGCCGTCACGCCGCCGGCTTTGTCGAAAGCCGGGCGCAGGCCCGCCAGGCCTTCGGCGGTGGTCTTGCGGTTGATGAATTCGTCCGCGGCAAACACTACAGGATCGCCCTTTTTTTGCGGGATCGAAATGGGGATGATTTCATCCTTGAATTTGCCCGCATCCTGCGCGGCCGCGGCCTTGGTCTGGCTGCCCAGCGCCAGTGCGTCCTGCGCTTCGCGGTTGATGCTGTATTTTTTGGCGACGTTCTCGGCGGTGATGCCCATGTGGTACTGGTTGTAGACGTCCCAGAGACCATCGACGATCATGGAGTCAACCATCTTCCAGTCGCCCATGCGCTGACCATCGCGCGAGCCATTGAGCACGTGCGGGGATGCGCTCATGTTTTCCTGGCCGCCAGCGATCACGATTTCACTGTCGCCCGTGGCTACGGACTGTGCGGCCAGCATGACGGCCTTGAGGCCCGAGCCGCACACCGCGTTGATGGTCAGGCCGGGGATGCCGTTGGGAAAGCCCGCCTTGATAACAGCCTGCCGCGCGGGATTCTGGCCGACGCCGGCCGTCAATACCTGGCCCAGAATGACTTCGCCGAGCTGGTCGGCATTGAGGCCCGCGCGCTCCAGCACACCTTTGATGACGGCAGCGCCCAGTTCGGTGGCGGGGATTTTGGCGAGTGAGCCGCCAAATTTGCCCACGCCAGTGCGGCCGGCGGCAACGATAACGATGTCTTCCATGATGTGTCCCTTTTGAAGTTTCTGGATACGTTGATGATGAATGCGGTTTGGGACGGCCCCGGCCCGGCTCAGGCTTTGGCCTTGACGTAGCGCCCCGGTGCGGCCTCAATGGCCTTGTGCTTGCGGTTGCCATAGGCTTTGGGCGCAGCAATTTGCTTGCCGGCGTGGCCCTTGAGCCAGTCCGACCAGTCTGTCCACCAGCTGCCGGGGTGCTCCGTCGCGCCCTCAAGCCACTCGGCTTGTGTGGCGGGAAATTTGCCCTGGGGTAGCTTGTCGCGCGTCCAGTAGCTTCGTTTTTTCTTGACCGGCGGGTTGATCACGCCGGCGATGTGACCCGACGCGCCCATGACAAATCGCTTCTTGCCGGGCAAATGCTGGGTGGAGGCGTAGGCGCCGCCGATGGGCACGATGTGGTCTTCACGCGAGCCATAGATGTACACAGGAATGTCGACCTTGTGCAAGTCCACTTTCTGGCCGCACACCACGAGCTTGCCAGACTTGACGAGGTTGTTCTCGAAATAGGTATTGCGCAGATACCAGGCGTAAAACGGGCCCGGCAGGTTGGTGGAGTCACTGTTCCAGTACAGCAAGTCAAAAGGCGGCGGCGTTTCGCCCTTGAGGTAATTGCCGACCACGTAATTCCAGACGAGGTCGTTCGGGCGCAAAAAGCTGAAGGTGGAGGCGAGATCCTGGCCCTTGAGCAAACCGCCCTTCCCCATTTCCGCCTCGCGGTACTTCACCGAGGTTTCATCGATGAAGATGTCGAGGATGCCCGTGTCGGTGAAGTCCAGAAACGAGGTCAACAGCGTGGCACTGGCCACCGGTTTTTTTCCCTGCGCAGCCAGCACCGACAGCGCCGTGCCGAGAATGGTGCCGCCTACACAAAAGCCCAACGCATTCAGGGTCTTGGCGCCGGTGATCTCCTGCACCACCTCGATGGCCTTGATGGCCGCATGTTCGATGTAGTCGTCCCAGGTCTTTTGGGCCATCGACTCGTCCGGGTTGCGCCAGCTCACCACGAAGGTGCGGTGCCCCTGGCTGGCGGCATAACGGATCAACGAGTTTTCAGGCTGAAGGTCAAGGATGTAGAACTTGTTGATGCACGGCGGAATAAGCAGGAAAGGTTTTTCATAGACCTTTGCCGTCAGCGGCTTGTATTCCAGCAGCTGAAAGAATTCATTTTCAAACACCACCGCACCCTCGGTGGTGGCAACATTCTTGCCGACCTCGAAGACGCGTTCGTCGGTCATGGACACGTGGCCCTGCTTCAGGTCGTGCAGCAGGTTGGTGAGGCCCTGGGCAATGCTCTCGCCCTGGCTTTCGATGGCTTTTTGCTGCGCCTCGGCATTGAGCGCCAGGAAATTGCTGGGGGCCGTGGCGGCCATCCATTGCTCGACGGCGAAGCGCAGTCGGGCGCGGGTCTTGGCGTCGCCTTCCACCGCATCTGCCAGGGCCATGAGGGTTCGGGCGTTCAGCAGGTAGGCAGAGGCCGAAAACTTCGAAACGGGATTGGCCTTCCAGGCCTCGGCGGAAAACCTGCGATCAGCCGACGCGAGCGTGTCGGCGCCTGCCTGTAAACCCTGGTTCCACAAAGCCGAAGCGTCGGCAACGTAACGCTGCTGCAATGCCTGGAGCTTTTCGGCATCAAACTGCAGGGCCGGCTGCGACTGCGCGGGCCGGGGAGCGTTCATCGGAGGGAAACCGGGAGGAAAGCCGGCAGGCATACCGGCGCTGGTCATGGCGCTCATGGCCTGCTGCAGGCCCGCACCAAAGGTTTCTTGCATCTGCTGGGCGGCCTGAGCCCAGTTTGCGTCAGAATTCATCTTGTCTCCCCGATCATGTTGAGTCCGGCGACTCTTTTGAGCACACCATCAGTATCGTAGGATTTGCTTTGAAAATTCCTGACCCCACGCATAGTTTATGTATTTGATTGTCATTGCCTGGATATACGTCGTGCTCATGATGAGTGTGGCGGAAGCCACCAACAGCACCGGAACGGTGCTGGGGGCGGTGATGACCTTTGTACTCTATGGCGTGGGGCCCGTGGCATTGGTGGTTTACCTGATGGGCGCACCGGCCCGCAGCAAGGCATTGAAAAAGCGTGCGGCGCAGGCCTTGACGCAACCCGAAGAACCGTCGGCCGGGGCGAAGGCTGGCGAAAAGGCACACGCGGACACGGCTTTGCCGGAAGATGCTCGCGAAGCCAAGCCGCCAAGCCTGCCCTGAAGCCTTCAGCGCCCGGCGCCGCAGAAACGCCAGGGTCACTCCCTCCAGACACAGGCGGCCATGCGGCCAGTGGTGCCCATACCGTTGCCACTGGGGCCGGCATCGCGCCGATGCGAAAAAAAGCGTGAGGCATTGCCCACGGTGCACCATGCGGGGCTGCCGTCGTTGCCATAAACCGCTGTAATGCCCATGGCCTCCAGCCGAAGGCACGCCAAGCCCGGCAGGTTGGCAAGAAATTTTCCATCTGCACCGGCAATGCGCGTGAACAAGGCGGCCGCTTCCGGTTGAACCGATTCGAACGCCAGCTTGACTTCCGGCCCCACTTCAAACGCATCCGGTCCAATGCAGGGGCCCATCCACGCTATTATTTTGATAGCTGCTTGCGCCCGGCCATCTTGCCTTGTGGCTATTAATTGCTTGTAAATTGACTCGAGCACACCGACACCTCCCGTGCCGGCCAGCCCCCGCCAGCCGGCATGCGCCGCCGCAATAACGCGGCCATCGTCCGTGGCCAGCAGCACAGGCAGGCAATCGGCCACCATGATGCAGCAGGCTTGTTCCGATTGAGTCGAAATGCAGGCATCGGCGACATGCCCATCGGGCGTATCGGCGTCCAGTTGAACGACATCCGTGCCGTGCACCTGCTTGAGGAACACCGGCCGGCGGCCGATGGCCTTTGCCAGCAAAGCCCGGTTCGCCGCGACCCGCGCGGGCTGATCGCCCACGTGGTCGCCGAGGTTCATGCTTTCAAAAGGCGCCTCGGAAACACCGCCGCCACGGGTGGTAAAAACAGCTTTCACCCCCTGCGGCGCGGGCCACTCGGGCACAAGCCAGTTGTTCTGAAATGCCGGCACGTTGCAGCGATCAGGCTTCGTTGTCGGGGCAGGCGGAAGGCTGCGCTTTCTGGAACGCAGGATGCGCCATGCAGGCGTCAAACGCGGCCATGGTGCGGGGTAGTCCGTCAAAGCTCACGTTAAACCGTTTGGCGTTGAAGATTTGCGGCACCAGGCAACAATCAGCCAGCGTGGGTGTGTTGCCGTAGCAGTAAGTCGATGCCGGCAATTGGGCCAACTGGCGCTCGAAAGATTCCAGCCCTTCCCGGCACCAGTGCACATACCAGGCGTTCTTGGCCGCTTCATCGAGCTTCAGCTCTTTCACCAGGTACTTGAGCACGCGCAGGTTGTTGACGGGGTGGATTTCGCAGGCGATGGACTGGGCCAGCGCACGCACCTTGGCCCGGCCCATCGCATCGGCCGGCAGCAGGGCCGGCTCGGGGTGTGTCTCATCCAGGTATTCAATGATGGCCATGGACTGGGAGAGTTTTTCGCCGTCGACTTCCAGCAAAGGAACCAGGGTGTCGGCGGCCAGCGCAGCATAAAGCGGCTGCTTGTGCTCGCCTTTGGCGATGTGCACGGGGACGTAGTCGTAGCTGAGGCCCTTCAGCTCCATCGCAATGCGTACACGAAACGACGACGAAGAGCGGAAATAGTTGTGGAGTTTCATCTCTAAAGCATAAACCGAAACGATGACTCGGCCCTGTCCGAATCGCCTGCGCGACTGACGCAAGACCTTGCCGGCACTACCATTCGGCGACACGCCCCTTCCTACAAATTCAGCGGAGACATCCATGAGCGCCATCACCACTTTAAGCAACCACCAGATACGACTGGCCAGCCGTCCCGTCGGCCTGCCCACCCGTGACAACTGGAGCTTCACCACCGAGCCCGTCGCCGAACCCGGCCCGGGCGGCGTGCTCGTCAAAACCCTGTATTTGTCGCTGGACCCGGCCATGCGCGGCTGGATGAATGACGCCAAGAGCTACATCCCACCGGTGGAAATCGGCGCTGTGATGCGCGCCGGCGGCGTGGGCAAGGTGATTGCCTCGCAAAACCCGGCCTTTGCTGTGGGTGACTATGTCAACGCCGCGCTCGACGTGCAGGAGTACTGCCTGATCCCGGCCGACCAGATCAAGCGCAGCGGCATGTTCAAGATCGACCCGCGCCTGGGCCTCACCTCCTGGCTCAACGTACTGGGCATGCCCGGCATGACGGGCTACTTCGGCCTGCTGGAAGTTGGCTTGCCCAAGGCGGGCGAAACCGTGGTGGTCTCGGGCGCCGCCGGCGCCGTGGGCCAGACGGTCGGCCAGATCGCCAAGCTCAAGGGCTGCCGCGTCGTCGGCATTGCCGGTGGCAAAGCCAAGTGCGACTGGGTGGTGAGCGAGCTGGGCTTTGACGCCTGTATCGACTACAAGAACGGCGACGTGCGCGCCGGGCTGAAAGAGCATTGCCCCAAAGGCATCGACATTTATTTCGACAACGTGGGCGGCGAGATTCTGGACATGGTGCTGGCGCGTCTGGCGCGCGGTGCCCGCATCATCATTTGCGGTGCCATCAGCCAGTACAACAACACCGCACCCGTGAAGGGCCCCGCCAACTACCTGTCGCTGCTGGTCAACCGCGCCCGCATGGAAGGCATCGTGGTGTTCGACTACGC
>NZ_JBDTPB010000060.1:0-10631 GCF_039932935.1 Polaromonas sp.
CCTTGATGAGAGATGTTGCAAGCGCCGTGCCAGAGATTTTTTTACAACCTCAACGATGAACATCAGAACGTGAAATTGAAATGACACATTGATTCATATTCACCCGGATCTCTAAGCTGATACAACTGCAAAGCTGCTCTTAACTCTTTGCGAATGTCCTCGGAAGGCACTTCTAAGGCAGTTGCAGTGTGATTAATCATGAGATCCGCGCCAGGACTAAAATTCCATGTCAGATTTGTACTGCCATCTTCGTTCTTGCTGTAATTAGTGGGATGAAGGCAGAAAATCATGACCTTATTTTTGAAGTAAAGAATAAAATTTTCACTCCCTAAATCATCTCGAATCGGTTCCGTTCTAATGAGAAAGATGTTTTTATCGCGATCAAATATCCAGTTTTTGATACTGGGGAAGCGGTACTTTTTCCGAACCGCTTCAATATTGAATTGAACATAGTTTTCGGGTGAAATTTTTTCGTAGATAAAAGCCATGTGCGACTCCTTGAAATTTATGTTTGAACGAGCGTAGCCCGAGCACGATCACGTTGACTGATGGGTAATTGACACGTCGCTTCTTCAGACTGCGAAACCAAAGCATGCAAGCTGGTATGACTGAATCTTGCAGAGCAATTCATTGCCTATCGCTCCCTCAAACTCTCACTGCCCGCCTTCTGAATCGGGCTCAGCAAATACTCAATCACTCGCCGCTGACCGGTCTTGATCTCTGCGGTCAGGTTCATGCCGGGGACCAGCTGAATCATCTTTCCGTCCACATCAATCTGCTTGGTTTTTAGCGCCAGCGTCACCGGGAAGATCGCGCCGCGTTTTTCGTCGTTCACCGCATCGGCCGTGACGCGGTCGACCTTTGCGGATACCGTGCCGTAGCGCGTGAAGGGAAAGGTCTCGAGCTTGATCTCGGCGCCGTTGCCGACGTTCACAAAACCGATGTCCTTGTTTTCCAGCGTTACCTCGGCGGTGACTTGTGCGCCGTCGGGCACGATGATCATGAGTGATTGCGCTTCTGTGACGACGCCGCCGGTGGTGTGGATGGCGAGCTGCTGCACCACGCCGGCGACGGGTGCCTTCAGCGTGGTGAGGTTTTCGCGCTGGGTGGCTTTGGCTTGCTCTTGTGTGGCTTGTTGGCGTTTGAGGTCGGCCTGGGCTTCGCGCTCGTATAAGGTGCGGCGCACTTCGGCCAGGTAGGCGGCGCGGGCGTTTTCGCTTTCGTGCAGGGTGGCTTGCGCTGCCCGCAGGTTGGCGCGCTGGGTGGTCAGGTCGCGCTCTAGCTCGACGCGCTCTCGGGTTTTGTCTTGCGTGGCGTGGCCGGAGATATAGCCCTGGTCTACCAGTTGCTTGAAGTCGGTTTCACGTTTCTGCGCCATGGGCACTGTGGTCTCTAGCTTGGCAACCACGGCTTGCGCTGTGGCTATCTCGGCTTGGCGGCGGCTGATTTCTGATGACAGTTTGGCCAGTTTGGCGGTCACGTCACCCCATTCGCCTTCCAGCTGGGCCTTGACGCCAGCTACCTCGCTAATAGACCACTCCTTGGGAAAATCAGGCACGTATTTGGCCTGTAGCCCAGACCCAGCTTGCGCGACCTGCTGCAAATTTTGTAGCGCCTGCTGGATGGCGCGGGCGCGCAGGACTTCCGACAGGGCCGACTTGAGCTGGTCTTGCGCGGTGGTTTTGTCGGCGTTGGCGGCGGTTGGGTCCAGCTCAACCAAAGGTTGGCCGGCTTGCACGTGGTCGCCGTCGTTCACCAGCACGCGCTTGACAACGCTGCGCTCCAGCGGCTGGATCAGCTTGGTGCGTTCACTGACCACGATGCGCCCCGGTGCGACGGCCACGATGTCGATCCGGCCGAAGATGGACCACACCAGCGCGATGAAAAACAAGGCCATGATGGCGTAGGCAAAGCGGCGCGGCGCAGGGTGCACGGGCGTGTCTTGCAGGCTCAGTGCAGCGGGCAAAAAAGCGGCTTCGTCAGCCAGGCGCGTGGGGCCGGTCAGCTCCGCACGATGGGCCCACGCGGCGCTGAAGATGGCGCGGTAACGGGCCAGCAGCTCGATGACGGGATGCGGTGGCTTGGGCGGCTGTGCGGGTGCGGCGGAAGCTTCAGCAGTTGGCGCTGCTTGGGCTTCGGGGGCAGTTTCTCCCACGGCCACCACGTCTTCAATGTCAGCGCCTTGCGCTGGGCCGAAAGGCGGCTTGTTCATGCGCTGGCCCCTTCGGTCGTATCGGTAGGCTGCTTGCCGTCTTGCATGCGCCACAGGTAGGCGTACAAGCCTTGCGGTTTCTGAATCAGCGCGTCATGCGGGCCGGCTTCAACAATCTTGCCTTTGTCCATGACGATGATGCGGTGTGCGTGGCGCACAGCGCTCAGGCGGTGGGCAATGATGAGCACGGTGCGGCTTTTGCAGATGTGGGCCATGTTGCGCTGGATGATGGCTTCGCTTTCATAGTCCAGCGCACTGGTGGCTTCGTCAAAAATCAGGATGCGCGGATTGGTGAACAGCGCGCGCGCAATGGCAATGCGCTGGCGCTGCCCGCCGCTCAATGAACTGCCCTGCTCGCCCACCGGCGTGTCGTAGCCCTCGGGCAGCTCGCTGATAAATTCGTGCGCACCGGCCAGCTGCGCCACGCGCACCACGGCTTCAATGGGGGCGGCCGGGTCGGTGATGGCGATGTTCTCGCGCACGCTGCGGTTAAAGAGCAGGTTTTCTTGCAGCACCACGCCGACCTGGCGGCGCAGCTGGGCGGCGTCGATCAGGCTGATGTCGATGCCGTCAACCAGCAGACGACCGCCTTCGGGTGAATACAGGCGCTGCACCAGCTTGGTCAGCGTGCTTTTGCCGGAGCCGGATCGGCCGACGATGCCGATGATCTCACCAGGCTTTACATCAAGGCTGATGCCGTGCAGCACTGGTGGCGCCTCAGGCCGGTAACGAAAGACGATGCCGTCCAGCGTGATGCGGCCTTTGACGGGCGGCAACTGCGCGGCGCTGGTGGGCGGCACTTCGGTGCGGGTGTTCAGGATGTCGCCCAGGCGTGCGACGGAAATGCCGGTTTGCTGGAAGTCTGTCCACAGCTGGGCCATGCGCATGATGGGCTGGGCCACGCGCTGGGCAAACATGTTGAAGGCAACAAACTGGCCAACGGTGAGCTGGTTGTCCATCACCAGGTGGGCGCCGTACCAGAGCGTGGCGGCGTTGACCAGCTTGCCGATCAGGTTGACGCCTTCATGCGCCCAAGTGGCAAGGTTTTGCGTCTTGAAGCTGGCGCTGACATACGCGGCGAGCTGGTTGTCCCAGCGTTTGCCAAAGCTGGGCTCCAGCGCGCTGGCTTTGACAGTCTGGATGCCGGTGACGGTTTCGACCAGCATGGACTGGTTCTCGGCGCCGCGCGCAAACTTGACGTCAAGCCGCTGGCGCAGGATGGGCACGACGGCCAAGCTGAGGCCAAAGTACAGCGGCAGGCTGACCAGCACGATGAGCGTGAGCGGCACGCTGTAAAACAGCATGACGGCGATAAAGATGACCGAAAACAGCACATCAAGCACCACCGTGAGCGCGTTGCCGGTGAGAAAGCTTCGGATGTTTTCAAGCTCGCGCACGCGCGCCACCGAGTCCCCCACACGCCTGGCCTGAAAGTAGGCCAGCGGCAATTGCACCAGGTGACGGAACAGGCGCGCGCCGAGTTCCACGTCGATGCGGCTGGTGGTGTGGCTGAAGACGTAGGCTCGCAAACCATTGAGAACGCTTTCAAACACCACCACCACCACCAGGCCGATGACCAGCACGTCGAGTGTGGTGAGGCCGCGGTGCACCAGCACCTTGTCCATCACAACCTGGAAGAAGAGCGGGCTGACCAGCGCGAAAAGCTGCAGCACGAAAGAGATGAGCAACACTTCACCCAGCAGCTTGCGGTATTTGACCAGGGCCGGCACGAACCAGGAAAAGTCGAACTTGGCCAGCTCGCCTGCCAGCGCAGCATGGCTGGTAATGAGGATCAGTTCACCCGTCCACTGACTCGCGAAAACTTCAACCGACTCGATCGTTGGTCGGCTGGAAGGCGTGGCGGGGTCCTGAAACAGCACGCGCTGGCCATCGCATTGCGCCAGGATGACCGTGCGGACAGCGCTGCCGCTTTTTTCGGCGCCTTTCTCAGCATTTTTCTCAGCGCTATTTGCGGCTTCGTCGGTGGGCTTTAGAAAGGCCAGGGCCGGCAAGGGAACCAGCTTCAGCCGGTCAGCCTTGGACCGGGACAGCTTGGCTTTGAGCCCTAGGTGCTTGGCCGCACGCAGCAAGGTGCTGGAATCGACGTCGTCGCTGGGCGTGATGCCCAGTTGATGCGCAAGGGTGTGCGGATCGGCTGCGACCTGGTGAAAGCGCGCCACAAGGCACAGGGCGGCCAGGGCGTTGCTGGGGGGGGGCGGCGCGTCGGCACCCGGCGCCGCAGCCAGCGTGGGCTGTGCATCCTGGGCCACTGGGTTTGCAGCGGTCAATGGAAGCTCCCGCTGCTGCGGCGCTTGTATTGCGGCGGCGATGCGTGTGCCACCGCGCTCACGCGCGACACAAATCTCCTCCAGCCGCTGTACTTGTTATTTGGCATGCTCTGCACTCTTTGCAGAATGCCTCCCTCGTATTTGTTCCAAACTGTATCGTAAGAAACAGGGCGTGTATCGCGCAGTTACCTTATTTCCAACAGCGGTTTTTGGCATTAATTACAACTAATTGATTACCCACTTCAAATCTGCGAAGCCGACGTAGTGCTTTTGAATTTGAAGCACTTCAGACTTAAAAATTGAGGGGCCAGATTGTTAAAACCGCGCCACGCGCAGACGCTGAACGAGACAACGCGCGGCGAAGAACGATCAAGCGCAAAAAAGAGGAACGCATGCGGACTCGCCAGAGCAAAGGACTTGCCGCCTCCCGCCTACACGCCCGTTACTTTCGCCCCAGCATTTTTCTGTCCGACCACTTGCAACGTCCTATGCGAAAGCGCATTCTTGAGCTACGGCTGATTGTTTGGTGTGCCTGCTCGCCGCTTCCGGAGTTCGTTATGCGTACTGTCTTGCGTCAGTGGCTTTGCATTCTCCTTTCAAGCGCGTTGCTGCCCGGCATGCTGTGGCCGGTGGCGCTGCAAGCGGCGACTGTGCAGCCGCCGGCGGCACAGGCCATGCTTGATGCGTTAACCCGCGCCACAACAGCGGTGGTCGGCATCAAGGTGACGGCGATGGAAGACGCCCGCTCCGCAGAAACGCTGGGCTTGCGCCGTGGCGGCTCGGGGGTGCAAATCAGCCAGGACGGCCTCATCCTGACCATCGGCTACCTGATGCTGGAAGCCGAACACATCGAGATCGTGACGCAGGACAACCGCACGCTGCCGGCGCGTGCGGTCGCATATGACCTGGCCACGGGCTTTGGGCTGCTGCGGCCCCTGCTGCCGCTGCGCGGCGTGGGAGTGGCGCCCCTGGGCAGCAGCAAAGACCTGCAGCCCGGCGAAACACTGATGGCCGTCACGGGCCCGCAGGCCGATGACGATGGCGACGTGAGCATGACGCGGCTGGTCAACCGGCGCGCGTTCTCCGGCAGCTGGGAATACCACATTGACGCTGCGCTGTTCACCAGCCCGCCGGTGCTGGCCGGCAATGGCAACCACAGCGGCGCACCGCTTTTTAACCAGAAGGGTGAGCTGATGGGCATCGGCTCGCTGCTGGTGTCTGATGCAACCGGAGAAAACCGCCGCCTGCCGGGCAACATGTTTGTGCCGGTGGACTTGCTGCGTCCCATTCTCGCGGAGCTGCAGCGCTCAGGCTCCAGCACGCAAAGCCGCAGGCCGTGGCTGGGCATTACGTCCAATGACCAGGGCGGGCGCATTCAGATTCTGCGGGTCAGCAAGGAAAGCCCCGCGGAGCTGGCCGGGCTGGGAACGGGCGATGTGGTATTGGCGGTGGATGATGCCAAGGTGGCCACGCTGGAGGCGTTTTACAAAAAGTTGTGGGCCCGGCCGGCACCCGATGCAGAAGTCCGGCTGACGGTGTTGCAGGGCGCCGAGATCAAAACCATTGTGCTCAAGGCTCAGGATCGGATGCTGTCGCTCAAAAAGCCTGCAGGCATCTGATTTTCATATAAAAACCCTCTGCAGCCCATACAAGTCGAGCGCGAGTAGCTATTGATTTGATAGCAATAAGCCGTCGCGGTGACCCGCCCAGAGCTTACTTGGCTGCCAGGCCATGGGCCACCGTGGGGTAGCGCAACTGCACGCGCAGTTCTTCTTTGAGGCGGCTATTGTCCAGCCGGCGCGACTCGCTCATGAAGCTCAACAACATCAGCGGCAGCTCGTCTTGCGCGGTGCCACGCGCCAGGCGCGGCGGCCGTGGCAAGCCGTAGAGGTCCGCCGCCAGGTCGAAGTAGTCGCCCATCTTCATCTGCGTGTCGTCGCTGGCGTTGCTGATGCGCTGTGGCTTGCCGCGCCACAGGGCTGCCAGGCAGGCACGGGCCAGGTCGTCGGCATGGATGTGGTTGGTATAGACGTCGTCTTCAGCGCGAAGCACCGGCGTGCCTTTGAGCAGCCGTCCGCGCGGCGTGCCGCCTTCACGGTCTGGCGCGTAGATGCCCGGGATGCGCAGCAGGTGCACATGCGTGCCGGTGGCGCGGCCGAACAGCCGCAGATGTGCCTCGGCATGCACACGCCGCTGGGCGCGTGGTGTGTGGGGACTCAAGGGCCGCGTCTCTGGCACCCATTCGCCGCCACAGTCGCCATACACCCCGCTGGTGGAGCCATACACCAGCGATTGCGGCAGGCTGCGCAGGCGCAGGGCGCGCAACAACGCCAGCGTACGCGGGTCCGTGCGCCAGTCGGGTTCGTCGCCAGGGGGAGGCGCCAGGTGCACCACACGGGTGGCCAGCCCCGCCAGGCGCCGCAAAGAGGCGCCGTCGTCCAGATTGCCCTGCAGCGGCGCGATGCCTTGCGCGCGCAAGGCCGGCACGCGCTCCGGCGACGAGGTCAGGGCCATCAGCCGGACATGGCGCGGCAACTTGCGCGCCACACGCAGGCCCACATCGCCGCAGCCGACGATCAAAATCCGCTCTCGGCGGAAGCGAAAAGGCAGTGAGCCTAAGGGATTCAGGTTTGAGGGCAAAATTGGGGCAGCCGGGAAAACCGGCCGAGTCGAGAACAGATACCGCAAGGATACCGAATATGAGCTTTACCGTGACCGTGCAACCCAGTGGCCGGACATTCGTGGCAGAGGTGGATGAACCCCTGCTGGCAGCCGCCATCCGCCAGGGCATTGGCTTGCCCTACGGCTGCAAGGACGGCGCCTGCGGTTCCTGCAAGTCGAAAAAACTCGAAGGAACCGTCCTCCATGGCGCCCACCAGCTCAAGGCGCTGACCCCCGAAGAAGAAGCTAATGGCTTCATCCTGACCTGCAGCGCCAAAGCGACGAGCGATGTCGTCCTTGAGTCACGCCACGTCACCGACGAAAGCGCCTTCCCCATCAAGAAAATGCCGGTGCGCGTTAACAGCCTGGCCAAGGCCTCGCATGACGTGATGGTGGTGCGGCTGCAATTGCCGGCCAGCGACGTCTTCAAGTACCACGCCGGCCAGTATGTGGAGTTTTTGTTGCGCGACGGCGACCGCCGGGCCTATTCGATGGGCAATGCGCCACACACGCAGGCCGACAACCCCGGCGTTGAGCTGCACATTCGCCACATGCCCGGCGGCAAGTTCACCGAGCACGTGTTCGGCCCGATGAAAGAAAAGGAAATTTTGCGGATTGAAGGCCCCTTCGGCAGCTTTTACCTGCGTGACGACAGCGACAAGCCCATGGTGCTGCTGGCCTCGGGCACGGGCTTTGCGCCCATCAAGGCCTTGATCGAGCACCTGCAGTTCAAGGGCATCACGCGTCCAGCCGTGCTGTACTGGGGCGGGCGCCGCCCGGCCGATTTGTACATGGACGAGTGGGTCAAGGCCCGCACGGCCGAAATGCCGAACTTGCGCTATGTGCCGGTGATTTCCAATGCACTGCCCGAAGACAACTGGACCGGCCGCACCGGCTTTGTCCACCAGGCGGTACTGGAAGACTTTGCCGACCTGTCGGGCCACCAGGTGTATGCCTGCGGCGCGCCCATCGTGGTGGATTCGGCCAAGGCCGCGTACGCGGCGGCGGGGCTTCCTGAGGACGAGTTCTATGCGGACTCGTTTGTGACGGAAAAGGAAAAGGCCCAGGCAACCGTACCCGCCGAAACCTGAACCGCCAACGGCCCCCCAAAAAAGCCCTGCTTGACTGTTCAACCGGGGCTTTTTTCATGGGTGCGTATGCCCCTCGTTCACCGGCTAACCATAGGACCAAAGCCTCGCGCAGACGAAGCCTGATTTTTTGCAACAATACAGGCATGAACATTCGACCCGTTTCCCTCCTTCCTTCCCTGCTCGGCAAATGCCTGGGCGCTCTTTTCATTGCCGGCGCGGCATTCTCCGCCCCTATCGCGCAGGCCCAACCCAAAGTCATGCGCATCATCGTGCCGTATGCGGCCGGTGGCCCGATTGACGTGACAGCTCGCCTGATGGCCGAGCGTGTCAAGGACACTCTGGGCCCGGTCATCATTGAAAACAAACCCGGCGGCGGCGGCAACATCGGCGTCGACGCCATCGCCAAAGCGCAGCCGGACGGCATGACCATCGGCATTTCGGCGGTCGCAACACACGCCATCAACCCCTGGCTTTACAGCAGGATGCCTTACAACGCGGCGACCGACTTTGCGCCCATCACGCAGCTGGTGCGAGTGCCCAATGTGCTGGTGATCAATGCCGATTCTGCGCGGCGCCTGAACATCAACACGCTGGCCGACCTGATCAAGTACGCCAAAGCCAACCCGGCCAAGCTCAACTACGCCAGCGGCGGCAATGGCAGCGCCGGTCACCTTGCCGGGGAAATGTTCAAGGCGCAGGCCGGCATTTTTGCGCTGCATATTCCCTACAACGGCGGCAACCCCGCGCAGCTTGCCTTGCTAAGCGGCCAGGTGGACTACAACTTCGACAACCTGGCCACGGCCTCGGCCAACATCAAGGCCGGCAAGCTCAAGGCGCTGGCCGTCACCACCGCCAAGCGCAGCGCCATGCTGCCCGATGTGCCCACCGTGGCTGAAACGCTCAAGGGTTTTGAGATCGATACCTGGTGGGGCCTGGTGGCACCCGCCGGCACACCGAAAGACGTGATCGCCAAACTCAACCAGGCGTTTGTCGCGGCGCTGAATTCGCCCGAAGCCAAAACCCGCTTTGCCACACTGATGGCCGAACCCGTAGGCAATACGCCCGAGCAGTTCGGCGCTTTCATGAAAAGCGAAATGGCGAAATATGAAAAAGTGGTGAAGGCGTCAGGCGCCAAGGTGGACTAAGCTGCCGGACAGGCCCGCAGGTCTGCCAGATCACGAAAATTTAAGCATTTAGTGCCGTAGCCCCTTCTAATCGGGCGCAAGCAGCTATGAAATTTATAGCAAACTTACAGGTCACAGGCTCTTCGACGCCACTGCACCTCGCGAAAAAAAGGCCGGTTCCCGCAAAGGACCGGCCTTTTTTAGTTCCTCACAGCCGCGGAGATTGGCCTTTTCAAGCAGGGGCCGCGGAACCGGCTTTGCCGGGCCGCAGGCGCAGTGGCCCACTCGGGGGGGCAGCGCATTACACAAAGTGAAAAGCATGGGGGCTCACCGGGTCACACGATCCCCATAACGGATGCTAGCCAGCGAACCGCTTTCAAACAGCAGCATGGTCATGAACTGGCCGTACCCGGGGTTGTAGGTCCATTCTTCGACCTGCTGGCAGGTGTTGACCGTGACGTTGGTGGTCGCACCGGTGGAATTGCCATTGGCGGGCGTGGCCGGCGTGACCACCGGCGCCGTGGAGACCGCGCTTTGAATGGGCTTGCAGAACGTGTCTTTCATGACGGGTTCGCCGCATTTTTGCAGGATGGTGCTTTTGGAGTTGCCAATCTGCGCCAGGTCACCCTTGCAGCGCAGCGACTGGGCGGAGGCGCCACTGAGAAAGGATGAAGCCAGAAAGGCAATGATCACGGTGGCGGTGCGAACAAGATTTTGGCTCATAGCGGTTCCCCTTTGTTGGCGGGCTTGGGCATATGCATGCGCGAGACAGGTCGTCTTTGCCGGTACTTTATGCGCAAAAATTTGGCGCCGCAAGACATTTATGCCCCCGCGGCGCCCACGCAAGTTACCGCCTTAATGCAGGCGAAAGGAAGCAGGATGCGTTCTGCCCCTGCCGCCCTGCACCTTCGGTTTACTCGCCCAGGTAGGCGGCCCGCACGCGCGGGTCGTTCAGCAGCTCTTTCGCATCGCCATTCATGGTGACGTTGCCGGACTCCATGACGTAGCCGCGATTGGCGATGCCAAGCGCGCGGCTGGCGTTTTGCTCGACCAGCAACACCGTCACGCCGCGGGCAGAGACGTCTTTCACGACTTCGAAAATCTTGTCGACCATGATGGGCGACAAACCCATGGACGGCTCGTCCAGCAGCAATACCTTGGGACGGCTCATGAGCGCGCGGCCCATGGCCAGCATCTGCTGCTCGCCGCCCGACATGGTGCCGGCCAGCTGGTCCTTGCGCTCGCGCAGGCGCGG
>NZ_JBDTPB010000061.1:0-34800 GCF_039932935.1 Polaromonas sp.
CCGTGCGCCTGAACAACGTCGGCGACTTCGCGCTGCCACCAAGCCGGGTAGAGGCGATGTACGCGCCTGAGATGTTTGGCGAGTTTCCGAATGCGAGGGTAAAGGTGGAAGCCGCGAAATGATCCAGCGTCGCGCCTTGGCTGCCGCCCTGGCCGCGGGCATTGTGCTGCCGCGCGGAGCGGCTGCGGCCGCTACCGGCTGGCAGCGGCGCTTCGGCTACCCGACCGGCTGGGGCGGCAACCGCAATTGGACCGACAAGGACTACCGCATTGGCAATTATTCCGGCGGCTACGAAGCCATGCTCCGGGCGCGGCCTATCGCCGCGCCCGCACAGGCTTCCACGCTGAAAGCGGCATCGACCGAAGGCGTCAAGGCATTCGCGCCCATTACGGAATCGGCGGCGGACTACCTCAAGGCCTGGCCCGTGACGGGCCTGCTCATCGCACGCAAGGGCACGGTCCTGCTGGAGTCTTACCAGTTTGACCGCAAGCCCGACATGCGCATGACGAGCTGGTCCATGGCCAAAAGCGTGACGTCGTTGCTGCTGGGCATCTGCCTGGACCGAGGCCTGATCCGTTCCATGGACGACACCCCGCAGATGTATGTTGACGAACTGAAAGGCACGCTGCATGGCGGGATTGCCCTGCGCCACCTGGCCAATATGTCCAGCGGTGCGGCCATCCTGCACGATCGCGACAACCCCACCATCTACCCGCGCGCCCTCCTCGGCAGCGGCAGCGACCTGGAGGCCGTGGTGCGCGGCTGGAACGCCGTGCAGGAGCCGCCCGGCACGCGCTACAACTACAACGAACTGTGCCCGCTGACCATCGGCATGGTCATCCGCCAGGTCACCGGCAAACCGCTGGCGGCCTTTTGCGAAGAAGCCCTGTGGCAGCCGCTGGGCGCAGAGGGCGGCGCCAGCTGGCTGTGCGACAGCAAAGGCAAGGAGTTCAACTGCATAGGCTTCGGCGCGCGGCTGCGCGACTGGGCACGCCTGGCACAACTGATCGCGCAGGACGGCGTAATGGAAGGCCGCCAGGTCGTCAGCAAGAAGTGGATTGACGAATGCTCCTCATGGTCGGCAGCTGATGCGCAAGGCCGGCACGGCACCGCCATGCGCCTTTCCGGCTACAAGTATTTCTTCTGGCACCCCAAGCCCGACGGCAGCTGGATGATGATGAACGGCCACCACGGCCAGCGCGTTCTGGTGGACCGCGTGACACAAACCGTACTGGTGCAAACGGCGGTGGAGTCCGAAGGGCCATGGCAGGCGCCATTTTTCCAGCTCTTCAATGCGGCGACCAAGATCGGGCTGCCGGCATGAAGAAAACTGGAGACGCCGGAATGAAGCTCGCCTTTTATGCATTCATGTTGCTGGGCGCCAACCTGGCCTTGGCTCAGTTCAGCACACCTGCAGAGGGTGAATACGTGATCAGTGACGGCGCGTGGGGAACGCTTCAGGTTCAACCGCGCGGCAAGTTCAGCATACAAACCACGGGGGCCAACGCCCACGTGTGTGAGCTCGATGGCGTGATCGTTGATAGCAAGTCGAAGATAGGAAAATCGGCCTGCCAGGTCAGCTTTAAACCCGAAGGCCAGGACGTGCGGGTCTCAACCAATGGGGCCGACGCCTGCAGGGATTTATGCGGCATGCGGGCCTGGTTCGAGGGGCTCTACCGCAAGCCTGAGCCTCTTTGCCTGCGCAAGAGCATTCAAGCGTCGAAGAAGACGTTCAAGAAAAATTATGTGGCGAAAGACTACGCGGCTGCATTGGCGGTTATCAGTCCCATCGCCACGCAGTGCAAGCCGTTTCTCCATTGGGTGGAGTCGGCGTGGGTGCTAAACGACCTGGCGCTCACGCAGTTCAAACTGGGTGATCGCGCGGCTTGCCTGAAGACCTTGCAGGATCTCGCTCCTGATGCGGCGAAGAGCGACAAGGACATCGTCGAGAGCTACCCGCCGAGCGATTCAGACGCGTATCTACCGGCGGTACAGGCAACCCGAACCAACCTGAGGCTCTGCACAAAGAAATGAATCGCAAGTCAAAGAGTGTTCTTTCAAGCATCGCACTGGCCCTCCTTCTCACAGGCGGTGCAATCTCGCCCGCCTGGGCCGTTGCCAGCTTCGACGAAGTCAAGCGCGACTACCGCCCCTCCGAAACCCTGATCCTCGACCGCAGCGGCGAACTCATCCAGCGCCTGCGCACCGACAAAACGGTGCGGCGCGGCCAGTGGGTGGCGCTGCCTGACGTGTCGCCAGCGCTGCGCACGGCGCTGGTGCTCAGTGAAGACAAGCGCTTTTACGAACACAGCGGCGTCGACTGGCGCGCGGTGTCGGCCGCAGCGTGGGGGAATTTGTGGAACACCAGAACCCGTGGTGCCTCCACCATCAGCATGCAGCTGGCCGGACTGATGGATGAAGACTGGCGCGCCGGCGCGGGCGGACGCAGCATTGTGCAGAAAGTCGGCCAGACGGTGTCGGCCCAGGTGCTGGAGGCGCGTTGGCGCAAAGACCAGATCCTGGAGGCGTATCTCAACCTTGTGCCGTTTCGCGGCGAGATGGTGGGCATCGACGCGCTGAGCCGCACGCTGTTCGACAAGGCCGCGCACGGGCTGGACGAGCGCGAAGCGGCGATTGCGGCTGCGCTGGTGCGCGCCCCCAATGCCAAGGTAGCGCAGGTGTCGCAGCGGGCCTGCGGTGTACTCAAGGTCATGCAGGCTCCCGCGAAGGTGGACTGCGAAGGACTGGACCTCTTTGCGGCAGCAGCCTTGCAGCGCAAGGCGTTTGACGCAAGTGAAGGCGTGGCGCCGCACCTGGCGCGCAGGCTATTGGCGCTGCGCGCGTCCTCGCCTGCTCCGAAAGGTAAAGAAAGCCTTGGCGCTGAACCCGCCATCTCCAAGGGAGAAAGAGGCGGCAATGAATCCGCCTTGCTTCCTCTCCCCCCGGGTGATGGCAAGGCTGATGGGTCTTCGAACCTCCCAAGCCGCACCCTCACCTCAACCCTGCGCGCTCCCCTTCAACGCTTTGCCGTGCAAACGCTCACCCAACAGCTGCGCGAACTGCACGGCCGGCACGTCGAAGACGGCGCCATCGTGGTGTTGGACAACGCCACGGGTGAAGTGCTTGCCTGGGTCGGATCTTCGGGCGAACTCAGTGGCGCGGCCGAGGTCGACGGCGTCACTGCCTTGCGCCAGCCAGGCTCCACGCTCAAGCCCTTTTTGTATGCACAGGCGATTGCCGAGCGCCGCATCACCGCGGCTTCGCTGCTGGAAGACTCTTCATCGCAGATCCAGACGGCGGGCGGACTCTACATTCCGCAAAACTATGACCACCAGTTCAAGGGCCTGGTGTCGGCACGCACCGCGCTCGGCGCATCGCTGAATGTGCCGGCCGTGCGCACGCTGGTCATGGTGTCGCCTGACGCCTTCCACAAACAACTCAAGGCGGTGGGCCTGCCACTGCGGGAGTCGGGCGACTACTACGGCTACAGCCTGGCACTGGGCAGCAGCGAGGTCTCCTTGCTGTCACTGGCCAACGCCTACCGCACGCTGGCCAACGGCGGGCGCTACAGCGCGCCTTCGCTGGCGAAAAACCCGAAGCCGGTCTTCAGGCCTGCGCTGGATGCGCGCGCCGCCTTCATCGCCACCGACATCATGTCCGATACGATGGCACGCGCCCGCACCTTCGGCACCGACAGCATTTTGGCGACACGCTTCTGGACGGCCGTAAAAACCGGCACCAGCAAAGACATGCGCGACAACTGGGCCATGGGCTTTTCGCAGCGCTACACCGTGGGCGTGTGGGTCGGCAACGCCAGCGGCGCGCCCATGTGGGACGTGAGCGGCACCAGCGGCGCAGCGCCCATCTGGACGGCCCTGATGAACTACCTGCACAAGACCGAACGCAGCCGCGCCCCCACGCCGCCCGCCGGCCTGGTGCAAAGCCAGACCCGGTTTGGAAACCAGGGCGGTACGCCACTGGAAGCTGCCCGCAGCGAATGGTTCCTCAAAGGTACGGAGCAAGCGGTATTTGCTATCAATTCAGGAGCTTCTGGCGCACGCCCTGAAAGGGCCACAGCCCGAAATAGCACTCAAAAAGGCATTCAAAAAACAGTTGCTGAGCCTGATGCGGTGCCCCGCATCACCGCTCCCGCCTCGGGCACCATCATCGCGCTGGACCCGGACATCCCCCCTACGCACCAACGCATCAGCTTCAGCGCCGAAGGCCGCGGTACACGCTGGCTGATGGACGGCAAGGAATTCGCGCGCGGCTCACGGGCGCAATGGTTGCCATGGCCCGGCCGGCACGTCGTGCAGTTGCTGGATGCCAATGGCAAGGTGGCCGATGAGATCAAGTTCGAAGTGCGCGGCGCCGGTGTGCGCGAAGCCAGCGCGCGTGGCGGCGCGCCTGCAGTGCGTTGACGCGGCACGTTGATCCTCACTACCCCGACACCCGACACCCGACACCATTGTGCTCACCATGCTTCGTCCCCAACCTGCCCTCTCCTTCCTGCAATCCACGCTGGTGCACCCAACACGGCACCTCTACAAGACCCTGGCTGTCCTGTGGGTCTTGCTCTGCGTGCTGACGGCCGGTGCCATGGCCCAGCCGACCGATGCAGCGCAGCCGCCCGAGCCAACCGATGTCACGGCGGTGGCCAGGCCGACCGATAGCGTCCGGGTGGCCGTTCCCCCCTACAGCGCGCGCGTACTCGACACCACCGGCACACTGCACACCACACACATCGCGGAATTGAACCAACAGATCCTGGCGCTCGAGGCAGATACCCGGGCCGCGGTGGTCGTGCTTATGGTGCCAACCACGGGCGACGAAGCCATCGAGCAATACGCCACGCGCGTGTTCGAAAAATGGAAGATCGGCGACACCAAGCGCGACGACGGCATCCTGATTTTGGTGGCCACAGAAGACAGGCGCATGCGTATCGAGGTGGGCCAGGGCCTGGAGGGCACCGTGCCTGACGTGCTGGCGGGCCGCATCATCGACCAGGACATGAAGCCACGATTTCGCAGAAACGACTATGCGGGCGGGCTGGAAGCGGCCATCAACAGCATCGGCGCGCTGGTGCGCGGCGATGCGCAACCCCTAAGCAGCGAAGAGTCGGGCGGCATCACGCCCTTTGGCTGGGCGTTTTTTGCCACACTGCTGTGGGGTTTCGCCGTGGGTGCGGTTCGCGCACGCCGCACCTGGAAGTGGCAGGTGACAGTCGGCGTGGCAGCCGCCCTGCCCCTGGTGGCGGCGGTTGTCCTGAAGGAGCCCGCCATGGCGGCCATCTTGCTGTCTTTCCCGGCGCCGCTGGCTTTTGCGCTGGGATTCGGCTGTGGCCGCTCTCGCACAGTGCGCATGGTTGCCGTCGGTATCGCGCTGGTGATCGGCCTCATGGTCGGCATTGCGCATGTAGTAGGCGCTCACGCGTTCGGGTGGGGCGTTCTCTACGCCGTGGTGGGCGGTGTGGGCTGCCTGCTGCTCGGCCTGATCGCCACGGGCGTTTACATGGCCTACAAAAGAAGCCTGCTGGAACTCGCTGTGCGCAGCGCCGTGGTGGCTGGCATCGTGGCGTACGTGGCGTACCAAAATCCGCCGGGCCCGCTCGGGCCTGACTGGACCTCCTGGCTGCCCGTGGGAATGGCGACCGGCCTGGCGATGCTGTTCGCTTTCTTCCCCGGCGGCGTCGGTGGCAGCAGCGGGGACAGTGACAGCGACTCATCGGGCAGCAGCTCCAGTTCCGGCTCTAGCTCCAGCGCGAGCAGCCGGAGTTCGTCGGGCGGCTCCAGCAGCGGCGGTGGTTCGTCCGGCAGCTGGTAGAAGGCACGAAGATAGACAGGGCGCCCGCCCTGTCCAGGGGGCATGTGGAAATAATTTCAAGCGGCCGGAGGCAGAATTCACGCCGCTTCGCCGCGCCGCCTTTACCATTGCCGGCACTGGCGGGCATTTTGGACGCCAGCCACTCGTTGACCCCGCTTCCGGAGACAAGCTCATGCCCGTGATCACCAACATCGAAGACCTGCGCGTTCTGGCCAAAAAGCGGGTGCCCCGCATGTTTTACGACTACGCCGACTCCGGGTCATGGACCGAAAGCACTTACCGCGCCAACGAAAGCGACTTCCAGAAGATCAAGTTGCGCCAGCGGGTGGCAGTAAACATGGAAAACCGCAGCACGGCCACCACCATGGTTGGCCAGCCGGTGGCCATGCCGGTCGCCATCGCGCCCACGGGCCTCACGGGCATGCAACACGCCGACGGCGAAATCCTGGGCGCCCGCGCGGCAAAAAAATTCGGCATTCCGTTCACGCTATCGACCATGAGCATCTGCTCCATCGAAGACGTGGCCGCCGGCACTGACCGCCACCCCTTCTGGTTTCAGCTCTACGTGATGAAAGACAGGGCCTTCATCGAAAGCCTGATCGACCGCGCCAAGGCGGCCAATTGTTCCGCACTGGTACTCACGCTGGACTTGCAGATCCTCGGCCAGCGTCACAAAGACCTGAAAAACGGCCTGAGCGCTCCGCCCAAGCCCACACTTTCGACCATCCTCAACCTGATGACCAAGCCGCGCTGGGGCCTGGGCATGCTGGGCACCAAACGCCACGGCTTCGGCAACATCGTGGGCCACGTCAAAGGTGTCGAAAACATGGGCTCGCTCTCTGAATGGACGGCCAGGCAGTTCGACCCGGCGCTCAACTGGGGGGACGTGGAATGGATCAAGAAGCGCTGGGGCGGCAAGCTGATCCTCAAGGGCATCCAGGACGTTGAAGACGCCAAACTTGCCGTCAACTCCGGTGCCGACGCGCTGGTGGTGTCCAACCACGGCGGCCGCCAGCTAGACGGCGCGATGTCTTCCATTTCATGCCTGCCAGAGATCGTCGCCGCAGTGGGCAACCAGATCGAAGTGCATATGGACGGTGGCATACGCTCCGGCCAGGATGCGCTCAAGGCGATTGCCCTGGGTGCCAAAGGCACTTACATCGGTCGCGCCTTCCTCTACGGGCTGGGTGCCATGGGTGAAGAAGGCGTGACGAAAGCGCTGCAGATCATCCACAAGGAAATGGACCTGACGATGGCCTTTTGCGGGCGCACCGACATCAAGGCGGTGGACACCAGCATCTTTGTGCCGGGGACTTACTAACTTTCGCTACGCTGCGCCGGGCAGCGTTTAAGTACCCGGCGAAATCTCGTAGTCCATTGCATACGAATGCTTGCCGTCGGCAATCTGGATGCTCAAGGTGCCGCTGAGGCCCGTCAGCGCATCGGTCCCTGAATCGGGCACCACGCTGACCGTCAGCTGCGGCGCACCGCGGTTCATGGTACCGCCGTGCTGCAGCACAAAGCTGCCGCTTTTTCCGTGCAACGTGCCGGTTACGCGCTCCATGGCGACATAGCCGGCCGATCCTTTGACGGCCGTTCCCGCGCTCAACATCTCACCCTGGCTGGTCGCTTGCAAGTCGCCGCTGAAGGTCTTGTTGATGGACAGACGCCCCAGCAGCGCGCCTGAGTCGGCGTTCGCCAAAGGCTGGGGCAGTAGCTTGACTTCGAAGGTTCCGACTGCGCGAGACGACATGGTGTTGACTTTCAAGGTAGAGGTCACCGGGATGATGCCAGAGGTCAAACGTCTACTCGGGCTTGCATGGAATTTTGAAATCAACGTGGTAATGCTCGTCATGCCGCACCCAGGCAGAGCCCTTCATAAAAGGCAAATTCTTCTGCAGGTAAGGGCCTCGCGGCGTACCCCACAGCCTGGGAACCAGTGGTGGGTCAAAAATCACCAGGGCAATCTCTGCGCCGTTGGCCTTTGCCGCCAGATGAAGCTGGTAGAGGTGTTCCGCCATCGCCGAAAAATCTATGGCCAGCCCGGCATACCGCGCATTGGCGTCGAACTCGATGTCGTAGCCCAGCCGGTTCGTAATTCCCGTCGGCAGAGGCACAGACGCGCCGCCCTGGTCACGCACCGGAACGAAAAAATCCACCGAGAGGCCATTCTGATGTGTGCGATGTGGACGAAACCGCCCTCCGGAAGGCCAGCCCGTTTCGCCATACACATACCGCAGCTCGGGGCTCACGGCATATAGGTTGGCGTACGCTGCGGACACGATCTTTGCGACCTGCGAATGAACATGGGTGCGCCCCGCCAAGGCGGCCGCAGTACTGTAAGCGGAGAAATTCGGTCCGCTGGAAGCCAGCTTGACGCTGTCCTCGATACGCCCGTGGCTGACGGTACCAAAGCACCGGCTTTTAGCGGCCCAGGCGCTGCCGACCAAGCTCATACCGAACCCTACAAAAAAGAATAGCCATCGACGAACGTGTGTCACGGGTGTCATGAGGTGTAGTTATCTCCCGGTCGAAGCCAACTCGCCAGATTTATGTGACGTGACGCGGCGGCATGGAGGGCATTCTTGCACGGGTGCGGCCCGGATTTCGCCGGACCGCCAGGCTGCCTCTCTTTGCTCAACCGGCTTCGGCTGCGCCGCCCTGACAAAAAGTCGCCAGGCGCCTACAAACTGAAGGGAATATTTGCCTCAATCCTGCTACCCAGTCAAAAACACAATAAAAAAATCCTGAACCGCCGACTCGAACCGCAATGTTCAATTCATTCTCCGACGCAACTTTCGCCTTCGTTTCGATTCATTCCTATTCATCTCCGCTCAATTTCCGCGCAGGTCTGTCCAGTGCAATGACCGCTGAAAAGACAGGCGCAGCAGCAACACAAGGCAAATAGATGACTCCCTCCCCCTACAGCGCTGAAGAGCGACGCAAACGCATCTTTGCCATTGTTGGCGCGTCGTCCGGTAACCTGGTCGAATGGTTTGACTTCTATGTCTACGCCTTCTGTGCGATCTACTTCGCACCGGCCTTTTTCCCGAAGGGCGACCCGACCTCCCAGCTACTCAACACGGCGGGCGTCTTCGCCGCGGGCTTTTTGATGCGTCCCATTGGCGGCTGGCTGTTTGGGCGCATTGCCGACAAGCGCGGACGCAAGACCTCCATGGTGATCTCGGTCACGATGATGTGCGCCGGTTCGCTCGCCATTGCCTGCATGCCGACCTACGCCAGCATTGGCACGCTGGCGCCTGTGCTGCTGTTGCTGGCCAGGCTGTTCCAGGGCCTGTCGGTGGGCGGCGAGTACGGCACCACGGCCACCTACATGAGCGAAGTGGCGCTCAAGGGCCAGCGCGGCTTCTTCTCATCGTTTCAGTACGTCACGCTGATAGGCGGGCAACTGCTGGCTGTGCTGGTGGTCGTGATTTTGCAGTTCGTGCTTTCCGAAGACGAGTTGCGTGCCTGGGGTTGGCGCATTCCTTTTGTGATCGGTGCGCTGGCCGCCGTGATCGCGCTTTTTTTGCGGCGCTCACTCGAAGAAACTTCCAACGCCTCGACACGCGCCAGCAAGGACGCCGGCAGCGTGGCCAGCCTGTTCAGGCATCACAAGGCCGCGTTTTTTACGGTGCTGGGCTACACCGCCGGCGGGTCGCTGATCTTCTACACCTTCACCACCTACATGCAAAAGTACCTCGTCAACTCAGCTGGCATGTCGGTCAAAACCGCCAGCGCCATCATGACGGGCGCGCTGTTTGTCTACATGCTGATGCAGCCGCTCTTCGGCATGCTGTCTGACCGCATCGGCCGGCGCGCATCCATGCTGTGGTTTGGCGCGCTGGGCGCACTTTGCACCGTGCCGATCCTGACCGCGTTGCAAAACGTGACGAGCCCGTTTATTGCCTTCCTGCTCATCATCCTGGCGCTGGCTATCGTGAGCTTCTACACCTCCATCAGCGGCCTGGTAAAAGCCGAAATGTTTCCGCCCGAAGTGCGGGCGCTCGGCGTGGGCCTGGCCTATGCCGTGGCCAACGCACTGTTTGGTGGCTCGGCCGAATACGTGGCGCTGGGCCTGAAAACCCTGGGGCACGAACAGGCGTTTTACTGGTACGTGACAGGCATGATGGTGCTGGCCTTCCTGGTGGCTTTTCGCCTGCCGCGCGAGGCACGCTACCTTCACCACGATCACTGAGATCGCCCACACGGGCTCAAGCAGCCCGCGTCACTTCCACTTGCCGCCCTGCGCGGTACAGCTGCTTTTGACCGCGCCCAGCGTTTTCGGGTCGCGCTTGTAGTAGTAGCTGGTCATGGGCTTGCCGAAGAAACCTTCGCATGAGCCTTGCGGCTGTGCCGGGCAGGCCGCCATATAGCTCACCGTGGCGGGCGGCCCGCCCATGGCGGCGGCCGTCTGCGCCAGACCGGTGCAGGTTTCCTTGAACTGCGCCTGCGGCACGCCGCCGTTTTGCAGGCAGTCCTTGATCTCTGTTTTTTGTCCGGCGAAGGTAAAGCTGCTTTCCATCAAGCAGGCTTTGTCTTGTGCAAAGGCGCCGGCCCCGCACGACAGGAATAAGGCAGCGAGAATAAAACGGAGCGGCGTCTTGAAGCTCATGGTCAATTCCTTATGTGGATCAAATAGGGCCAAATTGGGTCGTGGCAGCGTTGGATGCCGGGACTATATCGCTGCTTACGCGCGTAAGGTGCAAGCAATTGCTATGCTTGCCGGGTGAGTGCCCCGTCCCTTTCCAATCCACCCAGAATCCGCCGCATTGCCCACCTCGACATGGACGCTTTTTTTGCGTCCGTCGAGCTGCTGCGCTTTCCGCAGCTCAAGGGCCTGCCCGTGGTGATTGGCGGTGGGCGGCGCCAGGTCGACGAGGCCTTGCTGTCGCAGCCCGAGCGCTTGCCGCGCTTCATTCCGGTCGCTGAATTCCCGCTGCTCAAGGACTATGTGGGCCGCGGCGTCATCACCACGGCCACCTATGCGGCGCGCCAGTTCGGTGTGGGTTCGGCCATGGGGATGATGAAGGCCGCCAAACTGTGCCCGCAGGCCATTGTGTTGCCTGTGGATTTTGCGGAGATCCGCAAATACTCGCAGCTCTTCAAAACCACCATCATGGACATCGCGCCCGTGATGCAGGACCGCGGCGTAGACGAGGTCTACATCGACTTCACCGACGTGCCGGGCGGCCAGCGCGAAGGCGGGCGTGTGCTGGCGCGGTTGATTCAGAAGGCCATTTTTGAAATCACCGGTCTGACTTGCTCTGTCGGCGTAGCCCCTAACAAGCTGTTGGCCAAAATGGCCAGCGAGTTCAACAAGCCCAACGGAATTTCCATCATTTACGAGTCGGACCTGCAGGAAAAAATCTGGCCGCTTCACGTGCGCAAGATCAACGGCATCGGCCCGAAGTCGGGCGACAAACTGGCACGGCTGCACGTTCACACCATTGGCGAGCTGGCCGCGCAAGACCCGGGCTGGCTGGTCGACAACTTCGGCAAGGCCACCGGCGCCTGGATGCACGAAGCCGCCTGGGGCCGCGATGACCGTCCGGTGGTCACCGAGAGCGAGCCCGTCAGCATGAGCCGCGAAACCACCTTTGACCGGGACCTGCATGCGGTGCGCGACAAGGCCGCGCTGGGCGCCATTTTTACCGACCTGTGCGAGCGGCTGGGCGAAGACCTGCAGCGCAAGGGCTACGTGGCCAAGACCATCGGTATCAAGCTGCGCTATGACGACTTCAAGATCGCGACGCGCGACCAGACCTCAGACACCTACACGGCAGACGGAAAAACCATTCGCCAACTGGCAGGCCTGTGCCTGAAGCGGGTGCCGCTGGACAAAAAACTGCGCCTGCTGGGTGTTCGGGCCAGTACGCTGGCCAAACTCGGCGAAGACGGCATTTATGAACAAAAAGTGCCCGCCGCCCAGGCAGGACGAGCGCAAGCAGCTATTGAATCAATAGCAATCGACCAACTCTTCTAACGTGCCACCAGCACAATTTCATCCTGATGGTTGGCGATGTGAAAGGTGTGGGCCCGGGAAAAATCGGCCTTGCTGAGTGCGCCATAGGCAAAGTGCGGCTTGAGCGCCCCTTGGTGCCCGGCAAAGCGAGCGATGGCAGCGCGCAGCCGCATTGACGCCGGGCGCCAGTCGCCTTCGCGGGTCAGCGGTGCGGCGCCGGGAATGGGCTCGCTCAAGCTGTGGCTCATCTGCCCACGCCATTTGAAAAAAGCAAATGCCGCGGCACCGGCCGTGTTCTGGAACACCGCGCCCTTGGGTTGCGGAAAACCGTCCAGGCTCATTTCAATGCTTTGCGCCATGTGCTCCAGCACCGACACCAAAGGCCACTGGCCGGTGGTTTTAACGCTGGCCGCCTGGTCCATACGGTCCAGCCATCGCAAGGCCTCGTCCAGTGATTGAACCTTGGGTACGTCGGCCATGGCAAATCCTCCGGTGAAAGCCAGCGTGGCGGTGGCAAGAAAGTCGCGTCGTTTCATCGCTACGATGGTATCAGCCGGTCTGTCCGCGCCGAAAGCCCCCCGGCATGGCGTACAACATCAGACCCAGGGCGGGCGATCAAACGGCTGAGTCCTACAGTCTCTGGCTGCGGCCATCCACACAATAGCCCGTCTGGATTGCACCCGGCCGTTGCAGTTCATGAGGAAACCGGCAAATCTCTTAAGCAAAAACGCGCGCCAAGGCAGACAGGACGAGCGCAAGCAGCTACAAATTAATAGCAACCAGTACTGACCACCCCAAGACAGACATCCGATGCCAGGCACTCCATCCAAGCCGCCTTCTTCCCCAAAGCCCTCGCCCATCCTGCGGGGCAGCGGCCTGGTGTATGTCAGCGACGACATGCCCGGCCTCGCCCGGATCAAAAGCGGCAAGGGATTTCGCTACCGAAACGCCGCCGGCCAATGGATCCATGACGCGGATGAAATTCGCAGAATCCAGAAACTGGCAATTCCCCCCGCCTACAGCCGGGTCTGGATTTGCCCGCGGCCCAACGGGCACCTCCAGGCCACCGGTTACGACGCGCGAGGCCGCAAACAGTACCGCTACCACGCCGACTGGCAAACCCAGCGCAACGACAGCAAGTTTGAAAAACTGCAGGCTTTCGGCCAGGCCTTGCCGCGCATACGCGCGCGCGTGGCGCGTGACCTGGTGCCGCACCGCAACCGCCCCGTCACCCGCAGCCTGGTGCTGGCCACCCTGGTGCGCTTGCTCGACACGACTTACGTTCGCGTCGGCAACGACGAGTACGCCCGGGAAAACGCCTCCTATGGCCTGACCACCCTGCGCAATCCGCACGCCGGGGTGCGCGGCAAAACGCTGCAGCTGCGCTTCAGGGGGAAAAGCGGCGTGATGCAGGAACTGAAAGTTGACGACCCCAAGGCGGCCGCCGTGGTGCGGCGCTGCCAGCAATTGCCCGGTCAATTGCTGTTTCAGTATGAAGATGAAAAAGGGGAGTTGCACGCGATTGGTTCAAGCGATGTCAATGACTACCTGGCAGCGATAGCGGCACTGCCCACAAGAAGCCGCCATGCGTCGACACAAGTTCCCCCTCAAACAGGGGCCGCGGAACTGGCTTCGCCAGGCCACAGGCGCAGCGGCCCCCTCGGAGGGCAGGACGCTACACGCAGTGAGCAACCGTGGGGGCTACACCTCACCGCAAAAGATTTCCGCACCTGGCACGGCACAGTGCAGGCGCTGGAGCTGACCCGCCTGGCCTGCGGCGGTAACGGCACCGCCGCCGCAGCGATGGCGTACAGCACCAAAGCCGTGCTGCAGGAAGTGGCCCGCCTCCTCGGCAACACGCCGGCGGTCTGCAAAAAGTCTTACATCCATCCGGCGGTGCTGTCGCTGGGAAGCACCCTGGCCCAGGATGCAGCCGCCGCGGGTGCGCTGTGGCCCCAACTGGAGTCGGGTAAAAAAAAGCGCGGCCTGTACGCGGCCGAGCACCGGCTGCTGAACTTTCTTGAGCGGCGACGCCGCACGCTGAAAGCCGACTCGATGGCAGCCCGCAAGAAGAGCCGCACCCCGAAGACCGGCGTGGCCGAAAAGAAAGCGAAGGCAGCGGCTTGATCCCTGATGCGGCCATTGCTCGCAACGCATCGGAACATGCGTCACTTCAGCGTCATTTCAGCGTGGCGAGGTAGGCAATAAGGTCAGCACGTTCATTGGCGCTTTCCACCTGAAAGCCCATGCGTTGCCCTGCCACCAATTGTTCGGGGTCTTCCAGCCAGGCGTTCAATGTCTGGGGCGTCCAGCGCAGCCGAGACCGCGCCAGTTCGTCTGAATACCTGTAGCCCGGAAGGCTGCCCACGCGGCGCCCCATCACGCCGCGGTGGGCGGGCCCGGTCCGGTTGCTGTCCACGCTGTGGCATGCCGTACAACGCGCCTGGTACAGGGCCATGCCGCGCACCACGTCCCCCGGCGGTGGAGTGGTCCACTCTCGAGCCGGGGCGGTCTGGGCGCCCAGAGGCATGCTGCCAGCGACCACTAGCGCCGCAATCACCCCCATCATCAGGGGTTTACCAAGAAGGGGCTTGCGCGAAAACGGGGCAAAAACAGGCATTCAGTCAATCCAGGTGAAGGTTTTGATGGGCGGGAAAACGGCAATCTGCCAAGCCGTCCCGCAGCTTCCCTGAATACGCCGGCTGGCGGCCCGTGGATTCACACTTTTTTGAAGACGGGCCACCCTTGCGCATCTGGCCCGCCAAATAGTTGAATCCAGTTGGGCTCCCCGGAGCGTATTGAAGACTGACGAGATCTTTTATTGACTTGCCAGCTTCACCCCCCTTCCAGGACACCCATGCGCCACACCGTATCACTCCCTCTGATTGCCAGCGTTCTTTCCCTGCTTTGTGCGGGCGCCCACGCCGATACCGGCAAGCTGCTGCTCACTGGCGGCGTCAGCACCATTGAGGGCGCAGCCGGCGGCGGCCTCACGCCCTGGGCCGTCATCGGCAGCAACGCCACCGCCGATGAAATCGGCGGCTCCGCCTATCTCACCCACGCCGGTACCACCGACTACGGCCTGAATGTGTATGGCGCCGCGGTCGGCATCCATGACCGCTACGAGCTGTCGATCGCGCAGCAGGACTTCAACACCCGCGGCACCGGCACGGCCCTGGGTTTGCCTGGGCTGCATCTGAAGCAGACCATCGTCGGCGCCAAGGTACGCGTGCTGGGCGATGCGGTGCTGGACAGCGACACCCTGATGCCGCAGGTGGCAGTAGGCGTGCAATACAAGACGCTGGGTTCCACTGGCCTGGACGCCACACTCGGCGCGCTCGGTGCCAAGCGGCACGGCGTGGACGTGTATGTCAGCGCCACCAAACTCTTCCTCGGTCAAAGCCTGCTCGTCAACGCCACGCTGCGAGCCACCAAGGCCAACCAGAACGGTCTGCTGGGCTACGGCGCCACACTGGGTGGCAACGAAGACAAATACACGCTGCAGCCGGAGTTCTCCGTGGCTTATCTACTCAGCAAAAATGTCGCCATCGGCGCCGAATACCGCTTCATGCGCAACAAGCTTGAAGGTGCCGGCCGCGTCGCCGGCCTGGGCAACGGCCTGCGTTCCGAAGACTGGAAAGACATCTTCATTGCCTGGGCGCCCTCCAAAAACCTTTTACTCACCCTGGCCTATGTGGACCTGGGCGTGATCGTGCCGGCCACCACCGCCAGCCGAAAGCAAACCGGCTACTACCTCTCGGCCCAGGTCGCGTTCTGAAAACGCCCCTTGACCATCGACCTGCCACTCATTAACCCGATCTCCCCACTCAGTGACTTCAAGGAACCGACATGAAAAAAACTCTGGCCTCCCTATTGCTCGTCGCATGCAACCTGCTGGCGGCCGGCACAGCCTGTGCACAGGCCGCGCCGCAAAACGACCAGCTCTACAAGGCTTTCGGTGAAAAATCCGGCCTGGTGTCGCTGATGGACGATTTCATGGTCCGCCTACTGGCCGACCCACGCACCGGCCCGCACTTCAAACCCGCCAACCAGCAGCGCGTGAAAGAGCAACTCGTGGACCAGCTCTGCGCCCTCAGCGGAGGCCCTTGTGTTTACAAGGGTGCGGACATGAAGAGCTCCCACGCCAACCTGGACATCAAGAAGTCCGACTTCCACGCGCTGGTGGAAGTGCTGCAGCAAAGCATGGACGCCAAAGGCATTCCTTTTCGCAAACAAAACGAAATGCTGGCCCTGCTGGCGCCCATGAACCGCGACATCATCACGCCACCCGAAACGGCAGCCAAGCCATGAAAAAACTCGCGCAGCTCACTGCTCTTTCAGCGCTACTGGCGTCCGGCGTCTCGGCCTACGCGGGCAATCTTGTGGTGTCGGTGCTCGACAAAGACGGCAAGCCCGTGCAGGATGCTGTGGTGGTGGTATTACCCGCCAACAAAAACGCGGTGCCCAAAATACCGCTGGGCATGCAAGCCGCGATCAGCCAGGAAAAAATGCAGTTCATTCCGGCGATCACGGTGGTGCCCGTGGGCGCAAAGGTGTCTTTCGTCAACAACGACCCATGGGACCACCATGTGCGCAGCTCGCCTGCCGGCACGGGGCAGTTCAGCGCAACAAATGCCGGCTTTGAGCTGCGGCTGGAAGGCAAGGCGGACGGAAAACCCGGAAAATCCACCGAGGTCACGCTGGACAAGGCCGGCGTCGTCGGCGCAACCTTGCTGGGCTGTTTTATCCACGGCTCCATGCGCGGCTACATCTATGCGAGCGAATCTCCCTGGGCGGCCAAGACCAGTGCTGACGGCATTGCCACCTTTGAAGACTTGCCCGAAGGCAGCGCACAGCTGAAGGTCTGGCATCCCGACCAGCTGGTGGACATCTCTCCGCAGCAGGTCACGGTCGGGGCTGTCATGGCTAAAAACGTGATGCAGCTCACCGTGGTGCCGCGGCGGCGCAGGTCTTGATTCGCCTGGAAGGACGCTTTGTAAACTGCGCCTTGGCCCTGCGCTCATCTGCGCCGTTTAGCGCCATCCACGCCGTCAGCGCCGGCTCTCGTCCTTGGGTGTGCCCGTTTCCAGTGGCGACAGGTCGGACGCATAGACGCGGTCGCCGATGTGCATCGCATGGCCTTTTTCCCAGGCAGCCTCAAAGGCCGCGAGCTCTTCGGGTGTGGCCCGCTCGTGGCGCCGCACCGGCGGGGCACCGGTCAGGTCGCTGCCCGAGTGCAGCATGGCCGGCCGGCTGCTTTCAAAGCCCTGAATCCGCTCATTGACCTGCCAATAGACACCGGCGACCAGCAAGTCATAACGCGCGGCGGCATTTTTTGCGATGGCCGCGCCCAGTGCCACCAGCTGGGCCGGGCGCCCTTCCCGGTTTTCAAGAAAATCGGTCGACAGATCTATCAGCACGAGGTATTGATGACCCCGCTTGTCGTTTCGCACCACGCGAAATTTGTAGCTCGCCGACAAAATTCCGTGGGCCTGCATCGTGACCCGGATGGCCTCAAAGAGCATCTCGCGCCGAAACTCCATGCGCTCGTCCAGGTTCATCTTGACCGGACTCGTTTCCGGCCCGCTGGCCCCCGGCTTGGGGCTCTTGCTAGCGCTAAAGAGATTTTTGAGCACGGACATGCGGCACTCCCTTCAGGTGTTTTTGGCGAAAAACACGTAGTCGGCGGTGTAGCCTTCCTTGACGCGTTTGCCCGTGTCTGCCTGCGTCGCGCAGCCCTTGGCCGGCGCATTGCCACCTTCGGTGTTCAGGCGTTGCACGCTGGTGACGGCGGCCATCTTGCCCGGTGAGCCCGCCGATTTGGCGGAGAGAAGCAACAGCGGAATGTCCGCGGGACGCTCGCCGTCGGCGCGGGCTTTCACGGCGCCCACGGTCTTGCTGCCGTCCAGCGCGTTCCAGCTCGGGCCGGCGCCGTGGCTGCCGACTTTTTCGTCATTTTGGTTGAAGAGGTCCGCCTCGGGGGCAATAAATACCCAGGCCCAGCCGCCCTTGTCGGAGGCGCGGCATTCATAGATTTGCGAGCCCACCGCGTGCCAGGTGAAAGCGGCGCGCTCGCCGTCGGCCGGTTTGAGTGCGGCCGGCACGGCGCGGGCAGTTTCCGTGGTGCCTGATGGGCCGGTGACGCAGGCAGCTAACAGGCCGGTGCACAGTGCCGCAGCGGCCAGCCGGGCGTTGAACTTGAAGGAAGCGGCGGTAGCAATCGAAGCCATGGGGATCTCCTGGAGGGAGGCCTGCACATGGTGGCAGGTCTCCGGGTTAAAAGAAAGTAAAAAAGTCCCATCAACCCGGAAGTACTAAATAAGTTCTTGCGGAGGCGCGGCTGTCGGATCGGGACGGAATGCAAGGCGGGTTTCGCAGCCAATAGCGGGCTATTGGCAAGAAATTCAACGCTGCAGGCCGCCCGAGCCCGGCTGATCGCGCGCTGCAAGGAACTTGGTCAGTGCCTCCCCAAGGCCAGAAGGGGTGTGGGCCGGCACGGAGCCAGCCTACCGGGGACAAACGCCGCAGCGGCAAAACCGGATGCAGGGCGATGCAAAAATTTCTGCCGGCCGCACGCGCTTGCCGCAGTGGCGGAACTCCCTATACTCAGCCGCTATGAAGACGGACCCCCATGTGGATATTCACAGCCTCCAGGCGCTTATCGCCGCCGCAGGACGGGGTGACCACGGCTGCTTCGCGCAAATCTATGAGCGCACCCACATGCATCTGTTTGGCGTCGCCGTTCGTATATTGGGACAAGGACAGGCGGCCGAAGACGTGCTGCAAGAGGCATATGTGAGCATCTGGAAAAACGCAGCCGGCTACCGCAGCGAGGTAGACGGGCAATCCATCCAGCCCATGACGTGGCTGATCGCCATCGTGCGCAACAAGGCGCTGGACGCCTTTCGCGCCCGCGCGCGCCGCAAGGAAAGCGCGCTGCCCGAGTCCGGCGATGTGGACGAAGAAGACACCGAAACCACCGGCGCCACGCCGGCCCCCAGCGCCATGCACCTGTTCGAGCAGGCCACCCAGGCCCTGCGCATCGAAGGCTGCATGAACGCGCTCGAAGGCAACCACCGGCAAAGCCTGGCGCTGGCCTACTACCAGGGCCTCTCACATACCGAGGTGGCTGCACAAATGGGGGCGCCGCTGGGATCAGTCAAGGCGTGGATACGCCGCGGCCTCGAAAAGCTCAAGGGCTGCCTGGCCGCGCAAGGGGTGGTGGCATGAACGGCGCTGGACCGCTCCAAGGCGTGAGGGCCCCCTTGGGGGGCAGCGCAGCGGCTTGGCCGCAAGCGTGGGGGCTGGCATGAGATACACCAGCCCCGAACTGCTTGAGCATCTTGCATCGGCCTATGTACTGGGCACCTTGTCGGGTGGCGCGCGCCGCCGCTTTGAGCGCCTGCAACGCGACCGTGCCGATGTGCACGCACGGGTCACGCAGTGGGAAGCGCGGCTGGGCCAACTGGCCGTTTCCGTGCCGGCGTATCAACCGTCTGCCGCCGTCTGGGCCGCGATTGCCGCGCGCACACAACCCGTGGGCGCGCGCGCACCAGTTGGAGGCAACGCAGCGTGGCTGGGCTGGCTCAAGCCGGCCGGTTTTGGGCTGGGCGGCCTGGCTGCCGGAGTGATTGCGGCAGGCGTATTTTTTGTCGCCATGCCCACCTTGTTCATGACCAGCGACCAGATGGCCATGCGCTCGGGCGAAAGGCTGCCGCAAAGCTATGTGGGCCTGCTCACCGACGCCCAGGGCAACGGCAAGTTGCTGGTGAGTTCGCTGCGCCACGGCAAAACCATGGCGGTCAAGGTCATAGGCCTGATCACGCCGCCCGCCAACGGCCGGCTGGTGCTGTGGGCTGTGCCCGCCAGCGGACCGGCATTTTCATTGGGCGCCGTGCCCAGCACCGGGTCGGCGGTTTCCATACTGCCCGATACGTCGGAGAAACTGCTGTCCAAAGTCAGCAAGCTGGTGGTGACGCTGGAGACCGAAGCCACACCTGCCAGCCCGAGCGGAACCGTCGTGTTCAGCGGCAACTGCGCCAAGCTGTGGTGAGCCGGCCAGCGCGCGCAGTGACAGTTTTTCTGACAGTCCTGCTGCTGGCTTATCTGGGCATCTGTACGGCGCTCTTTGCGTATCAACGTTCCCTGATTTATTTCCCCCAACCGAAATCGTGGGGTAATCCGGACACCACGCTGCATCTCAAAGTCAAAGATGCAGAACTCGTGCTCACCGCCCGGCAAACAACCGGCTCCAAGGCCATCATTTACTTCGGAGGAAATGCCGAAGACGTTTCCACCAATTTGCCGTCGTTTTCGGAAGCATTTCCGGCGCATGCCCTTTATTTGCTTCACTACAGGGGCTACGGCGGCAGCACCGGAAGCCCCACCGAAGCGGCACTGCAAAACGATGCCCTGGCCCTGTTCGACCACGTCATCAAAACCCATTCTGAAGTGACCGTCGTCGGCCGAAGCCTGGGCTCGGGCGTTGCCGTCTGGGTGGCCAGCCAGCGGCCTGTGTCGCGCCTGATTCTGGTGACGCCCTACAACAGCATCCAGGAACTGGCCGCGCAGCGCTTTCCCTACTTCCCCATTGCCTGGCTACTGGTCGACAAGTTCGAGTCCTGGCGCTATGCACCGCAGGTCTCGGCGCCCACGCTGCTTATTGCGGCCGAACACGATGAGGTTATTCCGAAAGCCAGCACCGAACAGCTGCATGCGCACTTCAAGAATGGCACGGCTGTGCTGAAGATGTTGCCCGGAACCTCCCACAACACGGTCTCGCAGCATCCACAGTACCTTTCATTGTTTCAGTCGATGCTGTGAGCCTTCAGCTCCCCCCGCAAAAACATCTCTGCCCCGGAATGGACCCTGCCGCATTCACCACCCAGGGCTTTGCGCTTGTGCCGCAGGTGCTGACTGCAGCCCAGTGTGAGTCGGCCGCCGCGCGGCTTGCCGGTATTGCCGCCAACTCGGCAGGAACACGTTGCCTGCTGGCAGAGGCCTGGTGCCAGGCACTTGCGGCCAAAGTCCGCCGGCATCCGTCGCTGGCGCCGCTGGTTCCGGCCGATTTCGCTGCGGTGCAGTGCACTTACTTCGAAAAGTCGGTGTCTCGCAACTGGCTGGTGCCGGTGCACCAGGACCTGAGCATCCCGGTGGCGGACCGCGTGGAGCACGCAAGCCTGGGTGGTTGGTCCAGGAAGGAAGGCACCCTGTATGTCCAGCCGCCGGTCGGGCTATTGGAGCAGTTGGTGGCGGTGCGTTTGCACATCGACGCCTGCGGCGCGGGGGACGGCCCGCTGCGAGTGGTTCCGGGCTCTCACCTGCACGGCCGGATGGAAGCGACAGCCACTGCAGCAGCCCGCCACGCCCAAACCGAGTTCATCTGCACGGCTGAGCCGGGAAGCGCGATGGCCATGCGCCCGCTGCTGCTTCACGCTTCGTCCAGGTCCACGGGCGGCAGCATGCGAAGGGTGCTGCATTTTTTGTTCGGGCCACGCATACTGCCTTTCGGCCTTCAGTGGCAGCAAGCGATTTGAGTTCACATCACGGCATATGAGCCGCTGGCGCTCTATCAAAATCAAAAGGGGGGAAAAATGAATATTTTGAAGATTGCCGCTTTTTCTGACGGCATTACCGGCGGCAATCCTGCCGGCGTCATGATCACCGGCACATTTCCAGATGATCTTGAGATGCAGCGAATCGCCGCAGAGGTCGGTTTTTCAGAAACGGTTTTTGCCGTCGCAACCGGCAAGGGTTGGCGAGCGCGCTACTTTTCGCCGGAGTCCGAAGTACCCTTCTGCGGCCACGCGACGATTGCCTTGGGCGCGGCACTGGCCCTCCAGCACGGCGATGGCGCGTTTGCCTTGAGCCTGAACCAGGTCGACATCACCGTTGAAGGCCGGCGCAACGGTGACACGATTGCCGCCGCGCTGCAGTCTCCGCCTACCCGCAGCCAGGCTGCGCCTGAGGCGCTGGTGACGGCCGCCCTGGCGCTGTTCGGTTATGCGCCGGCCGACCTGGACCACCGAATCGCCCCGGCATTGGCACACGGCGGCGCGGATCACCTGGTACTGGTTTTGAACAGCCGCGAAAAACTGGCGGCCATGCAGTACGACCTGGGCAAGGGCCGTGAACTGATGAACAAGGCAGGGCTGGTCACCATCCTCCTGGCCTATGCGGAAACGCCCCGGCTTTTTCACACACGCAATCCCTTTGCCTCAGGAGGTGTGTATGAAGACCCGGCCACCGGGGCGGCAACCGCCGCATTTGCGGGTTACCTCCGCGACCTGGAATGGCCGCACGGCGGCGCAATCGATATCGTGCAAGGTGAAGACATGGGCATGCGCTCCTGTTTGCGTGCCGAAATTCCACCCGCCTCCGGTGCCTCGATCAAGGTTTCAGGAACGGCGCGGGTCATGCACGAGCTGGTTTAGCCAGAGGATTTTTGACCGCAGCAAAAATAACGATGTCAACGCCTCTGCCAGTGATCTCGCGGCAGCACAGTCGTCCCAACAGGAGAGCTGCTGGTGCGTTTACAAATAAATACGAGTTCACCTGCATCCGTTTTCTGCATTGCGCCGTTTGTCTCAGGTGCTGATCTACAGCGCATCCAATTGACCAACATTTCACTCAAGGAGCTCAACATGACCACTTTTTCCATCCGCAACTTCATCGCGTTGCCCGTAATCGCCCTGGCTCTGGCCGGCGCTGCCATAGCGGCCGACATCCAGACCACGCCGGTGCAAAACGCGCAGATCGACGACTTCGCCGCCGGCAAAAAAGCCATTGACGCCAAGAACTGGTCTGAGGCTGTGAGCAGCTTCAACAAGGTCGTGGCCAAGAACCCGAAAAATGCCGACGCCTACAACTACCTCGGTTACTCCAACCGCTGGATGGGCAAGTACGACGAGGCCTTTGCCGCCTATGGCAAGGCGCTGGCACTGGACCCCAAGCACAAGGGCGCGCTGGAATACTCGGGCATTGCCTACCTGAAGACCAACCAGAAAGCCCAGGCCGACGCCCAGCTGGCCAAGCTGCAAACGATTTGCGCCACCTGCGAAGAAACCCGCGACCTGGCCAAAGCTGTCGCCGAGTACAAGCCGGCCGCCAAATAAACCAGGCTGATCCCGCCATTGCAGCGCAGTGCGCACTGCAATGGCTTTTTTCGTCGTTCTCTCCTAGCCTGCGCGCCAATGACTTTCGCTTTCGCCTTGCAGCGCACGCGAAAAACAGGGTTTTGCGTGAGCGGCCTCTGGTGATCCAAAGGAAAAAAACAAATGACTGAAACTGATCGCATCAAATACCTGCGCGTCGCCCTGGTGGCCGTAGGGCTGGTTTTTATTTTTGGCTTGTGGCCGCTCACCGTCGTCTGGCCCTCCGGCTGGTCGTGGCACACCGAGGGGCGCTCGCACTACCTCGAGATGATCCTCACCATTTACGCCACCCTTGGGGTCTTTCTGATCCTTGCGTCCCGTAATCCTCTGGCGCACCGCAGCATCATCTGGTTCACCGCCTGGTCCAGCATCTCGCATGGCGGGGTCATGGCGGTGCAGTCGTTTGGCGACGGCCACCACATGGGGCACCTCTGGGGCGATGTTTTGGCGCTGTTTGCGGTAGCCGCCGTGCTGGCGCTACTGACTCCCCGAGAAACCTGAACTGAAAGAATCCCATGACATCCCTCGCTTCACGGATACTGCCATTCGCTCTGTTTTTCATAGCTGCTTGCGCCCTACCCATATGGGCTGCAGCCGGAAACATCTCTGTTCAGGTGCTCGACAAAGAAGGCAAACCGACACCCGATGCAGTGGTCATCGTGATGCCCTCCGCCAAAACGGGTACGCCAAAAAACCCATTGCCCGCCCAGGTAACGATCTACCAGGAAAAGATGCGTTTTGTGCCAGCCGTGAGCGTGGTGGCGCTAGGCGCCAAGGCGCAATTTGTGAACAACGACCCCTGGGAACACCACGTGCGCGCCTCGGCCGCTGGGGTGGCGCAGTTCAATGCCGCGGCCGGTGAAGGGTTTGAACTGCGCCTGGACGGCAAACCCGAAGGCAAGCCCGCCAAAACCGCTGACGCCACCTTCACCAAGGCCGGCGCCGTTCTATTGGGCTGCCACATCCACGGCTCCATGCGCGGGCACGTGTACGTGAGCGAGTCGCCCTGGGCAACCTTGACCGGCGCCGACGGTGTGGCGCTGCTTGAGCAGTTGCCCGAAGGTGCCGCCCAGATCAAGGTCTGGCATGCCGACCAGCTGATCGACATTGCGCCTCAAAGTTACGTCGTGACGGCTTCGCCGGGCGCGCTGACCCTGCAACTGAGCGTGGTGCCGCGCCGCCGCCGGATTTAATGGCTAAATTTGTATATGCATAGAACCAAAACGTCTATGCATGCAACTGTGATACCGATAAACAACAGCGCCAAGTAACAAGTGCCAGCCCGGCGGTGCCGGTGACCCCGGGAACAGCGCCTTTGGGGTCAGCGCGACCCTGGGTACCAGCAGCAGCCAGGACAGCCGTCAGAGCAGCACCGAGCAGCGTGGCACCAACATTCAGGCGCAGAACATAGACATCAAAGCCACTGAGAGCGACATCAACATGGTCGGCGCCAAGCTGCAGGCGCAAAACATTGCGCTCGACGCCGCGAAAAATGTGAATCTGATTGCCGCGCAGAACACCGCGGAAATCAAGAGCAAGAACACCTCAAGCTCAGCCGGCATTGGCGTGACATTCGGTTTCGGTGAACAAAACGGCATCAGCTTTCAGATCGGTGCAAACAATGCCAAAGGCCGTGCTGACGGCAGCGAGACCACCTATGACAACACTCAACTCACGGCAACCAACAACCTCAGCGTCAAGAGCGGCAGCGACACCAATCTGATTGGCGCGCAGTTGGCCGGCAAGACCGTGGAAATGGATGTCGGCGGCAAGCTCAACATCGAGACACTGCAAGACAGCAGCAGCTATGAAAGCAAGCAAACCACCGGAGGCTTCGGGGTGAGTCTGTGCATCCCGCCGCTCTGCTACGGAACGACGGTCACCGGCAACCTGAGCGCCAGCAAGCAGCAGATCGACCACAACTACCTGAGCGCGGTCGGCCAGAGCGGCATTGCTGCAGGCAGCGGCGGTTTCGACATCAAGGTGGCAGGCGCGACCGACCTCAAAGGCGCAGCCATCACGAGCCAAGCCGACAGCAGCAAAAACAAGCTGACAACCTCTGCGCTGACCTACAGTGACCTGCAGAACCAGCAGGACACCAGCGCCAGTAGTGAAAGCATCAGCCTGAGTTACAGCAGCGGCGCCAGCATGGCCAGCACCCTGGCGAGCAATCTCACCAACAACGTGCTCGCCAACGCCATGGGCAACACCGGCCTGCCTGAAACCGGTAGCCAGAGTGGCGTAACGCAAAGCGTGATCAGTCCCGCGCAAGTGACCATCACAGGAGGAGACAAGCAAAGTGAAGAAAACGTCGCCACCCTGACAAGCCGGGATGCATCAACAGCCAACGGTGCGCTGAAGAACACCCTGACCCTGCAGCAGGCACAGGATCTGCAGGCCCAGCAGCAAAAGGCCAAAGAGAACGCCCAGGCTGCGCAATACATAGGCGCCGTCATCACCCACGCCATTGGCGATCTGGCGCAAAAGAACGACTGGCCGGAGGGCGGCTGGCAGAAGACCGTGCTGCATGGAATGGCCGGGGTGATACAGGCCAAGGTGGCGGGCACTAACGTGCTGGCCGGAGGGCTGGCGGGGGCGTTGAACGAACAGCTAATCCCGCTGCTGCAGGCGTACCTGGTTGATCAAGGGTATGCTAAAGGCAGTGCTGACTTCAATGCATTGATGACTGCGGGGTCGACATTGGTGGGGGCGGCAATCGGCGCCACTAGCATCGCGAATACGGCTACGGTCAACAACTATCTCAAACACCCTGAGATGGAAGAAAAGCGCGCCAAACTCGCTGAATGCGCGACGCAAGCTTGCAGAGAAAAAATAGAAGTGCAGTACCAGGCCTTGTCGGATAAAAACGATGCGGAGCGCGTCAACACATGCATGAATGGGACCAAAGAGCAGTGCGACACCAAGCTGAAAGAAAGCGAGACCGACTGGGTGGGTCTTCAAACCGACCTTGCCAATCTTCAGAAAAAATCGGCAAGCGCTACTGCCGCAATTGAGAAAGCAGCGCTCGACGCGCAAATCAAGGACGCCCAGCGTAATCTGAACGATTGGAATTCACTGCGCACGGACGAACTATTCGTCAAGCAACAACAATTTGGTTTGACTGTGGATGAACAGACGGAGCTGCTCCGGCGAGTCGCTGCGACCACTGGCATGACTGTGGCTGGCATCGGAAGCGCTATGTCGGGCGGTGGAAAGCTAGCGGGTGCAGGAAAATCACCCATCAACGGATCAGATGTCCCACCTGGAAAACTGCAGGCAGAGATAGACGCGTTGAAGCGAATTGGGGAGAGCCCGAATGGGCCCGATTTGACCAACAAGCCAGCAGGGGAAGTGCTGAACGCTGCTGCCAACAAAGCAGCGGCGGCCAAGGTCAACAATGTCACTGCGCCGGTTGATTTTGATCATGTCATTGGTGCGGACTACAACAAAAATGGATTGCCAACGGGTGGGCACAGCGTGCTGCACGGTGATGTGAGGATCAAGCCGGGGACGGAAACTGTACCGGATGTGTCGGGTGTCTACAAAGCCGAACCGCAAATGTTAGATCCTACAAATCCCTCACAGTGGATAGACAAGCCGTTAGGCGCGAATGGCCATACGATGTTTCCCAAAAATTGGACTGCGGATAGGATCAAGGTTGAAATAGATGGCGCTTGGAACGATCCTGGAAAAACGGTGATAGGTAATAAGTGGTTTGGTAAAACACCTTCAGGCGTTAAGGTTGAAGGTTATCTTTCTCCAAGCACTACGGTATTCCCGGTATATCAAGGTGCCCATAAATGAAACTGATCTTCACCTATAAAAATGTTAGAGCTCACGTCAACGAAATTGACTTGAGGTGTTTTGCCTCGATCAAAGGCTGCGATTCCAATTGGCAACTTCCCTATAACAAATATTTCTGTAGCTGGTTGAGTAGTGATGTGGACACCACTCAAGGTTGCTCCAACATACTTGTGCAAATCGAGCAGCTGGAACGTGGCGAGAGGGAGCTAGCTTACGGTGGCGGAAATGCGTGGTTCGTCACTATCTATCGAGATCATGTGGACTTTGAACTCCAATCCGCGAACGACCATCCAGACTGGCCAATTTGGAAATGCAGCCTTGCAGAAGTCAAGACAGCTTTGGTCGGTTGGAGAGAATTTCTGGAAATGCCAAAGCGACTTGACAGCGCGATGGAGATTGAACTGTCACCTTCGCCAGCTTGAGCTGGCAAGTGCTGAATATGCCGAAATACTCCTGCCATTGCGGCAATGTGATGAACTTTTCAACGGGATGGCTGACTTCGAGTTGAAGCTCATTTCTCAACAGGAACATTGAAAACATTGGGGATGCGCTGGCTACGCCAGACAAGCCGACGCCAGAAAAGTTCTATGAAATGGTAGATGCCGGCAGTATCGATCTGTTTCGGAGCCCGCAATGTGACAGTTGCATTTAAAGGGTGAGTTCGGCAATTACACAACTTACGTACGACAGGAATGATCCTGAGACGCTGCAATTTAACGATAGACGGGAGGTGTCAGAATTTCTACCGATCTCAAGGGTTTGCACTGACTATGACGCCCATTACCGTACCGGAAGGGGCGCTCCTGAATTTGATCGAATCGCTGGGTAGTTTGGCTTGGCGAAAGCACCAGCAGCGGTACCCTCAAGCCTGGATAAACAACAAGTTTGAGAGAGTCGATGAGTCCGGATTTCCCCCGTTCATCAGTTTTCCCTTCGAGAAAGAAGATGCGGCGTTGATTGCTGCACTTAAGGAGGCGGTCGAGAGTTTCAATGGAAAGGTTGCGTGGTTGTTAGGCGAACACAAACGCACCCCTTTGCCTGGAACAAATTGGATAATTTGCCCGAAACGGTTCTGGGAAATTCTGCCTACTGCCTTGGATGCAGGAATGTCAGCCGGTGAATACATGGCAAAACACGAACCTGGTTTCGGACCAGTGGCTTATGAAGACTTAATGGCGTTGACGACGTATCTGCGCAACATCTTCGGTAGGTAGAAATTCAACCGAGCCAGCTCAAGCGGGCTCGATCCCTACGTTGAGAAGCTAGTCACCTGACCCGGAATCCAGGCAACGAAATCGCGGAAACGGCGGCGTGCATTGAGGCGGATTCACAAAGTAACAACCAAGAAAAAAATGGCAATGAAGAGAAAAAGCAGGACCAGTGCCAAAAGACTTTCGGTACTCGCATTGGTGGGGTTGCTCGCAGCCTGTACGACCTACCCCAAGCCTAGCTACAACTATGTAGCTGCATCGCCAGATGATCCAGAGTTCGAATTTCAATCGGAGTTTGGCGTCAACACCACTTTCATTGCGAAGTACCGCAAACCCGACAGCAATCGCTGTACGGACTACGACACGGTGCCCTACCTTCAGCAGCCTGATTCATACCTGCGCAGCGAAGACAGCAAGGCGGTCTGGAAGGTCTCGGCGCCGCCCGACCAGAAGTTTGTGATCTTCGGTGGATGGCATATTCGCCCGCAGACGATGCCCACTGGCATCGGCGCAATGGCGACGTCCGTGTATTACCCAGGCTCACGCTGCGAAGTCGCCGCGCAAGCCGTCGTGCCGAAGGCGGGTGAAAAATACCTCGTGAAGCTGCTTGCTGACGGCCCGAAGTCTTGCAAACTCGTCATCACCTTCAGGGACGGGAAGGCGGCGCCGGTGACCAAGGAGCCTGAGTGCATTAGGAAGTGAGATCCAGCCGTTGCGCTTAAAAGCGCCAAACCCAGCGGTAACCTTTCGACTCTTTTTTCGCGCTTTCGGGTCATTGACAAAAACTTTCGCGAAACTTACATTGCACCTTCCGCACGGAGGTTTTATGTCTGATCCCTCTGACCCGCCCGATCCTTTCGCCTGCCCGGTACCGGCCCGGCAGCCTCACTGGCACCACATCACACTGGCACAGCTGCAACGCGTCAAGGGCTGGCGCGAGGCGCAGCGGGCAGAGCACCCCGTCGAATGCCAACTCTGGGAGGCAGTGCTGACCGTCTGGCTGATGGGCTGGATGGGCTGGCTGCCCGCCTACACATTCGAGGCAGTTTGGGCTTACCCCATGTGCTTGCTGGGCATTCTGGCGCCGCGGCTTTATGTGTACGCGCGGGCGCGGGCACACGCCGCGCAGCGTCTCAGGTGTGACTGGCTGGACCTTGTCGCCTGAAGGGGCCTCACTTAGAGTGGGGGCATGAATGCCCCTACCCCATCCTCCTCCCCACCTTCCCTCACCTGCTTCACCCTTAGCACCACCGGCCCTATCGCTCACCTGGTGTTAAGCCGCCCTGAGGCGATGAACACCATGCACCCAACCTTCTGGCGTGAGCTGGACGCCGTGCTGACGCAGATTCACAAGGCCGGCGAAGCGCGCGTGCTGGTGATCTCCAGCACCGGCAAGCATTTCAGCGCCGGCATGGCACTGGAAACCTTTGGCGGCGACATTGCGATGGACGACCAGAGCCCCGAAGGCCGCGCCGCCATCTTTGACATGCTGGGTAACATGCAGGCCACCTTCACCAAGCTGGAGACGCTGCGCATTCCGGTGATCGCCGCCATCCAGGGTGGGTGCATAGGCGGCGCCGTCGACATGGTGACGGCCTGCTGCCTGCGCTACGCCACCGCCGATGCGTTCTTCTGCATCCAGGAAATCAACATCGGCATGGTGGCCGATGTGGGCACGCTGCAGCGCCTGCCCAAGCTGGTTCCGCTGGCCGTCGTCAAGGAACTGGCCTACACCGGCCGCCGCCTGCCTGCCGCCAAGGCGCTGGGCTACGGCCTCGTCAATGAAGTGTTTGAGTCAGCCGACGCCATGCTGGTGGCCGCAATGAAGTGCGCCGCCGAGATTGCCGCCAAGCCGCCGGTGGCGATCTGGGGCACCAAGCAAGCCATTCACTACACGCGCGACCATTCGGTGGACGACGCGCTCAAACAAATGGGCTGGCTGCAAGGTGCAATCTGGAGCAATGCGCATGTGCGCGAGGCGGTGACGGCGATGAAGGAGAAGCGGGCGGGGGAATTTCCAGCGCTCGCGCAACTCAAGGATTTTAATGAAATCGGCCTCTAGCCCTTAAGAGACGAGCGCAAGCAGCTACCATTTCGATAGCAAGCGGCTCCCCGCCAGGACGATCTTATTGCCGCGCCGTGCGTACGCTGGGCGGCAGCGCCTGCGGATGGCTGGTGCGAAAGGGATTGATGTCCAGCCCGCCGCGTCGCGTATAGCGCGCATACACCGAGAGCTTCATGGGTTTGCAGCGCGTCCAGATGTCCATGAAGATGCGCTCGACGCATTGCTCGTGGAACTCGTTGTGGTTGCGAAAGCTCACCAGGTATTGCAGCAGGCCTTCCTGGTTGATCTGTGGGCCGGCGTAGCGGATCTGTACGCTGCCCCAGTCGGGCTGGCCGGTAACCAGGCAATTGCTCTTGAGCAGGTTGCTGGTCAATGTTTCCTCAATCGGCGGCTCGTCGAACTCGGCGAACAGCAGCTCGGGCAAGGGCGTGAAGTGGGTGCACTCCACGTCCAGCCGGTCCAGGTTCAAGCCGTCGAGTTCGTGCACCGGTTCGCGGTCAAACAGCTCGGGGCCCAGCGTCTTGATGCCCACACCCATGCCGACCACGGCGTTCAGGTCAGCGCGTATGCGTTCGCGCACATCGCGCGCATCGGCAAAGCGCGTGTTGTTGAAGCTGTTGAGGTAGAGCTTGAAGGACTTGCTTTCGACAATGTTCGGTGATTCGCAGGGCACGGTGATGTGCGCCAGTGCCACCTGCGGCTTGCCGCGCAGGTTGAGCCAGCTCAGCTCAAACGCAGTCCACATGTCGGCTCCGAAAAAGGGCGGCGTGCCGGTGACGCCGATCTCGGCACGTTTGCCCTCACGCGGAATCGGAAAGAGCAGCGAGGCGTCGTACTGGTCGATATAAGCCGACGTTTTTCCGAGCTGGGATTGTTCAGGGGTGTTCATGGGCCTATTTTCGCAGTTAACGTGCGGCGGGCCGCCCCAAGCAGCGAAGCCCCTTCGGGGGGCAGCGAAGTACACGAAGTGACGAGCGTGGGGGCCAAAACGCAACCGTGCGGCGAAGGGCCGCCCCGCGCAAGCGACGGCGCCCTCGGCAGGGCCATGCTTCAGCTATTGGCTTTGAAGTGAGGGATGAGGAATGCCAGCAAGCGTTCGACAACGCCCGGCGGCAAATCATGCCCCATGCCTTCGATGCATTCAAAGCGCGCACCGGGAATGCGCCTGGCGGTGTCCTGGCCGCAGGCCATAGGCACCAGCGGGTCGGCGCGGCCATGCAAGACCAGCGTGGGCGCGCTCACCTTGGCCAAAGCCGCAGCGCGCGTGTTGTCGGCGGCGACCGCCACCATCTGGCGAGCAATGCCCTGCGGGTGAAAGCTGCGCTGCGCCGCGGCAGCGACTTTTTCGCGAATCTCGGCATCGTCCATGGGAAACCCTGGGCTGCCGATGGCCTTGAGCAACTTGACGGTGTGATCTACCGCCGCCGGCACGCCTTTGCCGGCAGGCCGGCTCAGCAACGCGCGCGTGACAGCCGGGCTGGCTTCAGGCAAGCCGCGCGCACCGCTAGAGCTCATGATGCTGACAAGGCTGATCACCCGCGACGGCGCCAGCACCGCCAGGCGCTGTGCAATCATGCCGCCCATGCTGACCCCGACCACGTGCGCCTTGGGAATTTTCAGCGCATCGAGCACACCCAGCGCGTCAGCAGCCATGTCTTCGACGCCGTACGGCGGTCGGATACGCCAGCCCATGCGGAACTTGAGCCCCTCCCACAGCAGGCTGGGCGAGCCCAGGTGATCAAAGTGCTGTGACAAGCCAATGTCGCGGTTGTCAAAGCGCACCACACGAAAGCCGGCATCCACCAAAGCCTGCACCATGGCAGGCGGCCAGGCAATCAGCTGCATGCCCAGGCCCATGATGAGCAACACCACGGGCCGGCTGGTCGCGTCGCCGGGGTGAGTGTCTTCAACTTCAATGTCAATGTGGTTGGCTTTGATTTTCATAAGGCATTATGTACACCCCTGTTGAGGCTCACTTCGTGTAGCCTCCTCTCCCCTTGCAGGGGACGGGCGCCTGCGGCCTGGCAAAGCCAGTTCCGCGGCCCCCGCTGGACGGCGCGGGCACTCTTGGGTTTATGTGCAACACCCCTGTTGAGGCTCACTCCGTGTAGCCTCCTCTCCCCTTCCAGGGGACGGGCGCCTGCGGCCTGGCAAAGCCAGTTCCGCGGCCCCCGCTGGACGGCGCAGGCACTCTTGGGTTCTAAGTAAAAAGCCGTTCTCGCAGCCATTTGGTGGCGATCCATTTCTCGCCCACGATGACCGGCTCGCCGCCATGCAGCGTGCGGCTGGAAGGCAGCGCCTGCGGATAACTGAAAAACACCGCATTGCCGCGCCGCGGTTCCACCCTGAGTTCGATATCGGGGAACACGGTGGCGCCGCCTTCCTCGGGTTCATGCAGGTACATGATGAGCGTCGCCACGCGCTGGCCGCCACGCTGCAAGATGGCGGGCGTTCCGGGTTCAGCCGGATCAAAATAGTCGTAATGCGGCTTGTACTCGGCGCCGGGACCATAGCGGAGCACTTGCAAGCCTTCGCCGTTTTCCTGCGGCCAGCCAAAAATTCTGGCGATACGCGCCTCCACCTGCTGCACGATGGGGTTTTCACCGCGCCTGAAGAACATGCCTTCGCTGGTGCGGTCGGCGTTGAGCTCTTCGCCGCCGGTTTTGGCGTCTACCGTCAACGAGCGTGCCAGGCGCGGCGTGGCGGCCTCGATCAGCGCTTCACACTCACTGGGGCCCAGCAGATTGCCCAGCACAATGACATTGGGCACCTGGGCGAAAAAAAGCACTTCCACCCATTTGTCCCCGGCATCGACCATGTTGTGGGTTAACGGCAGGGCCAATGCGGGCACGACCACCGCCGCCAGCTCTTCGGCCGTAAGCTGCACCGCCTGCGCAGCCGCGTCGGCGTGCCAGCCGGCCGCCAGCATGGCATTGAAAATCTCTTCCTTTGAATGCCCCTGGGCAGCCTGCGCTGTCATCCACGCCAGCACTTCCGGCGTCAGCAGCTGGTCGGTGCGGGTCTGGGCGTTCATACGAGTTACGGTTGCGCAGCTGTTCAGGCCGTCTGCTTGCGCCGGAAAACCAGGCGGTCGGGGCCGGAAACCTTCGCGTCGAACCGGTAGCCTTCGGCGTCAAAGCCTTCCAGTTTTTTGACGCTGCCAAGCTCTTTCTCGATCGCGTAGCGTGCCATCAATCCGCGCGCACGCTTGGCATTGAAACTGATGATTTTGTACTGGCCGCCCTTCCATTCTTCAAAGACACAGCTCACCACGCGCGCCTTGAGCGCCTTGCGGTCCACGGCCTTGAAGTACTCCTCGCTGGCGAGGTTCACGATGACGGGCGTAGTGTCCGCCGCCGCGCGGTGATTGAGGTAATCGGAAATTTGTGTGCCCCAGAACTGGTACAGGTTGTTGCCGTGGGGCGTAGCGAGCGCAGTGCCCATTTCGAGGCGGTAAGGCTGCATCCAGTCAAGCGGGCGCAGCACACCGTAAAGCCCGCTCAGAATGCAGAGGTGCTCCTGTGCCCAGTCGAGTTGCGCTTCGCTCAGGGTTTTCGCATCAAGCCCGCCGTACACATCGCCGTCAAAAGCCAGCGCGGCCTGTTTGGAGTTTTTGGCGGTAAACCGGGACGACCAGGACTGGTAACGCCCCACATTCAGGCCGGCCAGTGCGTCGGAAAGCTTCATCAGGCTGCTGATCTGCTGCGGCGTTCGGGTTTTGAGCACATCGATCAGTTGGGCCGACTGACGGGCAAAGAGCGGTTTGGTGTGCGTGGCGACGTGCGGCGGCGTGGCGTAGTCAAGGGATTTGGCCGGCGAAAGGAGAAACAGCATGGCTTGGTGTTATGGGAGGAAACCGAAAGCCTGACTTTACGACAGCGCGGCGCCGCAGCACGTATGCTGAGCCGCTGCAGAAACGGCAACGCCGGAGACCGGTGAGTGGTTACGCGATAGAAAATTCATGACGGGCAGGTAAGCCAAACACCAAGGCTGCGCCGGCGGTGTCTTGGAGGTGCACAGTACAGCCTCGTAACAACGCTACTAATTTGATAGCTGCTGGCGCACGTCTCATAAGGGTTTCGGGCCAAAACACTTAAAACTGCTGGAATCATCGATGCCGGAGACAACTGCGCCCCCCTTGATCGCGTGCCCGCCCCTCCAGGACGCGGACACGTTTGTGAGCGCCTGCTGACGCCCATCGGGGGTTGAGCCGGGAGAGTCCAAGCTGATGAACGGCCGACTGACTCTTCTGGTGACCAGCCAGCTGGGCGACACCGCCGTGCTGCAAGCCCGCGTGGCTGCGGCGCGCAAGTCCTGAGAACCACCGGTTTAAACGGGGCGGCAGCGGCCAGGGGCCTGCCAGTCGAATAAAATCAGGGGTGTTTCACCCAACCCAAGGCGGCATCCCTTCGATGCCGTTTTTCATTGCCCCATGACCAACGCTGCCGCCCCTGCCCTTGCCGACTCGTCCAACACCGCTTCTGAGGCTGTGAAAGTCTCCACGCCGGGGCTGGACAGCCTGGCCAAGTCATTTGAGCCGGCCGCCATTGAAAGCCGCTGGGGACCCGAGTGGGAGCAAAGCGGCCAGTACGAGCCCACGCTGGACGCGGCCAAGCCCTCGTTTTCCATCCAGCTGCCGCCGCCCAACGTGACGGGTACGCTGCACATGGGGCACGCTTTTAACCAGACCATCATGGATTCGCTCACGCGTTACCACCGTATGCGCGGCCACAACACGCTGTGGGTGCCCGGCACCGACCACGCCGGCATCGCCACGCA
>NZ_JBDTPB010000062.1:0-2837 GCF_039932935.1 Polaromonas sp.
ACAAACCACTCGTGCGTCACGTCAGCGGGTTTTGCGCTGAACGTTTTCATGAGTTTTCTTTCGAAAAATGGTTTGTCGGGTTCTTTTCTGCGGTCGGTGTTCTTCTGATGAGAACCTCTTAGGCAGTAATTTCCGGCATCAACGGATGTCTTTGCCGGCCTCTGCCGCGGAACCACTAGGCGCTGCAGAGCCCTCGATTATATGAAAAATCAAGGGCTTACGTCAATATTCAGCCTGTTTTGAGGCATTCCCCCCCGGCAAGAAGGTAGGATAGCCCCATGTTTTCCTATCGCCACGCCTTCCACGCAGGCAACCACGCCGACGTGCTCAAGCACACCACGCTGATCGCGTTGATGAAGTACCTGACCCAGAAAGACACGGCCCTGACCGTGATCGACACCCATGCGGGTGCCGGCCTGTACCGGCTCGACGGTGACTACACCGAAACCAGCGGTGAGGCCCAGGAAGGCATTTTCAAGCTGTTATCTGGTTCAAAAGTGGCTCCAGCCCAGGCACAGCGTGCGCCAGCAGCTCCTAAACCAATAGCAAAATCAGCCAACCCAGCGACCAGCAAGGGCGCAGCCGTGAAACCGGCCGTGGCCCCGGACGGATGGGCGCCCGCGCTGCAGGACTACATCGACGTGTTGCGCGGCCTGAACCCCCAGTTCGCCGAAAGCGGCGATGTGGCCCACCTGAAGATCTATCCCGGCTCACCGTTCATCGAGCAGCAGTTCCTGAGCGGGCGCGACAAACTCAAATTGTTTGAGCTGCACCCTACCGACTACAAGTCGCTTTCCGGCAACATCGAACAGCTGGGCGTGGGCCGCCAGGTGGCGGTTTCGCGTGAAGATGGTTTTGAAGCCCTGAAAGTCTTTTTGCCACCGCCGGCCCGCCGTGCCATGGTGCTGTGCGACCCCAGCTACGAGATGAAAAGCGACTACGGGCGTGTGGCCACCTGCATGGCGGATGCGGTCAAGCGTTTTGCCACCGGCACCTATGTGGTCTGGTACCCCATCATCCCCCGCCCCGAGGCGCACGACCTGCCGCGCAAGCTCAAGACCCTGGCCGTCAAGGCAGGCCGAAGCTGGTTGAACGCCGCTTTAACCGTGAAATCCAGCAAGTTGACCACCGATACCAGCGGCGAAGTGGTTCGCCCCGGTCTTCCAGCCAGCGGTATGTTTGTCATTAATCCACCCCACACGCTCAAGGCGGCGTTGCAGGCGGCGCTGCCGCAAATGGTGGCCTTGCTGGGGCAAGACCGCAACGCAGGCTTCACCCTGGAGCATGGCGGTTAAGGCAAAAAAACTGCAGGCAACAGGCGCAGCGCCAGCCCCAGGCCGTCTGCCATGATTACCGGTGTTGTGCGCCCAGGCTTTCCAGTCTTTACCGCTGCGGTGAGTTGTGGCAAGGTGGCCCCATCAGACTCCGGAAACCAGCGCCTCGATCTGCCTTCGCCTTTTAGTCCCGCCGCCCTTCGCACCTAGCCACCCCGGCGCCCCAACCATCGACCATGCCCGCCCAGGCTCAGCCCCTTCCCCCCGCCGCTCCGGACGCGCCCGCCCGCGCACCGCGTGCGGCCGGCAAGAGCGCGGGAACCCTGGCAAAGAAGGCCAAGCCGGGCACACCTGACAGCCAAAGCAGTGACGCGGCGCAAGACATGGAAAGCGAAATTGCCCGGCAGGTTGCCCTTCGCACTCAAGAACTCCGCGCATCGCTGGCCCGCTACCAGACCATGGTCGACCTGGCGACCGAAAATATTTGCGTCGGCCAGGGCGGCTTGCTCCGTTTTGCCAATCCGCCCTGCCTGGCCCTGCTGGGCACAGAGGCGTCCACCATGGCCAACCGGCCCATGATCGAATTCATCCACCCAGGCGACCGCGCGTTCGTCTCGGACAGGCACCAGCTACGCGCCTCAGGGCAGGTCGTGCCCGCGTTCGAGGCGCGCTTTCAGCGCGACGACGGCACGACGTCCTGGGTGGAAATCAATGGCGTGCTGGTGGACTGGGAAGGCGCGCCAGCTGACCTCTTCTTCCTGAAAGACGTCACCGAGCGCAAGCGGCTTGAAGCCTTGACCCATTCCTCGGCCGAGCGTTACCGGGCCGTGGTCGAAAACGTCAACGATGCCATCCTCGTGGTCCAGAAGGGCCTTGTTCGTTTTGCCAACACCAGCGCGCAGTCCCTGTTCAGCCAACCGCTCGCCGGTTTGCCCTCGCTGCACCTGATACACCCTGAAGACCGCCCGATGGTCCAGCAGCAACGCGAGCTTATGCAAGCGGGCACCATGGTGAGCGCCTATGAGGCGCGCTTCGTCACGCCCCCGCGCGAAAAAATGGCGCCCGGTCTTCGCACCGGCTGGGCCAGCATTTACGGCACACGCATCGAGTGGGACGGCGAGCCCGCCCTGCTGGTGCTCATGTCCGACATCAGTGAACGCCGCCGCCTGGACGAGGAGCTCAAAACCGCGCTGGCACAGCGCGAAGCCATCCTGGAGACCACCGCCGTCGGCGTGACCTTCCTGAAAGCCCGGCGCTACCAGTGGCTCAACCGCACACTGGCCACCATGCTCGGCTTCACGCCGGCCGAGCTCTTGAACCAGGAAACCCGGGTGCACTACCCCAGCGATGAGGACTTCGACCGCATCGGCCAACTCGCCTACACACAGATCGCGCAGACCGGGTCGTTTTCCCTCGAAGCGCGCATGCGGCGCAAAAACGGCCAATTGATCTGGGTGCAACTGGACGGTTCCGCGCTCGACCGCAACCGGCCCGCAGAAGGCTCGGTATGGACCTACGTGGACATCACCCGGCGCAAGGAAGCCGACGAGGAAACCCGGCGCG
>NZ_JBDTPB010000063.1:0-18559 GCF_039932935.1 Polaromonas sp.
CCCGAAAGCCGCGTGTGCACGTCACCGCCGCCCAGGTCTTCAGCGCTGACGATTTCGCCAATGGCCGCCTTCACCAGCGGCGGCCCACCCAGAAAAATCGTGCCCTGGTTTTTGACGATGATGGTTTCGTCGCTCATGGCCGGCACATAGGCGCCGCCCGCCGTGCAGCTGCCCATCACCACGGCGATCTGCGCGATGCCCTGCGCGCTCATGTTGGCCTGGTTAAAAAAGATGCGGCCGAAATGGTCGCGGTCCGGGAACACGTCGTCCTGGTTGGGCAGGTTGGCGCCGCCCGAGTCGACCAGGTAAATGCAGGTCAGGCCGTTCTGCATCGCCACCTCTTGCGCGCGCAGGTGCTTTTTCACCGTCATCGGGTAATAGGTGCCGCCTTTGACCGTCGCGTCATTGCACACGATCATGCAGTCCACTCCGTTCACGCGGCCTATGCCGGTGATGACACCCGCGCACGGCGCGCTGTCGCTGCCGTCCCTGTCCGGGTACATGCCTTTGGCGGCCAGCGGGCCCAGCTCCAGGAAAGGCGTGCCCGGGTCCAGCAGCATCTGCACCCGGTCGCGCGGCAGCAGCTTGCCCCGCGACACATGCCGCGCCCGTGTGGCCTCGCCGCCACCCAGGGCGGCCTTGGCAACCTGTGCGTTCAGGTCGTCTACCTGCGCCTGCATGGCAGCGGCATTGGCCTGAAAGTCGGCGGAACGGGCGTTGAGTTGTGTCTCGAGAGCGGGCATGGTTTCCTCGTTGCTAAGCGGCGTTATTCGTAGGCGGGCCAATTGCTCTATCCGGGCTTCTCCCCGTTCGGGCTGAGCCTGTCGAAGCCGCCCCTTCCGTTCGGGCTGAGCTCGTCGAAGCTCTCTCCCCGAATCCGTTCGGGCTGAGGTATCGAAGCCTTCCCCGTCGGGCCGAGCCTATCGAAGCCACACCTTAACGCCAAACTCCCAGCTTAGCGAAAACCCACCCCATCAGAGCGGCCAACTAGGTTGCAAATCCTGCCAACGCATAGGAAAATTTACCGTATGCCCGCCCGGACTCTCGTCAAACCCGCTAATACGCCCAAAGCCGCCACCCCTATGGCCTTTGCCAGAAGCATTGTGGCCGCCTACAAGCGCCGTGAGCAAAGCCCGGCAGAAGCCCTGAAGCTGGCACAGATCACGCCAAAACAACTGCAAACCGTGCAGGGCCACATCACCGCGCAGCAAATGGAGACCCTGTCAGGCGCCGCCATGCAGCAACTTGACGACGAAGGCCTGGGTGCTTTCAGCCGCAAATTGCCCTGGGGCAGCTACGGCATGCTGGCCCGCGCCTCCATCAGCTCACCCAGCCTGGGCGTGGCACTCAAACGCTGGTGCCGCCACCATGGTTTGCTGACAGGCGACATCATCCTCAAGCTCAGCACCAGCGGCGACACCGCCAGCATCACGATTGAAGAACACACCGACCTGGGTGCAGCACGCGAGTTTTGCCTGGTGCATGTGCTGCGCAACATTCACGGGCTCGCCTGCTGGTATGTGGACTCGCGCATCCCGCTGCAGGGGGCACGCTTTCCGTTTGGGGCGCCACAGCATGTGGAGGCTTATGGTCTGATGTTTCCCGGGCCCATGCTGCAGTTCAACGCCACGCAAGCCCCTTCGACAGGCTCAGGACAGGCTGAGCTCAGGTTTGATGCGCGTTACCTGGACTTGCCTTTGCGCCGCGATGAGAAAGCCCTGCAGCAGATGCTCCAGCGAGCCCTTCCGCTCACCGTGCTGCAGTACCGGCGTGACAGGTTGCTGGTGCAGCAAGTGCGGCAGGCGCTGGCCAACCCCTCACTGGCCTCGCACAACGCAGAGAGTTTGGCCGCGGCGCTGAACATGTCTTCGCGCTCGCTGCATCGGCAGCTCCAGGAAGAAGGCGCGTCATTGCAGCAACTGAAGGACGAGGTGCACAGCGAAAGAGCCAAGGAGTTGCTGCTGCGCACCGACAAGCCCATCAAGCAAGTGGCCGCAGCCGGCGGCTTTACCAATGAGAAAAGTTTCACCCGGGCCTTCCGCGCATGGACAGGCATGAGCCCAGGGGAGTTTCGCAAGGGCCTGCCGGGGCTTTAGGGAAGTGCCGAAGGCCCCCTGCTTCAGTTTTTGGCCGCAGCGCGCCGCGCCGGCCGGCGCACCGCCCTGACCTTGCCGCTGCTACCACCACCGCAAAAGAACTGGTCTGCGCCGTCAGACTCCAGCCCCGAGACAAACATGCCAGCCGGCATATCCATTGCCTCCAGTGTTTCGCCGGTGTGCGCATCCACATGGCGCAACTCGCTTTCATCACCTTCCCAGGTGGCATGCCACAGCTCGCCGTCTACCCAGCTCACGCCGGTGACAAAGCGGTTGGACTCGATGGTGCGCAGCACCGCGCCCGTGACCGGGTCAAGCTGAAGAATCTGCCGCTTCTGGAACTGGCCCACCCACAGCGTGCCCTCGGCCCATGCCAGCCCGGCGCCGCCGCCCGGCAATGCAATCGTGTGCAGCACCTGGCCGGTAGCGGGGTCAACTTTTTCAATGCGGTCTTCCGCCACCTGGTAAAGATGCTGCCCGTCAAACGCCGTGCCCGCATGTGCGGCCGCGTCGATGGAGCGCACCGTCTTGCCGCTCGCCGGGTTCAGCGCATTGAGTTTTTGGCCGGAGGCGAACCAGACGTGTTGCCCGTCATAGGTCACACCATTGACCTTCTCCACATCGGGGAAGGGACCGTATTCGCGAACAATTTCAGCTTTGGATTTTTTCATGGCTTCATCCTACTCACCGGGCAGCGAAGCCGGGAGTAACAAGGTTGTCGTGAATCCCGGCACCAGGGGCATCGCCATCCAGCGGCGTGAACGCCCCTGGCCCAGGCGCTGCACTTTGCCCGCTTGCAACAACGACTCCAGCGAACGCTGCACCGTGCGCTGGCTGGCGCCCAGGGCCAAGGCCAGGTCAGAGCTGGCCCACGACTCACCATCCGACAAAAGCGCCAGCACCTCGCCATGCGCGCCTTCCATCGGCCGCGCCAGCACCACAAGCCCCGCCGCCCCCGGGGCCACGCGGTGCGGCTGCAGCACAAAGCCATCCTTCGTGGCCACCACACCGGCCAGCGGCCGCAGCAGGGTGCGCAGCCGCCCCACTTCAACGCGCAAGCGCGCACGGTAAGACTCGTCGGCCTCTTTGCCACGAAAGGCCTTGGCCACCAGCACCTCGCGCGGTACATCGGCAGGCCAGGCCTCACCCAAAGCGCGCGCCAGCGCAAACAGCACCGGCCGGCCGGCAAGCGGCACCGATGTGCCGGCCTGGCACACGGCGTAGCGGCAAGCGTCAATGACAAGGGTGTTGGAAGCCAGCAGCGCCTCCACCTCATCAAGCAGCAGCGCACGCTCTTCGCCCTGCGACACCACGCGCGCCGCGGGCGCGTTCAGCGCCAGCAAGGCGCTGTTGACTTCAGCCACCAGCGCGGGAATACGCGCCTGCGCCGCAGCGCGGCCCGCCTCAGCGAATGCCGTGCGCGCGGCCTGGGTGTGCAGGCGCCGCACCGCCAGCCCGGCCACCACCATCGCATGCGCCGCTTTCGATGCGGGTGGCAGCGGTGCAGGGTCCAGTCCGGCCAGCGTTTGTTCGGCTTGGTCCAGCCTGCCGATCAGCAGCAGGCGCCGGGCCTGCAACAGCCCAGCATGCGCAGCATTGGCCTGGTCGCCGTGGGATTCAAGTGTGAGGCGCGCGGCGTCCAGCGCCGCAACAGGCCAGCCCAGGTCGCGTGAGACCAGAGCAATCTCGGCTTCGGCTACGGCGCAGCGCGCGCGGGCCACGGCCTCTTTGGTGCCAAAGGCGCGGGCCGCACTGCGCAGCAAGGCCTTGGCGCGCTCCAGGTCACCCAGCCGCGCCATCGCAATGCCGCGCAGCGCCAACGCGGGTGCGTCGTTGCGCAGGGCAACACGGTTCAGTGCACCCAGCACATCACCGGCGGCCAGTGCCAGCGCGGCTGCCGTGATCAGTGCATCCATTCGAATCCCGCCACATTTGTCACTCTCACCCTTCGCGTGTTCATTCCTACTATAAGCGCGTGCTTCACCAACCACCCACGAAAGGAACACGCCAATGACTCACACCACAGCAACCCGCGAAGACTGGACCGCCGCACGCATCAAGCTGCTCGCCGCCGAAAAAGAGCTGACGCGCCACAGCGATGAACTGGCACAACAACGCCAGCAACTGCCCTGGGTACGCATCGACAAAAACTACACCTTCGACACCGACGCAGGCAAAGCCTCGCTAGCCGACCTGTTTCAGGGCCGCTCGCAGCTGATGGTTTACCACTTCATGTTCGGGCCCGACTACAAGGCCGGTTGCCCCTCGTGCTCGATGATCGCCGACAGCTTCAACGGCTTCGCGGTTCACCTTGCCAACCATGACGTGGCGCTGCAAGTGGTGTCACGCGCACCGCTGGCCAAGCTGCAGGCGTACAAAAACCGCATGGGCTGGACCTTCCCCTGGGCGTCCTCGTTCGGCAGCGACTTTAACTTTGACTTCAACGTGTCGTTTACCGAGCAGCAGCAACGCGAGCGCGGCATTGACTACAACTTCACGCGCGAGCCCAAATGGGAGTGGCGCGAAGGCCAGGAGGGTGGCGGCACCGGCCCGGTGGCCGAGCTCGCCGCCAGCAGCGGCATCGACGCATCGGGCTACACACGCGAAAGGCCGGGCATGAGCACCTTCGTGCTTGAAGACGGTGTGGTCTACCACCACTACTCGACCTATTCACGCGGCGTAGACGGGCTTTGGGGTTCGTACCAATGGCTGGACCGCGCGCCCCTGGGCCGCAACGAAACCGGCATCTGGTGGCGCCGCCATGACGAATACAAAGCCCCGCAAGCAGCCGCTGTAGCGGCCTGCTGTGCCTGAGGCGCATCACCGCCACGCGCTACCCGCCTTCCTCGGCGTTACGGCCCTGCTGGTTGCCGCCAGCACCGCAGCAACCATTCGCTGGAGCCAGTCCATGTCGGGTATGGGGGAGATTCCCATGCCCGGCGGCGGGGCGCTCTCCATGGCGTGGCTACCCGTGTGCGGCCAGACATGGCCTGGCACTGCGGCGTCTTTCATCGGCATGTGGGCCGTGATGATGGTGGCGATGATGTTGCCGTCATTGGCGCCCATGCTGTGGCGCTACCGGCAGGCACTGGGCGCACACGGCCATGCGCACCCGGGCACATTGACCGCATTGCTCACAGTAGCGGGCGCAGCCTACTTCTGCGTGTGGATTGCGCTGGGGGCGGCCATCTTTGCGCTGGGCGCCGCGCTGGCAGAAACGGCCATGAAAATCCCCGCTGTAGCGCGCGCCCTTCCGCTGGCCAGTGGCATGGCCGTACTGCTCGGCGGGTTGTTTCAATTCACGGCATCAAAGACACGTTCGCTGGCTTGCTGCCGGGGACAAGTTGAACAGCACCAGGCATTCGCAGCAGGCACCGGCGCGGCCTGGCAACATGGGCTGCGGCTCGGCCTGCATTGCAGCCGCTCCTGCGCCGGCCTCACGGTCATCTTGCTCGTCATGGGCGTGATGGACCTGGGCGCGATGGCACTCGTCACAGCGGCCACTACGGCAGAACGCATTGTCCCGGCCGGAGAGCGCATCGCCCTCGCGGTCGGTGTCATCGCCACCGGTGCAGGCTGGTTCATGGTCGCGCGGGCAAGCGGGGTCTTGTGAAGAGCCCGCCAGCCTGGTCACTTCAGCTGAAGCTGCTGAAGAACCCAACGGGCTGCAGTTCTTGCGTGGCGGGCAACTCGTCACAGCGCGCCTTGATATCTGCGGTGAACGCCTTGAAAGCTGCCAGCTTGGGCAAGGGGCTTTCATCCACGCCTTCGTCGTACATGGCCACATGCACAAAGCTCACGCCATCGGGCAGCTTGTGCGTGTGGTAGCGCAGGCCGGCAGGCTTGACGGCCTGCAGCTCGGCATACACCGCGCGGACGAGCCGCTCGTTTTCTTCGGCCATTTCGGGTTTAACGCGGTAACGAATCATGACTGCTCTCATACTTTTACTCCTGTGGGTTGAAGGGAAATGGGTGCCTTGCCGCGCAGGCGCAAAGCCACCGCAGCACCGGCCAAAGAAAGAACGGCGCAGGCAGCCAGTGCCTGGGCAAATCCGCTGCTGAACTGCTGCGCGCTGGCATAGCCGCCCGCGCCTGTAAACACCGTGGCCGCAATCGCCACGCCCAGCACACCGCCGAGCTGCCGCAGGGTCTGGAACAAGCCCGAGGCCTTGCCGATATCGCCCGGCTCTACCTCGGCCAGCACCGCGCTTTGCACCGCCGGCATGGCCATGGAAACACCCGCGCCGGTCACCACCATGGGCAGCACCCACAGCGCGTAGGCAGTTTGAGGGCCGGCCAACAATGCCACCCAGCCCACACCAATGCCCTGCAAGACCAGACCTACCACCACCAGCGTGCGCGCGCCGACGCGCGCCACCATGGCCCCCGCCACGGGCGCGACTAAAAACAGCGTGGCCGTCCACGGCAGCATGCTCAGGCCCGCACCCAATGGCGAGCGGCCCTGCACCACCTGAAAAAACTGCGCCATGAAAAACAGCGTGCCCATCAACGACGCCGTCATCAAGAAGCCCGCCACGTTGGCGGCCGCAAACACCGGCGAGCGAAAAAGCCGGGGCGGCACCATGGCCTCCCACGCCTCACGGCGCTGCGACGCAACAAACGCCGCGCCCAGCACCAGCCCGGCACCCAACGCACCCAGCACAGGCCCGCTGAACCAGCCATCGTGCGCACCACGCATCAGCCCCCACACCAGGCCCAGTAACGACAGCACCATTAGCACCGCGCCCCGCCAGTCGAGCTTGCCCGGGGCGCCTTTGCTCTCGGGCACCTTGCGCCACACCAGCGCGGCCACCAGCAGGGCAAACGGCACGTTGATCCAGAAGATCCACTGCCACGCCAGGCCGTGCACCACCGCACCCCCTACAACCGGCCCGGCCAGCACGGCCAGGCCGGTGACGCCGCTGAACAGCCCCAGCGCCTTGCCCCGCTGCGCCGGTGGAAACGCAGCCGCCAGCAAAGCCATGGCCAGCGGCAGCACCATGGCCGCGCCCAAGCCTTGCAGCGCCCGCCCGGCAATCAGCCAGCCAATGCCCGGCGCCAACGCACAGGCGGCCGACGAGGCGGCAAACACCAGCAGCCCGGCGCTGTAAACCCGGCGGCGGCCCCACCGGTCGCCAAGTGCCGACGCCGTCATCAGCAGCACGGCAAAGCTCAGGCCATAGGCATTGACCGTCCACTCCAGCGCCTCAACCGAGGCCGACAACTCATGCCGTAGCGTGTCCAGCGCCGTCGTAACCACCAGCGCATCCAGCGCCGCCATGCACGACCCGGCCGCGGCCAGGCCCAGCACCCAGCGCTGCTGCACGGTAAAGCCTGGATTGTCTGGTTGATTCACTTGCATCACTTCATCGCTCCTTTTTGGCGGGCGGCACACCACATGCCTTGCCCCTATTGCCAAAGACGACGACGCCCAGCGAATCGATGCAAAATTATTTTTACGTGCCCGCGCATCGTTTGGGGCCCGCCCAACGTCTCAAAGAAGACGCATAAAGGAATCACCCCAAGGAAATCACCCCGTGCGGCGGCAACCTTTCATCGGCCAAGCCACCCAAACCAAGACCCCCGAAGCACAATCAAGCCAAGGCCCTCCTCTATGAACGCCACACCCCACTCCATCACGGCCCCCGATGCGCCGAACCCGGCTCTGCCCGAGTTCATCACCCTCATGGGCACGCTGCGCCCCCGGCTGCACCGCTACTGCGCCCGCATGACCGGCTCCATCTTTGACGGCGAAGACATCGTGCAAGACACGCTGGCCAAAGCCGCGCAGGCCTATGACCCCGCCACAGTGCAGCACGCCGAAGGCTGGCTGTTTCGCATTGCGCACAACACGGCCATGGACTTTTTGCGAAGCAAGGCGCGTGAAGAAGTGCACCTAGCCGATGAAGAGCCCGACACCACCGCCGACCCCCACGCCAGCGCCGAGCTGCGCCATGCCACCACGGCAGCACTGCGCACCTTTATGCAACTGCTGCCGGCGCAGCGCAGCGCGGTGATATTGGCCGACGTGCTGGGTTACGCGATGGACGAAGCCGCCGACGTCATGAACGTCAGCCTGCCCGCCATCAAGGCCTCACTGCACCGCGGCCGCCTGCGCCTGCGCGAGTTGGCCCAGCAGTCGGCAGACAAAGCGCCACCGCCAGCCCTGTCGCCAACAGACCAGGCCCTGCTAACCGAATATGCGGCACGCTTTAACGCGCGAGACTTTGACGGCCTGCGCGACATGCTGGGCGATAAGGTGCACCTGAATTTGGTGGCACGCCTGCAGCTGGACGGCAAGGCGGATGTGGGCGAATACTTTGGCCGGTATTCAGCCGTGACAGGCGTGATGCACGTCACGCCCACCAACATCGAAGGCCGGCCCGCTATCTGGATTCACCAGGAGAGTGATGCCACTGTCAATGCGGACTACGTCGTTGCGCTGGATTGGCAGGAGGGGAAGCTGGAGATGATCCGGGACTTCAGGTATGCGTTTTATTTTGAGGACGGGGCGATCTTTGATGTTTGACTACTGGCGCTGAGGAACAGCATCGGCGCGACTGGCTAGCGGTGGAACAGGTACGGCAGGCGCTGGCGAATCCTGCGGTGGCTTCGCACAATGCGGAGACCTTGGCGGCGGCACTACATATGTCGACGCGCTCATTGCATCACCCGCTTCAGGAGGAAGGGCTGCTGCTGAGGACGGGCAAGCTTATCAAGCAGGTGGCCGAGGTTTCGAGGTTCGAATGAGAAGAGCTTTCTAAACGCATTTAGAAATGCATTCAACGAGACGTCCAGCGAATTTTCGGGATAAGTTAATTAATCGAGAGCCCCTGTTCGATCTCAATCTACCTCGCAGCTACAGCAACGCAAAGAACTTCACTCAAAAAAGCCCCCATCCTTCGCTCGCCTGCAGTGTAAAGTCCGGAATAACTGTGATCGTGGAACTGACGAAAGGTACCCAATGAGACTAGATGAAAGCAGACTATCGATAGCAAATCTCCGCGATATGCTCAATCGTGGCGACTTAATCGCTAACAAGGAATACCAACGATCACCGGGTCTTTGGCCAAATGCATCCAGAAGCTACTTCATCGATACGATTTTGGAAGGTTTTCCATTTCCAAAAATTTACTTTCACGAATTCCTAGATAGGAGATCAAAAAAAGTACGGACCGAAATTGTTGATGGGCAACAACGCATCACTACCATTCAAGATTTTCTGAATGACAAGTTTGCTCTTGGAAAGAACTCATCCAAATATGAAGGACGACGATTCTCTGATCTGGATGAAGAAACGCAAGACAGACTACTCTTCTACACGGTGTCAACTGACGTTATTCGCGATGCTGGCAGAGCCGAAATCCTTCAGATGTTCCGACGAATGAATGCCTATACATTGCCGCTTAATGCAGCAGAGAAAAGACATTCGGAGTTTTTTGGCGAATTCAAAGACATGGTTACACGCGTACTAGATCATATGAATCTTCTGTCGGAGTGGGAGATATTTACAACACGGCAGATAGTCAGAATGGCCGACGCAGCATTTATTGCCGATTTAGTTTTAGCTCTCGAAAATGGCGTCACCAGCACAAGCGACGCTAAGCTTCACGCGTTGTACAAAGCCTTCGATACTTCCTTCCCTCAAGCGGATGATGTTGAGGCCACTCTTGACCAGGTTTTCAACATCATCGCTCAAGATCTTTCCCCAATTCGAAATTCCTACATGACAAAGCCATTCGCTTTGCATGCACTTTTCTGCGCAATACATCACAACACCGTAGGCCTTAAAGGGTTCGAGGAAATTTCGGGTATTCCGCCGATTGGGGCTGCACTCGGATGCTCCGCAGAGAGGGCAACGGCAAATTTATTGGAACTTGCTGCAGCACACGAAAGCAAAGATCTCTCACGATTTCCCGAATATGTGGAAGCGATGAGTGCTGGATCAAACCGAGAGAAGCAGCGCGTCACTCGAATATCAATACTCTGCCTCGCCCTACGAAACGAGCTGTAGATCGGGACTTTTACAGTGGATTTGCCTCCTCTGCGATTCATGTTCGAATTACGCATCACAAGATGTGAAGAAGGATTTAAGGACAGCCTTTCTATGACTTCGTCGCATGAAAAAGAACGGCGGCGACATCGACTAGAAGGGGTGCTTTCAGATGCATGGCAAGCGTATTGCAGCTTCGTTCGTCAATTGTTGATTCGCTCTGCCACTGGATGCTCAACAGAACTTGGAGTTATTCATCCCGCATCGATACTTCCAGTGAACTGGCAACGAGCATCTTATGTAGCCATGCGAGCAAGCCAAGGCGCAATGGTTCGGCCAGGCAACTTGAATCATCTTCTCCGTAAAGAACCAACCTGGGGTGACGTCACCCACATCGTTGCAATAGTTAATGCTCTAAACCCAGGCAACGCCGGGAACTTGATCGGGACTCTTGCGGGCGGCTTACCTGGACCAAAACATTGTCAACTAGTTCGAAATGCTTGCGCGCATAGAAATCATCAAACTCGAGCGGAAGTTGAATCTCTTGCGACTTCTTATCTTGCTTCCCGAGTAAAGCACCCAACAGATGCGATGGTTTGGCGTGATCCCGGCACTATGCAATTTGCATTTTTAAGCTGGCTTGACGACATGCGAACTATTGCGGCAAGAGCCGTCCAATAGGATCCGCATCACACCCTTAGAAATTGACACTTCTTGCCGATAAAGACGTCATTTGTATAGTTCAAGGATATCGCCCAGTTGCACCGAAAAATTACCCCCATAACGTGTATCAAGCTTGGCTTGTCGAGCGAGTGATATGAAGCCCTTTTCAGCGACCAGCTGGTTTGCGTAAGGAACGGCGGTATAAAAAGACAACATGTCGCGAATGTCATTGGGCTCCAACGGGCCAGTTTGTGCTTCTAAGCGAGCAGCCAATTCGGCCTCTACATTCAAGGTCGGTACGTTTCGTATAAAGGAAACAATAGCTTCCGCACCAAGGCGTTTCATCTCATCAACGGTATGACCGATAACACCAAGAAGATGAGCAGTAAATCCTTGATGATCTAGAAAGAGTTGGGCAGCATAGGCTCTCCAGCGCATGTCCATTGTTTCCCCCTCCATAACCTTGCGACGGTTTTCGATCCGGCTTAGTAATTCACTCGAACTGGCTGAGAAAGCGGCGTGCGCTGCACGACGAAGTTTGTCATCTTGACCCAGCATGTAACTAAGATATTGCTGTTTAGGATCAAGATGCTGGTTTAGAAAATCGGCGATACCAGCATCACCGGGAGAAGCAAAGAGCGAGTCGAAAGGTTCAAATGCCTGCATGAATCCGGCAACAACCGCCCAATTTGGCGGCAAAGAGATCGGCGGCTCGCCAAACATTAAATGCAAGGCATTTCGCATTTCAACCAATAGTCGCGCCTTTCGGCTTCTAAATACAAATCCTCTGCTAAGGCTTGCTTGAACCTCAGCCACATGCGCGCGACTTGACAGGTCATTGCGCTTTGAAGTTTCGACAATGTGCGTGATTGTTAGGGGAGCTAACACGCGACCCTGCTCAACTGCGTCATGAAGTTCAGCGTAGACGATGCACGAAGGGCCGTCCTTAAGCGCCCCGGAGCGCACTCTCGCAAGCTCAATCCATTTATTCTGGTCAAGAAATAATATTTTCAATTGATGCCTCGGAGGTCTGCTTTCTCGAAACAACGCCCCGCACGATGTCGGTGTGAATGCTCTCGATGCTGATGCCGCGATCGGCCAGCATCTCAGACTTCTGACGATGCGAGGCGATCTTCAACCACTAGTTCGAGTTAAACATACGTCCTGCGAAAGCGGGAGTCTTAGTTTCTATTTATATGGGCATATAACTTGCGTGCGCACGCCTGCGGCGGGGACAGGCTTTGCAGAGTGCGGGCCTGACACCGTCAAGCACCATCAACGCTGAAAGCCACTCATGCCGATTACTACCCGCACCTTCTGCTTCGCAATTTGCGCCGCCTCCAGTCTGACGCTCACCCAGCTGTCCTTCGCCCAAGACACCTATCCCAACCACCCAGTCAAAGTCATCGTCGCGCTACCAGCCGGTGGCAGCGTAGACATGGTGGCGCGCCAGGTCAGCCAGCAACTGGCCACCGACCTCGGCCAGCCCTTTGTGGTGGACAACAAAGCCGGCGGCTCGGGCCAGATTGGCGTGCCGGTGGTAGCCAAGGCGGTGCCGGATGGCTACACCATCATGGTGTCGCCGGCGTCTTTCTTGACGACGAACAAGAGCATTTTCAAGACGCTGCCCTACAACCCGGAAACCGACTTTGTGGCGGTGACCAAGCTAGTCAACCAGGCCATGGTGCTGGTGGTGAATGACAAGGCCAAATATGGAACACCGGCCAGCATATTGGCGGCTGCCAAGGCCAACCCCGGCAAGCTGACCTATGCCTCTTCAGGTGACGGCAGCCCGCAGCATCTGGCGGGCCTGATGTTTGAAAGCCAGACCGGCGTGAAGCTGCTGCACGTGCCTTACAAGGGCGGTGCACCGGCCATTACTGATTTGATCGGCGGCCAGGTGGACATGGCTTTTGCGCCGCTGCCAGAGGCGCTGCCGCACATCAAGTCGGGCAAGCTGCATGCGGTGGGTGTGCTGAGTGAGAAGCGCGCCATTTCTGCGCCGGACATTCCGACGCTGAAGGAAGGCGGCGTGAACAACGTGGTGCTATCGGCGTGGATCGGGCTGCTGGCGCCGGCCAAGACCCCTCAGCCGGTGTTGGACAAGATCAGCAAATCGGCCAAGGCTTTCCTGCGGGGTGATGCCAAAACCAAATTGCTGGAAATAGGCATGGAGCCCGCACCCGATGAGGCCAAGCCTCTGGCGCAAGTCATCTCGGAAGAGATTCGCATTCATGCCGAGCTGGTGAAAGCCGCCGGCCTGGTGCCGCAGTAAGCAGGGCGTGGTGGCCAGGCCAAGGCTTGTACCTGGCCACCAAATAAAAGCTCTAGCCGACTGAAACCTGCCGCTCGCCCAAAGCAATATCCAGCATCATCTCGCTGGCCAAGGTACCAAGCTCTTTCTGCAACGCCTCCACAGACAAGTTAGCCGGCACCAGCAAGTGCGCCTCCACCTTGAAGGTCTGCTTGCCCGACACACCGCTGCGCACGATGTCGGTATGAATGCTCTCAATACTGATGCCGCGCTCGGCCAGCATTTTGGTCAAATTGCTGACGATGCCGAGGCGGTCTTCGCCTACCAACTCCAGTTCAAACACGCGCAGTGCGGCAGGGGTGTTGGCGCCGTCGCTTTTAGCCACGACCACTTGCAAGCCGCTGGACTGCAGGCCGCGCAGTGAGGTGGCCAGGTTGTCGGCGCTTTCGCGGGGCACTTCGAAGTGGACCATGCCGGCAAACTCACCGGCCTGGCGCGTCATGCGGCTGGCGGCCCAGTTGGCGCCGAAGCGTTGGGCTTTGTCTGCCAATGCGCTGACGATGCCCTGGCGATCAGTGCCGACGATGGAGACGACGAGCGAGGTGTTGGTGGACGAGACCTCTTCAGTCAACACCACGGCCTTGCGCAGCATGGGGGCGCGGGTGGCAAAGGCTGGGTCTTGCACCTCAGCGGGCAAGTTGCCTTGCAGGCGGGCGTGGTGCACGACCTTGCTGAGCAGTGCCAGGCCCATGGGCGCGAGGGCGCGCTCCCACAGCTCGCGGGCGGTTTCGCCTTTTTTGACAAAGCACCAGTCTTGCGCGGCGATGGCGCCGGCATCCCAGCCGTCGGCCAGGTGGTAGACAGAGCCGCCGGCAATCGGGTCGCCTTCCAGAATCGTCCACTCGACGGCCGCGATGCCGCGGTGGCGCGGCAACAGCGAGGGGTGGTAGCCGATACCGCCCAGGCGCGAGCGCGCGAGGGCGTCGTCGCTCACGCGTGCGTGGGTGTGCGCGGCGATGATGAGCTCGGTGCCTTCGGCAATGGCTTCGCCGGGCACGATCTTGGGGTTGGCCAGCACGTGCACGGCGATGCCGGCTGCGCGCGCGGCAATCGCCAGCCGGTCGTCTTCGGCCGGGGCCACGACGCTGGTGAACTCAATGCCTTCTTCTTTACGGAGCGCCTCAAAAACCGAGGCAGCGAAAAAACGGGAACCCACCAAAGCGCATTTCATTGACACGTCTCTTTATGAATGAATAAGTTGATTGAAAAACTGAACAGGCAACAAAAAGGGAGCCGAAGCTCCCGATGAAAAACAGCGATCAGGCCGCGACTGGCTGGCGCGCCTTCTCGACCAGGCCGATCTGGTCGAGCGCGGCGGCAAGCTGGCCCACGGTACGGTCAGACTGGTGCCACTTCTCGAGGCCAAACAGGCCGACGCGGAAGGTCTTGAAGTCAGCGCCTTCGTCGCATTGCAGCGGCACGCCGGCGGCGGTTTGCAAACCCTGGGCCAGAAATTTTTTGCCTGACTGAATGTCTGGGTCGGTGGTGTAGCTGACGACCACACCCGGGGCCTTGAAGCCTTCGGCGGCCACGCTGGGCAGGCCGCGGCTTTCAAACAGTTTGCGCACCTTGCTGCCTAAGGCTTCCTGCTCGGCCTTCACTTTGGCAAAACCGTAGGCCTGGGTCTCTTGCATGGCGGCGCGCAAGCGTGTGAGCGCGTCTGTGGGCAAAGTGGCGTGGTAGGCATGGCCGCCGTTTTCGTACGTTTCCATGATCTGCATCCACTTCTTCAAATCGCAGGCGAAGCTGGAGCTGGCGGTGCCGTCAATGGCGGCGCGGGCGCGCTCGCTGAGCATGACCATGGCGCAGCAAGGTGAGCTGCTCCAGCCTTTTTGCGGGGCCGATATGAGCAGGTCAACACCGGTGGCCTTCATGTCGACCCACATGGCGCCGGAGGCAATGCAGTCAAGCACAAAGAGGCCACCCACGGCATGCACCGCGGCGGCCACGGCCTGCAGGTAGCTGTCGGGCAGGATCATGCCGGAGGCGGTTTCAACGTGCGGAGCAAAAACGACTGCGGGCTTTTCTTTGGCGATGGCGGCCACCACATCGGCAATGGGTGCGGGTGCCCAGGGGGCTTGCGCGCCGGGGCCGGTTTGTTTTGCCTTGAGCACTGTGTGCGACGTAGGGATGTGGCCCATGTCAAAGATTTGCGTCCAGCGGTAGCTGAACCAGCCGTTGCGGATAACCATGACGTGCTTGCCGCCGGCAAACTGGCGGGCCACGGCCTCCATGCCGTAGGTGCCGCTGCCGGGCACCAGGGCCACGGCGTGGGCCTTGTAGACGTCTTTCAGGATGCTGGAGATGTCGATCATCACGCCCTGGAAGCTTCTGGACATGTGGTTGAGTGCGCGGTCGGTGTAGACCACCGAAAACTCGAGCAGGCCGTCAGGGTCAACGTTGGGGAGGAGTCCGGGCATGGTGTTGTCTCTCAGATCGTTATGGAAAGTGGGGCAGCCAGCTTAACAGCATGAGGGATTTTTGGCAGTGGGGAAATATGCGGCGACAAGGGGGCGATTGGGGGGCGGCATGGGGCCGCAGGCGAGCTGTAGCCGGGTGCGCTGCGCTATCAATTCAGGAGCTGCTCGCGCTCGTCCTGATTGGGCTGCAGGCACTTTTTATCTGTAAAAGTTGACCCGGATCAAGCCTGAGGCCCATCTGAGCCTGGCCTGGGCCAAACCCGACCAGGGATTTGGGTCTTTGGGGACTTTTGGGCCTGCTGGGCAGCCGCAGCCTCCGCCAGGTCTTCCTGATGCAATCCTGATGCGGCCGATGGTACGCTGGGCTTCTGATGATGAAAGCAGCTGTCCCCACACCCGCCACCGGCACAAGTTTGCGCCACTGGGCCATCGTGGCGCTGCTGCTGGCGGTGGCCACCGGCGCCGGGCTGCTGCTCGACAGGCAGGTGACGATTGCCAGCCAGGCCATGCTGTATGTGCTGGCCGTGGTGGTGGTGTCGTACACCATGGGCTGGAAGGAGTCGGTGGCCTGCGCGCTGGTGGCCGTGACGGCGCTGAACTACTTTTTTGTGCCGCCGCGCTTTACCTTTGAGGTGGAAAGCCACGAGCACCTGATTGCCCTCGTCAGCATGCTGCTGGTGGCGCTGGCCATCAGCCACCTCTCAGCCGGGCTGCGGCGCGAGACAGCTGTGGCCCGGCTGAACGAAGAGCGGGCGCGCCAGCTGCAGGGTCTGGCCACGCAGCTTTCTACTGCGGCTACGGCGCACGACATTGGCGGCCTGGGCCAGGCGGCGCTGGATGAGGCCTTTGCAGGCCCTTGCCTGCTGGGCACGCTGGAGGCCGGCGGTGAGCTGTCTAACGCGGCCGTGCTGGAGCCTTCGATACGGGACGGCATGGCGTGTTGCATGCGCGAAGCCGCCACACTGGGCCCGGGCACCGGGCGCTGGCCGGGCCTGAACGCCTGGTACCTGCCGCTGGGCGACAAGGCCCGGATGTATGGCGCCGCCCGGGTAGAGCCCGCACCGGCGCACGATACAGGCGGGCGCGAACATGCCGAGGCCTTGTGCGCACTGCTGGGGCAGGCGTTGTGGCGGCTGCAGCTCAGCACGTCGATGCAGGCAGCCCAGGGCGAGGCGCAGCGCCAGCAGGTACAGAGTACTTTTCTGGCCGCCATTTCGCATGACCTGCGAACGCCGCTGGCCGCCGTGGTGGGTGCGGCCTCGGCACTGCAAACTCAAGGCGACAAGCTGAGCCCGGCCGAGCAGGCGCGGTTGCTGGCCAGCATTGCCAGTGAGGCGTCTTACCTCTCTACCGTCACAGAAAACACGCTGCAGCTGGTGCAGCTGTCCAACACATCACAGCCGCCGGCGCGGCAATGGGAGTCGCTGGAAGAAATCGTCGGCACGGTGCTGGCCCGCGCACGCAAGCGCGACCCGCAGCGCCGCATCACATCTACCGTGCCGGCCGGGCTGCCGCTGATCAAGGCCGACCCGGTGCTGCTGGCGCAACTGGTGGACAACCTGCTGGACAACGCGCTCAAGTACGGCACGGGCGCGATTGATCTGGTGGTGGGCGAAAGCAAAGGAGGCGAAGGCAGCACCTTGCAGCTGGCCGTGAAAGACTGCGGGCCGCAAATTTCCCCGGAAAAATACGAGGCCATCTTTGAACCCTATGCGCGCGGTGACCAATCCGGCCATTCGGGCCAGCGCGGCGCGGGCCTGGGGCTGGCGCTGTGCCGCGCCATTGCCGAGGCGCACCAGGGCAGCCTGACGGTTGCGCCCCGCAGCGATGGCGCCGGGGAGTGCGAGGGCAATGTCTTTACCCTGACGCTGCCCATCGAATCACAGCAACCGGCCGGAGCCCAGCCATGAGCCTGCGCATTTTGGTGGTGGAAGACGACCGCGACCTGCGCGAGCTGATGCGTGCGTCGCTGTCGGTAGAAGGCTTTGCGGTGCAGACGGCCGTGTCGCTCAGCGAGGCCGCAGCGCTGATACGCCACGACCCGCCCGATGTGATTGTGCTGGACCTGGGCCTGCCCGACGGCGACGGCGCCGAGCTGGTGCAGGAGGTACGGCGCCGGCATTCGCTGCCGATTCTGGTGGTGTCGGCGCGCCACCAGGAAGCGCAAAAAATCAAGCTGCTGGACGCGGGCGCCGACGACTACCTGACCAAGCCCTTCAGCGTGAGCGAGCTGCTGGCGCGCATACGCGTGGCCTTGCGCCACCGCGGCACGGCGCTGGCCGCGGCTGTAACGGTGCACGAACTGGACGACCTGCGCATTGACCTGACGCTGCACAGCGTGCAACTGCATGGCGATACGCTGCACCTGACGCCCACCGAGTTCAAGCTGCTGGCGCGGCTGGTGCGCAGTGCGGGCCGGGTGGTTACGCACCGGCAATTGCTGGCCGACGTGTGGGGCCCGGAGTACACCGAGCACGTGCATTACCTGCGGCTGTACATGGCGCAGCTGCGCGCCAAGATTGAACGCGAACCGGCCGAGCCCCGGCACCTGCTGACCGAAACCGGCGTGGGCTACCGGCTGGCGGTGGAGTGAGCCCGCGCGATCGCCCCCATTCGACCTGAACCAATACCTCACCCGTTCGGGCTGAGCAATATCCCAACCGTTCGGGCTGAGGTATCGAAGCCTCTCTGCCCATGGGAACAACCCTTCGATACCTCAGGGCGAACGGGTTTGGCGAGCCCAATGCCTGATGTTGGACCTGAGCAAGCACCCCTATTCGGGCTGAGCAAATATCTCACCCGTTCGACCAAAGCCAATACCAACCGTTCGGGCTGAGGTATCGAAGCCTCCACTCACGCGCCAGCCCTTCGATACCTCAGGGCGAACGGGGTGTGTTGAGCCAGCTTGCCCCCGATCCAAACCGGCGTGCGCTACCGGCTGGCGGTGGAGTGAGCCCGCGTGACCGCCGCTCATTCGACCTGAGTCAATACCTCAACCGATCGGGCTGAGCAAATATTTAACCGTTCGACCAAAACCAATACCCAACCGTTCGGGCTGAGGTATCGAAGCCTC
>NZ_JBDTPB010000064.1:0-7498 GCF_039932935.1 Polaromonas sp.
GCAATTTCCATATCGGCCACATCATGGAATACATCCAGGCCGACATCTGGGTGCGGTTCCAGCGTATGCAGGGCCATGCGGTGAACTTTGTGGGCGCCGACGACGCCCATGGCGCCCCCATCATGATCGCGGCTGAAAAGGCCGGCAAGACGCCGCAGCAGTTCGTGGCCGACATCGCCGCGGGCCGCAAGCCCTACCTGGACGGATTTCACATCAGTTTTGACAACTGGCATTCGACCGACGGGCCGGAAAACCACCAGCTGGCGCAGCAGATCTACCTGGACCTTAAAAAGGCCGGGCTGATCGAAACCAAAACGATTGAGCAGTTCTTTGACCCTGAAAAGAACATGTTCCTGCCAGACCGCTACATCAAGGGCACCTGCCCCAAGTGCGGCACCAAAGACCAGTACGGCGACAACTGCGAAAACTGTGGTGCGGTGTATGCGCCTACGGATTTGATCAACCCGTATTCCGCCTTGTCGGGTGCAACACCCGTCCTCAAAAGTTCGGAGCATTTTTTCTTCAAACTTTCCGACCAGCGCTGCGTGGACTTTCTTGAAAAATGGACACAAGACGGCAAGCTCCAACCGGAAGTCGCCAACAAGGTCAAAGAGTGGTTCAGCGTTCGCACCAACCCCGACGGCACCCAAAGTGAAGGCCTGGGCGACTGGGACATCAGCCGTGACGCGCCTTACTTCGGCATTGAAATCCCGGATGCACCAGGCAAGTATTTTTATGTCTGGCTGGACGCACCGGTCGGCTACCTCGCATCGCTGAAGAACCTGCTGGAAAAGCGCGGCGAAAGCTACGACGCCTACATGGCAGCGCCGGGCCTGGAGCAATACCACTTCATCGGCAAAGACATCGTCACCTTCCACACGCTGTTCTGGCCGGCCATGCTGCATTTCAGCGGCCGCAAGACACCCGACAACGTGTTCGTGCACGGTTTTCTCACCGTGAACAACGGCGAGAAGATGAGCAAGAGCCGCGGCACCGGGCTGGACCCGCTCAAGTACCTGAGCCTGGGCATGAACCCCGAATGGCTGCGCTACTACCTGGCCGCCAAGCTCAATGCGCGCAATGAAGACATCGACTTCAACGCCGACGACTTCATGGCGCGGGTGAACAGCGACCTGGTGGGCAAATACATCAATATCGCCAGCCGTGCTGCCGGCTTTGTCGCCAAGCGCTTTGCAGGCAAGCTCGGCGAGGTGTCGGGCGACGGTGCTGCTTTGCTGGAAGTCCTGCGCGCCGCGAAGGAAACGATTGAGCCTCTGTATGAAAGCCGGGAGTTTGCCAAGGCGCTGCGCGAAACCATGCTGTTGACGGACCGCGTGAATGCCTACGTCGACCAGAACAAGCCCTGGGAGCTGGCCAAGCAGCAGGGCATGGACGCGCGCTTGCAGGATGTCTGCACGGTGTGCATTGAGGCTTTCCGCCTGCTCACGATTTACCTGAAGCCAGTGCTGCCTGCCTTGGCGGCGCAAGTGGAGGAATTCCTGAAAGTGGAGCCACTGACGTTTGCCAGTGCCAGCGGCAGCCTGGGCGTCGGCCACCTGATCGGCGACTACAAGCACCTCATGCAACGCGTCGACATCAAGCAGCTTGAAGCATTGTTTGAGCCCCCAGCCCAATCAGAGCAAGCGCAAGCAGCTCCTGAATCAATAGCAGAGGCTACTGTTCCAGGCGGTGAGGCGCTGGCCCCCGCCATCACGATTGACGACTTCGCCAAAGTCGATCTGCGCATCGCGAAGATCGTCAACTGCGAAGCGGTGGAAGGCTCGACCAAGTTGCTGCGCCTGACGCTGGATGCCGGCGAAGGCCGCATGCGCAACGTGTTCAGCGGCATTGCCTCGGCCTACAAGCCCGAGGACCTGGTCGGCAAACTCACCGTGCTGGTAGCCAACCTGGCGCCGCGGAAGATGAAGTTCGGCATCAGCGAAGGCATGGTGCTGGCCGCCAGCCACGCCGATGAGAAAGCCCAGCCGGGCATTTATGTGCTGGAACCCTTGCCGGGCGCGACGCCGGGCATGCGCATTCACTGAAATTTGCGGCGTAACGCCGGCAGCTTCAAGCCGGTGCTGAATTTCTGGCATCCGTCCCGGCTGCAAAGCGCATGCCGGTTCCTGAACGGCTGGAAAGCTCGCCCAGCACGATGCCCAGCGAGTGGAGCAACTGGGTCGCGTCACCCTGCGTGAAGGGCGCCTCGGCCACGGCCACCTTGAACTGCAGCACGGTGTTGGGCGGCAGGCTGGGGTTGCCGGCCAGTCCGCGGGCGATGAGCCGCTGGCCAATGTCGGTGAGCGCCGCACGCGGCAAGTGTCCTTGCAAGATCAGCACAAAGTCGCCATCGCGGTGGCGGGCCACCGTATCGCCCTCCTGCACCACACTGGTCACGCAGGCGCCCGCCTGGACCACCGCGTTTTGCGCCGTCTCCATTCCGTACTCCTGCCGGATATCGAGGGCATTACCCAGCCGGATGCGCACCACCGCGCCCGCGCCGGGGTCACGCTGCTGGCGCACCAGCAGGGCATCCAGCCGCTGCAGCAGAACGCGGTGGTTACCGAGGCCGGTCAGCGGGTCCACGCGCGTCAGCGCACCAACGCGCGCCTGGTTGTCGCGCTTTTCGCGGCTGCGCAGGTACAGGGCCATCAACAGGAAAAGGATTTCCAGGGCTGCACCGATTTGCGCGCCGAACTGCGTGGCCGTGCCCAGGGGCATCATGCCCTGCGTGCGCAGGATGGGGAAGATGGAGCCCACCGTGAGGCACACCATCGCGGCCATCACCCATATCCCCACACCCGGCCGGCGCCAGGTGTACCAGGCGGAAACGAAAAGGTAGACGACGATGCTTCCGAGGTAATAAGGCGTGGCCAGGTTAAAAGAAGACTTGTTCCCCAAAACCAGGAAGGCCAGCACGATCGCAAAGCCCAGAAAAGTCATGACCAGCAGCCCGCGGGAGAGCCAGGGCACCTCGCGGTCAACCACCATCTGGCGCAGCAGGAGATGCAGCAATGCGGCAGTGGCCAGCGACAACGCCACCGGCGCGCAGTCGTTCCACCAGGCATTGCGGGGCCAGAAAAACTCTCCCGCCAGGCCAGTCAGCGAAAGCTGTCCCAGCGCGACGACCAACACATAACCGGCATAAAGCAGGTGGATGGGATCACGCCAGGAAATCGCGTGGAAGCTGCTCATCAGCGCCATCAGCAGCACCAGGCCGATGTACACCCCCAGCAACAGGTGCCACTGCTTGGACTGCTCGTGAAAACTGTCCGGGTCGGACAAAACCCAGTGCATGCTGATCGGGTAGTTATGGGCGACCCGAAGGTAGGTGGGCTGCGCTTCGCCGGGCAGCAACAACAGCTCGAATGCCGGTGTCAGGTGGCGCACCGGCCATTGCGCCACGGCGATCAGGTCGCCTGAACGCCTGATCTGCCACTGACCCGCGCTCTGTGGATCTTGCGAGGGGCGGTACAGGGAAACACTGTCCATGTTGGGATGCGGCGTCGTGAGCATGAGCCGCGTGGGCTGGTTAACCGCCGGCAATGCGAGGCGGTACCACAGGGCACGTCCGTCCCCGGTAGGCATGATCTGGTCGGGCCTGGCCGGCTCGCCTTCGCCGGCTTCAAAACGGCTATGGGCCTGCTCAAGCGTCATCGCGCCGGAGTTGTCCAGCAATACGAGCCCCTGGCCAATGATGCTGCTGCCGATAGACGGCATGCTTTGTGCAACAGGCGTCGCTGGATCCGGAGCCGGGCCGGCCGCTTCCTGTGCAACAGCCGCGGCGTGAGCCAGTACCAAAGCCGCCAGGCAGGCGGACAGGCGCGGCAGCATCGCAGACAAAAAACTTAAAAACCCAACCAATCACTTCCCCAAAAAACACGACGAGATGATCAAAACAGGGCGACACTGATGATTCGGCCCAAAGACGCGTGAAAAGTAACTATTTTGACCTAACCAACCTTCTAATGTAACGAATGTCGGCAATTCGAACAATGGAAAAAAGTCATGTGGGCAGTCCACTCCCCGCGCCGTTGCCAGGGCAGGGGCTGAACCACAATCCGGCGGCATGATGCATCTACCCGCTTATCTTGCGCCATTCCGCCCTCGCCTGTTTTCTGCGCTTGCCGGCTACACCCGCGAACGTTTTTTCAAGGATGCCGGCGCGGGCGTCACTGTGGGAATTGTGGCGTTGCCGCTGGCCATGGCCTTTGCCATTGCTTCCGGGCTCAAGCCCGAGGCCGGCATCTGGACGGCGATCATTGCCGGTGCGCTGATCTCGGCACTGGGCGGCTCGGCGGTGCAAATCGGCGGTCCCGCCGGCGCCTTTATCGTCATCGTCTACGGCATTCTTGAGCGCTACGGCCTGGCCAACCTGCTGATTTCCACCGCCTGCGCCGGCGTGTTGCTCTTTCTTCTGGGCTTTTTCAAGATGGGCACGCTGGTGCGCTACGTGCCGGTGAGCATTGTGGTGGGCTTCACCAACGGCATCGCGGTGCTCATCGTGCTGTCGCAAATCAAGGACCTGCTCGGACTTGTGGTGCCCAAGATGCCGGCCGATTTTTTCTCGCAGCTGCGTGTGATCGGCGGACACCTGGACAGCTTCAACCCTTACGCACTGGGGCTGGGGCTGGCCTGCCTGCTGGGCCTCTTTGTATGGCCCAAGCTGTTTGCCGCGCACACGCGCAGCGCCGGCGGCTTCACCACCCGGCTGATCAAGCTGATGCAGGCCGTTGAAGGCGTGCAGCTCAAGCGCGCGACCCGCATGGCGTCGCGCATGCCGGGCCCCATCGTGGCGCTGGTCACCCTCACGGCCTTTGCTTTTGCGCTGGGGCTGCCGGTGGAAACCATCGGTACCCGCTTCGGCGGAATCCCGCGCGCCCTGCCCTCGTTCGCGTTGCCCGATTTCTCGTGGGAAACGGTGCGCCTGCTGGTGGCGCCCACCATCACCATCGCGCTGCTGGGGGCGGTGGAGTCGCTGCTCTGCGCGCGTGTGTCCGACCAGATTTCCGGCCTGCCGCGCCACGACCCCAATCAGGAGCTGATGGCCCAGGGCGTGGCCAACTTCGTGGTGCCGTTTTTTGGCGGCATGCCGGCCACCGGCACCATTGCCCGCACGGTGACCAATGTGCGCTCGGGCGCCACCTCCCCCATCTCGGGCCTGGTGCACGCCCTCACGCTGGTGGTGGTGGTGCTGGTTGCCGCCCCGCTGGCCGTGCATGTGCCGCTGGCGGTGCTGGCCGGCATCCTGCTGTACGTGGCCTGGAACATGGGGGAGTGGCGCGAGTTCGCCCACCTGCGCCAGGCCAGCAGCCACTACCGGCTCATCATGCTGGGCACGTTTTTGCTCACCGTGGTGTTTGACCTGACCGTCGCCCTGCAAGTCGGATTGATCCTGGCCTGCGTGCTGTTTGTGCGGCGCATGAGCACCCTGTTCCAAGTGGTCGAGGTCTCCCGCGATGCGGACTCGGCGAACTTTCAGCTCTACGGTTCGCTGTTCTTTGGCGCGGTCGCCAAGCTCGATCCGATTTTGAATGTGGTGGAAAGCGCGCCCAAGGGCCTCGTGGTCCGGCTGGACGTGCAATCGCTGCAGTCGCTGGACACCTCGGGGCTGGATGTGCTGGAGCAACTGCACAAGGCCATCGTGCTGCGCGGCGGCCGGCTGGTGCTGGCCGGGCTCAATGCCCAGCCGCGGGCCGTGATGGAGCGGTCAGGCTTCCTGGGAAAAGTGGAAACGCTATAAAAACAGGAGCTGCTGGCGCTCGTCCTGCCAGGGCTGCAGCCAATTTCTTCAATAAATCGCGCTTAGCGATTGCCGCCTGAAGCGCTGGCGCTTTCGTCGTCTACCGAGGCCGTGTTGACCACCTTCAGGTCCCGGTCAAACACCACCGTAAAAATGCGCGCCGTCGACGGCGGGTTCAGGTAGCGCCAGTCGTAGTGGGTTTCCTGCTTCAGCGCATAGGGTGTGACCTTCATCGGCTTGCCGAGCATCTTGCGCACCTGCTCCATGCGCATGCCGGGTTGCACTTTCTCAAAATTCCGCGGCGTCAGCACCTGCCGCAACGCACTCATCTTGCCGTCTGCGCCTATCGTGATCATGTAGTTGACCTTGCCCTCCGGCTGGCGGTTGTATTCGAAGGTGCGGGCGCCCGGCACCGCCGCAGCGCCGGGCTGCGGTGTTTCGGCCATATCGGCCGCATCCCAGATCTTTTCAGGCTCGCCAAAGCGGGCGCGCACATCGGCTTCGGTGGCCACGCCCTCTTCCAGTTCGGCAATGCGCTGCGAATCGCACCCCACCAGGCCCAAGGCAAACGACAGCAAACCCATACAGGCAATCGTCTTGATGGATACAAGAGAAAAAGGTGATGAACAGCCTTTGAAGGCCGGTGCGGAGGTTGGTAACAATGGACCCAAGGCAGACCCCGGTAAAATCAGGCAACTATACGTTTCAGGCAGTTTAGACCCATGTCCCTCCTCAACTTCTTCCGCCGCTCCGACTACACCTCCGATACGACGCAGTTCATCGACCAGCTCAAGGCCAACAAGCCCACCCTGGAAGCCGAGCAACGCGCCGGGCGCGCGCTGTTGTGGGACAAGAACCTGAACCGCACCGAAGAGGCGGAATACGGCGAGGCACGGGTTTCCCAACAGCCTTACGTGTACGGCACCAGCAGCCACCCCAACGGAAAATAAGGGTCAAAAAGGCCTCCGGCCCTTTTTGGGCGAGCGCAAGCAGCTATATTTTTCATAGCAACCCGCATTCACCCACGCGCCATCGTCCCGGCTGTTTCATGTCCCAAACCCCTTTTTCACCGTCCCCCAAGGAGCTGCCGCCACCCGCTGGCCAGGAGCTGAGCGCTGCCCTGAGCCCGGACATGCCCGCCGTGATCGACCAGGTCGCGCTGGCCCGCCTGTACGGCGAGCCGCTCTTTGCCATGCCCCACGACCTGTACATCCCGCCGGATGCGCTGCAGGTGTTCCTGGAGGCGTTTGAGGGCCCGCTGGACTTGCTGCTCTACCTGATCCGCAAGCAGAACTTCAACATCCTCGACATCCCGATGGCGGCGGTGACGCGCCAGTACCTCACCTATGTCGATGAAATCCGCAGCACCAACCTGGAACTGGCGGCCGAATACCTGCTGATGGCGGCCATGCTGATCGAGATCAAATCGCGCATGCTGCTGCCGCCCAAGAAGGTGGCCGAGGGCCAGGAGCCCGAAGACCCGCGCGCCGAACTCGTGCGCCGCCTGCTCGAGTACGAACAGATCAAGCTGGCCGCCCACAAGCTCAACGAAGTGCCGCAGTTCGGCCGCGACTTCCTGCGCGCGCAGGTGTATGTCGAACAATCGCTGCAGCCGCGCTTTCCGGACGTTCACATCGTCGACCTGCAAGACGCCTGGCGCGACATCGTCAAGCGCGCACGCCTGATCCAGCACCACGTCATCAGCCGCGAAGAACTCTCGGTGCGCGAGCACATGAGCATCGTGCTGCGCAAGCT
>NZ_JBDTPB010000065.1:0-23027 GCF_039932935.1 Polaromonas sp.
AGCTGCGCGAAGCCGTGCGCAGCGTGGGCGCCGACGTGGTGTTCCTGCAGGAGGTAACGGGCAACCATGTGAAGCACCAGGACAAGTTTGACAATTACCCCGAAACCCCGCACTACGAATTCCTGGCCGACACCATCTGGCCGCAGTTCGCCTATGGACGCAACGCGGTCTATACCAACGGCCACCACGGCAACGCCGTGCTTTCCAAATTTCCCATCGTGCGATTTGAAAACCTGGACGTCTCCATCAGCGGGCCCGAACGCCGCGGCCTGCTCCATTGCGAGCTGCAAATACCCGGGCGCAGCGTGAACGTACACGCCATCTGCGTCCATCTGGGGCTCATGGAAGCGCACCGCGAGCAGCAGATGGACATGCTCTGCGACCTGGTGCGCAACAACATCCCCGCGCACGCACCCGTGGTGGTGGCCGGCGACTTCAATGACTGGCGGCACCGCGCCCACGCAAGGCTTGAAAAAGGCGCCGACCTGCATGAAGTGTTTGTTCAGGCCCAAGGCAAAGCGGCGCGCACCTTTCCCGCGCGCCTGCCGCTGCTGCGGCTGGACCGTATCTACGTGCGCAATGCGATCGGCCATGCCCCCGTGGTGCTGCCGCTACGGCCCTGGTCGCACCTTTCCGACCATGCGCCCCTGGCGGCGGAAATCGAATTGTGAATATGGCCCCCACGCTCGTCACTGCGTGTACTTCGCTGCCCCCCAAGGGGGCGCTGCGCCTGCGGCCCGGCAAAGCCGGTTCCGCGGCCCCTGCTGAAATGGGCAGAGAGGTACCGACGCGTGCCGCAAGGAGGCAGCATGAGTAGGTGGGTCAGTGGCAACCAGTTTCATTTACTGGAAAACGGTGAGGAATTTTTCCCGCGCGTGTTTGAATGCATCGCCGCGGCGAAGCGCGAGGTGGTGCTGGAGACTTTCATCCTGTTTGAGGACAAGGTCGGCGAAGAGCTGCATGCGGCGCTGCACCAGGCAGCGCGGCGGGGCGTGCAGGTCGACATGACCATCGATGGGTACGGCTCGCCCGACCTGTCGCCTGAATTCATTTCCACGCTGACACGCGCCGGTGTGCGCGTGCATGTGTTTGACCCGGGCCCCAAGCTCTGGGGCTGGCGCACCAATGTCTTTCGCCGAATGCACCGCAAAATCGTCGTGATCGACGGCGCGCGCGCGTTTGTCGGCGGCATCAACTACTCGGCCGACCACTTGGCCGACTTCGGCCCCCAGGCCAAGCAGGACTATGCCGTCGAGATCGAAGGCCCGCTGGTGGCCGATATCAACACCTTTGTGCACAAGGCCCTGGCCGCGGGCCAGCGTAACGCCGGCGGCCAGCCCTCACCCGGCCTGCGCGAGCGCTTTTCCGACCGCGCGCGATCGTTCGCGGGCAGCTGGCGCCAAGACAAGGTCCCGGCACCCGTGGGCGAGGCTTCCGCGCTGTTCGTGACCCGCGACAACCGCAAGCACACCAACGACATCGAGCGCCACTACCGCGCCGCCATCCGCACGGCACGCAAGCGCGTGGTCATCGCCAACGCTTATTTCTTTCCGGGTTACCGGCTCATCCAGGAGATGCGGCGAGCCGCACGGCGCGGCGTCGAGGTGCAGCTGATCCTGCAGGGCGAACCCGACATGGCCATCGTCAAGACCGCGGCCAGCATGCTCTACCACCACTTGCTGGACGCCGGTGTGCACATTTACGAGTACTGTGAGCGCCCCCTGCACGGCAAGGTGGCCGCCATCGACGACGAATGGGCCACCGTGGGCTCCAGCAACCTCGACCCGCTCAGCCTCTCACTCAACCTCGAAGCCAACGTCGTTATCCGCGACCGCGCGTTCAACGAGACTCTGACCGCGAACCTTGACCAGCTGATACAGAACCACTGCAAGCGAATCGAGCGCGGGGACCTGATGGAGTCCACCTGGTGGCGCAGCGTGCGCAGCTACTTTGTTTTTCACCTGCTGCGCCGCTACCCTGCCTGGGCCGGCTGGCTGCCGGCGCACGCGCCACGCATTACCCCTGCCAGCTCCGCCAGTCCCGGCGACAAGCCCAGGATGCCGGACCACGAACCGCCGAGCCAGGCCAACGCCGTGTGAGCGCGTGATGGCCGAAAGCCGAACCTTGCCCAGGCCGCCCGGCGAGCCACCAAGCGGTTCCGCCACACCGGCCATGCCCAAAAAATGGCGCGGGTGGCCATGGCTCAAGCGCGGCGCCACCGCCGCGTTTTTCCTGCTCATCGCCACCCTGCTGGTCTCGCAGGCCCGCAACATCGAATGGTCCCAGGTCCTCACCGCGCTCGAGGACTACCCACTCACCGCCGCCTGGGGTGCCGTGGTGCTGGCCGCGGCCAGCTTCACGCTTTACAGCACCTTTGACCTGCTGGGCCGCCACTACACCCGCCACGCGCTGCGCTCCCCCACCGTGATGGCGGTGACTTTCGTGAGCTACGCCTTCAACCTCAACCTCGGCTCGCTCGTGGGCGGTGTGGCCTTCCGCTACCGCCTCTATTCGCGCCTGGGCCTGCGCAACGGCGCCATCACCCGCATCATGTCGCTGAGCATGCTGACCAACTGGATGGGCTACCTGTTGCTGGCCGGCCTCGTGTTTGCACTGCAGCCGCCCACCTTGCCACCCGACTGGCCCATGACCACCACCTCCTTGCGTTTGATCGGCGCCGTGCTGCTCGTGGTGGTAGCGGCCTATCTGGGGATCTGCGCACTTTCCCGCCAGCGCATGCTGCGGCTGCGCGGCCACGAGGTACTGCTGCCCTCTGCCCGGCTGGCTGCGCTGCAACTGCTGATGGGCGCCGGCAACTGGCTCATCATGTCCGGCATTATTTTCATCCTGCTGCAGCACCGCATCGAGTTTTCAGCAGTCGTCAGCGTACTGCTGTTGGCGGCCATTGCCGGCGTGATCACCCACGTGCCGGCCGGCCTGGGTGTGCTGGAAGCCGTATTTGTCGCCTTGCTTTCGCACGAGATGCCGCAGTACGAACTGCTGGCCGCGCTGGTGGCTTACCGTGTGATCTATTACCTGGTGCCGCTGGCGGTGGCGGTTGTGGCCTATCTCGCCATGGAAGCACACGCCAAAAAGCTGGGCCAGGCCCGCAAAAACCCCTAAAGGCGCGGGTATGGCGCCGCGCCAGCCGATTCAAACCGGCCTTGCGGCAAGTTTGGCGCCGTTGCCGCCAGCGGCGCTCTTTTGTGCCGTTTTCAAGGTGGTTTAGGCGACAAAGCCACAAAAGGCTGGGGATTTTCGCCCCGCCTTAATGTCTAAATGCGCAAAACACTGTATATTTACACAGTCATTTGACATCTGTCGTGGCAACGCGCCAGTGGCACCGGGGAAGTCGGCTCTTTTGCCTACACCTGCAGCGGAACCTGCCGCCGCACCATCGAGTCTGAGCTGTGAAGGCTGTGAAGAAAGGAATATCTGCATGGGCGTGATGAATGACCTGCTGACAAACGACCTCTTTCCCCAGGCACTGCTGCCCGTCACGCTGCAGGGCCAGGCAGACTTTGAGGGCTTTCGCCGTGCCGCGCGCGGCCTGCTGGCGCAAAACCTCTTGCCCGAGCAGGTGAGCTGGCAGTGCAGCAGCACGCCGGCCGACGTCACACCAAACGCCGGCACCGCCCACAGCCCCGCGTTCAGCGACGCACCCAGCGTCAGTGTTCCGCCCGAGTACATGGCGCTGTGCCAGGCCGCCGTCATGCACCGCAGCCCGCAGCGTTTCAATGTGCTTTACCGCCTGCTGTGGCGCCTGGTGCACGAGCCCGAACTCCGGCACAACCAGCTTGACCCCGACATGGCGCTCGCCCGGCAGATGGCCGAAGAGGTCCGCCATGACATGCAAAAAATGAAGGCCCAGTTGCGCTTTCACTCCGTGCAAGACGACACCTTCAAAACCCGGCCCCAGAGCGGACCGCTGCACGTAGCCTGGTTCGAGCCCGAGCACCACATCGTTGAAGCTGTGGCGCCGATGTTCGCCCGCCGCTTTGCCCACATGCGCTGGGCCATCCTCACGCCCGAATGCAGCGTCGAGTCCGACTACCTGGGCCCGCAGGATTCGCGCCGCACCCGCCATGCGGCGCCAGTGCCGGCTGCTGAAGCGTCCGGGCCCGCTTCCAGGGCTTCCCGGCATACCGACGACGCGCTGGGCTCACTGCGCTTTGGCCCTGCGGCCGACAGGCAAACAGCCCCCACACCCGACGCAAGCGAGCAACGCTGGCTCATGCAGTACGAGCAAGTCTTTCACCCAGCGCGCCTCAGGCGGCGGATGATGCAAAAAGATTCGCCGCAGCGTTATTACCGCAAAAGCCGCAGGCCGGCAGGCGATCGCAAGGCTCAAGCTCAGCCAGCCAGGGCCTCAGCCCGCTAGCCACGCGACTATCAATTTAATAGCTGTTCGCGCTCGCCCTGATTGGGCTGAGCGGCATTTATCTCATTTATCCAGCCCGCCGTTAGCAGGCCTCTTACCCGCCACAAGCATCAGGGCTTGGCGCCCGGTGGCTGTGTCGAATCCGGCGACGGCAACACCGCATCACGGCCGTCATTGCCCGGCGGCATCACAGGGCGAATGGTCGAGTCGCGCGGGTCCGGCGGCTGCGGCGCCGCTTCGGGCTCGGATGCGCGACGGGCCGGGTTGCGGTTCAGCGGATTTCGCAGGGGGGCCGTCGGAACCGCTGCGTCAGGTGCCGCGGTGGTCGTCGGTGGCGTCGTGGTTTGGGACGTTTGTGCCACCGCCTGCGGCCCCGTGAAAAGCGTAAAGGCCAGCGCAAATAGCGCGCCCGGCAGGACGATAAAACGTAGCTGGTTTTTCATGACCATAACTCCTTGACGAATGTGTTGACACCACTCTACGCCCATCATCCGTGCCCGCCATGGCCAGGACACCGGCGCAGCTGTCAGGGCAGGCCTACAAGCGGGCGGCCACCGTTATGGCAGGGGCTTTGCCGGCCTTGCCACCAGCTCCTTGAAGCCGGTCCGGGCGTCATGTTCACGCGCAAACACCCAGCCCTGCAGCGGCGCCAGCACAATTTCGGCCGTGGTGCGCACCACACAGCCGGGCATCACGTGACCGCCGCGCATTTCGCCGGTCGCCATGGCCACGCTGGCATGCAGGTGCGCGCCGTCGGGGCTCAAGGTGCCCGACAGCGTGATCAGCTCCAACGGCTCCTGTAGCACCGTCCCCTGCGGCTCGGCCGCATAACGCAGCACCGCGCGGGACAGGCTGCCGACCGCCGAGACCACGCAGGCCGCAGCAGTGTTCTGTTCGGCCTGCAGCCTGGCGAATGCAGCGTCCAGCGCGGTACGGAGGTCGTCGCCTGGGTTCAGGCGGAGAACGAGGGTTTGGGGCATGGGTGGAGGGTAGACGATGTGCTTGGGGTTGTGGTGTGGTTGTTCGGGAGAATGTTTTCTCTGCTGAGGGTTGCTGGCCGGGGGTTGCCCGGCGGCAAGTAACTTTCTTTTGCTTCGCCAAAAGCAAGTCACCAAAGAAAAGGCGACCCGCAGTCTGGGTCCTTACGCTTCGCTTCAGGCAACCTGCGGTGCTCGAGTCAAGCGGGGTCTCGCTCGAACTCGCTACGTTGCACTTCGCTCAGACAATCGCGATCCCTGATCCGCTTGCCTCTGCGCTCCTCGGCCCAGCCAGGACGGGGCGATCGGGAACGGGGACAGAAGACAAACAATCCAATTACCAACAAGGACACGCCATGGCGTGTCCTTGTTTCTTCAGTGTTCGGTTTCTTGTATTCGGCTGTTAGGTATTCCTTCCCCCACCCCTTCTGTCTGCGCCGAGGAGCACAGGTTCAGGCGGATCAGGGATCGCGATTGTCTGAGCGAAGCGAGTTCGAGCGAGACCCCGCCTGGACCGAGCACCGCAGGTTGCCCGCAGCGCAGCGCAGGGACGCAGACAGCGGGGTCGCCTTTCTTTTGGTGACTTTTCTTTGGCGAAGCAAAGAAAAGTTACTTGCCGCCGGGCAACCCCCGGCCAGCAACCCTCTGCAGAGCGCGCTCATGCCGGAGCAAAAAAAACACAGCCCAAACAAATTCAACCCAACCACAAGAAAACCAAAACGCTATCAATTCAGTAGCTTCTGGCGCCGGTCCCTATTACCCACAAGGCACAAAACACCAAAACCTCACCCCGCCACCAATCGCAAAAAAGTAATCTCCGAAGGCGCCCCAAACCGCTTGGGCGGCCCCCAGTACCCCGTCCCCCGGCTCGTATACACCCACAGGTTCTGCAGCTTGTGCAGCCCAGCCGTGAACGGCTGCTGAAACCGCACAAACAGGTTCCACGGATAAAACTGTCCGCCATGGGTATGGCCTGAGAGCTGCAAATCAAACCCGGCTTTGGCCGCCGCCGCCGCACTGCGCGGCTGGTGAGCCAGCAACACACGCACGGCCTCCTGCGGCGCGCCGCGCAGTGCGGCCTCGGGGTCGCTGCGGTGGGCCGGGTCAAAATGGCCGGCACTGTAGTCAGTCACACCCGCCAGCACCAGGTGAGCACCTGCTTCGCCTGCAGCGGCAGGCGGGCGTATCACCACGTGCTGGTTCAGCAGCACCGTCAGGCCCAGCCGGCGCAACTCGTCAATCCAGGCGTGCGCACCCGAGTAGTACTCGTGATTGCCCGTCACAAAATACGTGCCGTGGCGCGATGTCAAATCGGCCAGCGGCGCCACGTGCGCGGCCAGCTCGCTCACCTTGCCGTCCACCAGATCGCCGGTGATGGCCACCACGTCGGCATCCAGCGCATTGACCTTGTCGACAATGCGGCGCAGGTACTGCTGCTTGATGGTCGGCCCCACGTGGACGTCGCTGATCTGTGCCACGGTAAACCCGTGCAGCGCAGCGGGCAGGCCCTGTATGGGCACGTCCACGTTCACCACGGCGGCCGTGCGGCGCGCATTCAAAAAACCCAGCAAGGTAATCAGCCCGCCCAACAGCGGCACCGCTTCGGCCGACACCGTGCGCAGCTGCGCCATCGGCAGGTGGCCTGGCGCGGCCGCATCAGCCAGCCACAGCGCCAGCAGCGCGGCGTCACGCGCCAGCGTCAACACCAGCATCGATGAAAACAGGCCCATGAAGAGCAGGCCCGCCCAGGTCAACACGTCGGCCCAAGGTTGCCTGGCCACGCGGCCGGCCATCAGGCCCAGGGGCATGACCAGCGCCGACACCGCAAGGCCCGCCATCAGCAGCCACTGGCCCATCGGGTAGGCCTCAAGCCCGGGCACAAGGCGTGCGCCAATGTAAACATGGAGCAGCGCCGTTACAAGCACCAGGGGCAGGAAGTTCATGAAGTGTCCGGAAGAGGGGAGCCCTGCATATGGGTCTGCGCCCCCCTCATTCAATGCTGGCGCGGCTGTTTACTTCTTTTACTTTCGGCTTTGCCCCTCACGTCGCCGTACAAACCACCGCGCCGTTTGCTCGGCCCGCGTTTCACACGCTCACAAGTGCGACAAAGCGTGCGCCGGGATACGGCCCTTCGGAAGCTACCCTCGGCCCTTCTTGCCTATCCGCTCATTCGCGCTCACCCGTTCATCGGCCCTGATTCCCTTGCCCAGCCCCTGTCGGCAACCGTTCTCCTTTTGCCCATGACCGTTGCCATACAGGCCACTACTCCCGCCACCTTCGAAATCAAGAGCGCCAACCTGCCCCTGGTGGCCTTGCTGCTCAAGTCCACCGACCTCGTCGCCCTGGCGCGCGAGCTGCAAGCCCGCTTTGGTGACATCCCGGACTTCTTCGACCAGGACGCGCTGATGATCGACCTCTCGCCGCTGCAGACTGCCGCCGCACGCAGCGGGCGGGCGGTGGGCGACATCGACTTTCCCGCCCTCATCACCCTGCTGGGCAGCTACCAGCTGGTGCCGCTTTCGGTGAAAGGCGGCAACCCCGCGCACATGGCAGCGGCGCTGCAGGCCGGGCTGCTGCCCGTGCCTGACGCCCACCTCCTTCCAGACCGTCCCGCCGCAGTGCCACAGCAACAGCCGCCCGTGGTGGTGGCCGAGCCCCCTGCCGCCCCCTTGGGCGCCCTGGTGGTCGACAAGCCCCTGCGCTCGGGCCAGCAGGTGTATGCACGCGGCCGCGACCTGGTGGTGCTGGCCATGGTCAATGCCGGGGCGGAAGTGATTGCCGACGGTCACATCCATGTCTACGCGCCGCTGCGTGGCAAGGCCATGGCCGGCGCGCGCGGCAACACCGAGGCACGCATTTTTTCGCTGGCCCTCGAAGCCGAGTTGATTTCCATCGCCGGCGTGTACCGCACCGCCGAGCACCCGCTGCCCGAAGGCCTGGCGGGCCACCCCACGCAAGTGCGGCTGCTGCCGGGCGAAGAGGGCCAGGAAGGTGACAGGCTCGTCATGAACGTCATGTCTGCCTGACCTATGCCTTTGGCTTCCTTTTTATCCGTCCGCCCTGAGCGTGTCGAAGGGTCCTTCGACACGCTCAGGGCGAACGGAGATAACACCGGGGCTTCAAACCCCAAACCTGTTCCCGGTCTTCCCCTATCTCCCTGACCTCTCGCTTTTCAAGGAAATTTACGAATGGCAAAAATCATTGTGGTCACCTCCGGCAAGGGCGGCGTGGGCAAAACCACCACCAGTGCCAGCTTTGCAACCGGCCTGGCGCTGCGCGGGCATAAAACCGCGGTCATCGACTTCGACGTGGGCCTGCGCAACCTCGACCTCATCATGGGCTGTGAGCGCCGCGTGGTGTACGACCTCATCAACGTCATCCAGGGCGAGGCCACGCTCAACCAGGCGCTCATCAAGGACAAGCAGTGCCACAACCTCTTTGTGCTGGCCGCTTCGCAAACCCGCGACAAAGACGCCTTGACCAAAGCCGGTGTGGAGAAGGTGCTCAAAGACCTCGGCGAGATGGACTTCGAGTACATCGTCTGCGACTCCCCCGCCGGCATTGAAACCGGCGCCCTCATGGCCATGCACTTTGCCGACGAGGCACTCATCGTCACCAACCCCGAGGTCTCCTCGGTGCGCGACTCCGACCGCATCCTCGGCATGCTGTCGAGCAAGACCAAACGCGCCATCGACGGCGGCGACGCCATCAAGGAACACCTGCTCATCACGCGCTACAACCCCGGCCGCGTCGACCAGGGGCAAATGCTCTCGCTCGAAGACATCCAGGATATTTTGCGCATCAAGCTCATCGGCGTGATTCCCGAGTCCGAATCGGTATTGCAGGCCTCCAACCAGGGTGTGCCCGCGGTGCACATGAACGGCAGCGACGTGTCGGAAGCCTACAAGGACGTGGTCGACCGCTTCCTCGGTGACAAGGACAAGCCCATGCGTTTCATCGACGCGCAAAAGCCCGGGCTCTTCAAGCGCTGGTTCGGGGGGAAATAAAACGATGGCGTCATTCCTGTCCTTTCTGCTCGGTGAAAAGAAAAAAACCGCCAGCGTCGCCAAAGAGCGGCTGCAGATCATCCTGGCGCACGAGCGCACAGGGCGCGGCCACGAGCCCGACTACCTGCCCGCGCTGCAACGCGACCTCATCGCCGTGATCGCCAAGTACATCCGCATCGATCCCCACGACATCAAGCTGCACCTGGAACGGCAAGACAACCTGGACGTGCTGGAAGTGAAGATCGAGCTGCCCGACAAGAAAGAAAAAGCCGGCGCCACCGGCACGGCAATCCGCAAATAGAACCCGCCGCGGTTGACCCGCAGTTGACATAAGGCAAGCCCGGCCGGAAACCCAGGGCTATCATCACCCGATGTTGATCGAGACCTTCGGTGCTGCGCGCGACATGGCTCGCCTGGCGGAAATTGCCGCTGTGCTGATTCGCCACGGCTTTGGCGACAGTGTTCGGCGGCTCGGCCTGGCCGACAAGCTTGAGCGCGCCGGCCATGCGCTCCACTGGAACAGCGCGGCGGACCTTGCCCGTATCAGCCCTCCCGAACAGGTTCGCCTGGCCCTTGAAGAGCTCGGCCCCACCTTCGTCAAGCTCGGGCAAGTCCTGGCCGGCCGCGCCGACCTGTTTGGCCCCGAATGGATCACCGAGTTCGAGAAGCTCCACAGCCAGGTTCCGCCCGTGCCGCTAGCGCTGCTGCTCCCGCAGCTGCGCGAAGACCTGGGCGGCGAGCCCGAGGCGGTCTTTGCCCGCTTCGACACCACGCCGCTGGCCGCCGCCTCGATTGCGCAGGTGCACCGTGCACAACTGCATGACGGCACCGAAGTTGTCGTCAAGATCCGTCGCCCCGGCATCACCGAAGTCATTGACGCAGACCTGCGCCTGATGGACCGGCTGGCCGCACTGGCCGAAGCCGAGCTGCCCGCGCTCAAACCCTACCGCCCGCGGCAGCTGGTGCGCGAGCTCGCCAAATCGCTGCGCCGCGAGCTGGACCTGGCCGCCGAATGCCGCCACGCCGAACGCATTGCCGCCAACATGGCGCCGCTGCCTTACATCGTGATCCCGCGGGTGCACTGGGCCCACACAGGCCTGCGCATCAATGTGCAGGACCTGGTCAACGGCGTGCCCGGCAGCGCGCTGGACCAGCTCACGCCCGAAGCCGGCTTTGACCGCAGCGAACTCGCCCGCCGCGGCGCCCACGCCGTGCTGAAGATGATTGTGGAAGACGGCCTTTTCCACGCCGACCCGCACCCCGGCAACGTGTTTTACCTGCCAGGCAACCGCATCGCCTTTATCGATTTCGGCATGATCGGCCACCTGACCGAGCGGCGGCGCGAAGAGCTGCTGCAGCTCCTGCTGGGGCTGGTCGAACGCCAGCCGCAAGCAGTGGCCGACGTGCTGCTCGACTGGACGGGCGACGAACACGGCATCAATCTCTCTCAGCTCGAGGCCGAAATCGAAGCCTTTGTCGACCAGTACCACGGCACGCCGCTGGCCCAGCTCAGCCTGGGGCAAATGCTGACCGACGTCACCGCCATCCTGCGCGACCACCACCTGGGCCTGCCGCCCGACCTGGCGCTGTTGATCAAGGCCTTCATCTCGCTCGAAGGCATGGGCCGCGGACTGGACCCCGGCTTTCACATGGCCACCGAAGCCACGCCGATGCTGCGGCAGGTGGTGCGCGCCCGTTACCAGCCTAGGGCCCTGGCAACCCGGGGCTGGCAGACACTGAGCCGCGCCCTGGCGCTGGCCGGCCAGCTGCCGCACGACTTGTCGCGCCTGCTGCGCAACGCGCGCCGCGGCCGCGTGCAGGTGGGTATTGAGCTGGCCCACCTCAAACGCGTGGGCGACCAGCTCGACCGCGCCGCTAACCGGCTGGCGATGGCCCTGGTAATTTCGGCGCTCATCATCGGCTCGTCCATCGTCATGACGGTCAAGGGCGGCCCCACACTGTTTGGTTTGCCGGCTTTCGGGTTCGCCGGCTTCATGGGCGCCATGGCCGGTGGTTTGTGGCTGGTGCGGGCCATCTGGCGCAGCAGCCGCGGCCACAACAGCGACGAGGCGGACTGACCGGCGCTATCTTTTCAGGAGCTGCTTGCGCACGTCCCCAAAGGTTTGCAGGAATTTTCTTCTTAAGAAAAGCAGGAAAATGTTGCCTTGCCGCCCCTGGGCAAGGCTGCCGTGGGCAATAACTACAGCTTGAGCTGCGAAGGCAAATACTTCGCCATCAAATCGTCGTAATACGGTTTGAGCTCAGCCAGCACCGGCGGTTTGTCGTTCTTGGAATAAAGGTCGTAGGGGTTGAACTTCTGCACCCATTCCAGATGCGCCGCATCTTGCGCATCCGTCAGGTGCCCGTACTGCCCCTCGCGGTGCCAGGCGTAAAACGAGTGGTAGCGAATCATGTACAGCGCCGGCAGCGGCAGGTGCGTCTTCATGAGCTGGTACAGGTATTCGTCGTGCCCCCATGACATGTGCACCGCGTCCAGCCCGCAGCCCGGCGCATACACACCGTATTCGCTGTTGTAGCGCGCGTCGCGGCTGTCGGGGTTCAGGTCAAAGTATTCGGGGTAGACGATGCGGTCTGAAAAGCGGCAGCCCACCGGAAAGGTGTCGCCCACAACAGCCCACTGCGGTTCGCCGAACAGGCACAGCACCTTGCCCAGGTCGTGGATGAAGCCCGTCAGCACAAACCAGTCAGGGTGGCCGTCGGCGCGAATCGCCTCGGCGGTTTGCAGCAGGTGGCTGATTTGCGGCAGCTCAATGTCCGGGTCCGACTCGTCCACCAGCGTGTTGAGGAATTCCAGCGCGGCCCAGGGCGTCATCTCTTTCTGGCTGAACGCCAGCCACTCTGCTTTTTTTGACCGCACGAAGTCGTAAGTCTGGTGTTCGTGGTTGTTGCGGTAGAACGTGCGCACGCGGTCCAGGCCGGGCTGCGCGTAGTCGCGGTAAGCCGCGCGGTCAGGTTCACTGGCCAGCAAAGGCTTTGCCGGGGCGGAGGAGGATGGCATGACGGCGTTCATCGTGCCATTGTAGGAAGGGCGGCCCTTGGGTGCAAACCCGGCTGTCGCGGCGTGGCCCTGCAGGTATATTGGGCCGTTCCTCCCTCAACAGCCGCTCCCCGAAAGGCTTTTTCATGCGCCGCAGACCCTTCCACCGCCTGATGGCCATTGGCCTCCTTTTCGCGTCAGCCCTGCTGACCAGCGCCGTCCACGCGCAGGACGTCCCCAAAATCGGCGTGCTCATGCTGCACGGCAAAAACCCCGGCAGCAACAACGACCCCAACATGAGCCGCCTCAAACCCGTGCTGGAAGGCGCCGGCATGCTGGTGCTTTACCCCGACATGCCCTGGTCGCGCGGCCGCTACCTCGACGGAAACTGGGACAAGGCCATGGCCGAAATGGCCGGCCACGTCAAAACCCTGCGCAGCCAGGGCGCCACCAAAATCGTGATCGCCGGCCACAGCATGGGCGTGCCAGCCGCCATGGGCTTTGCCGCGCGCGGCGGCGACGTGCAGGCGCTGGTGCTGCTGGCGCCCGGCCATGTGCCGGCACGCTACTACGCGTCGATGCAAAACAAGGTGGTGCGCGAAAGCGTTGACGAAGCCCGCGCATTGGTCGCCGCCGGCAAGGGCGATTCGCGCGAGCGCTTTTCCGACATCAACCAGGGCAAGCAGATCAATGTGGTGGCCACCGCCAAGGACTACCTCAGCTACTTCGACCCGGCCTCCGACGCCGACATGGGCGTGACCGCGCCGCGCATTCCGGCCGGCACGCCGGTGCTGACGGTGGTGGGCGACGAAGACGGCATCAGCAAATACGCCAAACCCTACTTTGCCGACAAGCTGCCCGCCAACCCCAAAAGCCAGTACCTCGAAGTCAAGGCCACCCACCTCACCACGCCCGTGGTGGCCAGCGAAGCGGTGGTGCAGTGGATCAAGGCCGCAACCGCGCCCTGAACGGCAAAGTGCGGGCAGCAACAGGTTAAAACCGTGACAGGCGCAAATCATGCTCGCTATTAATTCAGTAGCTGCTTGCGCCCGTCCATCTTGGCTTGCAGGCCAATTTGGCTTATAAAACTCCCAGCTTAAGGAGGCAACCCATGCACCCGCGTCTCCCCGCTCGCCGCCTGTGGCTGCGCTGCACCCTGCCCGCCTGCCTGCTGCTGTGCATGGCTGTTGCCGGGCAAAGTGCGCAGGCGCAAGGCCCGCCCCGGGTGGTCGACATTCCCACCCGCCCCGGCGTCACCCAGCGCTTCGTCTACATCACGCCCACATCCGCACCCAAGGCCTCCGTCATCCTGTTCACCGGCGGCCACGGCGGTTTACAAATCACCGATGCAGGCGGCTTTGCCGGAGGCGGCGGCAACTTCCTGGTGCGCACGCGCCAGCAGTTTGCCGACGCAGGCTTTGCCGTCGCGGTGATCGATGCGCCGTCAGACAAACAATCGCCGCCCTACCTCTCAGGCAACCGGCAAACGCCTGAGCACCGCGCCGACGTGCTGGCCGTCATCGGCTGGCTCAAGCAGCAGGCGCCCGTGCCCGTGTGGCTGGTCGGCACCAGCCGCGGCACGCAGTCTGCCGCCTACATCGCCACAGAGGCCAGCCCCGCGCAAGGCGGCCCGGACGGCATCGTGTTGACGTCCACCATCCTCGCCGACCCCAAAGGGCGGCCGGTGCCCAAAATGCCGATGGAGAAACTGGCCATCCCCGTGCTGGTGGTGCACCACAAGCAAGACGGTTGCAAGGTGTGCGCCTTCAGCGACATGCCGCTGCTCATGGACAAGCTCGCCAAAACACCCAGGGCCGAACTCATCAGCGTAACCGGCGGCCAAAGCCGGGGCGACCCCTGCGAGGCCATGGCGTATCACGGCTATAACGGGATTGAGGCCGACGTGGTCGGCAAGATCAGCCGCTGGGTGATAGCGGCCAGGCCCTGAAACGTTCAGGCCTGCTCGGGCGTGTCCAGTGGCTTGTCTCCGGGGCTGTTGCCCACGGCGCTGTGGTTGAGCGACAGGCTCACGCTGGCCCGCTTCTGCACGGTGTCGATCGCATCCGGGTCAGGCGCTACGCCCCAAGCCATCGCCGTGGTCAACACCATCAGCGAAGGGATGGCCCGCAAATAGCGCGGCCGAAATAAAAAGTCAGCAATCTTCTTCATGGCATCACCTCAGCTGCAAAACAGTCAGCAGCAAGGTTTGATCCTGCGCCGCCAAGCTTAGAGCCGTGCGTCTGCCACGTTGCGGTATGTATCAAATTGCGCCAATGCCCAGCCGACGGGGGCCACCAGATGGTGTCTTTACTTTCACAACCGTTCGGGCTGAGGTATCCAAGCCCCACCCTCCACCTCCACCCCCACACCGTTCGTGGCTGAGCCTGTCGAAGCCTGTTCCCTTCACCCCACCGTTCGGGCTGAGGTATCGAAGCCCCCGCAGAAGCCCCTAGCTCAGTGCCTCGTACTACCCCGGCGCGACTGCAGCTGGTTGCTGCCGCCCACATGCGACTCCCGGTCGCTTCGGCTGTTGGCCGTGCGCTGGCCTTCATTGCGCTGCGTGGGCTTTTGCTCGCCCACCTGGTTGAAATCGTTTTCAACCTTGCCGCCATGGCCCGAGGCCTTGGGTGCGTTGTCTTGCAAGCTCGGGTCGTCAGACGGGCCGCGCGCGCCGTCGCGCTCGCCCGGCTTCCTGGTGGTAGCGGTGTTTGGTTTGTTGGCCATGGTGGTCTCCAGATTGGGGGGTTGAACAAAAGGGCTTGGCATGCCGCCACTGCGGCTGATTCGCCGCTGTTGCCGGCCCACGTACAACCCATTCTGAAAAGCCCCGTAGCCCGCCCATGTCAGACAGCGCCCCATACCCAAGCGCGACAAGACGAGGCGCCCAGCAACCCGCTATCAATTCAGGAGCCGCTTGCGCACGTACCTATTGGGCTAGAGGCCTATTTTGCTTAAGAACCAAAGGCCGTTGTTAACCCGCAGACGTATCCGAGAACTGCGCCTCGATCTTGTGCCCATCCAGGTCCCGCACAAAGCAACCGTAATACTGCGGCCCATACAAAGGCCGCGGGCCCGGCGCGCCATCCCCCTGGCCACCCAGCTCCAGCGCCTTGGCGTAAAACGCATCCACCTGCGCCTTCGACACAGCCAGAAAGCCAAAGTGCGAGCCATTGCCCACATGCGCCTTGCCGCCGTCATGCGGCACCCCCACCCAAAACTCCGGGTAAGCCCGCCCAAAAGCAATCGCCCCAGGGTGCTCCATGATCACTCGGATCTCCATCGCGCCCAGCACGGCCGTGTAGAACGCCTTGGCACGCTCGAAGTCGTTGGTGCCGATGGACACGTGGGACATGATGCTTTCGGGGAGGGATGGGGTAACTGCCATGGGCTTGGTCCTTGTTGATTGAGAAGGAAAAGCTTAGCGAGCCTTAAACATGCAGGCAACTGCAAACACCCACGACATGGCGGGCAATTTGCGAATGAGAGGACGGACCGCTACAGGTTCACTTACTAGTTGTTGCCGAGTAGGCGGGGGCAACATCCCGACACCACTGTTCCACTTGATAGGCGACGCGCGTCATCAGCACTGGAGATAGTGGCGTGTCTCGGGCATCCAATAGATAGCGAAAGTTTTTAGGGTTGAGTACTTTCACCTCATAGCGCCCGTTCTGAACAACGAACCAGCCAGGCAAAGCAACTACACCCAACACTCGGACTGGCTCCCCAACAGCTTTCGTAAGTTCGGAGGAAAGCCACTTTGCTTGCCGTTGCGCTTGTTCCACGGTAGAGCTATCTTTCCAATCTGGAAATGACAGCGTCGTTCCCTCGCACATCACTTTAGCGCCCTCTTTCCCGCCCGCAATCGCTTTCAAACGACTCTTGGTTTCAACGGCATACACGCCGGAGGGACAGATCAGCACATGGTCGATGTTGAATTCCTTCGCCGGCAAATCATGAAACACTGCCGCACCGCTACGCATCAATTGATCCAGCTCTTGCCCTGTTGCCATTTCCGCGTCCCACCCCATTCGCAGATTCATAGCCTTTCTCAACGACTTCACGGCTCGATATGCGCTAACACCGATCACCGAGACTGCAAAAGTGAAGTAAATGGCCGCGCTAGTCCAGCTAAATCCCCGCCCAGGAGCCAGCAATACGCCGCTATACAAAGCGCCAACGACCACGGGAAGGAACAGAGCCATCATTAGCCACCCCATGACGTCGGAAAACACGTCATCAAACTGAACTCTTAGCGAATACCCTGCGGGTCTCAGCAGCCCTTGAGTCAATGGCGATTTGCGGCCCGCAAGGCGCGCCCTGCGAGTCCACGACAGGACCGCAATCATTACGCCTAAACCAATAAACATAGGAACTACTAATAGCGCGATGCGTATGAAATCCATTTCATCCTCCCGAGACTGATGGGCCATTCTGCCGAATATTGCGACGATCACGCCGGGCTTATTTATCCAGTTGGAAACACATATAAGTCCGACTGGTCAATCGATGGTTAGCTTGCTAAGCTCCACCAATGAAAATCAGCAGTACGGATTGGGCAATGAGAACGGCTGCGTTTGCGGAAGTCCGCCGATTGCAAGCAATCCGAGACCAGCTGACGAGCGCTGACCTCGCCAAAGGGTTCCAGTACGACGGGCAGCGCATTCCACTTGTCAACCCACAGCGCGGTATCTTCAAGCCGCGTCAAATGGAAACGCTGCTATCCATCAAAACCGTCTTCCCCAGGCCCGGCGGAAAGATTTGGTACGACGATCAACGCAGCGTTCATAAGCAGATTTACGACGGCGAAGAGACTGTCGACTACTCGTTCATGGGAACCGACCCCGACGTTGCCGACAACCGATGGCTCAAAGAGGCAATGGATCGACGCGTCCCGATCCTCTATTTCTTAGGTGTGTCGCCTGGTCGCTATCAGGCTTTTGTTTCTGCGTTCATTGAAAGCTGGCATCCAAACGAGGCCAAGGTAAAAGTGTCATTCGGTGATATCGATTCGAGCGGCATCCCCAAAGTATCCGAAGACAGTAGGACGCGCCGATATGCTCTTCGTCAAGTTAAGCAGCGGCTGCATCAAGCCTCATTCCGAGACGCGGTTATCAGCGCGTATGGCAACCGCTGTGCGTTGTCAGGAATGCCCGAGCCCATGCTTCTGGATGCGGCACACATCATTTCGGACGGGAACGAAGAGCTCGGTCACGCAATTGTTCCAAATGGCATTCCCCTGACAAAAATTCATCACGCAGCCTTCGATGCTCATCTCATTGGCATCGACCCGGATTTCCGCGTTCATGTTTCCACCCGATTGCTAGACCAAAGCGACGGGCCAATACTGCAGGCGATGCAAGAGCTCCACGGGCAACCCATTCAACGACCTATTCGATTGGAGGATGCTCCAGATCGCGATCGCCTAGCGCATCGTTTTGAGATGTTTAGAGCGGCCTCGTAGCGGTATGAACGCCTCGACACGGGCGAAGTCGTTCGTGCCGATGAAGATCTGAACATCATGCTTTAAGAAGCGTGTTGGGCAGAAGCTTTGTCTTGGACGACCAACTAAGGCAAGTGATGAGGCTTGGAATACGCTGCCGATAACGAAAACGATGGGTCAATAAAAGTAGTCGATGGTGAAGGTCTGCCGTGGGCCGTCATAGACCAACTTCACCCTATCAAGCACATCTCGGCCCAAAACGCCATGCCGCGCGTCATCCATAAGGGGGCGGCCGGTAGCCGCGACCGTTGACATTCGCCATGGCGGTGACCCGCCATTTCGGACCTCAATACTGATCGCGTAGATATCACAAATCTGCGGGATACCCTTTGACTCTGAGGTGATTACAGGCTTCTGGTTCACGGCAATTAATCCGAGCGTTCGGGCAATTTGCTCGTCCACCAAGGTCCTATCCGCGCCAGTATCAACAATGAACGTTGCAAACACTGCCGGGGGAACTGGCTGATTGCGCTTCCAGAGTTGCTTCAACAGGGCGTCGCTGACGCCGATGTAAACATCAACAAACAGGCCCGCCTGAAGAACACCGCGCTCTATCCGTGCTACTTGAGGCACGGTCCAAAATCGCGGATGTAGTGCGCGACGTTCTCTTCCTCTGAAACCTGCTTTACAAAAAAAGGCTCTAGGCCATATTTGTCATATGCCCAGTCCAGCGCCTTTTCATAGTCGTTAGAAAAATGAGCAAATTTGCTTCCATAGATGACAACAAATTGCCCTTTATGGCGCGCCATTAGTTCTGGCAAAGCGGCCTCATAAGCACGCAACTCGGGGCGCGGAACATTTTGTGTGTGGGTGCTCATGTCATCTCCTTTTTACATCGACTTCGATGGAAAGTCAGCCCGTGGCAATCTTGAGTTGCGTTGCAGTCATCTTTTTCACAACTTCGCTGCGAAGCTGATCTAGCTCAATGACAAAAGCAAAGGCATATTGCCCATCTGTGGCTCGTTGCAATGAATCAGCAGCGCCACGCAGGTAAATATCCTGACCATCGGTAACGATGTGGCTGGCCGGTAACGACGTCAGGGTAATTTGGGGCTGATACTTTCGCAGCCCCTCCATCCCTTTCCGAAGCCTCAACGACGAGATCCCGGCTTTAGACAACCTGGCGATCAGGCGCAACGCCACCACGTCCCCAAACGCATAGTGCCGTGGCGTTCCGTGGCCGCGCTTGCAACCGCATGAGGGCATCACGATTTCCGAACGACACAGATAGTCCACCATGGCACGCGTCAACCCCGAAAGCCTTGCGGCTTGAGCTGCGGAGTACCACTCTATCGAGTCGTGGACGGGGGCGTTCGGCATAAATGGAGTTTGGCGTTAAACGCTTAACTATATTTATACAACAATATCCACAGCTAATCCAGAAGAATTAATGATCGCTAAGTTGTTGTTTTATAACAATAAAGTTGAGTTATTCACGCAACTGTTTATTTAAACAGCATACTGATAACGCAGCAATATCAGGGGCCGTAGTCAAGCTCTGGCACGATTTCAGGCGCCCGCGTACTTCGACATCAACGCCGACACAGCAGGCTTGGCGCATCGCTGCAGTGCCAGTAGCAATGCATGGTCGGGCCGGGTCACACGATGACGGCTGCGTAGGTCGTCCTGTATCTGGCCTAAGAGGGAAGCGGCCATCTCCGCATCCGCCATAGCCCTGTGAGCCCGGCCAGCTTTGGGCAAGCGGTGGTAGTCGATCAGCACGCCTAGCTTGTGGCTGGGTGCCTGGGGATAGAGTCTTCTGGCCACCAGCATGGTGCAGGCAAAGGGCTGAGTGGCCTTCTCTCCTGCGCGGTTGAGTTCAGCTTCCCAGAACCTGCGGTCAAACGAAGCGTTGTGCGCCACCATGGGTGCGTTGCCCACAAAGCGGTTGGCCTCTGCCATGACTTTCTCGGCCGCGGGTGCGGCGGCAACCATGGCATTGCTGATGCCGGTCAGGCTTTCGATGAAGGACGGGATGTAGCGCCCTGCGTTCATGAGGCTTTGAAACCTGTCGACCACCTGGCCGTGTTCGACCAGCACGATGGCCACTTCGGTGGCGCGGTCGCCCATCGCCGGCGAAAGGCCTGTGGTTTCAAAGTCGATGACGGCGATACAGCTCATGGCTCAAGTTATGTTCACAAAAAGAAAAACACCATGAAGTTCACCTGCGGGAGGCTGAAACTTCATGGTGTTGATCAAGGCCCGGTTAGTCAATGCACTAACCCTGAGCAAAGTGACTTATTTATAAAACGACTCAACCTTGCCCTTGAGCTTGATCATCAGCGGGTTGCCCTTACGGTCTACCTTGTTGCCAACGGGTACCTTGATCCAGCCTTCGCTGATGCAGTACTCGGCGACGTCGGTGCGTTCTTTGTCGTTAAAGCGGATGCCTACATCGTGCTCAAAAATGGCCCTGACGAAATGCGGGCTGCGCTCGTCGGTCGAGAGGTGGTCGGGCAGCGCTGGGCGTTCTGTGGTTTCGGTCATTGGATTCACAACTATTTGGATTGGTTAAGTTCTTCCAGGGAAACGACGCGGAAAACCCGCTCAACCCGCATCTCTGCTTCTGGTTGTCCCCGATGATGTTGAGCCCGTAAGGCTTCAACCGCATCGACTCGCGCCTGGACCGGTTGTGCAAGCCGGTCATTCACATCGTTGACTTGCCAGGATCTGCTCATCGTCATTATTTTGGCATCACTCTCAGGCCTATACCAGCTCAACGCGAACCGACTTGCCCAGTGCTGCTGCCGCACCGGCGAGACTTCCGAGCGTCATGCTGATATCAGCTTCATCCAGCAAGCGGTCCAATGCGGCACGGCTGGTGCCCATGCGCTGCGCCAGCGCCGTTTTAGATATCTTCTGTTCCCTCATGGCCTGGTCAAGCTGCCACGCCACCACCCGTTTGGTAGCAGCCGCAACGACTTCCTGCAACAACCCTTCTTCTTCAAGGAAGTCATCGAAACTGCTGCCGACGCTGCCCTTCGCGGCTGCTGCCGCTTTCACGGCAGGTTTGCGCGTCGTTGCCTTGCGAGCTTGAGGTCGGTTGCCGGCGTCTTTGGTGATTTTTTGATGAACCCGTGAAGTAGCACCAGACTTTTTCCCCGGACCGTGAACAGCACCCGCGCGATGCTTGACGGCAATTGAATTCGTATTTCCCATAGATCCGGCTCCATCTTTCTGACAATCGGCATGCCTAGCGGCCAGCCGAACTCTACTGTCTTGATTTCTTCACCAATCAGCTTTCGCTCGGCTTCGTGATGTCTTTGCCTTTTAGCCACTCACGAACAGGCTCGGCGCCCGAGCCGCTTTGATAAAAAGCCGCGTGCAACACGGGCTTAACTACCATAGGCGTTACCAAAGTGTATCAATATTGGTACGAAAAGCAAGTGCGGACTCGGGGCTTTTAAACGTCGATGTTGGCTGCGCGCAGGGCGTTCTGCTCGATGAACTCGCGGCGCGGCTCAACCTCATCGCCCATCAGCATGGTGAACACACGGTCGGCTTCGATGGTGTCGTCGATCTGCACTTTAAGCAGGCGGCGCACGGTCGGGTCCATGGTGGTTTCCCACAGCTGGGCTGGGTTCATTTCGCCCAGGCCTTTGTAGCGCTGGCGGGCAGTGGCGTTTTCAGCCTGGCCGATCAACCAGGCCATGGCCTGGCGGAAGTCGCTGATTTTTTCTTCCTTCTGGCGCTCGCCTTCGCCGCGCATGGCTTTTGCGCCTTCGCTGATCAAACCGCGGAAGGTGGCTGCCGCTTCGGCCAGGGTGGCGTAGTCGGCGCCGTGCACAAAGTCTTGCGTGAGCACGCTGCTTTTCACGTTGCCGTGGTGGCGGCGGCTGATGCGCAAGATGGGTTTGTCGGTGCGGGTGTCAAACTCGCCGGCCACTTCGGCGGGGGCGCCGGTGGTGTTGAGTTCGCGCAGCTTGGCCTGCAGCGTCACGGCAGACACTTCAGCGTCGGCCACGGTATCGAGGTTCAGGCTCACACCGTCGGCAATGGCACGCAGGGCTTCTGCGTCCATGAAGCCGCGCAGGCGGGCAATAACTGACTCGGCCAGCTGGTGCTTGCGGGCCAGTTCGGCCAGCGTGTCGCCCGCCAATACCGGGCTGCCTTCAGCGCCGGTTTGCACTGAAGCATCTTTCAGCGCAATGCGCAGCAAGAAGCCGTCAAGTGCGGCGGTGTCTTTGAGGTACTGCTCTTCCTTGCCGGCCTTGACCTTGTACAGCGGCGGCTGGGCAATGTAGATGTGGCCGCGCTCGACCAGCTCGGGCATCTGGCGGTAAAAGAAGGTGAGCAGCAGGGTGCGGATGTGCGCGCCGTCAACGTCGGCATCGGTCATGATGATGATGCGGTGGTAACGCAGCTTGGCAACGTTGAAGTCATCAGCGCCGGGCGTGCCGCCAATGCCGCCGGCCTTGCCGATGCCGGTGCCCAAGGCGGTGATCAGCGTCAGGATTTCGTTGCTGGTCAGCAGCTTTTCGTAGCGGGCTTTTTCAACATTAAGAATCTTGCCGCGCAGGGGCAAGATGGCCTGGAATTTACGGTCACGGCCCTGCTTGGCAGAACCACCGGCGGAGTCACCCTCAACCAGGTAAATTTCGCACATGGCGGGGTCTTTTTCCTGGCAGTCGGCGAGCTTGCCGGGCAAGCCCATGCCGTCGAGCACGCCTTTGCGGCGCGTCATGTCGCGGGCCTTGCGGGCGGCTTCACGGGCGCGGGCGGCTTCGATGATCTTGCCGACGATGATCTTCGCGTCGTTGGGACGCTCTTGCAGATAGTCGTGCAACAGGCGGCTCACGATGTCTTCAACCGGGCCGCGCACTTCGCTGGAAACCAGCTTGTCTTTGGTCTGGCTAGAGAACTTGGGTTCAGGCACCTTCACGCTCAGCACGCAGCACAGGCCTTCGCGCATGTCGTCGCCGGTGACTTCCACCTTGGCTTTTTTGGCCAGCTCACTGTCGTCGATGTATTTGTTGATGACGCGGGTCATGGCGGCGCGCAGTCCCGTCAGGTGGGTGCCACCGTCGCGTTGGGGAATGTTGTTGGTGAAACAGAGGACTTGTTCGCTGTAGCCGCTGTTCCACTGCATGGCGACTTCAACACCGATGTTGGTGCCCTGGTCGCTCTGGCGGTCGCCCATGGCGGCAAACACGTTGGGGTTGAG
>NZ_JBDTPB010000066.1:0-25755 GCF_039932935.1 Polaromonas sp.
CCGCGCCGGTGTGGCCCGTCCACCCCCCGAGGGGGTTCCCTCCACCCCGGCGCTTGGGGTCCGTTGGTCCTGTGTTTGCTGGTGGCATGGCCTGCTCAGCCAAAGACAAAACAGCCATGCACGGCGCTGCGCGCCGTGCATCGAGCGGCTAAAGAAGAAACACTACTGCTATGCATTTAGTAGCTGCTTGCGCCCGTAACGAAAGGGCTAGAGGCCTATTTGATGCATGAGCACCAATGAAAGACCCTTGCAGGTGCGCTGGCGCGCACCTGCTGTGGTGTGCCTGTATCCGCTCGCGTGCGTGAGGCAGAATGGGCCTCTGGAAAAAATTCCTTCCCATCCATGCAAGTCACCCGACGAAAACGCTGCCAAACCCGCACCAGGCCTAGGAAAAAAGGCTGTGTGTACGGTGCGCGCGTGTCGGGTGCAACTGTTCAGACGTTTGACGCGGAGAGTGGGCTGTTCCAGAACTGGAATCGGGAGTACAACCCGAGGATTGGGCGGTACATGCAGAGCGATCCTATTGGACTGGCAGGTGGTATAAATACCTTTAGCTATGTGGGTGGAGACCCGCTTCGACTCACGGATCCGGTGGGGTTGCAGGCACAAGCGGTCGGTTGTGCGCTTGGCCTTCCATTCGGTGGACCGATCGGGTGTGGTGTAGGGGTTGGCGTTACGACGATCGGCACGGTGATTGGCGTAGGCGTCATTGCGAGCATGCCGGGCGATACGCGAAAGACGCCTCGTCCTGGGGACATGACTCGAGAAGAGGAGCGTCAATTTGATAGGCATTGCGCGAACAGTGGTGATCCTTGCTCTGAGTTGAAAAAGGCTGCGCAGGCTGCGATTATTGGCGCTCGACAAAAGTTGAACAACATGCTGAAAGACGAAGGTGGGCTCTTCGGGGGACCGGGATGGAATACGCATAGAGCAGATTTGTCAGGTCGCATCAGTAGCATCATGGCCATGATTAACTTAGGTAAGAAGATGGGGTGTGATATGTCCTCTGAGGAGGTGGCAGCGGCTACCCTATTTCTTCCTATGATGCCAAGGTGAATTATGAAAATCTCCATTGACGCCAGCATTTTCGTCGGTAGTGATACTGCGTACGGTCGGGTATCTGGATACCTGGCCGTCGCCGCCATTCCAACGCAAGGTGCTCTTATCTCCTTTCAGTTTCCGCTGGCTGGGACACTACCTCTGCCACAGAATTTTGACGGTCAGTTGCGAGTGGCGTCTGTCATATTCCGACCGAGCCTTGAGGAAGAAGCACCAGTCATGGTCATGCTGGAAGACCTGGTCTTTGATTCAGTAAAGGATGCAAAGGAAGCAGCCGAATATCTGACGCATGGATTCCATCTTGCAGTGGACGAGTATCAATAACCATCAGAGCTTTGCGTTTCCGTTAGCGTTCTTCCTTGGCCGCCGAGCCTGTATCCAGTCGCCGAGTTTGCAGCTGCAAACAAATGAGCGAGCGCAGGATATATGTAACGTGCTACAAAATGGCCTCATGGCCGGGTTGCTAAAAATTCAATGGCTGCTTGTGCCCATCCTAAAAGGGTGTCTCATTGCCCAGCGGCCCACAAGGCTCACTCCGTTCGAAGCTTGGCACTGATGAGCGCGTGGCGTTCGTCATAAACGAATAGCGGCATCTCACAAGGGGCGCCATCGGGGTCGCCCGGCTCGATAAAGCGCACCGACTCAAGCACTTGCGCCGCTGGGGGCGCTTGCCCATAGGCCTTGCGGCCCCTTGGTTCTTCCATGCTCCAGCCTCCCTGATGAATGAATCAACTGCTGCGGACGGGTCGCGGATTCATCGCCCCTGCATAGCAACTTGTGTGGATTCTCGCGTTTGTTAGATCCGCTTTTCCATCGAGCATTGACCCGCGTAGGCTTCGCCAAGGCCTCGAAGATTGGACGTATTCGGAGGCGGTCGGGTCAACCGATGAGTGGAAAGATGGGTCAATCTCGCACGGAAATCCACACTCCCGGTGCACCTAGGTAATCAAGAAATGATGGCAAGTATCGACTTCAGTATATTTAGCTCCCCGACTAAGGCTTATGGAAGCGTGTCGGGAGAAATCGACGTTCCGGAGCCGGTCAGTGAGGGCAATGAGGTTTTTATTCTTCAGGCCGGCAAGGGTGACTGGTTTTCCGGGAAATTGAAAATTGTTTTCATGAATCGATTACAGGGTGATTCAGAGAAAACGGTGATCGGTCTGGAAGATGTCGTTGCTCCAACGTCTGAAGCGGCAAGGGACCTGATCATTCGACTGGAGAATGAAGTGGGCCTATTCTTTGACAAATATGATTAGAGCTGGATTTAGAGGCACTATCGGGGGCCTCAATTCAACGCAGCCACAAACACCCAGTCCGCATAGGTCTCCTTGTCCTGAAAATCCCGGTACTGTATTGGGAACTCCCTTTTCTTAAAAGGACTCAGTGTGGAGCGGCTATGAACGCCAAGGATGCCGCCAGCACCCTGAACCAAGACCCAGTCCGCTTCGCCCGTCATGGGATCCGGGTAAATCCGGCGTAAGTGCCGAACAGGCATAGGAAACCGTTTGTCCTCAAGCAGATCGTCCAGTGAGCTCGGCAGGGTACGGCTCTTTCCCCCGGGCACACTGCTGTAATAGGACTTGATGGCGCGACGATATTGGTCACCCACAAACAGCAGCTCTTCCTCTTTGGCCCGTTGAGTGTGAGTGCGCTGCAGCTCCACCATGGCCGAAGCGCCCAAGGTCGTGAGCAACAAGAAAATCAGCACAGCTAACAAAACCAGACCTGACTGCTGGCCCGTAATTCTCTGCCACTGGCATTGCCGACTTTCCCGCATGGCTCGCCTCGTCACCATGCGCTGTAGGTCGTGCCGTCCAGCGCGTGCTTCGTCGATTTAGAGGAGATGTCAAAAACATCTTCTCCAGGCTGCGGCGCATCGGCTCTGCTGCTGTAGGCGCGGGTGTTCCATGTCTGCACATCGCTGAGAGCAGGATCATCGGCAAACGGATCGCGGGGAATTCGGCGCAACAACACAAAGGGCTGAGCCGTAAAACCAAAGGCGGCCGACCGGGGCACGCCGGTGACAAGCACTTCCAGCGATGCCGGATAGCCCGAAGCGCCCACGCTCTTGTTAATGACCCCGGCATCGGCGGCGGCCTTATAGCTGTCTAACGCCTGCCGTACCACCCGCAAGGCCTGCTTGAGTTCAGCTTCCTTGGCGCGCGTTTGCACTACTTGGGTCAATGGAAGGGCCACCATCGCAAGCAGGCCCACAATGGCGAGCGAGACCAGCAGCTCAATCAGGGTGAAGCCCTGCTGACCGCATCGCTTCACTGCGCGCCTCCAGGTGCTTGCGCGGGCGACAGGATCTCGGCAGACTGTGGTTCGCCGGACAGCGGTAAATTCTGGTTGGGTGCGGTAGTGCTCACTGCGGAAGCCGCCGGCGCAGCAGGGGCCGGGGCGCGGACATCGTAGATGCCGGGCTCGTTGTCGTTCGGAAACGGCAGCGTCTCCCAACTGCGGGAACCAGACACTGGATCCAGCGGAATTTCTCTCAGGTAACGCTTGTCCACCACGTCCTGTAGTTGAGCTGGGTACTTGCCTTGGTCCGCGCGAAACTTGTCGATCGCGTCACGCAGTGTGGCCAGGTTCTGCGCCTGAACTTTTTCCTTGCCACCATCGAGCGCCTTGAAGTATCGCGGCGTCGCCAGCGTCAGCAACAGCGCCAGGATGGAAAAAACCACCAGCAATTCAATCAGCGTAAAGCCGCTCTCACCGCCTGCGTCCGAGCTGTGCCCACACCCACGCCCGTGACGGCTATTGCGGAGGGTTCTGGCCCGCTCCATCGAAGAGCTGCAGTGAAAACGTCTCACAGATTTCTCAGCGTTTGAGCAGCGGTGGTGGTGGCGGCAAACCGCCAGCACCCGGGGGCGCCAAGGGAATGATGGGCGCAGCAGGCATTGCCGGGCTTGGCAATGGCGCTGGCTGCATGACTGGCATGGCGCCAGAAACGGGAGGCGGCGCCCCGGGTCCGGTGGTTCGGCCGCCCAGTGTCGAATTGGGCAGGGTAATCGCCCCAACAGGGTCACCCAAGATCTGGCGATCGCGCAGCGTCATGGCTGTCCCCGAGAACACGCTGCCGCGTTCATAGCCGATGTCGACGTAGTTGCGCACGATGCGCGGTGTGATCGCGAGCACGATTTCGGAGCGCGATTTGTTGGTGCCGGAGTTGCCGAACAGGCGCCCGACGACGGGCAGGTGGCCCAGGCCGGGAATCTTGTCCGCGGTATTGCGTTCCTCATCGGTGATGAGCCCTCCCAGGACCTGCGTCTCACCATCGGCCAGCCGCAGGAAGGTGCTGGCGTTGCGGGTGCCGATCTGGTAAGAGCGGCTGCCTTGCGCATCGGTGAATTCCCGGGCGATGTTGCTCACTTCCAGGCTGATCTTGATCCCGACATCGTTGCTTGCATAGACCTGAGGCTCAAACTCCAGCTTGAGACCGACGTCCTGATAGGTGATGGTGCCGGTCACGACGGATGAACCGCCGTTCACCGGTGTGACGTTGTTGATGATGGTCGGCACGCGGTCGCCGATCATGATCTTCGCCTTCTCCCGGTTGCGCGCGCGGATGCGAGGGCTGGCCAGAATCCGGGCTTCGGTATCCTGCAGCTTGAAGTTGAGGGTGCCGGAGATCGGCGTGACGGTGAGGCCTCCCATTCCCAATTGGCGGAGCTGGCTGATTGTGAGGTTGCCCGCGGCGCCGCCCGGCGTGGCCGCGCTTCCGCCGGGTGTGCTGATGGTGATGGCGTTGGGTGGGGAAATGCCCAGGTTGCTGGAGCGTCCCTCGGAGATTTCCAGCACTTCCACTTCGAGCATGACTTCCGGATCGGGTTCGTCATGCAGTGCAATCAGCTTTTCAGCGATGCGCAGAGTCTCGGGCGTGTCGCGGATGACCAGCAGGCCGCTGCGCTCATCTGCCGAAATATCCTTGAGCTTGAGCATGGTCTTGAGCATGCCGGACAGGTACTTGAGGTCGCTGTTCGTGACTCTGAAAGAGCGCACGGTCAGCTCCTGGTACTCCGACTGCTTTGCCGCCGTGGCGGCATACACCATCATGGTGTTGCTGTTGACGATGCGCTTTTCGAGCTGGTTCTGCAGCAGGATCAGGTCGATGGCGTCTTCAACGGCCACGTCCTTCACGAAGATGGTGACCCGGGCGTCCGCCTTGACTTCGCGGTCCAGCAGGATATTCAGTCCCGTGGATTTGGACAGGGCTTCAAACACCGTGCGCATCGCGGCGTCGCGAAACTGCAGCGTCACCGGCGAGCCCATGACTGAGCGCGCCTCCCTGAAGCGGTCTCTTTCAATATCAATGGCCGCCTTGGCATCCAGGGTTGCCTTTTTCAGCTGGGCCGCCCGCTTGTTGTCGGGCTGTTCCGCGAGGACGCGCGATGCCCGTTCATTTGCCGCGTCCAGCCGACCGTCCTTGAGGTAGCGCTCGCCCTCCAGCAGGAGTTGGCTGTTTCGAAGGTCCTGGTCCAGCGCTTTCAAGGCTGCCGTTGCCCGGCTGTTGCCGGGGTTCAGGCTCAGCGCCAACCCATAGAGATCGCGTGCTTCACCGGCATTGCCGTTCGCCCTGGCCAGGTCGGCTCTTTTCACGGCGCTGTCAGCGTGCTTGTCTCGCTGCACCAGGTAGTCGATTTTGTAGTTCTGGTTGCTGCCGTCCAGCTCAGTGGCCTTTTTCAGCGACGCGATGCCGGAGTCAACTTTTCCCTCTTCCAGCTGGTTCATCCCGTCGGCGTGGTAACGCGCGCCGGCGCAGGCCGACAGCAGCAGGCAGATCAGCACGCCTGACGCGACCGGGGTCATGGTTCGGCGAACCTCGCGCGCGCCCCCCGCGTGACGCGCACTTCCGGAAAGCGCAGCGCGCTGTTCTATGGTTTTCATCTTGGATTGTCCAGAAGTAGAAGCGATTGTTTTTGGCCCAGCGGGAGGTAGGTGAAGGTCACGCGGTCTGCCGTGATGTCGTCGACGCGATAGTTGCCGGCCACGGTGTCGCCCTTCTGAATGATGGTGAGGGCATCGCCGTGCTGGATGAAGGCTTGCTGCTGGCCGTTGCCGATCTTTTTCCCTTGAATGGATCCGACGGCGGTGAAGGGCAAGGGCGGCGCTGTAGGCGGCGGGGGGGGCGCGGGCTCTACGGCCACCGGTGGCTTGCGCGCCTTGGCTGAAACGGGAGGCGGTGCGGGTGGAGGCGTCACGACGGGAGCAGGCGCGACCTCCGGGGCCAGCGGACCGAACGGGTCGCGCACCACCATCTGGTTCATCCGGCGCTGTGGGGTGTTCGTGGCGACTTCCAGGTGCTGGTCGCCAGCACTGATGGCGGGCGAGGCGATATCTGCAGCCAGCTTGGGGGTCGAATCAAGCCGCACGCGCGGCGATACCGCAAGATCGGTGTCGGGGTCCTGCCGCTGGTTTTGCATGGCGACGGCCAGCACGAAGCTGCCCAGTCCGGCCGCGACCAACACGGCGGCGCTCTTCCACGTGACGCGCGTGCCGGTGGCGGTCTTTGGCGGCCCCTGGCTCATGGCGCGGCTTTCCCGCCTGGCTGCGGTGGTGGCAACTGCGCCGTGTTGGCCGGGATGGGCCTTCCCACGGGTTTGGGCCCTGGAGGATTGCCAGGACGTGGTGAATACACCAGCGCCAGCTTGAGGAATATCTGGTGTTTGACGGTCACGCCGTCCTTGCGCTCGATGCGTAGCTCCTGCACCGCAGCGTGGGGCATGGCATTGAGTACGCTCGCCAGGAAATCCTTGAGCTTGGCGTAGTTCTCGTTGATACGCAGGTCCACCGTGCGGATGTCCAGGCCCAGGGCTGTCGGTTCCGCATCGCGATAGTCACCATTCGTCAGCACGATCCCTTGGCTTTTCGCGAGATCAAAAATCTGGGCCAGGTCGGCCGCGTAATCCGCCGAGGGCGGGAAGATGACAGGAATGCCTCGCAAGGGAATGACGGGCGCTTTGGCGCTGGTGGCTGGAAGCCGCCCCAGCTCCCGTTGGAGCTGGCTCGTTTGGACGCGCAACTGGTAGGAAATGCCCCACAGCAAACCGCCCACCAACATCAGCACGGCGCCGCACAGCACGGGCCAGCCGACCGACCGCAGTAGTCCCACGCCTGCACCTGCCAGCGGCAGGCGAGTGATCGTCGTTGCGAAGGCTGAGCGCGTCATGGCAACGGTGCCTTGCTGATGCCGGGCTTGAATGCGGGCGAAACTTCCGCAGGCGCCAGCGGACTGAGGGGCGCTTCTTTCGCCAAAAAAACACCCTCGTTGAGGCGGTTCCAGCCCGCGGTCAGCCGAAAGCGGTAGGTGGCCGGGCTGGCGCGCTCATCCAGTTGATGGCTGACGATGCGTACCTCCGAAAACCCGCTCACGGTGCTCAGGGCTTCCGTGTACGCCAGCATGGCCGGGTAGCTGGAGGCCAGCAAGGTGAGGTCGATTCTGCGGTTGGATTGGTTGGCGGCGTCAGGCACCATGGACAGCAGGGTGACCCGGCCTTCCACGGTGTCGGCCGCGGCTTCTAGCGCTTCAAACATCAGCGACCACGGCGTCTGCAGCACGGCCTCCAGTTGGCGCTGCGCCTTGATCTTTGCGAGCAGGGCGGGGTTGTTCTGTGCCTGCTGCAAGCGTTCGGTGGAGGCGGTTTGTTGTTTGGCTATGCGCACCTGCTGGACGCGCAGGCCTTCCAGGCGCGTGCCGGCTCTCAACGTTATATAGAGGCCGGTCAGCACCACGCAGACGCCCGCCGCCAGGATGAGCCAGCTCAGCGGGCGATAGCGCGCGGCGCCGGGCGCGAACTCGAAAGGGCTTTCTACCAGCCATCGGCTCATGATCGAACCTCCACCGTGGCCGCAGCAACGATGTGCGGTGCGTGAGCCGGCCAGGCATGACGGACGATTTTCTCGTGGGCGTCCGCACCCGAGGCGATCAGGAAGCGCTGCAGCACAGTCTCCAGCGTGTGCTCCGGATCGTTGCCGGATGGTGCGGAGGGCGTGACCGTGCGCCAGGAACTCACGGCGCTGCCATGGACCAATCGGATGAAGGTGACCACCGCATGGCGGCGACCCGAAGGCTCAGATTCCGTCCACATCAGCGTGCGCGCGTCGCGCTGCCGCTGGCTTGCCTGCAGTTCGCTGTCCAGCAGTCCCGCAATGGCCGGCTGGCAGCTCGCCAGCTTCAAACGCTGGGCCGTGCTCCAGGCCTGAAGACCCTGGATCATGGAGGACTCCAAGGTGATCACACACAGATGCATCTGATCGGCCTGCATGCGCCAGCGCACTTGCTGCTCCGGTGCATCCGCTCCCATGGCTTCCCGCACCAACGCCTTCGCCACGGCCTGCACCTGCGTGTCGGAGCGCATGAAAGGCGAGGTGAAGTCCACGGGTGCGATGCTGATGCAGGACGAGCTCAGGCCCATGCGCACGATCAGCGGGCAGCCCTGGGAAGCGGGGAGGCGTTCGCGCAGCGCCTCGATGGCGTGCGTGGCCGCTTCCAGCATGACCGCGAGTGTTTCCGCGCGGGTGGCGCCGGAAGTCCAGCTAGCAGTTTCCGTGTGCGCTTCGGTGTGCATGTGCTCCATCGGTGATGGATTTGCCTCGGTCTGGGTAGCGGGCCGGCGCCAGCGCTGTAGCCGGTTGCCAACGGCATGGCCGGCACGCCGAATCCAGCCTGGGCGGTCCGGCTTGAACGTGGCGCTTAGATGGGCAGCGCCGATGTCCAGGTGAATGGTGCCTCTCATGGGCGGAGCCACAAAGGGGTCTGGTTGTCGCGGTCAGGCATGGGTGGCCTCGGGCTGCGCGCCATGGAGATTTTCTCGGGGCGTCACGCGGTTGATTTCTTCCACCGTGGTCTGCCCGGCCATCGCCAGGGACACCGCCGAATCGCGCAGGCTCATGAATCCTTTGCTGCGTGCGACCTGTTTGATCTGGGAAATGGGTGCCTGACGCACCAGCAGGTCGCGGATGTCGTCATCCATCTCCAGTGTCTCGGCAATCGCCAGCCGACCTCTGTAGCCGGTGCCGCGGCAGTGAGCACAGCCGACGGCGTGCATGAATCTGGCCGACTCCAGGTCCGCCTGCTCCACGGCAATACCCGAGCGCGCCAGCTGTTCGAGGCTCATGTCGGCGGGCGCCGCGCAACGGGTGCAGACCGCGCGCAGCAGGCGCTGGGCGACGATGCCGGTCAAGGCCGACACCAGGCTGTAACTGTCGACGTTCATGTTTTTGAAACGCCCGATCACGTCGAAGACGTTGTTGGCGTGCACGGTGGTGAACACCTGGTGACCGGTCAGCGCGGCCTGCACGGCGATCTGGGCTGTTTCCGCATCCCGGATCTCGCCCACCATGATCTTGTCTGGGTCGTGGCGGAGCACCGAGCGCAGTCCGCGCGCGAAGGTCAGCCCCTTCTTCTCATTGACGGGGATCTGCAGCACTCCCTTGAGCTGGTATTCGATCGGATCTTCAATCGTGATGATTTTGTCCAGTCCGGTATTGATCTCCGAGATCGCCGCGTACAGGGTGGTTGTTTTGCCGCTACCGGTGGGACCCGTCACCAGCAGCAGGCCGTAAGGCAGGGACGAGGCCTGGCGGATGAATTCCTTGACGCTGTCTGCGAAGCTGAGTGTGTTCAGGCTGAGCGTCTGGAACTGGCCGGTCAGGTGTTTGCGGTCCAGCACCCGAAGCACCGCATCCTCGCCGAACAGGTTGGGCATGATGGATACCCGGAAGTCGATGTCGCGCCGTTCCACGCGGACCTTGAAACGGCCGTCCTGCGGGATGCGCCGCTCCGAGATATCCAGTTCGGACAGCACCTTGATGCGGGAGATGGCCTGGTGCCCCATGTCAGCGCTCTCGATGCGCTTGACGTTTTCCAGGACACCATCAATCCGGTACTTGACGTGCAGGCCAACCGGCTGGGTTTCAAAGTGAATATCGGACGCCCCCATTTTGAGGGCGTCGTACAGGATGGAGTCCACCAGCCGGACCAGCGGGTTCTGCGTGGTTTCAATGCTCGCGATGGACAGTGCCACGGCAGAAGCGTCCGTGCCTTCTTCATCCTGCAAGCCGGCCGGACCTTCCGCTTCGGCACTGCCCATGGCCATCAGCGTGCGCTCGGCGTTCGCCAGCCAGGCCCGTACGTCCTCGATCAGGGCCAGTCCTCGGGTGATCTCCTCCGCGGTGGAGCCGCCCAGCTGCCGGTCAATCCATTCCTGCCCTTTGAGGTCCAGCGGATCGCTGACGACGAGGGTGCATACCCTTTGACCAGAACGATCGACTGACCAGCCGCCCAGGCAGCCACGTGTCTGGCAATCGGCAAACGAGATCAGCTCGAAATCCGGTTCAATGCCTTGCAGATCTTCCATAGCCATGGGACGAAGCCCCAGCGCGGCGGCAACCTCCGACAGAACCTGCCCGGCCGCAAGGCCGCTTTTCTGGATCATCCACTGCACGCGCGATCCGACCGGCGCAGCTCCTACCGCTTCCAGCATCAGCTCGCGCCCGAAGCTTTCCGGCGACTTCACCGTCAGTGGCATATCCATTGCCGGTGCCGGTAGGATCTGGTCTGCTTCGGCAAGCGATGTAATGGGGAGGGGCGCGTTCATGGGAGCAGACGGTGTTCAGGACAGGGTGGAGGCCAGATCGAAGATCGGCAGGTACATGAGAACCACGATGGCTCCGATGACGGTACCGATCACGATCATCAGCGCAGGTTCGATCACCCGTGTGGCCACGTCGATGGAACGCTGCAGTCGGCGTTCATAGAACTGCGCGATGCGTTCGAGCATTTCCGACATGGAGCCAGTGCGTTCCGCTACTTTGAGCATGCTGGTAGCCACGGGATCGGACAAGCCTGCCTCGGACAACGCCACGCTCATGCTGAGACCTTCCCGCATCAGGACAATGGCGTGTTCAAGACGCTCGCGATCGGCATCACCCAGCAGCTTGGCACCGTGCGACATCGCGCGATGGATGACGATCCCCCGGGAGACCAGGATGGACATCGTGCGATACAGCTGCAGATGCTGGAATTCCCGGATCACGCCGGCCACGTACGGAATGCCTTGCAGCCAGCGCGAACGAACTCCGTGCGCCCGAAAATGCGCGACGACCCAAGCGACTAGGGCCAGCATGAGGCCAAAAAAACCGAACAGGACCGAGGGGTGCTCGGCCACGAGCCGGCCCCAGGCCATCAGGCCGGATGACAGCAGGGGCAACTGCGTGCGCGTGCCGTCCAGCAGGCCGGCGAATCGCGGGATCACGACCCCCATGAGAAACATCACCACCAGCCCACCCACGACCAGCAGCACCAGCGGGTAGACCGACGCGCCTATGAGTTTGTCTTTGAGCGTCTGCATCTCTCCTTGATGCGCCGCGTAGCGGGCCAGTCCCTTGCCGAGATCGCCGGTGCGTTCGCTGGCCTCGACGGTGGCGATCAAGAGCTCGGGGAACGCGCCCGTCAGTTGCATGGCGGCCGATAAATTCCGCCCCTCGGAAACCGCGCGCGCCACCTGCTCGATAAGGGCGCGGCGCGTACCGACGGCTTCTTTGACCGACAAGGTTTGCAGCGCCTCAGTGACGCTGAGACCGGCGTCGATCAGCGCCGCAAAATCCTGCGAGAACGTCGCGGTGTCGAGTCCGGATCGGGTGGATGCAGCGGTTGGACCTTGAATAAACCGCGATATGCCGGCGCCCGCCCCATGTGCAGCTTCGCAGCTCAGCACGGTAAGACCGTCGCGCGCAGCTTGTGTGTGGGCTTCTGCGGGTGTTGCTGCGCGGATCTGGCGTGACGAAAGACGCCCTCCGGCATCCCGGGCAACGATATCGTAGAGGGCGTGAGCCGCTGTCATTGCGTCACCGTGCGAGCTCTGTGGCGGTCGTTAATTGGTGGAATGCAGCGAGATATCTTGTGCCTCGCCCGTCCCGCCCGGCTTGCCGTCGGCGCCATAGGAAATGATGTCGATGGCGCTGGCACCCGGCTGCAGCACGTAGGCATAGTCATTGCCCCAGGGATCGGCCGGAAGTGCTTTTTTCAGATAGGGCCCTTGCCATTTGGCGACACCGGTGGGTTGCGCGCTCAGTGCGTTGAGCCCCTGTTCTGTGGTGGGATAACTGCCCACGTCCAGCCGGTACTGGTCAAGCGCTTTGTCGAGCGATTCGATCTGGGCTTTGGCAATCTTCGACTTGGATTTGCTCACCGAGTCGAAGTAGCGCGGCGCCACCAGTCCGGCCAGCAGGCCGATGATGACCACCACCACCAGGAGTTCCAGGAGCGTGAATCCGCGCACGCGGCTGCGGCGTGTATGCGTAGAGCAGACTCGCATCTGAAGATGCACGAAGTGATTCAATGAGTTCCCCTCCCGAAAAAATGCCTGTACGCATTTTTTTATCGCCGTCACCAATTTGTTATTAGTGACAACCCATTGCGTGACTTGTTATTTGTTCTTAGTTTAGTGAAAAGCAGATACTGAAAATTTACTCAATTGATTTGGAAAGTCACTTCCGCAGTCATCTGAGTCGATCAGATTCTGCCAGAAGAGCGTGGTGTTGCCCAAGGTGAAATTGTTCTGCGTTGGGATTGTGTTGTCTATCGGCACGCTCTGGGATTGACACCCCAGAAGGCCTCAACAATACTCCGTCCAAAGATAAAAGGGAGCGGGGAATGACGGGCGAATTGTTGCGACCGATTAGCGCAGGGCTATTTTTGGCTGCTCGTCGTCAAGGTGAATTGCGACCGGATTTTCTGGGTGCGGCCATTCCATCTGTTCGAAGGTTGATCCGAGGGGTAATGCTCACAGTCCTGGCGGCAGTGGGTTTGATGCTTCCTTTCCAGTCCTTTTCATATCCCGCCGTCGTAAGCGATCCCGGTTGCACGGCCGATTGCACCAGTTGGAGTGGCTATTACGGCCTTCCCCCTACCGGTAACTTTTTTGTAGGGCCGTACTCTACGGCCGCTGCTGCGTGTTCGGCAACGCAAACCTCCTACAACAGTGTGCCGCCTCAAGTCATTGGCACCTACTCGGAAAACGCGCACATCTATCAGGGTCGATGCTTCTGCAACCTGCGGCTTAAAAGCGATAGCGGCCTTCTGTATGAAGACGTCCCCTGTTTTCCTCTCATCAGTAATTCGGATCCGATACCGCCGACTTACTCCTGTCCAGGAGGTGGCGCGCTATCGGGGAATCAGTGCACTTGCCAAGCACCCTACTTAGAAAACCCCACACACACCGGGTGCGAGTTACCTTCTCCGCAGGTGATCCTGATTCCACCGGTGCCCGAGCGGATGTGCCGAGCGCCAAGCGCGGCGCAATCGCCGCCCGCGCAAGACGGAGAGCAGACCGCCAGGCCAATCATTCCCGCGACAGGCGAGAAGATCCTGGCGCAGCCCGACTACACAGGGCAAGGCGCGGATGCCCTGAGCCTGGTGAGACACTTCAGAAGCAGCTGGGCCGGCAACACAGCCAGAGACCTACCGGTCGAGCCCGGACTGACCCGAGCCTGGTCGCACAACCATGCAGTGTCCCTCAAACAAGAAGGAACCGCAGGCAGCGCCGGCAACATTGCGCGCATCATTTTCGGCGATGGCAGCGTACGCGCCTTTATTTGGGATGTTGCCAGCAACAGCTGGAGTGCCAGCAACAGCGCCGACAGCCTGACAGCCAACACCAGCGGGCTTCTTTATAAACGCCTGGACGACGACAGCCAGTGGCAATTCGATGCCGCAGGCAAGCTGCTGACAATGATTCAGAGAAACGGCTGGGTCACCAGCTACACCTACAGCACCACTCCCGTGGCCGGCCTGCTCCTCACCGTGAGCAACCACTTCGGCCGCACCTTAAGCTTTGCGTACAACGCCAGCAGTCAGTTGACGAGCGTCACCGCCAGCGACGGTCAGGTCACCAGCTACACCTACGACGGCATCACCGCCACTTCGCACCTAATCAGCGTCAGCTATCCAGGAAACTCAGGCGGCACCGTCACCCGTACCTACCACTACGAGAACACCACCTTCACCCAACTGGTCACCGGCATCACCGACGAGCGAGGCATCCGCCTGGCCACCATCGCCTACGACAGCCAGGGCCGCGCCACCAGCAGCGGCTATGCCGGCGGTGCAGACCAATACAGCGTCAGCTACGGCACAGCCGGGGCGGCCACAGTCACTGATCCCCTGGGCACCGAGCGCACCTACAACTACAGCACCAACAAAGGCAAGTTGGCGGTGACCGGATCAGACAAGCCCAGCGGCACGGGAGAAGCCTCAGCCGCTAGCCGAGTGCAGGACGCCAATGGTTTCATCACCCAGGAGACCGACTTCCTGGGCGTGAACACCATGTACACCTGGGACATCAACCGGCGGCTGCCTTTGACGACAACCAAAGCAGCAGGATCGCCCGAAGTGCAGACCACGACCACCCAGTGGCACACCACCTTCAGGCTGCCCGTGCTGGTGACAGAAGCTGGAAGGACTACTGCCTATGCCTACGACGCGCAAGGCAACCTGCTGAGCCGAACCGAGACCGATACCGCTACCAACGTGGCCCGCAGCAGCAGCTGGACGTACAACCCACAAGGCTTGGTAGCCACGCAAAGCACCAACAACATCGTCCAGCAGACCTACGCCTATTACAGCAGCACCAGCTTCAGCGGCACGGCGCCCAATGAAGTCGGTCATAACGTAGGAGACCTGCAGAGCATCACCAACGCCGCAGGCCACGGGACCCAGTTCACCCAGTACGACAGGGCAGGACGAGTCAAACAGATGATCGATCCGAAGGGTATCGTCACCGACACGGTCTACACCCCAAGAGGCTGGGTCAGCAGCACCACTGTCACCCCACCCGGCGGCATTGCCCGGACCACAACATACACCTACGACAACGCAGGCCAGCTGACAGGCGTGACGCTAGCTGATGGCGCCACGATGAACTACAGCTACGACGCCGCGCATCGATTGACCGGCGTGACAGACGCCAAAGGCAACACCGTCAGCTACACCCTGGACGGCATGGGCAACAAGACAGGTGAGCAGATCAAAGACCCGCAAGGCAACCTGCAAAGAAACATCATCCGGGTGTATGACGCCCTGAACCGGGTCCAGCAAACCACGGGAGCGAGCAATTGAAAACAATAGGCGTGATATTCAGGCTCAGGGACGACCCCTTAGCTAAGAATAATAGGAATTATTTTGAATAAAACACTAATTTTTCGCTGCCTCAGCATAGCGCTTTTTGTTTTGGGTGGTTTTCCCGCCTTTTCTTTTGCGGCTTTTCAATCGGTAAAGTCACCAGTTATCGGTTCTTGTACAGGTGTTCCAGTCTGTTATGGATACTACGCTGCGTACTATGTACCAGGGGAACTGTTTTCCTCAATCCCGGTGGCTTGTGCTGCCGTGCTGAATCGGATGACTCAGGTGCATGTTAGCTACCATGCAATGGGTTTTACAGTAGTTAATGAAACTGCGTTCTATCCGGTTTGCAATGTTCATGGATACGTTAATGGGACGAATCAGTTCAATCCCAACATAGGGGGCTCGTCGCTTTCGCCAGCAGGGAGTCCGGCCTATTCATGTCCTATAGGCGCAGATCTCAGTGGTAACAATACAACCTGCACTTGCAAGGCCACCCATCGTCAAAACTCCAAAGACGACGGCTGCTACCAAAGCGAGACGGTAGATATCCTTCAAGATATCAAAAAACCGAAGAGCTGCCCGGTAGGCAATCCGATCTACCCCTTAACAGGCAGCAAGAAAGAAGTCGTGGAGACCGGCCTGAGCGTAGGCGGTCAAGCCCTGCGCCTGACCTACGACAGCGCCAGGCATACCGCAGCGACGGCTGCTGCCGTGGCCGCCAAGGACTACGGCGATGCCCCTTCGTTCGGCGCCCTGTGGCTGAGCAGCCTGCACCGCAAGCTGCTCGTCTCCCCGGCAGGCTTTGGCGCCCAGCTCTTTCGCGGTGACGGCACAGCTGCCAGCTTCCGGTATGAAAACGGCGCCTACGTCACTGACGCCGACAGCAGCGACCAGCTGGTCCGCATCAACGGCAGCTACCGCTACACCGATGCCACCAGCAAAAGCATTGAAACCTACACCAGCGCCGGGCAACTCACCAGCCTGGTCGACGCGACAGGCAACACCTTGAGCTTTACCTACAGCACCGAGGCGACCCCCGTAGCCCCCGCCACCGGCTACCTGATGCAGGTGACAGACCACACCGGACGCAGCCTGCGCTTTGAATATGCGCTGCCCAGCGGGGGAGTGGCCGCCACCGACGGAAGAGTCTCCCGCATCCTCAACACAACGGACCAAGCCATCGTCCCCGCCTACGACACCCACGGCAACCTGGCTTCCCTGACCTGGGAAGACAGTAAGACCCGCCAGTTCCTCTATGAGAACGCCAGTTTCCCCTGGGCCCTGACCGGCGTCATCGACGAGAACAACAGCCGGCTGTCCACCTTCGGCTACGACAGTGCTGGCCGGGCCATCTCCACCGAACGCGCCGGCAGTGTCAACCGCTACAGCGTGAGCTACGGTACGCCCCCTGCGGTGGCCATCAACCAGGTCTACGACCCGGCCTCCCTGATCACCTACCGCTACCACGACTGGCAGACCCCAGCCGGTGTCGTCCTGTCCACCCCCAATGGTCAGACCTCAGACCTGGGCGCTGCCATGGTTCTGGGCGCCCCCGTGATGACCAGCATCAGCCAGCCGGCAGGCTCGGGCTGCGCCGCCGCCACCAGCGCTTCGACCTACGACGCCAGGAGCAATGTCGTGAGCAAGGACGACTTTACCGGCCAGCGCAGCTGTTACGCCTACGACGCCAGCAACCGCGAGATGGTGCGGGTCGAAGGGCTGGCCAACACGGTTGACTGTTCCACTGTGATCAGTGCCAATGCCAGCTTGCCGCAGGGCAGCCGCAAGACGGAAACCATCTGGCATCCGGACTGGCGCTTGCCGATTAAAGCGAGTCAGCCGCTGTTGATGACCAGCACGGTCTACCACGGCCAGCCCGATCCCTTTAACAGCAATACCGTGGCCAACTGCACTGCGGCGCCGGCCTTGCCTGATGGCAAACCTATGCCATTGGTGTGTAAGCAGGTGGAGCAGGCATCGATCGACGCCGATGGCCATCTCGGCATGGTGGCTGCCTTGGATGCCAGTGTTGCGCAGCGGACATCGAGCTTCACATATGACGCCATGGGCCGCATGCTGACCGGTACTGATCCGCTGAACCGCACCACGACCTATACCTATTACAGCGACACCGTCTTCACAGGCACAGCCCCCAGCGAGACAGGCCACACCACAGGCGACCTGCAGGGCGTCACTAACGCCGCAGGCCACGTGACCCAATTCACCCAGTACGACCAAGCTGGGCGGGTCCGCCAGATGATTGACCCCAAGGGCGTGGTCACCGACACGGTTTACACGCCCCGAGGCTGGATCAGCAGCACCACAGTCACGCCCCCAGGCGGAGCCGCCAGAACCACCAGCTACAGCTACGACAACGCCGGCCAGCTGACAGGCGTGGTCCTGCCAGACACCACAACCCTGGCCTACAGCTACGACGCCGCCCACCGGTTAACGGGAGTGACGGATGCCAAAGGCAACACCGTCACGTACACCCTGGACGGCATGGGCAACAAGATAGGCGAGCAGGTCAAAGACCCGCAAGGCAACCTGCAGCGAAACATCATCCGGGTGTATGACGCCTTGAACCGGGTTCAGCAAATCACTGGGGCGAGCAATTGAAAACAGGCGCTTATGTAGTGGGTAGAGATTTCGGACTCGCCGTTTTTTCTACGTTACTTGTATCGACTTCAACCTTCGCCTCCACGACTTACAGGTTTCCCGCTAATGCTTGTGAGACCTCAGGGTACTACCCAGCAGCAGCGCGCGCTTGCACTGCCGGCGCGCAGGCCACCGTCGCTTGCGGGAATAAGTTTGTTCCAGCGGCGGTGCGTACGCTGACGAGTGCGACCTTGACTGGGATGACCTGCGACGCGGTCTATCACGGTGTGCAAGTTTCGAACAACAGCCATTTCGATAACACCTTTTCTTTCCTGATTTCAGAGGAGAGCCCCCGTCCCGAACTCCCGAAAATTTGTCCGAGAGACGAAGCCATTCAAACCCCGAGACCCATTGTTCCTTCGACCGGCGAGAAAGTCTTCGACCATCAGGACTATGCGAGCAGCGGGCCTCATCCACTAAGCTTAGTGCGCAGCTATCGAAGCGGACGCGTGGTGGGCGTCCTCACCGGTGCGCCGGGCGCTGGCCTGGGCCAGACTTGGTCTCACAACCACCGCGTTTACCTGCGGCAGGAGGGCGCATCTGGAACGTCCGACGGCGCCGTAAATCTGTATTTCGGTGACGATACCGTGCGCATCTTCGGCTGGAACCCAAGCAGCGGTGCTTGGGCTCCGGCCAACAGCATCGACACCCTGACAGCTAACAGCGTGGGCTTTCTGTACAAGCGGCAGGACGACGACAGTCTCTGGCAATTTGACACCGCAGGCAAGCTACTCACGATGACTTCGCGGAATGGTTGGATAACCACATATACCTACAGCACCGCTCCCATGGACGGCCTTCTCCTGACTGTAAACAACCAGTTCGGTCGCACCCTGAGCTTTGTGTACAACGCCAGCAGCCAGCTGACGAGTGTCACCGCCAGCGACGGTCAGGTCACCAGCTACACCTACGACGGCACCACAGCCACCTCGCACCTGATCAGCGTCAGCTATCCAGGAAACTCAGGCGGCACCGTCAGCAGGAGCTATCACTACGAGAACGTTACTTACACCCAGCTGGTCACCGGTATCACCGACGAGCTGGGAGTCCGGCTGGCCACCATCACTTATGACAGCCAGGGTCGAGCCACCAGCAGCGGCTACGTGCTGGGCGCAGACCAATACAGCGTCAGCTACGCAACGGGAGTAGCCACGGTGACCGACCCCTTGGGTACCGAGCGCACCTACAACTACAGCACCAACAAAGGCAAGCTAGCCGTGATTGACGCGGACAAGCCCAGCGGCCCAGGAGCTGCTTCAGCCGCCAGCCGAGTGCAGGACGTCAACGGTTTCATCACGCAAGAGACCGACTTCCTGGGCGTGAACACTATGTACACCTGGGACATCAACAGGCGGCTGCCCCTGACGACGACCAAGGCCGCGGGTCTGCCCGAAGCGCAAAGCAATAGCACCCAGTGGCATGCCACCTTCAGGCTACCCGTGCTGGTGACCGAAGCAGGAAGAACCACCGCCTACAGCTACGACACACAAGGCAATCTGCTGAGCCGGACCGAGACAGATATGGCTACCAATGTGGCTCGCACCACAAGCTGGACGTATAACCCCCGAGGTCTGGTGGCCACGCAAAGCACCAACAACATCGTCCAGCAGACCTACGCTTACTACAGCAGCAATAGCTTCGGCGGCACAGCACCCAACGAAGTCGGCCAAACCGCAGGCGATCTGCAGAGCATCACGAATGCCGCAGGCCATGTGACCCAATTCACCCAGTACGACAAGGCTGGGCGAGTCAAACAGATGATCGATCCCAAAGGCATAGTGACCGACACCGCCTACACCCCAAGAGGCTGGGTGGCCAGCACCACCGTCACCCCACCAGGCGGCGTTGCCCGAACCACAACATACGCCTACGACAACGCAGGCCAGCTGACAGGCGTGACGCTACCGGACAGCACCACGATGAGCTACAGCTACGACGCCGCCCATAGATTGACGGGAGTGACGGATGCCAAAGGCAACACCGTCAGCTACACCCTGGACGGCATGGGCAACAAGGTGAGCGAGCAGGTCAAGAACCCATCGGGCAACCTGCAAAGAAACATCACCCGGGTGTACGACGCCTTGAACCGGGTTCAACAAGTTACGGGAGCAGTCAATTGAAAAAGCGCGTACTGATGAATTATTGGACGGTAACATGAAGAAATTAGTAAGCGTATGGGCGTGGCATTGGAGTCTTTGGATTCGCGTGAGAGCTCCGGATCGACTCGTTGGAATGCTTCTTTTTGCTTGCTTAGCGATAACGTGTAGTTCCGTTCACGCTTCGTTTTCCGCGACGGACACCCAGACGCAATGTAATGCGATCTATCCGTGTACTGACTACGGAACGTTCGACTTTCTAACTGGAGGTGCAAAATACAGCTATCCCTCTTACGCCGCTGCATGCGCCGTTGTTGCTGCCAATGGCACCGCTTGGAGTAGTAACTACAATCTTGTAAATTCCCGCATCACTTCAGGCTCTAGCTGCGCAGTTGATTTATATCTAAGATCAAACGGCTCGTTTGTCGCCACAAGCACCTACACCATGAGCTTTCGCACGTTGAACGCTGCGGCGTTTTCGTGTCCGGGAGGCGGCGCGTTGTCGGGGAGCCAGTGCACTTGCCAAGCCCCCTATTTAGAGAACTCCACCCAAACCGGCTGCGAACCGCCGTCTCCGCAGGTGATCCTGACTCCACCGGCGCCCGAACCAAAGATCTGCCGAATGCCTCCGGCCGACGGAGAGCAGACCCCCAAGCCGATCATTCCGGCGACAGGAGAAGAGTTACTGGCGCAACCCGACTACACCGGGCAAGGCGCAGACACCCTGAGCCTGGTGAGACACTTCAGAAGCAGCTGGGCCGGCAACACAGCCAGAGACCTACCGGTCGATCCCGGACTGACCCGAGCCTGGTCGCACAACCACGCCGTGTCCCTCAAACAAGAAGGAACAGCAGGCACGGCAGGCAACATCGCTCGCGTCATCTTCGGAGACGGCAGCGTACGCGCTTTCGGCTGGGAGGTGGGCAGCAACAGCTGGAGCGCCGGCAACAGCGCCGACACATTGATAGCGAACAGCACAGGCCTGCTCTACAAACGCCTGGACGACGACAGCCAGTGGCAGTTTGATACGGCAGGCAAGCTGCTCACCGTGACCCAGAGGAACGGCTGGGTCACCACCTACACCTACAGCACCACTCCCGTGGCCGGCCTGCTCCTCACCGTGAGCAACCACTTCGGCCGCACCTTAAGCTTTGCGTACAACGCCAGCAGTCAGTTGACGAGCGTCACCGCCAGCGACGGTCAGGTCACCAGCTACACCTACGACGGCATCACCGCCACTTCGCACCTAATCAGCGTCAGCTATCCAGGAAACTCAGGCGGCACCGTCACCCGTACCTACCACTACGAGAACACCACCTTCACCCAACTGGTCACCGGCATCACCGACGAGCGAGGCATCCGCCTGGCCACCATCGCCTACGACAGCCAGGGCCGCGCCACCAGCAGCGGCTATGCCGGCGGTGCAGACCAATACAGCGTCAGCTACGGAACCAACGCCGCGACCGTGACTGATCCGTTGGGAACGGCACGCACGTACAACTACAGCACCAACAAAGGCAAGCTCGCCGTCACTGGATCAGACAAGCCCAGCGGCACAGGAGCCGCCTCAGCCGCCAGCCGAGTGCAGGACGCCAATGGTTTCATCACCCAGGAGACCGACTTCCTGGGGGTGAACACCATGTATACCTGGGACATCAACCGGCGCCTGCCCCTGACGACCACCAAGGCCAGCGGCCTGCCCGAAGTGCAGACCACGAGCACCCAGTGGCACACCACGTTCAGACTGCCCGTGCTGGTGACAGAAGCTGGAAGGACTACTGCCTACACCTACGACGCACAAGGCAACCTGCTCAGCAGGACCGAGACCGACACGGCCAGCAACACTAGCCGCACGACCAGTTGGACTTATAACAGTCTGAGACTACCGACAACGCAGACCGCGTTCGGTGGCATCGTCACAAGCACGTATGCTTACTACGCCGAGACAACATTTCCAACTGTGGATCCAAACGCTGGCGATCCGAGGATTCAGTCCGTGAGTCTGCTGCTGCATGGCGACGGTGCGAACGGATCGACCTCAATCATTGATAGCAGTCTGATGCCCAATACGGTGACTGCGATGGGGACTCCCCAGATCAGCACCTCCCAGAGCAAATTCGGGGGGGCGTCAATCCGATTTGATGGAGGCATCGGCTACTTGACGGGGCCTTATCAGGCGAGCCTCAATGCCGGAATGGATGATTTCACAGCAGAGACCTGGTACTACACCCTGTCCGCGACTTCTGATCAGGCGATTTTTACGATTGGGAAGCCGGCGATTGCGGTGGGTGCTGATGTGGCCATGGGCCTACACCACTTTGGTTCGACCTTCGCAGGTAAAGTGCGTGCGTTCGTATACAGCGGAGCGGATCAATACTTTGTCGACTCAATCATTGCTTTAACGACCAATGCTTGGCACCACCTGGCATTTGTGAAACGCGGTGGTTTGCTCTCGCTTTACCTTAACGGTGTGTTGCAAGGAACGGCAACTGCAAACGTGCAGCTCAATACGTCAACCAGCGGGTGGGTGTTCTCTTTGGGTCGCTATGCTGACAGCGCGCCGAGATACGTTAATGGGTACCTCGACGACTTTCGTTTCACCAAAGGTGTAGCCAGGTATGTCGCCAATTTCACTCCACCGAGTCAAGCGTTTGCCGACGTAGCCGACCCACCGATAGACCCCAATGCCATGGGCCACAACATAGGTGATCTTCAATCAATCACGAACGCGGCGGGCCACATCACCCAGTTCACCCAGTACGACAGGGCAGGACGAGTCAGGCAGATGGTCGACCCCAAAGGCATCGTGACCGACACGGCCTACACCCCAAGAGGCTGGACGGCCAGCACGACAGTGACCCCACCAGGCGGAGTTGCCAGAACCACCGCATACGCCTACGACAACGCAGGCCAGCTGACCGGCGTGACGCTACCCGACAGCACCACGATGAGCTACAGCTACGACGCCGCCCACCGGTTAACGGGAGTGACGGACGCCAAAGGCAACACCGTCAGCTACACCCTGGACGGCATGGGCAACAAGACAGGCGAGCAAGTCAAAGACCCGCAAGGCAACCTGCAGCGAAACATCACCCGGGTGTACGACGTTCTGAACCGGATCCACCAAACAACGGGAGCGAGCAATTGAGTGCAAACGTCCACAGTGAAACGAGTATTCGCATTCGCATACGCCACAGTGTTGTGGTTAGCCGTGCGGGTTCTACAGCGTCGATGACGGTGACACGACTTCTCTTGGGCTTGAAGAACCTGTTCAAGCGAACTGTTAAGGTTTTAGCGCTTGCTGCCCTGCTGACTTTTGGCTTCGGCACAAATGCAGCCAACTCTATCGAAATTGTCCCCAAAGAATTCCAGTATTACTATTATGTCGGCGGTCAACCGATATTTCCGACCGCTCTGCAAGCGTGTGAGGCCTACCTCCCCGTTTGGAAGGCGCTTCAATCGCCGCGGGTCGCCTACGTGGTAAGTGCAGAGCCAGGATTCGAGTCTTGCGTTTTTCATTACACGACTACTGAGCCCTGTTGTGGCGGGGTGCCGGCAGGTGCTTCAGCCAATATAGGCTATACCATTTATTCTGGATGGAGTAGTTCGGTTTGCCCTGTCAATAGTGAGGAAGCTGGTTCTACGTGCATCTGCAAGATCGGCCTTGTTGCTAAGGATGGAAAGTGTTTGCCACCAAGTCTGAAAGCAGAACAGTGCACGCCGCAGGATGGCGCTTTAGCGGGCAATCCCATCATTCCTGTCACCGGTGAAAAGCTGCATGTTGAGTACGACTATCACAGCTCTTCTGCGCAACCTTTAAATTTCGCCCGAACTTTTCGGGCTGGCTGGGGTGCGGACGGCTACCGCACTAGAAGCGCACTTGGTACAACTTGGCGTCACAACTATGAGCCTCAGTTGGCCTACACGGATGGAGGCGGAGGCGCCTCGCAGGATTCGCTCCTTCTGTCGTTTGGTGATGGGAGTGTCCGTTCATTTTCCCGCTACAGAGGGTCTGGCATTTGGACTAGCGATAACGATGCAGATAGGCTTACGAAAATTGGCAGTGACTATAGCTACGTCAGTTCTGACGACGATTCAACATGGCTTTTCAATGCTGCCGGAAAACTACTGACTCATACCGACCGGAATGGGTGGGTGAAGAGTTTTGCATATAACAATAGGGGACTGCTTGCAAATGTCAACAATCAATTCGGCGTTTCGATAAGCTTTTCATATAACGATGCTGATCAATTGGCAGAAGTTAACTTCCCTGAAGGCCTGGCCATCAGTTTTGCCTACGACGGAGTCACAGCTGCATCCCGGCTGACTACCGTTACCTATCCCGGTATCTCAGGCGGCACAGTTAGCAAGACCTACCTGTACGAGAACGCCACCTTCCCGCAGCTGCTCACGGGCATCAACGACGAGCTGGGCGTGCGGCTTGCGACTTACGCTTACGACGCACAGGGCCGTGGCATCAGCACCCAGCACGCAGGAGGCGCCGACCTTTACACGGTGAGCTACCCATCGTCTGCGAGTGCAGGGACTATGGTGACCGATCCCCTGGGCACCCAGCGCACGTACAACTACAGCACCAACAAAGGCAAGCTCGCCGTCACCGGATCCGACAAGCCCAGCGGCACAGGAGCCGCCTCAGCCGCCAGCCGAGTGCAGGACGCCAACGGCTTCATTACGCAAGAGACCGACTTCCTGGGCGTGAACACCATGTACACCTGGGACATCAACAGGCGACTGCCTTTGACGACGACCAAGGCCAGCGGCCTGCCCGAAGTGCAGACCACGAGCACCCAGTGGCACGCCACGTTCAGGCTGCCGGTGCTGGTGACCGAAGCTGGACGCACCACCGCCTACAGCTACGACACGCAAGGCAATCCGCTGAGCCGGACTGAGACCGATACGGCCACCAACGTGACTCGCAGCAGCAGCTGGACGTACAACCCTCAGGGCCTGGTAGCTACGCAAAGCAGCAACAACATCGTGCAGCAGACCTACGCCTACTACCCGAGCACCAGCTTCAGCGGCACAGCACCCAACGAAGTCGGCCACACCGCAGGCGACCTGCAGAGCATCACGAACGGCGCAGGCCACGTAACCCAATTCACCCAGTACGACAGAGCAGGGCGAGTACGCCAGATGATCGACCCCAAAGGCATAGTGACCGACACGGTCTACACCCCAAGAGGCTGGGTGGCGAGCACCACCGTCACCCCACCAGGCGGCGTAGCCCGAACCACAACCTACAACTACGACAACGCAGGCCAGCTGACCGGCGTGACGCTACCCGACAGCACCACCATGAGCTACAGCTACGACGCCGCCCACCGGTTAACGGGAGTGACCGATGCCAAAGGCAACACCGTCAGCTACACCCTGGACGGCATGGGCAACAAGACAGCCGAGCAGATCAAAGACCCGCAAGGCAACCTGCAAAGAAACATTACCCGGGTGTACGACGCCCTGAACCGAGTCCAACAAACAACGGGAGCGAGCAATTGAGAACCACAACCACCACCCCTACCCGCAACACCGCGCGGTCCCTTACTGCCCTGCTGTGCAGCCTGGCCACGCTGACTTTCGTCATGCCCGCCTCAGCCCAGCCCCAGACCTGGCAATACGGCTACGACGCCATGGGCCGGCCCACGACAGTGATCGACCCCAACGCCCAGAGCACCTACATCTACTACGACGCCTTGGGCCGCCCCATCCAGACCCAGCAGCCCGCCAACACCGGAAGCAGCAGTCCCACCGTCACCGGCTTTGGCTACAACGCCGCCGACGTCCTCACCCAGGTCACCG
>NZ_JBDTPB010000067.1:0-38988 GCF_039932935.1 Polaromonas sp.
TCGGGCGCAGCTGCGTGAACTCTTGCTCCCAATAACGGAGCACGTGAGGTTTGACCCCGCACAAATCACTGACTTCACCGATGGTGAAATAGCGTTTTGCAGGAATAGGGGGGAGCGTTTTCTCCAATTAAATCAATGCGCTAAAGAGGAAACCTCTAAATCTACTCTAAGTCGAAAGTAAGCGCAAAGAGTTGCAAGAGTTTTTTGAGATGTGTTGTTCACTCACACATTTGACACTTTGTTGCTAATTGTGAGAATCAGCGATTCAGCGCATTCTCCGCAGAATAACGCCCGGGCGTTATTCAACCGCGGCTTCGTTCAGGCCCTGGATCTGGTCTTTAAGCTTGTGGCTGGCGTGAAAGGTGACCACACGACGTGCCTGAATTGGAATGGCCTCCCCCGTGCGCGGGTTTCGGCCTGGGCGCGGAGCCTTGGTGCGAATCTGGAAATTACCAAACCCGGAAATTTTCACATCATTTCCATCGACCAGGCTGTCCGAGATCAGATCGAAAAATGCATCGATCATGTCCTTGGACTCCCGTTTGTTGAGCCCGATCTGTTCAAACAGCAATTCGGCCAAGTGTGCTTTTGTCAGCGCCGGGGTTTCCAGGCTCTCTACAGAAAAATCCATGCGACGGTACTCCTGGCGATTTTTATTTTGAGTGGTATTTGTGGAAGTCAGGCCCGCAAACGGGCGCCCAACAGACTCTGCAAATTGGCCAGCACAGCCTGAACGGCCGCCTCAATTTCCTCGTCGGTCAGTGTAGCGGCGTCGCTTGAAAGCACCAAGCGCACCGCCAGGCTTTTTTCACCCATCTGCATGCTGACGTTCGCTTGCTGGGGGCGATAGATGTCAAACAAGGCTGCACCCTTGAGCAAGCCTTGCGTGTTGGCCCCATGGATCGCCGACATCAAGGCGGCATGGGTAACACCTTCCGCCACGATGACGGCGATGTCGCGCTCTACCGGCTGGAGCTTGCTGACGGGTTTGAACTCCGGCACTGGGCGCTGTAGCAACGCGTCAAGCTCCAGCTCGAACAAAAGCGGTGCCTGAGCAACGTCATAGCCCTGCCGCCACTGCGGATGCAACTCGCCCACAAAGCCAATCTGCTTGCCGCCAACAGACACGCTTGCGCAACGGCCGGGATGCATGGCGGGATGCGTGGCGGGTGCAAAGACCGCTTGAAGCGGCGCGAGCAAGGCCTCGACATCACCCTTGATGTCGAAGAAGTCCACCGCCTTGTCAGACTGGCTCCAGTTCAGCGCCGCCCGCGGGCCGTAGGCCAGGCCTGCCACGCGCATGGGCTGGTTGAAGCCGGCGACGGTGGTGTCGGTGTTCTGGACTTGGGCGTCACGCAGGAAGACGCGACCCAGCTCAAACACGTTCACGCGGGGTGCCTTGCGGTCGAGGTTGAACTTCAGCACCTGCAGCAGGGAGCCCAGCAGCGAGGAGCGCATGACGCTCATCTGGCTGGCAATCGGGTTGAGCAGCTTGATGGGATTCGGGTTGCCGGCCAGCTCGTGTTCCCAGCGCTCTTCCACAAAACTGAAGTTGATGGTCTCCTGATAGCCCAGCGAAGCCAGCGCGCGGCGCACGGCAAAAGGGCTGCGCTCGGCTTCCAGACGAAGCCTGGCCGTGATGGGTGCCAGCGGCGGCGTCTCGGGGAGCTGGTTGTAGCCCACCATGCGCACGACCTCTTCAATGAGGTCTTCCTCAATCTGCAGGTCAAAGCGGTAGCTGGGCGGTGTCACGGTCAGCGTGCCCTCGCCTTGCACCACGGGCAGGCCGAGACGCTGGAGAGCATTCAGGCACTGGGCCTGCGTGAGCGGCATGCCGATGACCTTGGCCGCACGCGCCACGCGTAAGGTGACCGGCAAAGCCCTGGGCACGTTGACCTGCTGGTCGTCCATGGGGCCGCACGCGGTGTCCGCAGTGCCGCAAATATCGATGATCAACTGGGTGATGCGTTCGATGTGTTCCACGGTCTGGCCGTGGTCTACGCCGCGCTCAAAGCGGTGGCCCGCATCTGTGGAGAAGTTGTAGCGGCGTGAGCGGCCTGCGATGGCTTTGGGCCACCAGAAGGCGGCTTCTACGTAGACGTGTTTTGTATCGTCAGACACAGAAGTTGCGTCACCACCCATGATCCCGGCCAGGGACTCAACCTCTGCATCGTCGGCGATCACCCCGACCTTTTCGTCGACTGTCACGGTGTTGCCGTTGAGCAGCCTGAGTGTCTCGCCGGACTTGCCCCAGCGAACATCAAGCCCGCCGTGAATCTTGTCGAGATCAAAGATGTGTGATGGGCGGCCCAACTCGAACATCACATAGTTGGAAATATCTACCAGCGCCGTCACACTGCGCTGGCCGCAGCGCGCCAGGCGATCAACCATCCACTGCGGTGTGGCTGCTGTTGTATTGACGTTGCGCACCACACGCCCGGAAAAGCGTCCGCACAAATCGGGCGCGCTGATCTTCACCGGCAGCTTTGTGGTATCGGTGGCCTGCACTGCGGGAAAGGCTGGCGTCTGAAGCGGTGCACCCGTCAACGCGGCGACTTCGCGCGCGACGCCATAAACGCTGAGGCAATGTGCCAAATTGGGCGTGAGCTTGAGAGTGAACAGGGTGTCGTCAAGCTTCAGGTGCTCACGGATGTTTTGTCCCAGCGGCGCATCGGCGGTCAGTTCGAGCAGGCCGCCGTGGTCTTCAGAGAGCTTGAGTTCGCGGGCCGAACACAACATGCCCTGGCTTTCCACGCCGCGCAGCTTGCCCACCTTAATCAGGAAGGGCTTGCCGTCTTCACCGGGCGGCAGCTCGGCACCGACCAGCGCGCACGGCACCTTGATGCCCACGCGCGCATTGGGTGCGCCACAAACGATATTGAGCAAGCTGCCCTGCCCCACATCAACCTTGCAAACGCGCAGGCGATCAGCGTCTGGATGCTGGATGGCTTCCTTGATTTCACCAACGACGATCTTGGTAAACGGCGGCGCTACTGGCTTGAGTTCTTCGACCTCCAGGCCTGCCATAGTGAGGGTGTTGGCGAGCTGCTGGGTATTCAAAGGCGGGTTGCAAAATTCGCGCAACCAGGATTCTGGGAATTGCATGGTCTAACCTTGTTTTTCTTGTTCTTGTATTTCAGGACTGGAACTGGGACAGGAAACGGATGTCGCCGTCGAAGAACAGGCGCAGGTCGTTGACGCCGTAGCGCAGCATGGTCAGGCGGTCAGGGCCCATGCCAAAAGCAAAGCCGATGTACTTCTCGGGATCAAGGCCCATGTTGCGCACCACGGTCGGGTGCACCTGGCCCGAGCCGGCTACTTCCAGCCAGCGGCCGGCGAGCGGGCCTGTCTGGAACTGGATGTCGATCTCGGCGCTGGGCTCGGTGAAGGGGAAAAAGCTGGGGCGAAAGCGCAGGACCAGGTCGTCGCTTTCAAAGAACGTGCGACAGAAATCGGTAAAGACAAACTTGAGATCCTTGAAGCTCACGTTCTCGCCAATCCACAGGCCTTCGCACTGGTGGAACATCGGCGAGTGCGTGGCGTCGCTGTCGACGCGGTAAGTGCGCCCCGGCGCGATGACGCGAATCTCCGGCATGCGGCCGCCCGCATCGATCAAGGCGCGATGCTTTTTGACATGCTGGACCGCATAACGGATCTGCATGGGGCTGGTGTGGGTGCGCAGCAGGTTGGGGGCCGTTTCAGTACCCCCTTCAACATAGAAAGTGTCATGCATCGAACGCGCAGGGTGATCTTCGGGCGTGTTGAGTGCCGTGAAATTGAACCAGTCGGTTTCAATCTCAGGGCCTTGTGCCACGTCGAAGCCCATGGAGCCAAAAATCGCTTCAATGCGCTCCAGCGTGAGCGACACGGGATGCAGCCCGCCTTGCACTCGTTCGCGGCCAGGCAAGCTCACGTCAAGCGCTTCTGCCTTGAGCTGCTTCTGCAGCTCCGCATCGGCCAGCGCCTGGCGGCGGTCGGTCAATGCAGCCTCGATGGCCTGCTTGGCCAGATTGATGGCGGCACCACGGGACTTCTTTTCTTCCACGCTGAGCGCGGCCATGCCCTTCATCAGTTCGGTCACTCGGCCTGTCTTGCCCAGAAATTGAGCCTTGGCATTCTCCAGGTCAGCTGGCGTCAAGGCCTGCGCAAAACTCGACTTGGCGTTGCTGACAAGTTCGTTGAGGGCGTCAGGTGGATTCATAAATTTTCTTGGTCGAAATACAAAACAGCAAAGGCACTTTCGGCAGCGCTCTCATCGTTCAATGAGCACTGCAGGAAGGGACCACAAAAGGGCCACGAAAAAGGGCCAGAGCCTTTTCAAGCTCCAGCCCTTTATTTTCGTGCGCAAGCAGCTATTGATTTAATAGCACCAACACTGCCCGGCTTGAAAATCAGGCAGCCAGCTTGGCTTTCACCTGCTCGACGATGGCGCCGAAAGCAGCGCTGTCGTGGATAGCCATGTCGGACAGAACCTTGCGGTCGATCTCGATGCCGGCTTTCTTCAGGCCATTGGCAAACTGGCTGTAGGTCAGGCCAAATGAACGGCTTGCAGCATTGATACGGGCGATCCACAACTGGCGGAACACGCGTTTCTTGGTACGGCGGTCACGGTAGGCATATTGCCCAGCCTTCATTACCGCTTCTTTGGCGATACGGAAGACATTGCCGCGGCGGCCGCGGAAACCTTTTGCAAGGGCTAAAACTTTTTTGTGGCGGGCGCGAGCCGTTACACCACGTTTGACGCGAGGCATGTGTGTACTCCTTGTTCGTCGTTAATTAAATGCCCTGGCCTGGGAGCATCTGTGCCATGTGACCCATATTGGTCTCATGAACAGTCACCGCACCACGCAGATGGCGTTTGTTTTTGGTGGTCTTCTTGGTCAGGATGTGACGTTTGAAGGCTTGGCCGCGCTTGACGGTACCACCCGGACGAACGCGGAAACGCTTTTTAGCGCCGCTCTTGGTCTTCATTTTGGGCATATAAATGCTCCTTTTCATTTGTGCTCGTGAGGCGCTGCGAACCTTCCGCAGACTTGATGGCCCCGAGACACTTGTTAAGCAAGAAATCTTTAGACTTCTCACTGGTCGCAAAAGGTTTGAACCTTCTGCTTTCGGAAAGCTGGCTTGCACCCGCTTTCACCGGAACGCCGCTAGGCGCCCCTTGTTCCTGCCCCGCCCTTTCAGGCGGTAGACGATGCCGGAGCGGCCTCTGCCACCGGCTTGGCAGCACCCGGCTTTTTACGGCCCGGCGCGATCATCATGACCATCTGCCGGCCTTCAAGCTTGGGGAACTGCTCCACCACAATCAAATCGGCCAACTCATCGCGGATGCGCGCCAGCAGGGCCAAGCCCAACTCCTGGTGCGTAATTTCGCGGCCGCGAAAGCGCAAGGTAATCTTGCACTTGTCGCCCTCTTCCAAAAAGCGCTTGATATTGCGCAATTTGATGTTGTAGTCCCCATCGTCAGTGCCGGGCCGGAATTTGATTTCCTTGATCTCGATCACTTTTTGCTTGGACTTCGCTTCCGCCGCTTTTTTCTGCTCGGCGTACTTGAACTTGCCGTAATCCATCAACCTGCACACCGGGGGAACCGCTGTGGGGGAGATTTCGACAAGGTCCACGTCGGCCTCACCAGCCAGGCGCAGTGCCTCCATGATGCTGACAATACCTAAAGGCTCGTTGTCTGGCCCGCTCAGACGTACTTCAGGGGCCATGATTTCACGGTTCAAGCGGTGCTTGCGTTCTTCACGGTGACGGCGGTCACGAAATTCAGTAGCGATGGTTCTATCCTTTAACTCTTGCTATAAAAGCTATAGCGGCTTGCGCCCGTCCTGTAAGGACGACAGGCCAAATTCATCAACAATTTTGTTAAAAATCAGGCTTTTTTCGCGATGTCGGAAGCGATCGTTTCAGCGAAGGCTTCGAGAGACATCACTCCAAGGTCTTTGTTACCCCGGGCGCGCACTGCAACGGATCCGGCTGCCTTCTCTTTGTCGCCTACGACAAGGATATACGGCAGCTTTTTCATCGAGTGCTCCCGTATTTTATACGTAATTTTCTCATTGCGCAGGTCCAGGTTGACCCTAAGCCCTTGATTTTGCAGCGTTTTGGCAACTTCCCTGGCATATTCGGCCTGGGAATCGGTGATATTGAGGACTGAAACCTGCTCAGGCGCCAGCCAGGTTGGCAGCGCGCCGGCGTGTTCCTCGATCAAAATCCCGATAAAACGCTCCAGGCTGCCCACAATCGCACGGTGCAGCATTACCGGCCGATGACGGTTGCCGTCTTCGCCCACATATTCGGCATCCAGGCGCTCCGGCATCGAAAAATCGACCTGCATAGTGCCGCATTGCCACTGGCGGCCAATTGCGTCTTTGAGCGTGTATTCGATCTTTGGGCCGTAAAAAGCGCCGTCGCCGGGGGCGATTTCAAACTCGCAGCCGGACGCGCGCAGGCTTTCCATCAGCGCGTTTTCGGCCTTGTCCCAGCTTTCGTCCGATCCGATACGGGCTTCAGGACGGGTGGCGACCTTGTAGATGATGTTTTTGAAGCCAAAGTCCGTGTAGACCTTTTGCAGCAAGGTCGTGTAGTCCACGCATTCCTTGAGGATCTGGTCTTCAGTGCAGAAGATATGGCCGTCATCCTGGGTGAAACCGCGCACGCGCATGATGCCGTGCAGGCCGCCCGATGGTTCATTGCGGTGGCACTGGCCGAATTCGCCGTAGCGCAGCGGCAGGTCGCGGTAGCTCTTGATGCCCTGCTTGAAGATCAGAATGTGGCCGGGACAGTTCATGGGCTTGAGCGCGTATTCGCGCTTTTCGCTCTCGGTCGTGAACATGTTGTCGCGGTACTTGTCCCAGTGGCCGGTTTTTTCCCACAGCGTCTTGTCAATGATCTGCGGGCCTTTGACCTCCTGGTAGCCGTTGTCCTGGTAGACCTTGCGCATGTACTGTTCCACGCCCTGCCACACCGTCCAGCCCTTGGGATGCCAGAACACCAGGCCTGGTGCATGGTCGTCAATGTGGAACAGGTCAAGCTCCTTGCCCAGCTTACGGTGATCGCGTTTCTCAGCCTCTTCGAGCATCGTGAGGTACTGCTGTAGCTCGTCCTTCGTGGCCCAGGCCGTGCCGTACACACGCTGCAGCATTTCGTTGCGGTGGTCGCCCCGCCAGTAGGCGCCAGCCACCTTCATGAGCTTGAAGAACTTCAGCTTGCCCGTGCTCGGCACGTGGGGTCCGCGGCACAAGTCCTCAAAAGCGCCTTCGCGGTAAAGCGACACGTCCTCATTGGCAGGAATGCTGGCGATGATTTCGGCCTTGTAGTGTTCTCCGATGCTCTTGAAGTGCGCAACAGCTTCGTCGCGTGGCAATACGCGGCGTGTCACCGGCTCATCTTTGGCGGCCAGCTCGGTCATGCGCTTTTCAATCGCCACCAGGTCTTCCGGCGTGAACGGGCGTTTGTGCGAAAAATCGTAGAAAAAACCGTTTTCAATCACAGGCCCGATGGTGACCTGCGCGTCTGGAAACAGCTCCTTGACCGCGTAGGCCAGCAAGTGCGCCGTGGAGTGGCGAATCATGTCCAGGCCATCGGCGTCCTTGGCCGTGATGATGGAAACCGCGCTGTCCTTGTCAATCACATAGCTGGTGTCAACAACCTTGCCGTCCACCTTGCCGCCCAAGGCGGCCTTGGCCAGACCCGCGCCAATCGAAGCAGCGACATCGGCGACCGTGACAGCTTGGGGGTACTCGCGTTTTGAGGAATCTGGAAGCGTTATTTGAATCATGGGCGTACTTTTAAGGCAAACGGAAAATGGGGCGGCACAACAAAAAAGCGCGGAACAGGCCGCGCTTTGAGGGGATAAATTTGGATTTAAGCTATGAAATATGTAGCTAACAATCACCAAGGGGTGCGGACTAGCGCCCTGGATGACTCCAGAAAACGGACGAGGACGTAGTTCGCGGTGTCATAACCCGAACGATCCTTCCTGTTTCCAGCTTGATTGATTGCATGGCGCTATTTTACGGCAGCTTGTCGGCGGTTTGCCAGCCGCACTGCGCGCCGCGTGCTGCCAGGCACTATTGCGGGGAACCCGGTGGCAAAAATCCCAAACCAAGGCACCGCGGACATTCGGTAATCACCGTCTGTTTCTCGACTTCAAAATGCTCGTTGATATTTTCACTTTCGATACGCAATTCGCCAGTGCCATTGCAATCGGGACAGGGAACGCGCTTAAAACCCACGGTTAATTCCGACACGGCAACCTCCTCCAGTGAATGAAGCAATTTATATGTAACAAACTGCACTTTACGCCAAAACCCGGGCATAAAAAAGCCCGGGCAGTCCCTTGGGGGTCTGTCCAGGCCGAAAGCCACGCCGCAAAGGCGTAGCGTCTGGGTAAACGGATCCAGCGAGCGGATCTAGAGAGGGTCAGTTCAGTGGAACTGCTCTTCTTCGGTGGAGCCGGTCAGAGCGGTCACGCTGGACTTGCCACCCTGAATCGTCGTGGTGACTTCGTCGAAGTAACCAGTGCCGACTTCCTGCTGGTGCGACACGAAGGTGTAGCCGCGGTCGCGTGCTGCGAACTCAGGCTCTTGCACCTTCTCAACATAGGCCGTCATGCCGCGCTTGACATAGTCTTGCGAGAGGTCGTACATGTTGTACCACATGGAGTGAATGCCGGCGAGCGTGATGAACTGGTACTTGTAGCCCATTGCGCCGAGTTCGCGCTGGAACTTGGCGATGGTCGCGTCGTCCAGGTTTTTCTTCCAGTTGAAAGACGGCGAGCAGTTGTAGGCCAGCATCTTGCCGGGGTGAACCTTGTGCACGGCGTCGGCGAATTTCTTCGCGAAGTCGAGGTCGGGCGTACCGGTTTCGCACCACACCAGGTCAGCGTATTCAGCATAGGCGTTAGCGCGGGCAACAGCCTGGTCCAGGCCCTTGCGCGTTTTGTAGAAGCCTTCGGCCGTGCGCTCGCCGGTCAGGAAAGGCTTGTCGATTTCGTCGTAGTCGGAGGTCAGCAAATCAGCAGCCTCGGCATCGGTGCGGGCAATCACCAGCGTAGGCACGCCGCAAACGTCTGCAGCCATGCGGGCCGCGATCAGCTTCTGGCAGGACTCGCGGGTTGGGAGCAGCACCTTGCCCCCCATATGGCCGCACTTCTTGACCGAAGCGAGCTGGTCCTCCCAATGCACGCCGCCGGCGCCGGAGCGGATCATGGCTTTCATCAGTTCAAACGCATTCAGCACGCCGCCGAAACCGGCTTCGGCATCCGCCACGATGGGAGCGAAGTAATCGATGTAGCCCTTGTCACCTGCATCAATACCTTTGGAGTGCTGGATTTCGTCGGCACGGCGGAAGGTGTTGTTGATGGTTTCAACGACCTTGGGCACGGAGTCCACCGGGTACAACGATTGGTCGGGGTACATCGATGAATAGGTGTTGTTGTCGGCGGCCACTTGCCAGCCCGACAGATAGATGGCTTTGACGCCGGCCTTGACTTGCTGCATGGCCTGGCCGCCGGTCAGCGCACCCAGGCAATTGACGTAGGGCTCGTTGTGCAGCAGATCCCACAGCTTTTCTGCGCCGCGGCGGGCGAGCGTGTATTCGATGGGGAAAGAGCCGCGCAGGCGAACCACGTCGGCGGCGCTGTAGCCGCGCTTGATACCTTTCCAGCGCGGGTTGGTGGCCCAGTCTTTTTCCAGAGCGGAAATCTGCTGGTCGCGGCTTAATTGTTCGGTCAGTGTTTGCGGCATGGTGGGCTCCTGAGTTGAAATAAAGAAGTGGTGAATTCGATGGATCAACTTTAAGTCTTCTACAAGACATTGTGAAGCTCTTATGTCTTATATAAGACAAAATTAATCATTAATGAAATCAACAAGCTACTGATTAATTTCTGCAATATGAAATTCAATTTCTCATATCAAGAAATAATTTTGCACTGCAGCATTTTCAGATTCCACATTACGGAATAGTTTTGTTGGATTATGAAATTCAACCAAAGGCGTAACCCTGACTGCCGCGGGTATAGCGCAAGGCCACGCGCCCGCAACCTACGGGGCAAACTTTCGCGTCAGAGAAATTCACCGTCAGGTTTTGGCTGCCGCAGTGCGATGCAAAACCCAGTCGCCCAACGCGATCACCGGTTTGCCCTGGATGCGCTCGGGGGCAATCTCGTAGAGAAAACATGCCAGCTCCCGCAGCTGCGGCGGCTGGCCAACACCGGCTTCCGGTTCGAGCTGAACCATGGTCTCGCGCTTGGTGTATTCGCCGGTCTGCTGCGGCCAGACCTCCTCGATTTCGTCCAGAACGCGTTCCAGCTCAAGCGTCACGGCATAAACCTCGCCCTGAACAGTGCCCGGCCCGGTCAACATCAGGCCGGGGTAACTGCCCAGGTGATGCAATACGCCTGCCACGCTGGCGCGCCCAATCCAGCGCGGCGCGGGGTGCAGGCGGTTGATGTCACGCTGCTCGCCCTTGCGCAAGGTGCCGTACACGAACACATAGCGGACAAAGGTTAGAGGTGTTGCGGCAAGTGTCATCGTCAGGTTCACCATCGTTTCGGGAGTTGTCGGGCCATATGGCGCGCTTGGGCTGCCGTGAAATTAAGGCATGATTTCCACCCGGCCTTATCTTTGGGCCAGACAACCATCGGGCCCACGCGGGCTTGCACCACAGGAGCCTCCAGTTTAATGAACCGTATCGTGGCCTACGCCTGCCTGGCGCTCAGCATGTCGCTCGTCGGCAGCTACGTGGCGCTTTCCAAACCCCTGGTCGCTACCTTCCCCGTCTTTTTGCTTGCCTGGTTGCGCTTTGGCATTGGCGGCACCGCCATGCTGCATTGGCTGAAAAAACCAGCAGATGAAATGCCCATGAGCCGGCAAACCGGCCGGCTGCTTTTCCTCGAGTCGTTCCTGGGCAACTTCCTCTTTTCGATCTGCATGCTGTTTGGCGTGAGCATGACCAGCGCGGTCGCGGCAGGCGTCATCATGGCGTCCATTCCGGCGGCCGTCGCGCTGATGAGCTGGATGTTCCTGCGGGAGCGCATCGGCCTGCGTGTATGGGGGGCAGTTGCTTGCGCAGTGGTCGGCATTGGCCTGGTTTCGCTATCAAAAAGCGAGCTGGTTGCGCCCGCCAGCATTGGGCTGGAGGCCGATTTGGCACATAGAAACGCCTGGTTGGGCAACTTGCTGCTGGTGGGCGCGGTTTTGTGCGAAGCCGCCTATGCCGTGATCGGCAAGAAACTGACCGGCGTGCTCAGCCCCAAGCGCATCACTGCGCTGATCAACCTTTGGGGCTTTGCGCTGGTCACGCCTTTCGGGCTCTGGATGGCCTGGGGCTTTGACTTGGCCAAGGTGGCGCCATCCGCCTGGCTGCTGTTGCTGTTCTATTCGCTGGCAGCCAGCGTATGGACCGTCTGGCTCTGGATGACCGGGCTCAGGACCATCCCGGCGAACCAGGCCGGCGTTTTCACTGTGTTGCTGCCGGTCAGCGCCGCGGCGGTCGGTGTCATCGTTCTGGGAGAGCAGCTCAACGGCACCCAGATCGGGGCTTTTGCCATCGCGCTGACAGGCGTGGTGCTGGCTACTCTGCCCGCACGGGGTCCGGAAAAGCCTGCTCCGGACGGGCCGCTGCACTGATTTCGCGGTCCAGCCGCTTTTGTCGGCGCATCACATAAATGCTGTAGGCAATGATGCCCATCGACACAATCGTGATGAGGATGGTCGCCGCCGCATAGATGGAAGGGTTCACGCCGCGCCGGGCATAGCTGAAGATCACCTGCGGCAATGTGGTGACGCCGGGTCCCGACAAAAACTCCGAAATCACCACGTCGTCAAATGACAGTGTGAACGTGAGCAGCCAGGCCGACACCAGCGCCGGCGCAATGCTGGGCAAGGTCACCAGAAAGAACACCTGCACCGGGCGGCAACCCAGGTCCATGGCGGCCTCTTCCAGTGTGCGGTCCATTTCACTGAGGCGCGACTGGATCACCACCGTGGCATAGGCCATTCCCAGCAAAGTGTGCCCGGTCACGATGGTCACAAAGCCGCGATCAGGCCAGCCCACAGCGCGCTGCACCGCAACCATCAGCAGCAGCAGTGACAGCCCGATGATGACTTCGGGCATGACCAGCGGCGCATTCACCAGCCCATAAAACAGCGTACGACCGGTAAACCGCAGGTAGCGCACCAGCACAAACGCGGCGAAGCTGCCCAGCACAACCGACAGCGTCCCGGTGATCAACGCCACCTTGAGCGACAGGAAAAACCCCTCCACCAGCCGTGAATCGGCCAGCAGGGCTTCGTACCAGCGCGTTGAAAATCCCGTGAAGACGCCATCCTGCCGCGTGCTGTTAAAAGAAAAAACAATGAGGAAAAACAGCGGGATATAAAGAAAAAGGTAGACCGCGCCCATCCACAGCCGGCCCACGTTGTTCTCTGCAAACCGCAGCACGCTTCTCACTCCGCCTTTCAGATCGGCACTCACGTCAGTGCCCTCCCCGCACGCTGCGGTCATTGCTTGAGCGATAGTAAAAAGCCAGCGGGACCAGAATGAGCAAAATCATCACCACCGCCAGTGCCGATGCTCGCGGCCAGTTGTTGCTGCTGAACATTTCGTCCCACACCACGCGGCCAATCATGATGTTTTCAGCGCCACCCAATAACGAGGGAATGACGAATTCACCGACGCTGGGAATGAACACCAACATGGAGCCAGCGACGATGCCCGATTTGCTGAGCGGCACAGTGATCAGCCAGAAAGCCTTCCAGGCGCTGGCGCCAAGGTCGTGCGCGGCCTCCAGCAGGCGAAAGTCCATCTTCACCAGGTTGGCATACAGCGGCAGGATCATGAAGGGGCAATACACGTACGTCATGCCCACCAGCATCGACACGTCGGTGTAAAGCATCACCATCGGCTCCTGGATGATGCCCAATGACAGCAGCAGGTTGTTTAGTACGCCCTGGTCCGCCAGGATACCCTTCCAGGCGTAAACGCGCAGCAGGAAAGACGTCCAGAACGGCAGCATGACCAGCATCAGCAGCGCCGGGCGAACGGCGGGCCGTGACCGCGCAATAAAGTACGCAAACGGATAGCCGATCACCAGGCACGACAGCGTGGTGAGCAACGCGTATTTCAGCGAGGTCTCGTAGGCCTCCATGTAGATGGTGTTGCCAAAGCCGCCCACGGCGTCGGCCGCGCTGTCGATGAAAATCGACGCATAGTTGTTGTAGCGCAGCATGACGTGCCATGAGCCTTCGACCGTCTCGATCAACGGTGCAAAAGGGTCTACGCCGTTGCCCATGTCCGTCACACTGATGCGCAAAAGGATCAGGAAAGGCAGTACAAAAAACAGCAGCAACCAGACGTAGGGCACGCCAATCACGAAGCGCCGCCCCAGGTTGAGTTGAAGCCAGGAAGGGATTCTCATGCGGGGAACCGTGTGTCCATGTGTATGGGGCCGACTATTGCGTCAGGACCACAGGCGCCGAATCATCCCACCAGAAAAACACCCGGTCATCCCAGGTGATCACCGAGCTCTCGTGGCGCGTGGTGTTGGTTTCGGTGATCTTCACCGTGCGGCCGTTGGCCGTTTCCACGATGAAAGTGTTGTAGCTGCCGAAGTAGGCGATCTCGCGCACTTTGCCACTGAACAGGTTGACGTTTACGTCGGGCCGGGCTCTGGCGATGTGAATTTTTTCCGGCCGCACGGCAATGGCTGCCGACATTCCGAGCGTGCCGCTGATGCCATGCCCTACATTCACCACGCCCTGGTCGGTTGTGACTTCGCAGCGATCCGCTTCATCCAGCGTGAGTTCGCCTTCCAGCATGTTCACGTTACCGATGAAGTCGGCGACAAACCGGCAATTGGGGTGTTCGTAAATTTCCTTGGGCGTTCCGACCTGCAGCACACGGCCGTGGCTCATGACGGCGATGCGCGAAGCCATGGCCATGGCCTCTTCCTGGTCGTGCGTGACCATCACGCAGGTCACGCCCACCGACTCCAGAATATTGACCAGTTCGAACTGTGTGCGCTCCCGCAGTTTCTTGTCGAGCGCGCCGAGCGGCTCGTCCAGCAATAACAGTTGAGGCCGTTTGGCCAGGCTGCGCGCGAGGGCCACGCGTTGCTGCTGGCCACCCGAGAGTTGATGGGGTTTACGTTTGGCAAAAGTCTCGAGCTGGACCAGCTTGAGCATTTCCTGCACGCGTGCCTCGATTTCGCCCTTGGGCATGCCCTCGCGCTTGAGCCCAAACGCGATGTTGTCCCAGACTGTCAGGTGAGGAAACAGCGCGTACGACTGGAACATCATGTTGATGGGTCGTTCGTACGGTGGAAACGATGCAATGTCGACACCATCCAGGAAAACGGCGCCCGAGGTTGGTTTTTCAAAGCCCGCCAGCATGCGCAGCAATGTCGATTTTCCGCAGCCCGAGCTGCCCAGCAGGGCGAATATCTCGCCTTTGTGGATAGACAGGGACACATCGTCGACGGCCGCTACGCCATCAAAACGCTTGACCAGCTGGTCGGTCCGCAAAAACCCGTCACCGGCCGATAGAGGTAGATTCATGACCAGGATTTCCCTGCCTTGTCACCAAGATAAAAAAAAGCTGTGCACACAAGGTATTGCATGCACAGCCGGGTTCACACTGAAATCAGCGCTTGCCAGAGATCAGTAAACGTCACTTGCCTTTTTTGAAGGCCGTGAACACATTGCTCATCGATTCGCGGGCTTCATTGCTGAAGCTTGCCGGTGACACCATTTTCTTCAGGTTGTCCGCGTCGGGGAAAACCGCCTTGTCCTTGGCGATTTCAGGCTTGACGTTGGCCAGGCTGGCCTTGTTGGCTGTGGCGTAGCCCAGCTCGTTGGTCAACGAAGCAGAGACTTCGGGACGCAGCGAGTAGTTGATGAAGGCCAGCGCGTTGTTCGGGTGCTTGGCATCCTTCGGGATAGCCAGGGTGTCAAAGAAAATCAGGCCACCGGTGCTGGGCAGCAGGGCTTCGACGTCGTTGCCGCTCTTGTTTTCGAGCGCGCGGCCGCGGGCGATGTTGATGTCACCCGCCCAGGCCAGGGCCACGCAAGCCTTGCCGCCGGCAAGGTCGTCAATCATGGTGCTGGAGAACATGCGGATGTGCGGGCGAACCTTGGCCAGCATCTCGGCCGCTGCCTTGTGGTCGGCCGGGTCGTTCGAATAGGCGTTTTTACCCAGGTAGTGCATGGCCGGTGGCAGCACTTCGGTCGGCGAATCCAGGAACGCGATACCGCAGGACTTGAGCTTGGCGGTGTAGACGGGGTTGAACACCAGGTCCCAGGCGTTTTCGGGCATGGGGGTAGAGCCCAGTGCCTTGGTCACCTTGGCCTTGTTGATGCCCACGGTGGTGAAACTCCAGGCCCAGGGAACCAGATACGCATTACCCGGGTCGATGGTGCCCAGCTTTTCCATGATGGCTGAGTCGAGGTTGCCGTAGTTGGCCACCTTGGATTTGTCGAGCTTGGCGAGCAGGCCACCGTCGATTTGCGGCTTGGCAAACACAGCGCCCGGCACCACGATGTCATAGCCGGTATTGCCCGCGACCAGCTTGGCATGCAGGGCTTCGTTGTTCTCAAAGGTCTGGTAGTTGACCTTGATGCCGGTTTCTTTTTCGAAATTGGCGATCATGTCCTTGGCGACATAGTCGGGCCAGTTGTAGACATTGAGCACTTTTTCTTCGGCGGGGGCTGCGGCCGGTGCGCTTGCGGCGGGAGCCGGAGTGGCCGCGACAGGCGCCTCCTCCTTTTTACCGCAACCCGCCAGCATGGCTGCCAGGATGGTTGAAAACGCCAGATACCCAAGATGCTTTTTCATAATGTCCTCGACTCCTCTTAAAACTTGGAAGTAAAACCGGGAAACTGAAGCAAAAATCAGACCGGTGCAATTGTATATAAGAGGGTTGGCCGCGCGCCAACTTTTCCATTAGCCAGAATCAGGCCGCGGCAGCGCATGCTTCAGGCGCAGTCAGACCCGTGCAGCGGCAGGACGCAGCTTGCTTCACAGGAAATGCGTTCGCGCGGGCGTCAGCCGGGTGCCGGACTCAGGCAAAGAGGGTCTTGTACTGTTCGCGAAGCAGGTTTTTCTGCACTTTTCCCATGGTGTTGCGGGGCAGTTCGCTGACCACAAAACATTGCTTGGGGATTTTGAAGTTGGCAAGCTTGGATTTGAGCGAACCCACAATCTGGCTGCCTTCCAGCGAGGTGCCGGGCTTGGCAATGACGACGGCCACACCGACTTCGCCGAAATCCGGGTGGGGTACGCCGACCAGGGCGCTTTCAGCCACGCCGGGCATGTCGTTGATATAGCCTTCGATCTCTGCCGGGTAGACGTTGTAGCCACCGCTGATGATCAGGTCCTTGCTGCGCCCGACGATCACGATATAGCCACGCTCGTCAATCTTGCCGACGTCCCCGGTCTTGAAGTAGCCGTCTGCCGTGAACTCTTCTTTGGTCTTTTCCGGCATGCGCCAGTAGCCCTTGAACACGTTGGGGCCCTTGACCTGGATTGCGCCGATCTCTCCTTGCGACAGGGATTTTCCGTCTTCGTCCTGCACACGCAGGCTGATCCCGGGCAATGCAAACCCCACCGTTCCGCCGCGCCGCTCTGCACCTTGATAGGGATTGGAGGTCAGCATGACCGTTTCGGACATGCCGTAACGCTCCAGAATGGTGTGGCCGGTGCGGTCTTTCCATTCGTTGAAGGTCTCAATGAGCAAAGGCGCGGAACCCGCCACAAACAGGCGCATGTTGCGGCACGCCTCGCGGGTCAGGCCGGGCTCGGCCAGCAGCCGCACATACAGCGTGGGCACGCCCATGAAGACCGTGGCCTCGGGAAGCTTTTGCACGACCAGCTTGGGGTCGAACTTTGACAGCCAGATCATTTTGCTGCCGTTGATCAGCGCGCCATGAATGGCGACGAACAGGCCATGGACGTGAAAGATCGGCAAGGCGTGAATCAGCACATCGCCTTTTTTCCAGCCCCAGTAGTCCTTCAACACCAGCGCATTGCTCAGCATGTTGCCGTGCGTGAGCATCGCGCCCTTGCTGCGGCCGGTGGTGCCGCTGGTGTAGAGGATGGCGGCGAGGTCGTTTGCCCGCCGCGCCACCACCTCATGCTTGTCGCTGCAGTGCGCGGCGCGCGTCAGCAAAGAGCCGGTTCGGTCGTCGTCGAGCGTGAAGACGTTTTGCGTTCCGGCCTTGAAAGCAATCTTGCTGACCCATCCAAAATTCTTGCTGCTGCACACCATCACAGAAGGCTCGGCGTTGCCGATGAAGTATTCGATCTCGGCGCTTTGATAGGCCGTGTTGAGCGGCAAGAAGACGTAGCCCGCGCGCAGTGTGGCCAGGTAAAGCATCATGGCTTCGACCGACTTTTCGACCTGTACCGCCACCCGGGCGCCCTCAGGCAAGCCCAGCGAGGCCAGCAGATTGGCCATCATCGCGGTGCCGCGTTCCAGATCACGCCACGAATAGTGAAGGCCAACGTCGGTTTCGACGGCGACCTCATCGAGCGAAGAAGGAAACGCGGCCCGCAACGCCGCAAACAAATTATGATTTTTCATGGGTCAGGCTGTCGATGGTGATGGGAGGACGGTGGCCGGGTCGTCAAACCGGGGCTGACGTTTTTCATTGAAGGCAGTTACGCCTTCGCGGTGCTCGGGCGACGCGGCGTAGCGGTAAGCACTCGCTATCAAATCAGTAGCTATCTGCCCAATAGTTACCTGGGCTAGAGCCCGAAATGTCTGCTTATTCAGGCGCGCAGCAGCGGGTGCAAGGCCCGCGCTGCGATCCATATAAGCCATCGCGGTAGCGCCGGCTTCGGCAACGGGCACCACCTGGTTGAGAAAGCCGCGCTGCTTCATCTCCGCGGCGCCCAGGAAAGCCGCAGACAACAGCATCTCACGCACCGTCAGTTCGCCGGCTGCGCGCATCACCAGCGCGGCCTCGCGAGGTGCCATCGGAAAACCGAGCTTCGCAATGGGTGCACCAAACTTTGCGGTGTCGCCTGCAACGCGAATATCGCAACAGCTGGCGATTTCCATGCCGGCCCCCATGCAGTTTCCCTGAATGTGGGCGACGATAGGCACGTCGCAATCGAGCATGGCCTGCAAACCGCCCCAGACATCGCCTTCATGAAACTCACGCAGGGCAGTTTCTTCAAACCGGAAACCAGCGTACTCGGAAATATCGCCACCCGCGCAGAAGTGACCGCCCTCCCCGTGCACCAGCACACAGCGCAAGGCTGCGGTTTGCTGGATGCTTTCAAACGCCGCGCGCAGCTCGCGCCACATGGCGCGAGACATGGCGTTGAGCTTGCCGGGGTGGGACAGGGTCACGAAGGCAAGCGGCCCCTTCACTTTCAGTAAAACGGCACCGGTCATTCAAGGATCATTCGAGTTTTGCGCCCGAGGCCTTCACCACGGTCGACCAGCGTTTGACTTCGCTGCTCACAAACGTGCCGAACTGCTGGGGCGTGAGATTGCCGAAGTCCGCGCCGTTGCTGGCCCAGATGGTTTTGAGTTCATCGGTGGCTGAGGCCTTGCGCAGATCTTCGACGATGCGCGCCTGCACGTCGGCAGGCGTGCCCTTGGGCGCCCAGACGCCGTACCAGGTAGTCACGGTGTATTCGGGCAGGCCGAGTTCACCCGCGCATGGCACGTCCGGGAAGGCCGGGTTGCGCTTGGTGCCTGACACCATCAGTGCTTTGATACGGCCGCCTTTGATGTGGTTGGCAGAAGAACCCAGGCCATCAAACATCATGTCGACATTGCCAGAGATCAAATCCTGCAGCGCCGGGCCCGCGCCGCGGTAGGGGATGTGGGTGATGAAAGTTTTGGTCTGCTGCTTGAAGAGCTCGCCCGCCAGGTGGTGCGAGGTGCCCGCGCCGGCGGAACCGTAGTTGTACTTGCCGGGCGCCTTGCGCACTGCCGCGATGTAGGCCTTGAAATCGGCAAACGGCATGTTGCGGGGATTGACGACCAGCACCTGCGGCACGTTGGCCATCAGGGCCAGGGGCACGAAATCTTTTTCGATGTCGTAGTCCAGCTTGGGGTACATCGACGGCGCAATGGTGTGGTGCACAGCCCCCATGAAGAGCGTGTAGCCATCGGGCTGCGCCTTGGCGGCGATACTCGCGCCCAGCGTGCCGCCGGCCCCACCGCGGTTGTCGATGATGAGCTGCTTGCCCGTGAGCCTGGAGAACTGGGCCGACAAAGGCCGCGCGAACGCATCGGTGCCGCCGCCGGCCGGAAACGGCACGATCATCGTCACCGGTTTGGTGGGCCATGCCGACTGGGCATAGCTGCCGAAAGAAATCGTGGCGGCACCGGCCGCCGCAGCGCGCAGCACGTCGCGCCGGGAACCGCGGGCTTCAAAATTGAATGTCATCTTTGTCTCCTGTCGTTGTTGAAATCAAAAAAGCCGTCAAAAAAAGGACGCTCAAACCCCATGCGGCAATTGCCTGCCGCAATCCTAAGTACGCGTTCAAATATACAAACCTTCGATGTCACCTGATACGGGGATTTTCCCCTGTGCAAGCAAGGCCCGATGCCTGTCCAGGCGCTTGAGGTCATAGAGGTAATTCACCATCAGGCCATACGATTGTTTGAGCCCCTTGGGGGTCGGGTCGCCCGCCCAGTTGATGCGTTCCACACGCGCACCGTTGCCCAGGTGAAAGCGTGCCACCGGGTCCAGCGGCTTGCCGTCGTCCAGCGCATGCCCGAGATAGTGGGCCGCACATTGCAGCAGCATCTTGCGTACCGGCGATTTCTCATTCAAGGCCAGCGGGTTTTCAGCAGCGCTTAGAAAATGCCCCGCGGTGGGCGGTTCAAACCCGACCGCGCGGCCCAGGGCCGCGCGCTCCTTGTCGCCCAGTTTTTCCAGCATGGCGGTGGCGTTCTTCCCCAGCCAGCTGCGAAATCCCGGAATCGGTGAAAGGGTGGCAAAGGTTTTGAGCTTGGGAAACTCGTCTTTCAGGGTTTCCACCACGCGCTTGATCAATGAGTCACCAAAACTCACACCGCGCAGGCCGGCCTGCGTGTTGCTGATGGAGTAAAAAATCGCGGTGGTTGCACGGCTCAGGTCTGAAGGCGCGGCCAGCTCGTCAAGCAAGGGCATGATGTCGCCGGCAATCGTTTCGACCATCGCCACTTCGACAAAAATCAGCGGCACCTCGGGAAGGCGCGGGTGGAAGAAGCCATAGCAGCGGCGGTCGCTGTCGAGCCGGTTTTTCACGTCGGCCCATCCCTTGATGTCGTGGACCGCCTCGTACTTGATCAGCTTTTCGATCAGCGACGCAGGCGAATCCCACGTGATGCGGCGCAGGTCAAGAAAGCCCACATCGAACCAGGTGGAAAACATATATTCCATCTCGACGTCCAGAGCCAGCAGGCGCTTGTCGGCCTTGAGGCTGGGCTGCATGTCGGCACGCATCTCGACCAGAAACTGTATGCCGCCCGGGTAGACGCTGAAGCGTTGCAGCAGGCGCCGGCGCGGCGACACTGTGGCACGGCGATAGCGCACCTCTGCCACGGCCTCTTCGGGGGTTCCCACCGCAGCCGCAAACTGGGCCTGCGCGGCCTTGACCTTTTGCGGATTGGCGACGAACTGCTCGCTCATCAGCATCCAGAGATCCCGGCGGCGAGCCGGCGTGGCGCCCTGGTACCAAGCCGCAATGGCCATGGCGCGGCGCCCACCTTCCACTTCGCTGACGCGAGGGTCGATGATCGCCTGCAGCTCCTCCAGCGTGCGGCGCAACACGCGCGGCGACAAGGCTTCGTCCTTGTGGCTCAAGGTGGCCTGCAGCCGTTCGTGCGTGCTCCGCACGGGAAGTTCTGCACTAGTCGCTATCTTTTTGGTAGCTGCTTGCGCCCGCTCAGCATGCCCCGCAGCCGTTTTTTCTGTAAGACCTTTTTCACTTGCCGTGAGCCGGGAAACGCTGCGGCTGAGCCAGTCGGCGGCGCTCATGAGGCCACCCGGGAGCGTTGGCTGCGGGCCAGGTCGCGCAGCGCTTCGCGCTGGCGCGTCAAGTGGGTGCGCATGGCCGCTTCCGCACCTTCACTGTCCCGGCTTTTCAGGGCCGCGAACACCGTCATGTGCTCGGACAGGCTTTGCGCCAGCCGGCCCGGCGCATGCAGTTGCTGCAGCCGCGCCAGCTTCAGGATCTTGCGCAAGTCAACGATGGCCTGCGCGAGCCAGCGGTTATCGGCCAGCAAGATGATGGCCTCGTGAATGGCGAAGTTGGTGGCGTAGTACTCGTTGATCCTGCCTGTGCTGGCATGGCTGTTCAGCCGCTCATGCAGCGTGGTCAGCGCCGCCAGGTCGGCATCTGTGGCATTGCGCGCAGCTTCGTAGGCGCAGCGCCCTTCCAGCAGCGCAATAACGGGAAAAATATCGTCCAGGTCTTTTTCAGTGACTTCATTGACGAAGCAGCCACGCCGCGGTTCGTGACGCAGAAGCCCTTCCGATGTGAGCACTTTCAGGGCTTCGCGCAGCGGCGTGCGGGAGATTTCCAGCCGCTCGCACAGCGCCACCTCGTCCAGAAAACTCCCGGGCGAGAGCTGACCCGCAAAGATCTGCTCGCGCAGTGTGTCGGCGACTTCCTGATGCAAAGAACTCTGGACAAGACGCATGGCATGACCCCTTTGACTGACACAACTGGTCGGCGGAACCCCTGGCAGCGCCTTGGATGCAATTGTGCGAAAACGCTGCGAACCGGCAGACCATCTATCTCCGCCCCGATCGGCATTCACACTGCAGCACTCAAGTACCACTTACCCACTTCCACTTCCACTTCCACTTCCACTTCCCATAATCCACGTTTCGAATTTGCTCGCCTAACGAGCATAATTTCAAGTAATTACCTGTAATTATGAAAAGTAAAACTCAAACGAGCAAGTACCCAAGAGGACTTTTGTGTCTGAAAACGACAGGGAGAAACCCTAGGCGGTAGCCCGCAGCCTTACCCCCGGGATCTGCCAGCACCGGCGCTATAAAATCGATAGCTGCTGGCGCTTTCTATATGCCTTGGGGGCGTTTTGAGGCCCACACCCAGAGCCAAATACCGGCGGCGATCATGGGTATGCACAACCACTGGCCCATGCTCATTCCCAATGCCAGGAGGCCCAGGAAATCATCCGGCTCACGGAAAAACTCGGCAATAAAGCGGAACACCCCATACCCCAGCAGGAACGCGCCGGAGACCTGCCCCATCTTGCGCGGTTTGCGCGCATACAGCCACAGCAGCACGAACAGCAGCACGCCCTCCATCAGGAACTGGTAGACCTGCGAGGGATGACGCGGCTGCATGGAGTCGCTTCCGGGAAACACCATGCCCCATGGCAAGGCCGGGTCGCTGAAGCGGCCCCAAAGCTCACCGTTGATGAAATTGCCGACACGCCCGGCCGCCAACCCGGTCGGCACACAGGGCGCCACAAAATCCATGACCTGCAGCCAGGGCCGCTGACGGGAACGGGCAAACCACCACTGCGACACCAGCACACCCAACATGCCGCCGTGAAAGCTCATACCGCCCTGCCACACGAAAAAGATCTCCAGCGGATGCGACAGGTAGTAACCGGGCTTGTAAAAAAGGCAGTAGCCCAACCGGCCGCCCAGCACCACGCCCATGACGCCAAGGAACAGGATGTCTTCAATGTCCCTGCGCGACCAGGCCCCCGGACCTGTGATCGATGCATACGGCTCATGCCGCAGCCGCCGTGTTGCCAAAAAGAAGAAAAGGCCAAAAGCCGCCAGGTAAGTCAGCCCGTACCAATGGATACCGACGGGGCCGAGCTGAAGTGCGACGGGATTGATTTGCGGATGAATGAGCATGGCAGGTATTTTGCACGCAAGCCCCGTAGGAAATTCCTTACGCTCACGGCCTATGGCTTAGACTTTGCCGAACACGACGCAAACTCCCGCTCAGCCATGCATCACCCCTTTTACATCGCCTTTATTTCAACTCTTGCAGCGCTGACATTCAGCGCAAGTGGCTGGGCCCAGGTCTACCAGTGCACCGACGCCAGTGGCAAAAAAGTGTTTTCTCAAACACCTTGTGCTGCAGCCGGCAGCAACGGTGAAAAACTGATCGTCAGAGCTCCCGGGCCGGCCCCGGCAGCCGTCCCGACGACATCCGCGGAAGCATCCTTCGCCGACGGCGTGCCTTTCAAAGGCGTACCGGGCGTTTTGTATGGCAATGATGGCGCAGCCAAGGCGCCCAAAGACTGGGCAGCCGAAAACGCCGCGGCCAATGCACGCGCGAACGCGCAGGCATCGTCAAACTCCCAAGCCAACTATCCTCCGTTGGGCGGCCTGCGAAAAAACACCCCGGCCACTGCGCGCAAGACCGACCAGCAAGTCGTCTCAGAATGCGAAGCCAGCCACGGGGCGCGCTGCGCCAGCACCGGTGAAATTAACCAGCGCCGCATGGAGCAACGCACACTGACACCAGCCGAACAGCGCCAGCAGCAAGACGCGGTGGCGGCGCGACGCCAGCGTGCCCAGGATGAAGAATTTTTCAAGCGCCGATAAACGCGACAAACCGCTCAAGCACGGGATTGGCGCGCGCCGCCGGCCACACCAGGCTGGTCTCGCAGCCTGGAACGCCCGTGCGCCCCCTGCCCCTTGGTGCTGTCAATTCCCGGTACACCACTCCAGGACGCTGAAACTGCCGTACGCTGTCTGGCACCCAGGCCACACCCAGCCCGGCTGACGCCAGATTGACGATGGTCTGCATCTGGATCGCTTCCTGGGCGACGCGGGGCAAATGCCCCGCCGCGTGGTACATCGCAAAGATTGCGTCGTACAAAGACGGCACGATGCGGCGCGGGAAAATGACCAGTGGCTGCGCCAGCAGATCATCCAGCGCCAGACGCGACTGGGTCGCGAATTCACTTTGTTCGGGCAACGCGATCAACAGAGGCTCTTGCGCAATGCGCCGGCTGGCCAGACCTGACGGGGCAAAGCCCGGCGAATGCAGCATGAACCCGGCGTCAATCTCCGCGCGCTCAAAAGCTTGCAACTGCACGTCACCGGTGGCTTCAATCAGTTCAAGCTGTACTTTGGGGTAACGCTCACGAAACGCACGCACCCAGCGCGGTAGCAGGTCAAACCCCACCGTAGAAACAAATGCGAGACGCAGCCGCCCCGCCTCGCCGTCAGCACTGGCGCGTGCGTAGGCGGGCAACGCCATGGCGCGCGCCAGGAGATCGCGCGCCTCAGGCAAGAGCGCAACCCCAGCCGGCGTGAGCTGCACACTGCGCTTGGTGCGCACAAAGAGTTTCAAGCCCAACGTCGCTTCGAGCGACATGATTGCCTGTGTCAGCGGCGGCTGGGTCATGTGCAGGCGCAACGCGCCACGGCCGAAATGCAGCTCCTCAGCGACCGCCACAAACTGGCGCCAAAGCCGGAGTTCGACGGGCGGAGAAGACGTTGCGGAACGCGAATCAGTCATATCCTATGCATATTAATAAGGCATTAAAAATAGATTAGAACAAATAAGTCAAAGCACCCATAATTTGCAGGCATATCGGCCCTGCAGAGGTCTGTCACCCCCCCAAGAAGCACATCATGAACACCAAAACCGTCAACATCCTTCCCAACCCACGCAGCAGGAACATCACCGAGGGCAAATCGCGCGCGCCCAATCGTTCGATGTACTACGCCATGGGCTATGAGGCAGACGATTTCAAAAAACCGATGATCGGCGTGGCCAACGGCCACAGCACCATCACGCCCTGCAACAGCGGCCTGCAAAAGCTGGCTGATGCGGCGATTGCAGGCATCGAAGAAGCCGGCGGCAACGCGCAGGTGTTCGGCACCCCCACCATCTCTGACGGCATGGCCATGGGCACCGAGGGCATGAAGTATTCCCTCGTGAGCCGCGAAGTGATCTCCGATTGCATCGAAACCTGCGTGCAGGGACAGTGGATGGACGGCGTGCTGGTGGTCGGCGGCTGCGACAAGAACATGCCCGGCGGTCTGATGGGCATGCTGCGCGCCAACGTGCCGGCAATTTACGTCTACGGCGGCACCATCCTGCCCGGCACCTACAAGGGCAAAGATCTCAACATCGTCAGCGTGTTTGAAGCCGTGGGTGAAAACGCCGCCGGCCGCATGAGCGACGAAGACCTGCTGCAGATCGAGCGCCGCGCCATTCCTGGCACCGGCAGCTGCGGCGGCATGTACACGGCCAACACCATGTCCAGCGCCTTTGAAGCGCTCGGAATTTCGCTGCCTTACTCCAGCACGATGGCCAACCCGCACGACGAAAAAATGAACTCGGCCAAAGAGTCGGCCAAGGTTCTGGTGGAAGCCATCAAGAAAGACATCAAGCCGCGCGACATCGTCACCAAAAAGGCGATTGAAAATGCCGTGGCGGTGATCATGGCCACCGGCGGCTCCACCAATGCCGTGCTGCACTTCCTGGCCATCGCCCATACCGCCGGCGTCGAATGGACCATCGACGACTTCGAGCGCGTGCGCCAGCGCACACCCGTGCTGTGCGACCTGAAGCCGTCCGGCAAATACCTCGCGGTGGATCTGCATCGCGCCGGCGGCATTCCACAAGTGATGAAAACGTTGCTGGCCGCCGGCCTGCTGCATGGCGACTGCCTGACGATCTCCGGCCAGACCATCGCCGAGACACTGAAGGACGTGCCCGAGGTGCCGCGCGCCGACCAGGACGTGATTCGCCCCATCGACAAGCCCATGTACGCGCAAGGCCACCTGGCCATCCTGAAGGGCAACCTCTCACCCGAAGGCTGCGTGGCGAAAATCACCGGACTGAAGAACCCCGTTATGACGGGACCGGCCCGGGTGTTTGACGACGAACAGTCTGCGCTGGCTGCCATCCTGGCCGGCAAGATCAAGGCCGGCGATGTCATGGTGCTGCGTTACCTCGGTCCCAAAGGTGGCCCTGGCATGCCCGAAATGCTGGCCCCCACGGGCGCGCTGATTGGCGCCGGCCTAGGTGAAAGCGTGGGACTCATCACTGATGGGCGCTTTTCCGGCGGCACCTGGGGCATGGTCGTCGGCCACGTCGCACCAGAAGCCGCAGCCGGCGGCAACATCGCCTTCATCCACGAAGGCGACTCCATCACGATTGATTCGAAGCAACTATTACTGCAGCTGAACATCAGCGACGCAGAACTGGCCCAACGCAAGGTCGGCTGGAAAGCCCCCGCACCACGGTATATGCGCGGCGTGCAGGCCAAGTTTGCGTTCAATGCATCCAGCGCCAGCAAAGGTGCCGTGCTCGACGACTATTAATTTCTGATCTCTCAAAAAAAGCAAAGAGCCCGTGAAGTTACATACTTCACGGGCTCTTTGCTTTAACCACGCTACAGACCTTGGACGCCAGGTAGATGATGGTCTTGATGGCAGCCAAAGCCGTTTTTTCAGCTATTTCTTTTTCTTGCTCGACAGCATGCCCATGGCTGCGCGCTGTTTTTCGATACGGTCCTGCTTGCGTTTGTCCATCTTGTCGACTTCTTTTCTTTTGGTATACCCCGAGGCATCTGCCCACCACCACCAAAGCGCCGCGAGCGCAAAGGGTGCAAGCACGATCCACCAGCTTAATGTCGCCACGGGCCCGATTTCCAGGTATTTCAGTGCCAGGGCAATAACTCCGATTAATAGAAAAAACATCTGTAACTCCTCTGAATGAGTAATGGTTAGCCCGACCTGGCCTTGAAAAGAGGGTCAACCGGCACCACTACAATGACGTTAATTGACTGTAACCCGAATCCACAACTTCCCCACGAGGACAAAACCATGAAACGCATTCTTTCGGTCATCGCTTCCATGGCTGCAGTTTTTGCAGTATCCACACCGGCATTCGCGGATTTACAACTGGCAACCGCTAAAAACTGCATGGCTTGCCATGCCATCGACAAGAAACTGGTGGGGCCTTCCTACAAGGATGTGGCGGCCAAATATGCAGGTCAAAAAGACGCAGCCGACAAGCTGGCAGCCAAAGTCATCAAGGGTGGTTCAGGTGTCTGGGGCCCCGTACCCATGCCTGCCAACGCCCAGGTCAGCCCTGACGAGGCAAAAAAACTGGTCGCCTGGATCCTGACCCAGAAATAAACCAGGCCTTTGGCCCACAAAAAAGCCCGTCGACGACGGGCTTTTTTGATGTCTGCCTCACTTCACTGCTTTTCCGAGAGCTGGTCAAGAATGGCGGGATTCTCCAACGTAGAAGTGTCCTGCGTGATCGCCTCGCCCTTGGCAATGCCGCGCAACAGGCGGCGCATGATTTTTCCGCTGCGTGTCTTGGGCAGGTTATCGCCGAAGCGAATGTCTTTGGGCTTGGCGATGGGCCCGATTTCCTTGCCTACCCAGTCGCGCAGTTCCTTGGCAATTGCCTTGGCTTCTTCGCCCGTGGGACGTGAGCGCTTAAGCACGACAAAAGCCACAATGGCCTCGCCAGTCACGTCGTCGGGCCGGCCCACCACGGCGGCTTCGGCCACCAACGCTGAATGCGAGACCAGCGCGGATTCGATTTCCATCGTGCCCATGCGATGGCCGGACACATTGAGCACGTCGTCGATACGGCCGGTGATGCGGAAATACCCATTGTCCACGTTGCGAACCGCACCGTCTCCGGCGAGGTAAATCGTGCCGCCCATCTCTTCCGGGAAATAGCTCTTCTTGAAGCGCTCAGGGTCATTCCAGATGGTGCGGATCATGGATGGCCACGGACGCTTGATCACCAGCATGCCGCCAGCGCCGTTGGGCAGGTCCTTGCCAGTTTCATCAACAATGGCAGTCATGATGCCGGGCAGAGGCAAGGTGCAACTGCCGGGCACCAGCGGCGTCGCGCCTGGCAGCGGCGTGATGACGTGGCCGCCGGTTTCTGTTTGCCAGAAGGTGTCGACCACTGGGCAACGCTCGCCGCCCACGTTTTTGTAGTACCACATCCATGCTTCCGGATTGATGGGCTCGCCGACGGAGCCCAGAATGCGCAAACTACTCAGGTCGGAGCGAGCCGGATGCACTTTTTCATCGGCCTCGGCAGCCTTGATCAATGAACGGATGGCCGTGGGGGCGGTGTAAAAAATCGTGACCTTGTGTTTTTCGATCATCTGCCAGAAGCGGCCAGCATTCGGAAAGGTCGGTATGCCTTCAAAGATGATCTGCGTCGCGCCGGCTGCCAGCGGGCCATAAGCGACATAGGTGTGGCCGGTGATCCAGCCGATGTCGGCCGTGCACCAGAAGACATCGGAGGGCTGGATATCGAAGGTCCAGTCCATCGTGAGTTTGGCCCAAAGCAGGTAGCCGCCCGTGCTGTGCTGCACGCCCTTGGGCTTGCCGGTCGAGCCCGACGTGTAAAGAATAAAGAGCGGGTGCTCGGCGCCCACGAACTCGGGCTCACACACCGGCGCAGCCTTGGCGGTGATTTCGTGCATCAGGCTGTCGCGGCCAGCCACCATGTTGCAGGCGGTAGCGGTGCGCTGGTAGACAATCACATTCTTGATCGACTCACAGCCGCCCATGGCAATGCCCTCATCAACGATGGCCTTGAGCGGCAGTTCCTTGCCGCCGCGCAGCTGGTAGTTGGCGGTGATGACCGCCACAGCGCCCGCATCCTGAATACGCTCCTGCAAGCTCTTGGCCGAGAACCCGCCGAACACCACCGAATGGGTAGCGCCAATGCGCGCGCAGGCCTGCATGGCCACAACGCCTTCAACCGTCATCGGCATGTAGATGATGACGCGGTCGCCCTTCTTGATGCCCGCGCCCTTGAGCGCGCTGGCAAACTGGCTGACCCTGGCATGCAGCTCTTTGTAGGTGACGTTGGTGACCTTGCCGTCATCACTCTCGAAGATGATGGCTTTCTTGTTTTCAACCGGCGTGCCGAGGTGGCGGTCCAGGCAGTTGTACGAGGCGTTGAGCTCACCGTCGGCAAACCACCGGTAGAACGGGGCGTTGGACTCATCCAGTGTTTGGGTGAACGGCTTTTTCCAGCTCAGGTTTTCACGCGCCAGCCGGGCCCAGAAACCTTCGAAATCTTTCGCAGCTTCCGCGCAAAGCGCGTTGTACGCCGGCATTCCGGAAATGCGCGCCGCCTTGACGACGGCTTCAGCGGGCGGGAACACGCGGTTTTCGACCAGGACCGATTCGATGGCACTCATGGGTTTTGTCTCCGTGGCAGTGGGTTTGGTCGGTAATATCAGCGTTCGCACTTACAAACCACTGACTTACGCCAACCTTGCCAATTTACACCCATGAGGGATAACTGCAAAAAAGGCACCGCTCAGCGCCTCTTTCGAAGCGTGAGCGGTGCCTTGCGGGAAGGAGCGGGTCAGCTGTGCGCTGCGACGTGCAAGCTGCCCGCGGCTTCCTGTGCGGCCGCAGGAGGCGCGGCCAGGTTCATCTCAGTACGGCGCATGGGGCGAAGCACATACCAGGCCATAAGCGCTGCAATCGCGTTCATCACGCTGCCCACAATGAACACCGCATGCCAGCTACCCGTCGCGGCGGTGAGCATGCTCGACAGCGGCACCAGCAGCGAGGCCGTGCCCTTGGCGGTATATAGCAGTCCCGCGTTGGCGGCGGCGTACTTGGAGCCGAAAGTGTCGGCACATGTCGAGGGGAACAAGCTGTAGATTTCGCCCCAGGCAAAGAACACCAGGCCCGTGAGGATCACAAAGGCGATCGGGTTCTGGCCGAACTGGTACAGCGCCAGGATACCCACCGATTCGGCGGCAAAGGCAATCAGCATGGTTTTTTCCCGGCCAATCTGGTCGGACACCCAGCCGAAGAACGGGCGTGTCAGGCCATTGAGCACGCGGTCGATGGCCAGCGCGAAGGTCAGCGCGGGCAGCACCAGACCCATGATGTTCACCGGCACGTTGCCGATCTTGAAATCGGTGGCGATGGGGCCGAGCTGCGCCGTCGCCATCAGGCCGCCGGCGGCCACCATCACGAACATGGCATACATCACCCAGAACACCGGGCGGCGCAGTACTTCGCTGGGCTTGTACTCATGGCGGCCCTGCTGCACGTGGATGGTCGACACGGCGGACGACTTGGCCAGGTTGTGCGGCGCGCGTGTGAGCAGGAAGGAGATCACAAACACCACCACGCCCTGCAGGATGCCGAAGTACAGGAAGGCCGACTCGTAGCCGCTGGACTTGATCATGTTGGAGATCGGGATGATGGTGAGCGCGGAACCGGCACCGAAGCCCGCGGCGGTGAGGCCGGCGGCCAGGCCGCGGCGGTCCGGAAACCACTTGAGCGCGTTGCCCACGCAGGTTCCGTACACGGCGCCCGCGCCAACACCGCTGACGGCTGCGGCGAAGTACAGCAGAGGGAGCGAATCGGCGTGCGAGTTAAGTATCCAGCCGATGCCGCACAACACGCCGCCGCCCATCACGACAGGGCGCGGGCCGAAACGGTCAACCAGGTAACCCTCGATGGGCACCAGCCAGGTTTCGGTCAGCACAAAGATGGTGAAGGCCACCTGGATAGCCGCCTTGCTCCAGCCATGTTTGTCGGCGATGGGGTTGACGAAGAGCGTCCAGCCGTACTGCATGTTGGCGATCATTGCCATGCAAATGATGCCGAGCAGGAGCTGCATCCAGCGATAGGACGAGGAAGGAACGGGTTTACCGTCGGTGGTGGTCATTTTGTCTCCGGTTGCTTTGTTTGCGCCGTGGCATGTATCTGCCTTCGCCGGATTCTGGGACCGCGTTCTCGAAATTTTCTTGACCTCAGTCAAGAGCAACTACCCCTCTATTGATCAAAGTCAAGATTCCGAAAATTTTCACCGCTTTACAATGCCTGCATGTCCGACCCTCATCCAATTGATCGCCCCTCGTCGCCTCTGCGCCCCCTGCCCAATCTGATTTTTGCCAGCCGCTGGCTCCAGCTACCGCTGTACCTCGGACTGATTGCCGCGCAAGCGGTGTACGTCGTGCACTTCCTGGTTGAGTTGTGGCACCTGATCGAAGCGGCCTTCGGCAGCCAGACTGCCCTGCAATCGCTGATCACCAGCATCGGCTACAAGACCGCCATACCCGTCGTGACACTCAATGAGACGGTCATCATGCTGGTGGTGCTGGCGCTGATCGACGTGGTCATGATCTCCAACCTGCTGATCATGGTGATCGTGGGCGGCTACGAAACCTTTGTAAGCCGCATGAACCTGGAAGGCCACCCCGACCAGCCCGAATGGCTATCGCACGTGAATGCATCGGTGCTGAAGGTGAAGCTGGCCACGGCCATCATCGGCATCAGCTCGATCCACCTGCTCAAGACCTTCATCAACGCCGACAACTACACCGACAAGGTCTTGATCGCTCAGACAGTGATCCACATCACATTCCTGCTGTCAGCGATTGCAATTGCTTACACCGACAAGATCATGTCGGGCATTGCCGCGCAAAAGCACTGAACAGGTCGCACCGGCATTCAGCTCGGTGACTTCCCGGCGGCGCTGCTGCGCAGCAGCATCAGCGCCCCCACCACTCCCGACAGCAGCGAGCCGCACAGCACGCCCAGCTTGAGTTGCGTCTCGTAAGCCGCATCCTGGCCGGCAAACGCGAGGGCACCAATAAAAAGGCTCATGGTGAACCCAACGCCGCACAGCAGGCAAACCCCAAAAAACTGACTCCAACCGGCCCCGGCGGGCAAGCGTGCGCCGGCAAATCGAATCAGCAGCCAGGAGGCACCGAATACGCCCATGGCCTTGCCCAGCAACAGACCCGCCGTAATGCCCAGGGGTACGCTTTGCAGCAAGGTCGTCACGGTGACACCCTGCAGAGAAACACCGGCATTGACAAACGCGAACACGGGCAACACGGCAAACGCCACCCAAGGATGCAGCGCATGCTCGGCCGTTTTGAGCGGTGAGCCGCCTTTCCCGTCCGACAAGGGAATCGCCAGTGCAGTTGCCACTCCCGCCAGCGTGGCATGGATACCCGACTTGTAGACGAAAAGCCAGATGACCAGCCCTACCACGACATACGGGCCGATGGCCATGACCTTGGCACGGTTGAACGCCAGCAGTACCAACACCCCGACACCAGCAGCGGCCAGCGCCGACAGCGACAGTCCTTCAGTATAGAAAAAGGCAATGATGAGGATGGCACCCAGGTCATCAATGATCGCCACGGCCGTCAGAAACACCTTGAGCGAAGCCGGCACACGGCTGCCCAGCAGCACAAGGATGCCCAGCGCAAATGCGATGTCGGTGGCCGCCGGAATGGCCCAGCCGCGAAGCGCCACAGGGTCACCGGCATTGATCGCCGCGTAGATGAGCGCCGGCACCACCATGCCGCCCAAGGCAGCCCCTGCCGGCAGCAGCGCCTGCGCACGCGAGGCCAGTTCACCCTCCATCAACTCGCGCTTGATCTCCAGCCCCACCAGAAAGAAGAACACGGCCATCCACAAGTCATTGACCCAATGCAGCAACGACTTGGAAAGCACCACCCAGCCGCCACCCATGCGCAGCTCTCCGGGCAAATGCACAAAGCGTTCATAGGCATCACCCCAAGGCGAATTGCTGGCGACCAGCGCCAACACGGCAGCAAGCGCCAGAACCACGCCCGAAAGCGACTGCGAATGGATGAACTGGTTCAGTGTGCGCTGGACAATCTTGAGCATGGCGCTATTGTCCCCGAGACGAACAAGGGCGGCAGTATCGGCCCCTTTCCCCAAGCAAGCAGGGGCCGCAGGTCCGGCTCCGCCGGCCGGCAGGCGCCGCCCCCTGGAAGGGGGGAACGGGCTACACGCAGTGAGCCTGGACGGGGGTGAGCCTACCTCCCGACCATATCCCCAGGCACCACCCATTGGTCAAACTGCTCCGCCGTGACATGGCCCGAGGCCAGCGCCGCCTCGCGCAGGCTGCTGCCCTCCTTGTGCGCCTTCTTGGCGATATAGGCGGCCTTGTCATAGCCGATATGGGTGTTGAGCGCCGTCACAAGCATCAACGAACGCTCGACCAGCTCGGTGATGCGTTCGCGGTTGGGTTCAATGCCTGCCGCGCAGTGGTCGTTAAAGCTCACCATGCCGTCGGCCAGCAGGCGCACGCTTTGCAAAAAATTATGCGCCACCATGGGCCGGAACACGTTGAGTTCGAAATTTCCCGAGGCGCCGCCAAAGTTGATGGCAACGTCATTGCCGAACACCTGAGCGGCCAGCATCGTGACGGCCTCGCTCTGCGTCGGGTTGACCTTGCCCGGCATGATGGACGAGCCGGGCTCGTTCTCGGGAATGCTGAGTTCACCGATACCGCTGCGCGGGCCGCTGGCCAGCCAGCGCACGTCGTTGGCGATTTTCATCATGCTGGCGGCCAGCGTCTTGAGCGCGCCATGTGCATGCACCAGGCCATCCACCGAGGCCATGGCTTCAAACTTGTTAGGCGCCGTGATGAACGGCAGACCCGTGAGCGCCGCCAGCTCGGCCGCTACTTGTTCCGCATAGCCCTTGGGTGCGTTCAGCCCCGTGCCGACGGCGGTACCGCCGAGCGCCAGTTCATACAGGTGCGGCAAGGCGGCACGCACATGTTTTTCGCCATGGTCGAGCTGGGCCACATAGCCCGAAAACTCCTGGCCCAGCGTGAGCGGCGTCGCATCCTGCAAGTGGGTGCGGCCGATCTTCACAATGCCGTCAAAATCCTTGGCTTTCATGGCCAGCGTGGTACGCAACTTCGCAATTGCCGGCAGCAACTTGTGCGTCATCGACTCCACCGCGGCCACATGCATGGCGGTCGGGAACACATCGTTGGAGGACTGGCTGCGATTCACGTCGTCGTTGGGGTGCACCAGGCGGCTTTCGCCGCGCTCGCCGCCGAGGATTTCACTGGCGCGGTTGGCCAGCACTTCATTGACATTCATGTTGGTCTGCGTGCCTGAGCCTGTCTGCCAGACCACCAGTGGAAATTCATCCGCGTGACCGCCCGCAATCACCTCGTCGGCCGCAGCCACGATGGCTTTTGTCTTTTTCTCATCCTGCAGTCCCAGCGCATGGTTGACCTTGGCCGACGAGCGCTTGACTTGCGCCAGTGCCTTGATGATTTCGCGTGGCTGCTGCTCACCCGAGATGTCGAAGTTCTGCAATGAACGCTGCGTCTGCGCGCCCCAGAGCTTGTCGGCCGGGACTTCAATCGGGCCGAAGGTATCGCGTTCCGTGCGCGTAGTGCTGCGTGTGGTCATGAAAATTCCTGCGCTGTCGAAAAGAGAAAAGAGAGGAGGAAGCCAAAGTATGACCGCAAACAAGAAAGATTCTCATCTGAAGGGTCTTGAAACCTTAAGGCCCCCCACCGGTGCACCGCGTGAGGGCAAAGCCCACCCGAGGACGGATAATTGCAGGGTTTGCCAGAAACCCCAAAAAACGACGACTCCACCCACCATGACCACGATCAAGCAAGCCGACCTCATCGAATCCGTAGCCGCCGCCCTGCAGTACATCAGCTACTACCACCCCGCTGACTACATCGCCCACCTGGCACGCGCCTACGAGCGTGAACAAAGCCCGGCCGCCAAAGACGCCATCGCGCAAATTCTTACCAACAGCAAGATGAGCGCCACCGGCCACCGCCCCATCTGCCAGGACACCGGCATCGTCAACGTGTTCCTCAAGGTCGGCATGGACGTGCGCTGGGAAGGCTTCACCGGCAGCCTAGACGACGCCATCAACGAAGGCGTGCGCCGCGGCTACAACCACCCCGACAACACCCTGCGCGCCTCAGTGGTGGCCGATCCGCAGTTCGACCGAAAGAACACCAAAGACAACACGCCGGCCGTGATCTTCACCGAGCTGGTGCCCGGCAACAAAATTGACGTCACTGTGGCGGCCAAGGGTGGCGGCAGCGAAAACAAAAGCAAGATGGTCATGCTCAACCCCGGTGACTCAGTGGTCGACTGGGTGCTCAAAACCGTGCCCACCATGGGCGCCGGCTGGTGCCCGCCCGGCATGCTGGGCATCGGCATTGGCGGCACCGCTGAAAAGGCGGTGCTAATGGCCAAGGAAAGCCTAATGGACGACCTCGACATGTACGAGTTGCAAGCCAAATCGTCTTCGGGTGCGACGCTCACCAAAACCGAAGCGCTGCGCCTGGAACTGTTCGAAAAAGTCAACGCGCTGGGCATAGGCGCGCAAGGCCTCGGCGGCCTGACCACCGTGCTCGACATCAAGATCAAGATGTACCCCACGCACGCGGCCAGCAAGCCCGTGGCGATGATCCCCAACTGTGCTGCCACACGCCACGCCCACTTCGTGATGGACGGCAGTGGCCCGGTCTACCTGGACCCGCCTTCGCTGGACCTCTGGCCGAATGTGAACTGGACACCCGATTACCAAAAAAGCAAGAAGGTCGACCTCAACACGCTCACCAAGGAAGAAGTCGCCAGCTGGAAGCCTGGCCAGACATTGCTGCTCAACGGCAAGATGCTCACCGGCCGTGACGCCGCCCACAAGCGCATCAAGGACATGCTGGCCAAGGGCGAGAAGCTGCCCGTGGACTTCAGCGGCCGCGTGATCTATTACGTCGGCCCGGTCGACCCTGTGCGCGACGAGGCGGTCGGCCCGGCTGGCCCGACGACTGCGACACGCATGGACGGCTTCACCGAGATGATGCTTGCGGAAACCGGCCTGATCTCGATGATCGGCAAGTCAGAACGAGGCCCCGTCGCGATCGAGGCAATCAAAAAGCACAAGAGTGCGTACCTGATGGCCGTTGGCGGCGCCGCCTACCTCGTGTCCAAGGCAATTAAAACTGCCAAGGTGGTGGGCTTCGCCGACCTCGGCATGGAAGCGATTTACGAGTTCGACGTGGTCGACATGCCGGTCACCGTGGCGGTCGATGCAGGCGGCACGAGTGCACACATTACCGGGCCGGCGGAGTGGCAAAAGAAAATCGCCACCGGCGAGTTCAAGCAGATCCCGGTGACCAGCGCTTGAAGCCGGCTTGAGCGCAAAGCGGCCCATTGGGGTCTTCGACAGCGGGGTCGGCGGCTTGAGCGTCTTGCAGGCGCTGCGGGCCGAATTGCCTTGCGAAGACTTCATCTACATCGCCGACAGTGGCCACGCGCCCTATGGTGAACGCGGCGATGCCTTCGTGAGCGCACGCACACGCGCCATTGCGCAGCATCTGCGCGATCAGCACCGAATCAAGGCGCTGGTGGTTGCCTGCAATACAGCTACCGCCGCAGCGGCGCATCTGGTGCGCGCAGAGCATCCCGACTTGCCACTGGTAGGCCTGGAGCCGGCGCTCAAACCCGCCGTGGCATCGACCCGGACCGGACGCATTGGCGTGATGGGCACCCGCGGCACCGTGACCAGTGCCAAGTTTCGGACCTTGCTGTCCGCCTACCAAAACCAGTCAGCATTCGTAGTCCAACCCTGCGACGGGTTGGCGCACGCCATCGAGCAAAGCGCGGAGCGCCCCGGTGCAGATGCTATGAAAACAAGAGCGCTTTGCGCACGCTACACAAGGGCCATGGGCCAATTTGGCACAGAACCCGGCGAGATCGACACGCTGGTGCTCGGCTGCACGCATTATTTTTTTGCCATACCAGAGTTGCGCGAATTGCTGGGTGAGCACGTCCAATTGATCGCCACCGGCGAACCAGTGGCGCGGCAGACGCGGCGCTTGCTGTCGGTGAAGGGCGAACTGTCGGTGGCGGGCTCCGGCGTGACACAGTTGTTCACCACCGGCCAACCGGCTGCGCTGCAAGCCGCCGCGCAGCGCTGGCTTCAGCTGGACGCCGCGGCGGGCTCACTGCATTTTTGACAGCTGCCCAGGCTTGCGGCGCTTGCGGGGTCACCAATACAGGCTGGCGGTGCCTGCCGCGTATTGAATATTGCTACTATTTTGATAGCTGCTTGCGCACATCTTGTATGGGCTGCGGGCCAAAAACACTTAAAAATCCAGGGGAAACAGGTCACAGCGAGCATGCAACAACCTGAAATTAACAGCCAAATCAGCCGCTAGCCCTTATCCAACGGGCGCAAGAAGCTATGAATTAGATAGCACCTTGGGAGCAGCCCGCGTCGGCCCGAGTTGTCATTCTCAGCGGCTGAGCTCGTTGGAGGCTTTCAGGCTCAGCGCGTCCCCAGGTGGCTCTTCCTTCCAGCCGCCTCCCAGCGTCTTGTACAGCGTGACCTGGCTTTGCAACTGGGCCAGGCGGGTTTGCACCACAGCCTGGCGCGCGCTGAACAGCGAACGCTGCGCATCGAGCTGATCCAGGTAACTGGCCACCCCGTTCTGATAACGCAGATCAGCTAGTTTGAAACGCGTTGTCTCGGCATTGGCCTGGGCCTGCTGGGCGCGCAGTTGCTCGCCCAGGGTGTCGCGGCCTGCCAGCGCATCGGCCACTTCGCGAAAAGCGGTCTGGATGGATTTTTCGTACTGGGCGACGGCGATGTCGCGCCCGGCATTGGCTGAATCCAGCCCAGCACGGTTGCGGCCTGCATCGAACAGCGGAAGGATCAGCTGCGGCGCCAGCGTCCAGCCGTAAGAACCGCTCTTGAACAGGCCTGACAGGTGCGAGCTGGCGCTTCCGGCAGAAGCCGTGAGCGAAATGCGCGGGAAGAACGCCGCGCGGGCAGCGCCAATGTCGGCGTTGGAGGCCAGCAGTTGCTGCTCGGCCTGGCGAATGTCGGGGCGGCGCGTCAGCAAATCAGACGGCAGGCCAGCCGGTACATCCACCATCATGGGCGCATCAGCCAGGCCTTTGCCAACCGGTAGCGCCACCGAGAGGTCGCCGCTCAGGGGCTGGCCGACCAGCAGAGTCAGGGCATTCTGGTCCAGCGCGCGCTGACGCACGAGCTGGGCCAGCGAAGCACGGGCCGCTTCCGTTAACGACTCGGCCTGACGGAAGTCCAGCTCGGAGGTGACGCCGTTGTCAAAGCGCAGCTTGCTGAGCTTGAAGGATTCCTCGCGCGTGACCAGCGTCTGCTGCGTGATGGCCAGCAGTTCTTCGTCGGCGAGCAGGCTCAGATAGGTATTGGCCACTGACGCAATCAGGCTGATCTGCGTCGTCTTGCGGCCTTCTTCCGTTGCCAGGTACCGGGCCAGCGCCGATTCCTTCAGGCTGGCAACCCGGCCGAAAAAGTCGAGCTCGTAAGACGTCATCAGCAAACCGCCGGTATAGGAACTGGTGATACTGCCGTTGCCATTGGCGTTGGGCTGGCGCGACCCGGTAATACCCGCGTTGATCGTCGGGAACTGGTCGGCGCGCCGGATCTGGAACTGGGCCCTGGCCTGCTCGATGTTGAGTACGGCAATGCGCAGGTCGCGGTTGTTGCGCAGCGCGGCGTCAATCAGTTGCCGCAACTTCGGATCACTGAAAAAAGTCTGCCACTCGATATCGGCCGCGGCGCCCGCCGGAACCGATGCCGGCTGCGCCTGTGAAGAGCTGCTGCTCAAGCCTGAGACAGCCGGCCACTGGTCTGCAATGGGCGCCGCGGGGCGTTCGTACTTCGGGATCATGGAGCAGCCGGCCAGAAAAGCCGCAGCGCAGACCGCCAAAAGCTGCGGGAGCCGGGGTTTGAAGCCGGCGTTCATGCCGGGTCTCTTGCCGGACTTCATGCCGGATTCAACGCGAAATTCACTCATGGGCTTTACCTTCATTTCCTTCCTCTCCGGTGATGCCCGCTGCTTTGGCATGCTCCGAATACATCCTGTTTTGCCGTTCGCTGCCCTTGAAGAGACCGCGCACGACCACAAAGAACACCGGGACAAAGATCACAGCCAAAGCTGTGCCGGTAATCATGCCGCCGATCACGCCGGTGCCGATGGCACGCTGACTGGCGGAGCCCGCGCCGGAAGCCAGTACCAGGGGTAGCACGCCCAGGCCGAAGGCCAGCGACGTCATGACGATGGGGCGGAACCGCAGGTGCGCGGCGGCCAGGGCCGACTCGATCACGCCCTTGCCCTGCGCCTGCAGGTCTTTGGCGAACTCGATGATCAGAATCGCGTTTTTCGCCGACAGGCCGATGATGGTGATCAGGC